>CAMCUB010000003.1 GCA_945878845.1 Erythrobacter sanguineus | reverse complement strand
GCCGGTTGCTGGAGCAATGGATGGTCGCCGAGGGCTTCGTCCCCCTCGCCAACGAATGGTGGCACTATGACTGGGCCGAGTGGCGGCGCTATCCGATCATGGACGTGCCGCTCGAAGCGGTGACGGCATCCTGATCCGCCGGTTGCGCCATACGCTCGTAGAATATAGCGAAAAGCCTATGAACGCCCCCCACCGCACTGTCCTCGCCCTGCTCGCTGCCGCGCCGCTGCTCGCCGCCTGCGAGGACGGCGGGGTCATCGACCAGCTGCTGCCCGAACGCGGCTTCACCGTCACCAGCACCTCGATGGAGCCGACCCTGCCAAGCGGCACCCGCATCACGGCCGAACGCGTGACGCCGGATGATGCGGCGCGCGGCGATATTCTGGTGGTGCGCGACCAGCGCGGCGAGAAATACGTCTTCCGCCTCGTCGGCCTTCCCGGCGATAGCATCGAATTGCGCGAGGGCTTGCTACTGCTGAATGGGACACCGGCGCAGCACAGCCCGCTCGGCACCTACACCGTGGCAGGCGAGGAGGAGGGCGAAAACCCCTTGCCGCCCCAGACCATGACACGGCTCAGCGAGACTCTGCCGGGGAGCGCGGCAAGCCATGACATCCTCGATCTGCAGGAAACCGAGCTCGACAATTTCGGCCCGGTCAAACTCGGCGAAGACGAGTATTTCCTGCTCGGCGACAACCGCGACATGGCCGCCGACAGCCGCTTAGGCCCGCAGCCGATGGGTCTCGGCATCGTGCGGTCGCAACAGATCATGCGGCGCGTGATCCTGCCCGCAGACGCCGCAAAGCGCTGATCGCTCAGGGCGTCGCGCCAGCCCCCTCGGACCCCGCCGCAGGCGGCGCTTCGCCGGTCGCCACCGTCACCGTCATCGTCGGCACCGCATCGGCGGGATTGTGCTTGGCGAGGAAAGCATCGAGCGCCTCGAACCACGCCTGCGCGCTTTCGGGCTTCGAGAAGCTGTGCCCCTCGCCCTCGATCAGCAGGGTCTGGGGCGGCATCGGGGCGGCGCGGCTGGCTTTCTCGAAGATCGTGTACTGCACCATCGGCACGCGCTTGTCCTTGGAGCCATGCGCGAGCAGCAACGGCCGCGTCAGCTGCCCGGCAAGCCGCGAGGGCGAAACCGGGTCGAGATCGACCTCCTTGTTGGCAGTCAGCTGCGCGCGCCAGGATTTGTTGACCCGTTCGGACAGGTAGCGCCGGTCATAGCGCAGCATCTTGGACCAGTCGCTGACCCCCGCCCAGCTGGCGGCGCAGCGATAGCGTTCGGGATTGCGCAGCACCGCCCACTGCGCCGCATAGCCGCCATAGGAGCCGCCGACCACGCAGACGCGGCTTGCATCGGCGATCCCTTCCTTGACCGCCCAGTCCATCGCATCGTCGATGTCGTCCTGCATCTTGCGTCCGATCTCGCCCGCGCCGAGAAACTGGAAATCATCGCCATAGCCGCCCGAGCCGCGGTAATTGGGCTGGAGTACGGCATAGCCGCGGTTGGCAAGCAGCTGGACCTCGTCGTTGTATTCAAGCTTGTCGCGCACCCCGTAAGGCCCGCCGTGGACCAACACGATAAGCGGCAGGTCCTTGGCCTCGCGCCCGCGCGGCAGGGTGAGATAGCCGTGGATCACCGTGCCATCGCGCGCGGTGTATTGCATCGGCTGGGGGGTCGCGAGCTGGCGGAAATCGAGATCGGGGCGGTATTGCGCGATCTCCTGCAAGCGCTTGGCAGCCGGATCGAACAGGTAGAGCACGCCGGGGTCGTTTTCCTGCCCGGAAAAGACCAGCATGCGCGCCTCATCCTTGGTGCGGCTCACCACCCACACCTCGCCATTGCCGAGCGCCTTCTTGAGCCCGCGGTATTGCTTGGCGACCTCGGGATCGAACCAGTGCACCTCGTCCCGCTCGGCGGTGAAGAAAGCGGCGTATGGCTTGCCATCCTTGATCGAGATGCTGTCGACATCCCAATCGGGGTGTTCGAACACGGTCTCGATCACTTCGCGCGTGGCGAAGTTGAAGCGCCTGACGCCGATACGGCCCGTCTCGCTTCCGGACAGGACATAGCCCTCGTCCGAACCGCTGACCATCAGCACCGCGTCATAATATTGCTGGTCCTCAGCCCCGTCCTTGAGGTTCGCGAGCAGCTTCATCGGCTCGCCCGCGCGGGGACGGTAATAGACCTTGAGCTGGCCATCGAGCCAGCCGGTGCCCATGCGCACCACGCCTTGCTCGTCCGTGACCCATTCCCAGACCCCCGGGCGCGGTTCCTGCACCGTGCCGATCTTGCCCCCCGCCTTGAGCTCGTGTTTCATCACCGAGGGGAAATCGTAGATCGTCTGCTGGATCGAGACGAGGACATAGGAACCATCCTCGGCGACGTGGACGACATTGTCCCCCACCAGCACCTCGCTGCGCGCGAACAGGCGCGTCATGGCGCCGGTGGAGACCTCGACGAGGACGAGGCGCGAATAGCGCGCCTCCTCATCGAAATACTTGCCGGGGGTGGAGACGCCGAGCAGCAACTTGTCGTTGTTGACCCAGCGATACCATTCGATCTCGTCGAGCGGATCAGTCCCCATCGCGCGCAAGACCTTGCCGGTGTTGGTCTCGGTAATGATGAACGCCGTCCCTTCCTTGGCCTGGCGCAAGAAGGAAAACATCGTTCCGTCCGGAGAGAGCTTCGTGTCCCAGAAGGCCGGGCGGCGCGCAAACTGTGAGGCCGGGATGCGCGGCGGCGGGGCTTCGTCGACCGGAGCTGCGGCGACCGGCGCTGCGGCGGTGGGAGCTGCGGCGGGCGGCGTCTCGGTGGCAGGTGTTGCCGCCTCCTGCGCGCTGGCCGTGACGGCGGCGAAAGTCAGGCCGGCAGCCACTGCCAGCCCGGCGACATACCGGTAAAGTCCCATAGCGCCCCGCTTTGTCCCTTGAAGCGTAATCGATTCGCCAAGCCTATGATTTTATGCGGGGCTTGCAAGAGGGGTTGCGAAGAAGGACGCGAGGCTCAGCCTTTTGCGAGCAATTCCTCGATCTGGCCGAGGCGTTCCTTGCCGAAGAACATCTCGCCTGATCCCCCAGAACCCTTCGACGCGCCCACAAACATCGTCGGAATGCCGAAGGCGCCGCGTGCGACCGCCGCGTCGGTGTTGGCGACAAGGCCCTGCTTCACGTCGTCCGTCTGCGCCCGGGCGAAGAGATCGGCCGCGTCGAACCCCGCGCTGGCGAGCACCGCGCCGATCGCCTCGGGCGAGGCAATATCGAGCCCCTCCTCCCAGATCGGCTTGAGCAGCGCTTCCACGAACTGCACCCCGCGCCCGTCCTGATCGGCGGCGAACAGCATCCGCTGGAGCAGGATCGAGTTGAACGGGAATTGCGGGTGGAGGCGATACTTGTCGAGGCCGTGCTTGGTGATGAAGCGCTGCATCTCGAGCATCGCATATTCGTTCTTGCCCTTGACCTCGGCATCGCGAAGCATCGGCGGGGCATTGCCGGTAAGCTTGTGCATCCCGCCGAGGAATACGGGCATCACGTCAAGCTCGGCCTCGTAGCGGTCCAGCAATTCGCGCAGCGGCCACCAAACGAGGTAGGCATTGGGGCTGACGAAATCGAAGACGAGTTCAACGCGGTTGGCCATCGGGCGTGCTCCTTAGATGCCCGCCGCAGCGAGCGCCTGATCCATGTCTTCGGTGAGGTCGGCGATGTCTTCCAGCCCGACATTGATGCGCAGCAGGCCTTCCGTGACGCCCATCGCCGCACGCCCCTCGTCACCCATGTTGGCGTGAGTGGTCGAGGCCGGGTGGCACATAAGGCTGCGCGCGTCGCCGATGTTGTTCGAGATGTCGATGAGCTTGAGCGCGTCGAGCACGGCGAAGGCCTTGGCGCGGGTGCCGACGTCGAAGGCGAAGATCGGTCCCGTCGCCTCCATCTGCGCGAGCGCGAGATTGTGGCGCGGATGGCTAGCAAGGCCGGGGTGCTGCATGATCCCGCCCGCCTTGGTTACGCGCGGCTCGAGAAATTCGCCGAGCGTCACCGCGCTTTTGCTCTGGGCATGGGCGCGCAAGGGGAGCGTTTCGAGGCCCTTGAGCACCACCCACGCGTTGAAGGCGCTGAGTGTCGGGCCGGTGTTGCGCTGGAAGGGCATCAGCACCTCGTCGATCCACTGCTTGGACGCGCAGATCGCGCCCGCCAGCACGCGGCCCTGCCCGTCCATCAGCTTGGTCGCCGAGTAAGCCACCACGTCCGCGCCGAACTCCATCGGGCGCTGCAGGACGGGCGAGGCGAAGGCGTTGTCGACCACGCTGATGATCCCGTGCGCCCGCGCCAGCCCGCAGACATACGCGAGGTCGACGATATCGAGCGTCGGATTGGCCGGGGTCTCGAAGAAGAACACCTTGGTGTTGGGCCGGATCGCGGCGTCCCACGCGGCGTTGTCGGCGCTGTCGATGATCGTGACCTCGATCCCGAAACGCGGCAGCAGGCTGTCACACAGCCAGCGGCAACTGCCGAAAGCGGCGCGCGCGGCCACCATGTGGTCGCCTGCGGAAAGCTGGCACAGCAGCGCCGCGGTCATCGCAGCCATCCCGGTCGCCTGAGCGCGGCAGGCCTCGGCCCCCTCCATCAGCGCGATGCGCTCTTCCAGCATAGCCACGGTGGGGTTCTGGAGGCGCGAATAGGTCATGCCCTGCGCCGTGCCCGCGAACCGATCGGCGACGGTCTGCGCGTCGTCGTAGGTATAGCCCGAGGAGAGGAACAGCGCCTCGCTGGTCTCGCCGTGTTCCGAGCGCCAGGTGCCGCCGCGCAGCGCGCGGGTTGCGGGGCGCCAGCTCTTGGTGGCGGCGCGGTCCATGCCGGTGGTCTTCTTCATGGGGCGGGTCTCTACGTCGGGAGAAGCCCGCCCGCAAGCAGGCCTTCGCGCGCGGTCTCCGCGTGCCCCAGCGAGGAGAGCATCAGCGTCCCCTCGACCACCGTCAGCAGCAGCCGCGCGCCGCCCGCCGGATCGGGATCGCCGGGGGGCATCTGCGCCTCGAGCCAGCCGAGCAGCTTGCCCACCATCGCCTGCGCCGCGGGACGAAAGCCGGGCAGACCCCGCGCCGCGCCGCCGACGATCTCCCACCACAGCATCAGGAACGGCTGCATCGCCGGATCGCCGTTCTGAGCGAGAAGCCGCGCGAGCAGTTCCCCGCGCGTCGCCGGCGGCTCAGCCCCGGCAATGGCGGCGTCCAGCACGGCGGCATAGACCCCCGCGACATGGGCGAGCAGATCGGTGACCAGCTGCTCCTTGGTGCCGAAGTGGTAGATCAGCATCCGGTCGGAGGTGCCCGCGGCCTTGGCCAGCGGTCTAAGGCTCGCTTGCCCCAGCCCTTCGGCAATCACGTGGGCCATCATCGGCGGGAGCAGGGTCTCCCTCGACATCGTAGGCTTTCTGGCGGGCGCATTCATGCGGGTCTTGTAGCGCTCGCGACACGCGGCTACAAGCTGACGTAGCATTCGCTACAGAGTCACAGATGGAGACCACCATGCCAGAGACCCTCACCCCCTTCCTCACCCTCGCCGGAGCCGGACTGGCCTTCGCCGTCGCCGCGATTGTCTTCATCGCCATGCGCCCCGGCGCGCCCGGCAATGCGGTGGTTGCAGGCGCGCTGTCCGCCGGGTTCGCCGCATTCACCGCCGTCACCATCGCCGCCGAGGGCGTGATTCCGGTTATCCTCAACCACACCACCAACCTGTGGGGCGTGCAGGTGTGGTATGATCTGCTGTTCTCACTCTCGGTCGCGACCTTCCTGATCCTACCGCGCGCCCGGGCGCAGGGTATGAACCTGCCGTTGTGGGTGCTCTTCATCCTCGCCACCGCCAGTATCGGCCTGCTCGCGATGGCGGCGCGGCTGTTCTGGCTGGAGCAAGGCAACGCGCGCGAGGCAAAAAGCACCGCCTGAACGAGGCAATGAACGGCGGCGCAGCCGCCGCAAGCGCGCCAATATCTTTTGGGCGGGCGCCCGCAGCGATGCGGCCTTCAGGCCTCAAGTAGCGGAGCGATAGGCCGACAAAGACGCCGCGTGAGCGAGGATTTCGCAGCCCGGACGGGCTGCGGAACACAAAAAGACTCGCTTGCCCTTGGCGAGCCCGCTGCCTAAGCGCGGCCCCGTCATGGCCGAGGCGCACCTCTCCCCCTCTCCTGCCGCCACCCCGCCGCCGCGCCCGCGCGATCCATTGTTGTGGGTCGCGGCGATCACGGGGGTTTTCGCGCTCCTCGCCGGATGGCGGCTCGGCACCCCTTCCATCGAATATTTCGACGAGGTCCACTACCTCCCCGCCGCGCGCGACATGCTCGCCGCCTTCGAGACCGGGACCGGCGCCTATCGCAACCGCGAGCATCCGCTCTTCGCCAAGGAGCTGATTGCGATCGGCATGTGGGTGTTCGGCGACAATCCGCTGGGCTGGCGCATCGTGCCATGGCTCGCGGGCGTGCTCGCGCTGTTCGCGTCGATGCGCGCGCTGTGGCATGTGAGCCATGACCGCTTCGCCACCCTCGCCTTCGGCGTGCTCGCGGCAAGCGGCTTTGCGCTGTTCATCCATGCCCGGATCGCGATGCTCGACATCGTCATGATCGCCGCGCTCACGCTTGCCGCCTGGCAGTTCGCCGCCGCGGCCGCGCGGCCCGAGCAAGGACGCTGGCGGCTGGCGCTGACCGGCATCGCGCTGGGCCTCGCGCTGGGATCGAAGTGGAACGCCATTCCGCTGGCCATGGCGCCGGGGCTAACCTTCTTCTTCGCCCGCCTTGCCGCAGGACGCCGCCGCCTGTTCCTCAGCCGCCGCGGCGCACCGGTGCCGGGGATCCGGCTGGTCGAGGCCTTCGTGTGGCTCGGGATCCTGCCGCTGCTGGTCTACGCCGCGACCTTCATTCCGGGCTATTGGCTCGCCGAGCCCTTCCACCCCTCGCCGCTCGCCGAGAAGGGCCTGATCGGGCTGCACGAGGAGATCTTCGCGCTCCAGAGCCAGCTGATGACCCCGCACCGCTACATGAGCCAGTGGCCGCAATGGGTGCTGAACACGCGCGGGATCTGGTATCTCTACGAGGAGGTGGACGGCGCATGGCGCGGGGTGCTGCTGATCGGCAATCCGCTGACGATGCTGCTGGGGCTGCCGGCGCTGGTGTGGTGCCTGGTCGCGGGCGCGCTGCGGCGCGATCCTGCGCGGCTCGCGGCCTCATTGGGCTATGCAGCCAGCCTCGGGTTGTGGCTGATCGCGCCCAAGCCGATCCAGTTCTACTACCACTACTCCGCCCCGAGCCTGTTCCTGCTCGCCGCGCTAGCTTTGGCGTGCAGCGATATGCGGCGCCTGCCCTACGGCACATGGCCGGCGTGGGGCATCCCGGCGGCCTCGGTGGCGGTGTTTGCCTTCTACTTCCCCATACTCGCCGCCCTCCCCTTGAGCGGGGGCGACGATTACCTGATCTGGGCGTGGCTCAAGGGGTGGAGGTAGCTCTCGTCATTGCGAGCCGGAGGCGAAGCAATCCATGGACCAGAACCGGCAGTTTCAGCCTGCCGTCTATATCATGGCCAACCACAAGCGCGGGACGCTCTACATCGGCGTCACATCCGACCTCCCGAGACGCGCATGGGAACATCGCGAGGGTGTCGTCGCGGGCTTCACCAAGAAACACGGGTGCAATCGGCTCGTCTGGTTCGAGCTCCACGCCACGATGGAATACGCCATTACCCGCGAAAAGCAGCTGAAGGGCGGATCGCGCGCGAAGAAGGTCTCGTTGATCGCGGCGCTGAACCCCGATTGGCGCGACCTGTTCTTCGAGATCGGATCTTAGGCCATGGATTGCTTCGCTTCGCTCGCAATGACGAAGTGAGGGCCTAGAACCGACCCCACACGAAGCGGCTCGACAGAGCGTAGTTCCACACCGACCCCACCACGATCCCCGCTAGCGCGGCGAGCACCCAGAAGATGCCCTGCCCTTCGAGGAAGGTCGCGATTGCCACGTTGGCAAAGCCGCCGATCGCGCAGGTGGCGATGAAGCCGAGCCAGCCGCGCGTGAGTTCGCCCCAGCCGGTCAGGCGCTTGTCGCGATAGGTCAGCCAGTTGTTGAGCCAGAAGTTGAAGCTCATCGCCACCAGCACCGCGATGCTCTGGGCGAAGGTGAAGGCGTGATCGAGCACGAACAGCAGGCTGGTGAGCACCATGAAGTGCACCACCACGCCCAGCGCGCCGACGGTGCCGAACAGGGCGAAGCGGGTCGGGATCACCTTGCCGAAGGTCTTGTCGTAAAGCCCGGCGAGGAAATCGAACAGGATGGCGCGGTCCAGCTTGCTTTCTCCTTCGCGGCGGGCCGCGAAATTGAGGGGGAATTCCTTGACCTTCATCGCCGTATCGGAGGTGGCGAGCAGGTCGAGCAGGATCTTGAAACCGATCGCCGAAAGGCGCGGCACCAGCGCGCGGGCGGCGGCGGCGGGCAGCATGAAATAGCCGCTCATCGGATCGGTCAGCTCCACGCCGGTCATCTTGCGGGCGAGCGCGTTGGCATAGGTCGACAGCTTCTCGCGCTCGGGCGCGGCCCAATCGGCGGTGCTGGCGCCTTCGGCAAAGCGGCTGGCGACGCAGATCTGGGCCTCGCCGCTCTTCAGCGCGGCGAGCATGCAGGGGAGCAGCGCGGGATCGTGCTGGTGGTCGGCGTCCATCACCGCCACGAAGGGCGCGGCGGTGGCGCAGAAGCCCTCGATCACCGCGCTTGAAAGCCCGCGGCGGCCGATGCGCTGGATGACGCGCACGCGGGCATCGAACAGCGCCAGCGCGCGCGCTTCATCGGCGGTGCCATCGCGGCTGTCGTCATCGACGATGATGACTTCCCAAGCCGCCGTCTGCCCGATGGCGCGGTCGATCCGCTCGACCAGTGGGCCAAGATTACCGCGTTCGTTGAAGGTGGGCAGGATGATCGCCAGATCGAGCGTCACGGGCGCAGGCTCCGGCCAGATGTCGGCAAGCTCTTCATGGACGGAATCGAGGCGGGGAAAAGAGGCGTGATCCATGGCCCCCATGTGCACCATAATTCTTTATAAACCATAACTGGCGCGCCCGGGCGTTCAGAGCCGCTCACGCACCGCTGCACCGATGGCCGCAGTGCCGTGCGAGCCGCCGAGATCGCCGCCGAGGATGCCGTCGGCGAGCGTCTTGCCCACAGCCGCCTCGATCCGCGCCGCATCGTCCTCGCGCCCGAAGGAATGGCGCAGCATCATCGCCGCCGAAAGGATCGTCGCCATCGGGTTGGCCTTGCCCTGCCCGGCAATATCGGGGGCGCTGCCGTGGATCGGTTCATAGAGGCCGAAGGTGCCGAAGTAGGTCTGGCGCTCGCCCAGCGAAGCGCTCGGCAGGAGGCCGATCGAGCCCACCGCCGCGCTGGCAAGGTCCGAAAGAATGTCGCCGAACAGGTTGCCGGTCAGCACCACGCCGAAACGCTCGGGGTGGCTGACGGTCTGCATCGCGGCATTGTCGACATACATGTGCTCGAGCGCGACTTCGGGGTATTCGGCGGCGGTCTCCACCACCACGTCGCGCCACAGCTGGCTGGTTTCGAGGACGTTGGCCTTGTCGACGCTGGTGAGCTTCTGTCCGCTCGCTTCAGCCGCGCGGAAGGCCACATGGGCGATGCGGCGCACTTCGCTCTCCGAATAGGACATGGCGTCCCAGCCCTCGCGCTCGCCGGCATCGGTGGTGCGCTGGCCCTTGGCGCCGAAATAGACGTCGCCGGTGAGCTCGCGCACGATCAGCATATCGAGCCCGGCGGCGATGTCCGCCCGCAGCGGCGAGAGATGCTCGAGCCCGGCAAACACCCGCGCCGGGCGCAGGTTGGCGAACAGGCCGAGGTGCTTCCTCAGCCCGAGGATCGCCTGCTCGGGCCGCAGATGGCGCTCGAGCGCGTCGCAGGAAGGATCGCCGACCGCGCCGAACAGGATCGCATCCGCCTCGCGCGCCATGGTGAGGGTTTCCTCGGGCAGCGGGTGCCCGTGGCGGTGATAGGCCGCCCCGCCCACGTCGCCCGTGAACAGCGTCAGGCCCGGGAGCGCCAGCGCTTCGAGCACCGCGACCGCCTCGGCGGTGACCTCGGGACCGATCCCGTCACCAGGCAGGACTGCAATCTTCATCTTTACCCCATGCGGCTGAGCCGCTCGGTGAGCAGCAGCCTCGCGCCCATAACATCGCGTCTGTCGCCTGCAAGCAGGTAGTGCGCGATGCGGCCCTCAAGCGCGGCAAGCTGGGCGAGCTGGGCGGGCAGGTCGGCGGCAACCGGCGGGTTCATGCCGCCATAGCCCAGTTCGGACAGGAGCAGGGTTTCGTAGGCGACCAGCCCGCTCACCCACCCCCGCGCCGAGGCGGCCATCGCGATCGCCTCGAGCAGCGCATCGAGCGCGGCGTGGAGGCTCGGGTAAGGCTGGCGTTCGGGGAGCGCCGTCGCGGTCAGCGCGCAGGCCCACTGCATCGCGGCGGCCGGCAGCGGCTCGGTGATGAGCGCGGCGCGGGAGTGTTCGAGCTCGAGCCGCGCAAAGGGAAGCTGGTTGCCGGGCTTCGTCGTGAATTCCACCGCGACGCGGTTGCCCGGCACCATCACCGCGCGCATCTGCCGCCCGCGCCCGCCCGCGACATAGGCCGCGACCAGCCCCGTCTCGGCCGTCAGCACGCGCACCATCGCCCCGGTCTCGCCCTGCGGCCGGGACGCGAGCACGATGGCCGGACTGCGCGAGGTCATGCCCGCGCGCCCGTGCCTACTTCTTCGACTTGGCTTCCAGCGCCGCGAGCCGCGCTTCGAGCGCGTCGGCCTGTTCGCGGGCCTTCTGCGCCATCGCCTTGACCGTGTCGAATTCCTCGCGGGAGACGAAGTCGATCCCGCCAAAGGCCTCGCGCATACGTTCGCGCGCGCCTTCACGGGCTTCGCGGGTCATGCCCGCCATGGTCCCCGCGGCGCTGTTGGCGAGCTTGACGAGGTCGGCGATGATCGGGTTCTGGCTTTGCATATTTGCTTTTTGGGGAGGCTTGCACCGAAGTGCAAGCGGGTGTTTGTGTTCCGCACGCCATCCGGCGTGCGAAATCCTCGCTCATGCGACCGAAAGGTCGCGTCGCTGCGGGCGCGCGTTCGCGCTTGCGGACGTGCTTCGCCGTCCGATCAGCGCCTCACGATAGCTTGGTGGGTCTATTGCCTCAGAACTCGACCTTGGTCGCCGCGCCATCGAGGCCGCGGTCGCCGCCGTCGGGGTTTTCGGCGATGAACTGGTAGTTGAGCGCCGCCGCAAAGCACAGCCACGCGAGGTAGGGCAGCAGCAGCAGCCCCGCCTTGCGCCGCACCCGCAGCACCAGCGCGAGTGCAATCAATAGGCTTGCGATGCCGAATCCGATCACCATCAGGGCGATTGTCATCTCCTGCATCCCGAAGAACACCGCGCTCCAGCTCTGCGTCACGAGGAAGTGCACCGCGAAGACGATCAGCGCGAGGCCCCGCCTCGGCGCGCCCCAGGCGCTCGCGACCGATGCCAGCGCAAGGCCGATCAGCACGAACAGGGTCGTCCAAACGATCCCGAACACCACCGGCGGCGGATAGATCGCAGGCTTATTGAGCCCCGCGAACCACGCCGTGTCCGGCCCGCCGAGCTGGCTCGCGAAAAACCCGATCAGCAGCACCAGCGGCACCATGAACAGCGCCCAGCGCAGGAAGCTGGCGCGCAGCTGGGCGGGGGAAGCAAGGACGTTCATGCACTCATCCAGTCGTAAGCCGGGCATTGTCCGGGCAGGGAGCGCGGCGATACCAGAGCCGCGCGGCCGCGCCAACATCCGGCATCAAGTAGCGCAGCGATAGGCCGCTTAAGAGTCCGCCACTACATGGCCCGCGTTGAACCACGCCTCCCCGGCGCAACGCAGGGAATTGTGAAAAATGTGGTGGAAATTGGGCACAGCGCCACGAAACGCTTTGGGGTCTGGAAAAAGCTCTGCTAGAGGCTGCCTTATTCCTGCCGTGATTCGAAGCGCAGTAGCGGCGGGATGTGACACAAATTGCGCTTTTGCTCATTCCCGGCTTTGCCGGACCCATAGGGGAAATGACCATGAAGAAGATCGCTCTCGTCGCCGTTGCCGGCCTCGCCCTCGCCACCGCCGCTTGCTCGAAGCCCGCTGAAGAAGCTTCGACCGAAGCCGACGCCATGGCCGTTGCTGAAGAGCCGATGGCTGCCGAAACCCCGGCCGCTGACGCCACCGACACCATGGCTGCTGAGCCGATGGCTGCCGAAACCCCGGCCGAGTAAGCCTTAGGGCTTTTCGGCCCTGGTCCTTGTGACCGGGGAACGGAACAAGAAAGACCGGTAGCAACTTCGGTTGCTGCCGGTTTTTCTTTTGTCAGGGTGCAAATCAGCCGCGGGTCGCGGAGATCAGGAATTCGACATTGCCCTGCGGCCCGGTGATCGGGCTGGTGGCAATGCCCTGCACCTCCCAGCCGAGCCCCTCGATCCAGCCGCGCACCTCATCGCACACGCGGGCATGGAGTGCGGGATCGCGCACCACCCCGCCCTTGCCCACTTCCTCGCGCCCGACCTCGAACTGCGGCTTGATCAGCGCGACGAGCTGGCATTGCGGGGCCGCCAGCTGCAAGGGCACCTCCAGCACTTTCGACAGGCTGATGAAGCTCGCATCGCACACCACCCAGTTACAGGGCCGGTCGATATGCGCAGGCGTCAGCAAGCGGGCGGAGAGCTGTTCGAGCACCGTCACGCGGGCATCCTCACGCAATCTCCACGCAAGCTGGTTGGTGCCGCTGTCGACGCAGAACACGTGGGCGGCGCCATTGGTCAGCAGCACATCGGTGAACCCTCCGGTGGACGATCCGATATCCATCGCCACCGCGCCTGCCGGATCGAGCCCGAAGTGCTCCAGCGCGTGCGCCAGCTTGATCCCGCCCCGGCTCACCCAGGGATGATCGCGCCCGCGCACATCGAGCGCCGCGTCCTCGGCGATCTGGTGACCCGGCTTGTCGATCTTGGTCTCGCCTGCAAACACCAGCCCCGCCATCACCAGCGCTTGCGCGCGGGCGCGGCTTTCGGCGAGCCCGCGCTCGACCAGCAACTGATCGACACGGCGCTTTTGCGGCTTGGGTGTGGGAGGCGGACGTTCGGGCATGGACAAGACGAGGCCCTAGCGCGCAAAGTGCAGGCATGAAAGCCGGTCTGCCCCTTCTCGCCCTCTCGCTCGCCCTCGCCGCTTGCGCGCCTGCGACCAAGGCACCGCCCAAGCCTGTCGCGCGCGCGCCTGCTCCGGTGGTGCGGCCTGCCCCGCCCCGGCCTGCTCCCGCGCCGGTGATACAAGCCCCGGTGAGCGACAACTGGATGGATGCGACGCTAACGCCGGGCTCGTGGGGTTATGAAAATCGCGGCAACCTGACGATCGCTGCGTTCACGGGGCCCACCAGCGGCACAGCCTTGGCGATCCATTGCTGGCGGCCAAACCAGACAATCGCCCTGATCATGGCAGGGCAAAGCGGGCCGAACCCGGCGATCACCATTCGCACCGAAACGGCCACGCGCACCGTCGCGGCGCGGCTCGAGATCGGCGAGTTTGCCAACGTGATCGGATCGCTTCGCGGCGATGATCCGCTGCTTGATGCGATGGCGCTCAGCAAGGGCCAGTTCGCGGTCGAAGCGGACGGATTGCAGCCGCTCCACCTCCCCAGCCATGCCGAGGTCAGCCGGGTGATCGAGGATTGTAGGGGATAGGAGAAAGGCCCGAGCCGTGCTGGTGGCGGTAAATTCGGACCCGCAGGGTCCGCAAGGCCACGCGGCCGCCCCGCAGGTGCTCGATCCCATAGGGATCGAAACAGCACCGAGGATGTGCCCGCGGAGGCGGGCACGCACGCAAACAACTTCCGATTCTATACATTAATATCCACAGGCTCATGCACAGCCTGTCCACAAGCGCACCCGAAACGAAAAACGCCCGAGGTCTCCCCCGGGCGTTGTCAGCCGCGGTCTTGCGCGGCGAGGTGTGAGTATGACGCGGGAAAAGATTATTTCAAGTCTTGTGGAAGCTCCCGCGATGAATCACATTGTATCCCGAGACCAGCGGCACACGCGTCTCGGCCCCCGGTGACACGGCGGGTCTGCTCACAAGCTTGAAAGGAGGTGATCCGATGTCTCATGGTTCAGTAGCGAGGTCGGTGAAGATCCCTACGGAGCATACTCGGTAATCCTCTGCCAGAGTAAGGCACCGTGAGCGGCGCTTCCGGCCGCTGACCATGTCAAGGGCGTTTCCACCGACGGGCTGGAAACGCCCTTTTCATTTGCGCTGTTGCTTTGCGAGCGGGCCTCCGTCCGCTCGTCCTCGGCGCTATTCCCTCCGCTTCGCTACGGGGCGCCTGCGGCTCGGCCGCGTGGCCTCGCGGTCGCTGCGCGACCGAGGGCATTTGCTTTGCGTGCCCGCCTCCGCGGGCACGTCCTCGCTAGACGTCCTCCGCTTCGCTGCGGACCCGCTGCGGCTCGGCCGCGTGGCCTCGCGGTCGCTGCGCGACCGGTCCACCGCACAACACTGATCTTGCCCTGCGAGGCCCGTAGGATTAGGCGCATTTCATGCACGTCACCCGCCTTCCCCACCCCTCGCCCACGCCCGACGCCACCCGCGAGAGCCTGATCGCTGATCCGGGCTTCGGCACCGTGTTCACCGATCACATGGTGGTGATCGACTATGACGAGGCGCTGGGTGGCTGGCAGACCCCGGTTCTCGGGCCGCGCGAGCCCATCAGCCTCGATCCGGCCGCCAGCGTGCTCCACTATGCGCAGGAGATCTTCGAGGGCCTCAAGGCCTATCGCCACCCCGATGGCGCGCTCGGGCTGTTCCGCCCTGAGGCCAACGCCGCGCGCTTCAACGCCTCGGCCGAGCGGCTCGCCATGCCCGCATTGCCCGAAGAGCTGTTCCTCGGCGCGATTCAGGCGCTGCTGGAAGTGGACGGCAACTGGTACCCGGCGGTCGAGGGCGGCTCGCTCTACCTGCGCCCCTTCATGATCGCGACCGAGGCCTTCCTCGGCGTGCGTCCGGCCAAGAAGTACAAGTTCATCGTCATCGCAAGTCCGGCCGGCAACTATTTCAAATCGGGCGCGAAGGCGGTGAGCATCTGGATCTCCGACTACACCCGCGCCGCACCCGGCGGGACGGGCGCAGCCAAGTGCGGGGGCAATTATGCCGCCAGCCTCGTGCCGACCGGACAGGCCTTCGCCAAGGGGCATGACCAGGTGCTGTTCCTCGACGCTGCAGAACGCAAGTGGGTCGAGGAGCTGGGCGGCATGAACCTGTTCTTCGTCTTCGCCGACGGCACCGTCATCACCCCGCCGCTGACCGGCACGATCCTGCCCGGCATCACCCGCGACAGCCTGATCGCGCTGCTGACCGAGCAGGGCCTCACCGTCTCCGAGGCCCCCTACTCCATCGATCAATGGCGCGCGGATGCGGCGAGCGGGCACCTCCTCGAAGTCATGGCCTGCGGCACCGCCGCAGTCGTCACCGCGGTCGGCAAGGTCGCCGGGCATGACGGCGAATTCACCATCGGTGCAGGCGGCATCGGCCAGACCACCGCCGCCTTGCGCGAACAGCTCGTCGGTATCCAGACCGGCCGGATTGCCGACACCCACGGCTGGGTGATGCGAGTTTAGGAGAAACGGCACATGCTCGGACTTACACTCGCGGCCATGGCGATGCTCGATCAGGCCAGCGCGATCATCAGGAAGAATGACGGCAGCGTCGAGGTCTCGATCACCTTCGTCGCCGCCGACCCGAGCAACCCCTTCCCGCAGGGCAAAGGCCTGCTGCTCGCCAAAGCCGCCGAGGCCTGCGGCAAGAAGGGCGCGCCCGTGGAGGTTTCCGAGCCGATCGTGACCGGGATCGCCTTGGCGGGCGGGAAGCCGCAGATTTCCATGAGCGGGACCTATGCCTGCCGCAAAGGCTGAACCGAGCGTCGCGGTCGCCGCGCTCTACCAGTTCACGCGCTTCGACGATCCTCGCTCCTTGCAACCCCCGCTGCTCGCCGCCTGCGAGGCGCACGGGATCAAGGGCACGCTGCTGCTCGCACCGGAAGGGATCAACGGAACGATTGCGGGCGCGCCTGAGGGGCTGGAGGCGGTCCTCGCCCACATCCGCGCACTGCCGGGGTGCGCGGCGATGGACGTGAAGTTCTCGGACGCGCCACAGATGCCCTTCCACCGCATGAAGGTCCGCGTGAAGCGCGAGATCGTCACGATGGGCGAGCCCGACATCGACCCCACCCTGAGCGTGGGCACCTATGTCGATCCCCATGACTGGAACGCGCTGATCGCCGATCCCGAGACAATCGTGATCGATACCCGCAATGATTACGAGGTGGCGGTCGGCACTTTCCGGGGCGCGGTCGATCCGCAAACGCCCACCTTCCGCGATTTCCCCGCATGGTTCCGCGAACACCGCGAGGAACTGCTCGGCGGCAAAAGGAAAGTCGCGATGTTCTGCACCGGCGGCATTCGCTGCGAGAAATCGACCGCCTTCCTTCGCTCGGAGGGGATCGAGGAGGTCTATCACCTCAAGGGCGGCATTCTGAAGTACCTCGAGCAAGTGCCTGAAGATCAAAGCCTGTGGCAGGGCGAATGCTTTGTCTTCGATGAACGCGTGACAGTGCGCCACGGCCTGGAGCAAGGCACCTTCCAGCTGTGCCGCGCCTGCCGCCGCCCGCTCGATGCCGCAGCTCTCGCCCATCCCGATTATGCGGACGGCGTGAGCTGCCCCGCCTGCATCACCGAACGCACGCCCGAACAACGCGCCGGTTACACCGAGCGCCAGCGGCAGGAAGCGCTCGCCCGCCAGCGCGGCGAATTGCACGTCGGCGCGGTTCGCAAACCGCCTGAATGACGCCGCCGATCCTCTATTCCTTCCGCCGCTGCCCCTATGCGATGCGGGCGCGCATGGCGCTGTGGGTGGCGGGGATCACGGTGGAACTGCGCGAGGTGAAGCTCGCCGCCAAGCCGCCTGCGCTGCTCGCCGCGAGCCCCAAGGGGACCGTCCCGGTGCTGGTGCTGGCGGACGGACAGGTCATCGACCAGAGCCTCGACATCATGCGCTGGGCGCTCGTGCATCACGACCCCGAAGGCTGGCTCGCCGGCGAGGATGCAGGCCTGATCGCGGCCAATGACGGTCCGTTCAAACGCCATCTCGACCGTGCGAAATACCCCGGGCGCTATGGGGAGGACGACGGCATCGACCATCGCTCCGCCGCGCTCGCCTTCCTTGCGCCGCTGGAGGCGCGGCTGGGCGAGGCGCCCTACCTCGGCGGAGAGGCGCGCGGCTTTACAGACATCGCGCTGTTCCCCTTCATCCGCCAATTCGCCGCGATCGACCCGCCGTGGTTTGCCGCCCAGCCGCTCGCGCCTATCCAAGGTTGGCTCGAACGGTTGCTGGAGACGCCGCTCTTCGCCAGCGTGATGCCCAAATTTGCGCCTTGGCAGAAAAGTGATGCGCCTGTGATGTTGGGGCCTTAGCCCCCTTCCCCGCCCCGGACTTGATCCGGGGCCCAGCTCGCCTGGATGATAAGCGGGGTCCCGGGTCAGGCCCGGGACGGGGAAGTTGGGCAAGCCGCCAGCCCTTCCTTGAAGGCATCGACCAGCCAGCTTGCCGCCGGGCCCAGCCGGGTGTCCCGGCGCCAGATCGCGCTCAGGCGGTACTGCGCGCCCGGCTTCTCCGGCAGGTCGAGCGCCACCAGCATGCCCGATGCAAGGTCGCCCGCCACCATCCCGCGCGGCATGTTGCCCCAGCCCAGCCCCTCCTTGAGCAGCGAGTGCTTCGCCCCCAGATCGCCCAGCCGCCAGGTCAGCGGGGACAGCACCGAGAACTCCAGTCCCTCAGTTAGCGGCGAGCGGTCGGTCAGCACCAGTTGCAGGTGGCGACGGCTCTCGCCGGGCATGATGCCGGGCTGCGCCAGCGGGTGCGAGGGCGCCGCGACCGGGATCAGCTCGATTTCCCCCACCGCCTGCCGCTCGAGCGAGGGTTGATCGCCAATCACCGGGCCGCCGATCGCCAGATCGGAGCCGCCGTCGATCAGACAGGCCGCGACCGCGCCGAGCGCCTCGATCCGCAAG
This sequence comes from Erythrobacter sanguineus, assembly GCA_945878845.1. Classification (GTDB taxonomy): domain Bacteria; phylum Pseudomonadota; class Alphaproteobacteria; order Sphingomonadales; family Sphingomonadaceae; genus Erythrobacter; species Erythrobacter sanguineus_A. The sequence goes on along the minus strand of CAMCUB010000003.1, from coordinate 171,743 downwards.
GTGAGCGCGCAGGTCGGGAACATCCGCCGGAATTCGCCCAGCACGTGCGCGGTGACATCGCCCGGCACCATCACGTCGACCACCAGCGTCAGAGAAGGCTCCTGCCCGGCATGGAGCGAGCGGGCTTTGGCCAGCAGCGCATCGACCCGGTCGGCGATCACCCGCGCCTCGGCCAGCAGCCCCTCGCCCGCTTGCGTCAGCACCGGGCGGCGCGAGCCCTCGCGCTCGAACAGGGTCAGCGCGAGCTGCGCCTCAAGCTGCGCGATTCCGTAAGACACCGCAGAGACCGCGCGCCCGCTCGCCTTGGCCGCGCCGCCGAAGCTGCCATGTTCGGCGACCGCGATGAAGAGGCGCAGCTGATCGAGGGTGGGTTCGCCGAGTTTCATTTCACGCTTGTTCGGATAATCCGAACATCTTGGCAAGTTTTATCGCACTTATCCGTACGCCGGACGGGGCCTATCTCCGCCTCAACCAAACAGGAGATACGCCATGATCGAACTCAGGCCCTTCAACACTCTCGGCGCCGCCAACCACGGCTGGCTCGATGCGCACCACCACTTCTCGTTTGCTGGCTACCATGATCCGGCGCGCGTCCACTGGGGAGCCTTGCGCGTCTGGAACGACGACGCGATCGCCGCCAAGTCGGGCTTCCCGCCGCATCCGCACAGCGACATGGAGATCATCACCTATGTCCGCGCCGGCGCCATCACCCACCGCGATTCGATGGGCAATGAAGGCCGCACCGAAGCGGGCGACGTTCAGGCGATGAGCGCCGGCAACGGCGTCACCCACTCGGAATACAACCTCGAGGACGAGGAGACCCGGATCTTCCAGATCTGGATCATCCCCGATGCTCGCGGCGGCCAGCCGAGCTGGGGTGCGCGCCAGTTCCCGAAGGATGACCGCGCTGGTTCCTTCGTGCCGCTGGCAAGCGGGGTCGCCAATGACGACGACGCGCGTGAAGGAGCTCTGGCCATCCGCGCCGATGCCCGGGTGCTGGGCGCGACGATCAAGGCGGGCGAGAGCGTGACCTACACGCCGCGCTCGTCCGACCGGCACCTCTATCTCGTGCCTGCCACCGGCAAGGTGCGGATTGAGACGGTCGAAGGCGCTGAAGGTGTCGAAGCGGGGGCCCGCGACGGCGTGGCGATCACCGGGCAGGAATCGGTGACGATCACGGCTGTGGAAGACAGCGAGGTCGTGCTGGTCGACGCAGCGTAAGCCTACCCCCTCGGAGCCGGCCGGCTCTCTCCCCCCTCTCCCCCGCGCCGGCCGGCTCCACCCCCTCTCTTGAACGCAAAGGAACCATGCCATGAGCAACATCCTCCACATCACCGCCAGCATCCGTTCGGACGCCGAGAGCGTCTCGCGCCAGCTGGGCCAGAGCATCGTCGATGGCCTCGCCGCCAAGTCGGGCGCGAGCGTCACCACCCGTGATCTTGCCGCAAACGACCTGCCCTTCGTCAGCGCCGAGCGCTTTGCCGCGGGCCTCACCCCCGCCGCTGACCGCACCACGCAGCAGGCCAAGCTCGCCGCTATCGCCGACACGCTGATCGCCGAATTGCTGGCCGCCGACACCATCGTGATCGCCAGCCCGGTCTACAATTTCGGCCCGCCCGCCAGCCTCAAGGCCTGGGCCGATCTGGTTGCGCGCGCCGGGACCACCTTCCACTACACCGCCAATGGCCCCGAAGGCCTGCTCACCGGCAAGAAGGCCTACCTCGCCATCGCGCCGGCGGCACCCCGGTGGGCGCGGAGTTCGACTTCATGAGCCGCTGGCTGACCTTCTTCCTCGGCTTCCTCGGGATCACCGATGTGGAGATCGTCGCGGCCGACGGGATCATGGGCGTCGACGGCGAGGCGAAGATCGCCGCTGCCAAGGACGCCGCGCTGAAGCTCGCCGCCTGATCGCAGCGCTTTTGCGTGTCAGCTTTCGGGGCGCACCAGCCGCGGCTTGAACAGCTTGCGGGTCGGGCGGATGACGATGATCGCCACCCCGGCGAGCGCCATCGACCCGCCGACGATCAGCGGCCAGCCGATCGTGTCGCCCGTCAGCCATGTCCCGAAACCGATGGTGAGCAAGGGGGTGAGCAGCGTCAGGGGCACGATCAGGTTCGCGTCATAGCGCTGGAACAGCATGAAATAGGCCGAATGCGCGCCGACCGAGACGATCACCCCGGCAAACAACACGCATCCCGCCACCGCGAGCGGCGCGGCATTGACCGCGGCGATCTGCCCGCTCTCGAGCGCCAGCGTGGCGGGCAGCATGACCAGCAGCGAGGCCACCCCCGCCCAGGCCTGCAAGGTCGCCGCGCCAATATCGAGCCGCTTGACGAAGACCGAGGCGAAGGCGCCGATCAGCACGCCCGCAAAGGCAAAGCCCAAGCCCACCGGATCGCCCGCGTCCGAAGGCGCGCCGATCGCGAGGCCTACCCCGCCCAGCGCCAGCGCCATGCCGATCCCGCGCCGCCAGCGCACTTCCTCGCCGAGGAACAGGATCGCGAACAGCACGGTCAGCGGCGCGCCCGAAAGATTGACGATCCCGACCGCCGAGGGGCTCGCGGTCTGGAGCCCGATGAATTGCAGCCCGAAGCTCCCACCGGTGATCGCAAAGCCGATCAGCAGCACTTGGCGCAGGCGCTCCGGCCGCCCGCGCAGCAATAGCGGCAGCAACACAGCGACCACGGTCGCAGAGCGCAACACGGTGTAGAACAGCGGAGGCAGGCCGAGCGTTGCCACCGCGATCTTGCTGACCACGATGTTCATCGCCCAGGCCACATTGCAGAACAGCATGATCCCGAGTGCGGAGAGGGGGAGCGACTTGGGCATCAGGGGTCGGGCGGGCCGAACACCTTGCTGGAAACCTCCGGCGGCAATCCTTCACGCAGCTCCTCGCGCCACACGGTTGCGACCGCATCGGACGGCGCGCGCCAGTCGCCGCGGGGGGAAAGCGCTCCGGCAGAGGAGACCTTGGGCCCGTTGGGGAGCGCTGAGCGCTTAAACTGCGAGAAGCCGAAGAAGCGCGCGTAGAACTTGTCGAGCCAGCCGGCGATGGTGGCGAGGTCGTAGGCGTTCTTGCGATTGTCCGGGAAGCCCGCAGGCCACATCCCCGCGCCCGCATCCTTCCACGCATGCCACGCCAGAAAAGCGACCTTGGAGGGGCGCTGGCCGTAGCGGACGATGTGGTGGAGGAAGAAGTCGTTGAGCTCGTAAGGCCCGACGAGGCTCTCGGTCGATTGCACTGCTCCGTCCGCGCCCGGCGGCACCAGCTCGGGGCTGATTTCGGTGCCCAGCACGCCGTCCAGCACCGCGGCGCATTCCTCGCAGAACTGGCCGGTCGCGATCACCCAGCGGATCAGATACTGGATCAGCGTCTTGGGCACGCCCGCATTGACGCCGTAGTGGCTCATGTGGTCGCCCACCCCGTAGGTGCACCAGCCGAGTGCAAGCTCGGAGAGGTCGCCGGTGCCGACCACGAAGCCGCCGTGCTGCCCGGCGAGACGGAAGAGGTAGTCTGTGCGCAGGCCCGCCTGCACGTTCTCGAAGGTCACGTCATGCACCGGCTCGCCAGCAGCGCAGGGATGGCCGATATCCTCGAGCATCTTGGTCGCGGCGGGGCGGATGTCGATCTCGCCCGCGGTGATCTCGAGCGCCTGCATCAATCGGTGAGCGTTGCTCTTGGTGCCCTCCGAGGTGCCGAAGCCGGGCATGGTATAGCCGCGGATCGTGGTGCGCGGCAGCCCCAGCCGGTCGCACGCCTTGGCCGCGACGATCAGCGCGTGGGTGGAATCAAGCCCGCCCGAAATGCCGATGATCAGCGACTTGGCGCCGGTCGACTGCATCCGCCGCATCAGCGCATCGACCTGGATGTTGAAGGCCTCGTAGCAGTCTTCGTCGAGCTTCTCGGGCCGGTCGGGCACGAAGGGGAAGCGCGCGACGGGGCGCTGGAGGCCGATATCGCCCGCTCGGTAAGCGTGTTCGAATTCGACCCGGCGATAGGTGTCCGCCGGATTCCCCGCGAACTCCGCCGCATCGGCGAAGGTCTGGTTGCGCATGCGTTCCGCCGCGAGCTTTTCGGTGTCAATGTCGACGATGCAAAGCTCGCCCGAGCGGTCGAAGCGCTCCGACTGCGCGATCAGCGAGCCCATCTCGTAGACCATCCCCTGCCCGTCCCACGCAAGGTCCGTGGTGCTCTCCCCGTGCCCGCTCGCCGAGTAGACGTAAGCCGCGATGGCGCGAGCGGCAGAGGAGCGGGCGTGCAGGTGGCGGTCGTCAGCGCGCCCGATAGTGACGGGCGAGGCCGAGAGGTTGCACAGGATCACTGCGCCCGCCATCGCAGCCTGCATTCCCGGGGGAACGGGCGCCCAGAAATCCTCGCAGATCTCCACGCCGAAGCGGAAGCCCGGGAGGTTGGCGGCGGCGAAGATCAGGTCGGTGCCGAAGGGCACGTCCTCGCCCGCGACCTCGATCCACAGATCGGTGCAGCCGCGTCCGTGGGCGAAGTGGCGCTTCTCGTAGAACTCGCGGTAATTGGGGAGGAAGCTCTTGGGCACCACCCCGAGGATCTGCCCCCGCGCGATCACCACCGCGCAGTTGTAGAGCTTGTCCGCGCGGCGGAGCGGCGCGCCCAGCACCAGCACCGGATCAAGATCGGCGGAAGCAGCGACCACCTCGGCGAGCGCCGCCTCGACCCGCTCGAGAATCGCATTCTGGAGCAGCAAATCGTCGATTGCGTAGGAGGAGAGCGTCAGCTCGGGGAACACCACCAGATCGACATTCGCCGCGTGCGCCTTCGCCGCCTCAGCCAGCACGCCTGCGGTGTTGTAAGGCACATCGGCGGTGCGGCTGCACGGGGTCGCGGTCGCGACGCGCACGAAGCCGTGGTTGTGCATGTCGAAGAAGGGATGGGCCTCGGTCATGATGCTTCGCTGCGCGCTCCGGCTGGCTTTCGGTTCAGCCTCTAGCGGCTAATTGGCGAGGTTCCTAGCAGGCCGGCACAAAGCGCGCCTTTCGCAAGCTAAAGCCATTCGATCAGCCCCTCGCGCTTGCGTCCGGCGAGGCCAGCGCCCAATTGCGAAGCGCAGCAATCCGAGGAGCAGTCCCCATGGCCGATGCCACCTACACCCCGCCCGCCGTCTGGAGCGCCGACACCGTCTCGGGCGGTCGCTTCGCCAGCATCAACCGGCCCACCGCGGGCGCGCGCGAAGACAAGGCCCTGCCCGAGGGCGACAACCCCTTCCAGCTCTACTCGCTCGCCACCCCCAACGGGGTAAAGGCGACGATCATGCTCGAAGAATTGCTCGAGGCGGGGCACACGGGCGCCGAGTATGACGCCTGGACGATCAATATCGGCCAGGGCGAGCAGTTCACCAGCGGCTTTGTCGGGGTGAACCCCAATTCCAAGATCCCCGCCCTGCTCGACAAGAGCGATCCGGCAGCGCCCTTCCGGGTGTTCGAAAGCGGCGCGATCCTCGTCCATCTGGCCGAGAAATTCGGGATGTTCCTGCCCACCAATCCCGCCGCGCGCGCCGAGGTCTTGAGCTGGGTGTTCTGGCAGGTCGCGAGCGGGCCTTTCATGGGCGGCGGCTTCGGCCATTTCTACGCCTATGCGCCCGAGAAATACGAATACCCCATCAACCGCTATGCGATGGAAACCAAGCGCATCTTCGATGTCGCCGACCAGCAGCTGGCGAAAACCCGCTTCCTGGCGGGCGACGAATACACCCTCGCCGACATCGCCAACTTCCCCTGGCTCGCGCCCTTCGTGGCCGGGCAGATCTACAACGACGCCAAGACCTTCCTGTCGATCGACGAATACACCAACGTCGCGCGCTGGGTCGCCGAAATCGGCGCGCGTCCGGGCGTCCAGCGCGGGCGGATCGTCAACAAGGTGTGGGGCGATGAGGACACCCAGCTCAAGGAGCGCCACTCCTCCGCCGATTTCGAAGGCAAGCGGCTGGTGACCAGCGCCCCGGTCTGAAGCTGACGCGAAGGGGGCGGATTACGCGCTTTCGCCCCCTTCACATCCTGATTTCAGCCGCTATAGGACGCGCCTCTTGCTGGGGCGTAGCCAAGCGGTAAGGCAGCGGTTTTTGGTACCGCCATGCGAAGGTTCGAATCCTTCCGCCCCAGCCAGTTCTCTAAAAGCGTTATTTTTCAACGATTAAAGGACCCAAGGTGGGCCCGTGTGTGCCAGCTTTGTGTGCCAAGATTGTGTGCCATGATCCACGGGACTCACGCCCATCTTTGTCAGTCCCCAAAGAACGCCCCATCGACCTCCTGAATATCGACCGTGGCGACAACCCGGGTGCCCACCTTGTGTCGGATCATGAGGGAGGCGAGCTCCTCCCCATCTATCAGGACAATCTGCCGGGTGGCGCTTTCCGCTTGGGTGCGGGCGTCTCTGCTGAAACTGGAGGCGGTCACGAATAGGCCTTTGGGGGCGCGCTTAAGGTCAAGGGCCCCGTTAAAGTCGCGGATGGCCCCAGAGCCCACCACGTTCCCCTCATTGTACCGCTTGGCTTGGATGTAGACCCGATCCAGCCCCAGAGGGTCTTGGTGGATCACCCCGTCAATCCCTTGGTCCCCGGAGCCGCCCAACGCCTGCGCCATTTCCTCTGCCCCGGACCCGTACCCCATCTGCAGTAGCAGCTGCACAATGAGCTCCTCAAAGTCGGCGGGGGTCATGGCCCGGACCCGCTCCAGAAGCTCCACCCTCAGGCCCTTCTCCAGTTCCTTGCGGGCTGCCTCTATGCGCTCCTCAGGGGTGAGGTGCGTATCCTCGGGGACCAGCTGGGGCTGGGGCACCGCGATTACCCCGCCGGGCTCTTTGGGGGAGCCGGTGCTGCTTGCATCCCGCCAGCCGGTGAACTCTTCGAACTGGGCAAGGGTGGTCCCGTCAATGCGCTCTGGTGCCGTCTGGAGCATTGCCCGTCCCCGGTCGGTGATCTCCGCAAGGCCCCGGGCTGGGCTGCTTATGAGGCCCGCCTTGCCCATGTAGGTCTTCGCCCATGCCAGCCGGTTGTAGAACAGGCCCTGCCTGCCACTGGGAAGCCTCTCCGCCTGCTCCTCCTCAGTGAGCCCCAGCTTGTCAGCCATGAGCGGCATAAGCTCCTTGAGGGAGCGGGGACGGTTAGAGGCGGCGTACTCCCTGAGGAGGGGCAGCATCAGGTCTTCGTAAGTCGGTATCGGCACTTAGGCGGTACTCCCGGGGCACTGAGGGTGAACTCGGGGTACCCAACCGACAGGGACAAAACAAACAGGGCATGGGCCGGGTGTATTGCCCGCATAGTACACCTTAAAAATGGCAGGACGCTTAGGCCCCCAGCCGCTCCAGCACCCTCTTGACGCCCACCGGGTGCCAGCTGCCCCCCCTCGGTGCCGCAATGTGCCGCTCGTTCAACGCATGGGCGATCTCCCGCAGGCTCTGGGCCCCATGCGCCTGCCTTCACGCTCGACGCCCCCGACGGGACGCCGACCGCCTCCACCGACCTACTCGCGCAAGGCCCGCTGGTAGTGAGTTTCTACCGCGGCGTGTGGTGTCCCTATTGCAACATGGAGCTCCAGGAGCTCGAGGCCGCGCGCGAGGGTTTCGAGGCGGCAGGCGCGCGGCTGGTCGCGATTTCGCCGCAGAACCGCGTCAACAGCCGCAAGTCGCTGCGCGAGAATGCGCTCGGCTTTCCGATCCTTTCCGACCCCGGCAACACGGTCGCCGCCGCCTTTGGCTTGCGGTTCGCGCTGCCGGGCTATCTGGTCGATCTCTACAAATCGCTTGGCAACATGCTCCCGCAGTTCAACGGCGACGACAGCTGGACCCTGCCGATGCCGGGCCGCTTTGTGATCGGCAGCGACGGCGTGATCACCTATGCCGAGGTCAACCCCGACTACACCCGCCGCCCGGAAGCCGCCGACATGCTCCCGGCGATCCAGCGCGCGGTGGAGATGGCGGCGGCATAGCGGGCTTGCAGGGAAGGCTTGCAAAACATGTAGCATTCGCTACAATATCGCAAATTCACTCGATGAGAGAGAGCGCCGCGCCATGATCCTGTTTCGCCTGTTCCTCGTCGCCTGCATGCTGGCGATCCTCGGCTACACCTCGGTCACTATCGCCAATCACGGCTGGAACCTCGTGCCGATCTTCTTTGGCGACATCGCAAGGATGGCGTGGCCCGGGCAGTTCAATTTCGACTTCTTTTGCTTCCTGCTGCTGTCCGGTATCTGGGTTTCGTGGCGCCACCACTTCCGCCCCGCAGGCCTCGCACTGGGGCTGGTCGCGGTGTTCGGGGGGATGATGTTCCTGTCGATCTATCTGCTGGTCCAGTCGCTGCGCACCCGCGGCGATATCGCGGCGTTGATGCTGGGGCCGGAGCGCGCTGCCGCACGCTAGGTGGGGGAAACGCTGGAAAACTCGAAGGACGCACCTTTGCTCCGGGCCGCCGCCTCCCTAATCCCTCCCGGGTGACAGCACATATCGACATCGGGCGCGGGCCAGAGGGACAGGCGATCGGCATCGATCTCGCCGAACTCCTCGCCACGCGCCTGCTGGTCCAGGGCAATTCGGGCTCGGGCAAGTCGCACCTGCTGCGCCGGTTGCTCGAGGAATGCGCGGGCGAGGTGCAGCAGATCATCATTGATCCTGAGGGTGATTTCGTCACGCTTGCCGATGCCTTCGGCCATGTGGTGATCGATGCGGGCGCTTATTCGGCGCGCGAGATCGAGGAGCTGGCCGCGCGCGTGCGCCAGCACCGCGCCTCGGTGGTGCTGGCCCTCGACGAGCTCGAAGTCGAAGCCCAGATCCGCTGCGCTGCGCTGTTCCTGACCGCGCTGTTCGATGCCCCGCGCGAGCACTGGTATCCCGCGCTGGTGGTGGTCGACGAGGCGCAGATGTTCGCGCCGGCCGCCGCGGGCGAGATGAACGACGAGACCCGCCGCCTCACGCTTGCGGCGATGACCAACCTGATGTGCCGGGGCCGCAAGCGCGGCCTTGCCGGGATCGTCGCCACCCAGCGGCTCGCCAAACTGGCCAAGAACGTCGCGGCGGAAGCCTCGAACTTCCTGATGGGTCGGACCTTCCTCGATATCGACATGCAGCGCGCAGCCGACCTGCTCGGCATGGACCGGCGGCAGGCCGAGCGCATCCGCGATCTCCAACGCGGCCAGTTCCTCGGCCTCGGCCCGGCGATAAGTCGGCGGCCGGTGGCGGTCCATGTCGGTCCGGTGCGCACCGCCGGACGCGGCGGCGGACAGGGGCTGATCCCGCTACCCGAGGCCGCCGAGGGTGCGATGGAGGCGCTGCTCACCGATCGCTTGGCCGAGGCGGCTGCGGCGCCCCAGCCGGTGCGCCGCGCGCCTCCGCCCCCGCCGCCGCGCGCTGATCTCGAGGAAGCGCTGACCCGCCCCCGCGCCCTGCCTGAGGTGACGCGCTCGCCCGAACCGCTCGCCCCGCTGCCCGAGGCCGAGGAGGCTCCGGCACCCCGCCCCGCGCCCCTGCCCGCCGCCCCGGTAGCAGCCGAAAGCGGCGCGAGCCCTGAGTACATCATCCGCCAAATCGCGCTCGCCGAAGGGGCGACCTATCGCCCGGCCTCGGCCTCGTTCCGCGACTTCGCGATCCGCTGCCGCCAGGCCGGAATCGCCTCGGCCCACATCGACATCGCCCGCTTCCGCCGCATGTTCGCGCACGCCGTAAGCGGTCTCGACCAGCTCGAGAGCGAAGCGCAGGCGGCCATCGCCGCAGCCGCCGAGGGGGTCGATGACGATTGCCTCGCCCCCTATCTCGCGATCCTCATCGCCGCGCACTGCGGCCATGCCATGCCCGGCGAGGACGAGCTCGGCCGCCTCTATGGCAGCGCCTCGCCGAGCCGCGTGCGGCGCCTGCTCGACCATCTCGAACGGCAGGGCCGGATCGTGGTGCGCGAGGATTTCGGCGGCGAGCGCTCGATCACGGTGCCTCTGCTGCCAGCCGCGGCCTGATTTCCCGCTACCCGCGCGCGCCTGCGCCGCCCCCCTTGCCGCTTCATGGCAAGCGAGGCCCCGATGCAGCAATCCCTGCACAGCATTGCCCGGCGCACCTCGGTTAACCGTCGCGACCGGCTTGTCGGCGGACATTCTGGACATCGCAATCGTGGCGGCCGGTTAGAACAGCCGCGCGCCCGGCGGCACGTCGCTGTCGGGCGCAAACAGCACCACCCGGCCTTGCGCATCGGGAAAACCCAGCGTCAGCACCTCGGACAGGAACTTACCGATCTGGCGCGGCGGGAAGTTGACCACGGCGGCGACCATCCGGCCCTCCAGCGCTTCGGGCGTGTAGAGTTCGGCGATCTGGGCCGATGACCGCTTGATCCCCACCCCCTCGCCGAAGTCGATGGTGAGCTTGAGCGAGGGCTTCCTCGCCTCGGGGAAGGGCTCGGCGCGGATGATGCGGCCCGCGCGGATATCGACCTTGAGGAAGTCGTCGAAGGTGATCGCTTCGGCAGGCGGCGCGGCGGGATCGTGGACAAGGTGCATGGAGCAGGAGGCTAGCGGATAGGTTGCGTTTGACAATCCATTGCGCCCCTCGCACTCTGTACGACGAAGAGAGGCTCCAAGGGGATCAATCGATGCAAGCGCAAATACTCGCGCCCGCCGCCGTGCTGGTGGTGTGGACGCTCGTCATGCTGTTCTGGACCGCCGGGGTGCGCCTGCCGGCATTGAAGAAGGCCGGGATTGACCTCGGCGCGCGGCCGGGCGGGCGCGGTCAGGATCTCGAAGGGGTGGTCGATCCGAAGATCAACTGGCCCTCGCACAACTACTCGCACCTCGCCGAACAGCCGACGGTGTTTTATCCGACGGTCGTGATTCTGGCGATCATGGGTGCTGGCGCAGTCGATGTCGGGCTCGCCTGGGCCTATGTGGGCTTGCGGGTCATGCACTCGATCTGGCAGGCGACGGTCAACAAGGTTCCGGTGCGGTTCCTGCTGTTCATGACCTCCACGCTGGTGCTGGTGGCGCTGGCCCTGCGGGCCTGCGCGGCGACGCTGCTGGCCGACCCCTCGGCACTTCCGGCTTAAGGAGACGAACATGATCGGAATGGACATTCTTCAACCCGTCGTCGCGCTGCTGGCGTGGACGATGGTGATGTGGGTGTGGATGTATGCGACCCGCATCCCGGCGATGCTCAAGGCGGGGCTGGATGCCAAGGGCATGGTCGGCACGACCGGGGCGAGCTTGCGCGCTCAACTGCCCGACAATGTGAGCTGGAAGGCGGACAACTACAACCACCTGCACGAGGCGCCGACGCTCTTCTACGCGGTGGCGATCGTGCTGGCGATCATCGGTCAGGGCGATGGCTTCAACACCACGCTGGCCTGGGCCTATGTGGTCTTGCGGGTGCTGCACTCGATCGTGCAGGCGACCTGGAACAAGGTGGCGGTGCGCTTTGCGCTGTTCGCGCTGTCGAGCCTCGTCCTGATGGCGCTGATCCTCCACGCCGCGATCGGGGTGTTCTGACATATCCGTCCCTCTCCGTCCGCTTGCGGATGGGGAGGCACCGGAAAATCCTATTCCGCCGCTTCGGCCTGCTGCTCGGCGTGCGCGCGCGAAGCGAGCCAGCGCTCGCCGTCGAGCGCGGCCATGCAGCCCATGCCCGCCGCAGTCACCGCCTGACGATAGACGTGGTCGGTCACGTCACCGGCCGCGAACACGCCGGGGATCGCGGTCTTGGGGGAGCCGGGCTCGGTCAGCAGATAGCCGCTCTCGTCCATCGGCAGCTTGCCCACGAACAGCGAGGTCGCCGGCGCGTGGCCGATCGCGACGAAAGCGCCGTCAGCCTCAAGGGTGCTGGCCTCGCCGGTCACCGTGTCGGTCAGCGCGAGGTGGTGGAGCATGCCGTTCTCGCCCGCCTCGAAGCTGTCGACCGCCTTGTTCCAGATCACGGTGATCTTGGGGTTGGCGAACAGCCGCTCCTGCAGGATCTTCTCGGCCCGCAAGCTGTCGCGGCGGTGGATCAGGGTGACGTTGTCGGAATGGTTGGTGAGGTAGAGCGCCTCTTCCACCGCAGTGTTGCCGCCGCCGATCACCGCGACTTTCTTGCCGCGGTAGAAGAACCCGTCGCAGGTCGCACAAGCCGAAACACCCTTGCCGCCCAAGGCCTGCTCGCCCGGCACGCCCAGCCACTTGGCCTGCGCGCCGGTGCAGATCACCACGCAATCGGCGATATATTCGTCGCCGCTGTCACCGATGGCGCGGAAGGGCGAGCCGTTGTCGAGATCCACCGTGACGATTGTGTCCCAGATCATGCGCGTGCCGACATGTTCGGCCTGGGCGCGCATTTCCTCCATCAGCCACGGGCCCTGCACCACGTCGCGGTAACCGGGATAGTTTTCGACATCGGTGGTGATGGTCAGCTGGCCGCCGGGCTGGAGGCCCTGGACGACGATCGGCTCCAGCATCGCGCGCGCGGCATAGATCGCGGCCGAATAGCCTGCCGGGCCGGAGCCGATGATGAGCATCTTGGTGGTGTGGGTGGCCATGTCTGGGGTGCCTCGGTCGGGATTCTCAGCCAAGCGATATGGGGTTTGGCCGCCGGAATGTCACGCCACGAGCTTCGCGCGCAGACGCTCTTTTCTTGGGCCATCCACACCTAAGATTGTCGCAAGGTAGGCATCGAGCGAGCCGTGATCTTCTGTCACCTTCGCGATGTAAGTCTTGATATACTCTGGCAGAACCCCCATCAGGTTGTGGAGGGCCTCAGGGTCGATGGTGCCGTAATGCGCTTCCATCCGGGGGAGCGACTGGCGCTCGAGGATCGCGCGGGTGGGCGCTTCATTGGTCAACAGGAATTCCGCGACCACATCGTCATGGTGCACGCCAAGGACGTGGAGCAGCAGGCTCGCCGCGATCCCGGTGCGGTCCTTGCCGGCAAAGCAATGGACGAGGCTGCCACCGTCGTTCGCATCCAAGGCGTTGAAATATTCGCGAAACACCCAGATCATCGCCGGGTTGACCGGCATGCGGGTATAGACCGCCAGCATCCGCTCGCGCGCCTTCTCGGCGGTCATGGTGATCTGCCCGCCGCCGCCCTCATGCGGCGGCGAGTTCGAAGTTTCACCTTCATAGGCAATCACTTGCGCTGCAAACTTCGCATGGCGCCTGCACGGAAACCCCTCGCGCTCGCTGTTGCCGCGCAGGTCGATCACCGTGCGGATGTCGAGCGCCTCGATCAGCGCAAGGTCCGCATCGCTCGCCTCCATGTGCTGGCCCGAGCGCAGCAGCAAGCCCGTGCGCACCCGCCCTGCGCCGGGCACGGCATAGCCGCCATAATCGCGCAGATTATGGATCCCCTCGGTGACATAGAAGGGGCCGATGCGGGCGGCCTCCGGGGCTGCTTGAAGAGAATCGCTGGTCATCGCAGCCGACCCTTACAGCCCTGCAAGACAGGGGCAAGACGCGCCCGGTGCGCGCTTAGGGATTGCTCCGGAGGGGGCCGGAAGGCCGGATCAAACCCTTGTTTGGTTAACCCGGCATTTGCCAACACCAACCCGGACGCCCCCATGGCCCGTATCCTGATTGCCGATGACGACGAACTGATCGCCGAACTCGCGAGCGAAGTGCTGATCGATGCAGGCTATGCCTGCGGCTGGGTGACCAGCGCTGCGGCGGCGTGGACCTGCGTGCAGAAGAAGCGCCCCGACCTGCTGCTGCTCGACCAGTCGATGCCGGGCGAATCCGGCATGACCCTGCTGCGCCGACTGCGGCGTTCCAGCGCGCTGTACGATCTGCCGGTGATGATGTTCACTGCGATGAACGGCGAGCAGGACCAGTTGCAGGCGATCTATGCAGGCGCGCAGGATTTCGTCTCCAAGCCTTTTGAGCCCGCTGATCTGGTCGCGCGGGTGCGGCGCATCTTCAAGCTGCGCGGCGACCGTCCGCGCCATGTCGATCTGAAGGCTGCGGTCCTGCCCGATCCGATGCGCGCGGTGCTGCCTCAGGTGCCCTTCCGCCGGGTGCTTTAGGCTGCCGCAGCGGCGCGCGCCTGCCCGGCCAGCAACCCGCGCCCGATCACCTGCGCCTGGATCTCGGCTGCGCCCTCGAAGATGTTGAGAATGCGTGCATCGCACAGCACCCGGCTGATTGGGTATTCGAGCGCATAGCCGTTGCCGCCGTGGATCTGCACCGCGTTGTCCGCCGCGCCCCACGCCGCGCGGGCCGCCAGCAGCTTGGCCATCCCCGCCTCGATATCGCAGCGTGCCCCTGAATCCTTGGCGCGTGCCGCGGCATAGGTAAGCTCGCGCGCCATGACGGTCTCGGCCGCCATCAACGCGAGCTTGTCGGCGACCCGCGGGAACTGTGTCAGCGCCTGCCCGAACTGTTTCCTGCCCAGCGCGTATTCCAGGGCAAGGTCAAAGGCGTTCCACGCCACGCCCACCGCCCGCGCGGCGGTCTGGATGCGTGCGCCCTCGAAGGTGCGCATCAGCTGCTTGAAGCCCTGCCCCTCGCGCGCCCCGAGTAGCCCGTCGGCCGCTACCGCAAAGCCATCGAGCCCCAGCGCATATTCCTTCATCCCGCGGTAGCCGAGCACCTCGATCTCGCTGCCCTCGATGCATGCGTCAGGGAAAGGCGTGCCATCGCTGCCGCGCGTCTTTTCCGCCAGCAGCATCGAGAGGCCCGCATAGCCCGGTTGCGCCGGATCGGTGCGCACCAGCATTGTCATGAGATCGGCGCGCGCCGCATGGGTGATCCAGGTCTTCGCCCCCGTCACAAGCCAGCTGCCATCCGCCGCCCGCTGCCCCCGAGTACGCACGGCGGCGAGATCGCTGCCGGTGTCGGGCTCGGTGAAGACCGCGGTCGGCAGGCACGAGCCGTCGGCGATGCGCGGCAGCCACTTGGCCTTCTGCTCGGGCGTGCCGTTCTCGGCGATCAGTTCGCCCGCGATTTCCGAGCGGGTGCCGAGGCTGCCGGCACAAATCCACCCGCGCGACAATTCCTCCGAGACCACCGCCATCGCCAGCTTGCCGAGGCCGAGCCCGCCATGGCTTTCCGGGATGCACACGCCGAAAACGCCGAGCGCCGCCATCTCGGCGATGACGCTGTCCGGGATCAGTGCGTCGGCGAGGTGCCACTGATGCGCATGGGGCGTGATCGCCGTGGCCGTGAAGCCGCGCATCTGGTCGCGGACGAGGTCGAGCGCCTCGTCGCCCAGCCCTTCATCGGGCCGCACACCGTCAACCAGCAGCGCGGCGAGGAGGCTGCGGGTTTCGGGCGTACTGCCCTCGGCAAGGAAGCGCGCGACCGCCGGATGCGCCGCGAGCGCGCGCGCGGCGTCCGCGGTTCCGAGCGCTGCCGGACGCACCACTTCCTGCGCGCTCATCGGCACGCCGTAAACGATCTGCGCGAGGTATTCGCCAAAGCCGATACGCAGGGTGAGTTCCTCTGCCGGCCCGAACCGCCCCGCCCGCTCGGCGCGCGCCGCCCAGTCGGCCGTCGCCTCGAGCGCGGCGATGCTCGCCGCCACCCAGGCAAAGCCGTGAACGCGGTGCTGCTCGCGCGTCAGCAGGCCTGCATCAGGCGTGCCTTGCGGGGCGACCACCGCCGCCACCGCCTGCCGCACGCTTTCCGAATAGTCCCGCGCCGCCCCAAGAGCCGCCTGCGCCGCCGTCGTCCAATCACTCATGCCCGGGTGCTAGCAGAGCAGCGCGCGCGCGCCAGCCCTGCAATTTGGCGATGATGCTGCTTCCTGTTGCCATTGCATCACACCTCTCCGGGCGCGCAACAAACTACGTCGAATGACCACTAACCACGAAAACGCCGGATCGTAATACCGGAAGGGTTGGAGCCAGATCACTGGCGCAACATTCGTCTGGGGGCAGACAAACCGGGCCCGCAGGCTCCGAAATCTGACCTCGCGCAGGAAGGACCGTACAGGACGCGCCGCAAGGGCTCAGGCCCGGACAGGCAGCACACCTGGCGAATACGATATGGCCCGGCATCGCACATTTGCGCGGTTCCAGTCCCTGTCCCGACCCTTTCCACGCGAGGACATAACATGCGCATTACCAAGCTCTCTCTCCAGTCGTCGTCGCTTCCCGCTCTTGCCGCCGCGCTGATGATCGCCGGCCTGGCGCCCGCGCAGGCGAACGCTGCCGAAGACGAAATCACCGCCGAAGACCTCGCGGCCGCCGAGGTCGAGCCCGCCGAGCCAGGCGAAGCGATCGTGGTCACCGGCTCGCGCATTGCCCGCGATCCCAATGTTGGTTCGGCTGCGCCGATCATTTCGGTGACAGCCGAAGAATTGCAGTGCTCGGGCACGTCCGATGTGGTCGACACCCTGCGCGACATTCCCGCGCTGTCGACCTCGACCTCGACCGAAGGCTCGATCGACGGCGTATTCAATCAGGCCGTTGGCCAGTCGATCCTCAACTTGCGCGGACTGGGTTCCAACCGCACGCTGGTGCTGGTCAATGGCCGCCGCCACGTCTCGGGCGTCGCGGGCGAACAGGCGGTTGACGTCAACTCGATCCCGACTGCGCTGATCGAGCGGGTCGAAGTGCTGACCGGCGGGGCCTCGTCGATCTACGGCGCGGACGCGGTGACCGGTGTGGTCAACTTCGTGCTAAAAGAGGATTTCGAAGGGATCCAGGGCAATATCCAGACCGGCATCTCGTCCGAGGGCGATGGCTGGCGCATCAATGGCGACCTGACCTGGGGGACCAATTTCGCAGATGGCCGCGGCAACATCACCATCTCGGGCGAATATGCCCGCAATGACGAATTGTTGCTCGGCGACCGCGGCTTTTCGCGCGGCAACAATATCGCCGACGATCAGAACAACCCCGCGCTTCGCTTCCAGGCGGGCGATATCAACGCGAGCACGCCCAATTTCCGCAACTTCTTCGCAGTGGGCGTAGGCGGCTTCCCGACCGGCTTCCTGATCCCGAGCGGCAGCTCGCTGAACGATTTTATCTCCAATTTCCGAGCCGAATTCGGCGCAGCTCCGGTTTTCACCGCGGCCGAACAGGCGCTGATCGACCGCGCCACCAATGCGCCGCGCCGGTTTATCGCGCGCAACCCCACCTTCTCGCTCTCGTCGGCCGGCGGGGTGATCGCGCCGGGCGATATCGGCCTGTCCGACGGGCCGGATATCAACAACAACGGCATTGCCGACTGTCTTGAAAGCTCGGTCGGCTTCAACTCGACCTTCAACAACGGCGCCTTCGGGCTGGCGGGCGGTTGCGCGGTCATCGGCGCTGATGGCTCGCTCAACGTTTTCCGCGACGGGCAGATCACCGGCCTGTTCAACGCCTTTGGCGGCCCGGGCATCCCCGGCGGGTTCAACCAGAACTCGCTGATACCGGAAACCGAGCGCTATTCGGTCAACGTCAACCTGTCCTACGAGCTGTCGAGCGAGGCGAAGTTCTTCTTCGAAGGCAAGTATGTCTCAAACTCCGCCGAATTCCAGGGCCAGCCCAACACCTTCTACGACCTGCTGACGGTGCGCGAGGACAACCCCTTCATCACTGCACAGCAGCGCCCCTTCGTGGGCGAGCTGTTCTTCGGCAACGGCACGGACCGGGGCTTCTACATCACCCGCGACCCGGCTGACCTTGGCCCTAACCGCGACCGGAACGAGTTTGAGACCTACCGCTTCGTCGCCGGGGTGAAGGGCGAGATCACCCCGCATTTCAGCTATGAAGTCAGCGGGAACTACGGCCGGTTCGAGCAGACCAGCATCGATAACAACCGCGTCATCACCGACAGGTTCTTTGCTGCCATCGACGCGGTGCGCGGGCCGGGGGGCACGCCGATCTGCCGTTCGGACATCAGCAACACGCCGCCGGCCACCACTCCGTTCGGCATTCCGGCGGGCAATCCCGGGTTCTTCACCTTCAATCCGGGCGATGGTCAGTGTAAGCCGGCCAACATCCTTGGCGGCGTGGGTTCGATCAGCCAGGAAGCGATCGACTTCATCACCGCCACCACGGTCAACGAGTTTGCTCTCGAACAGCTGGTGTTCGACGTGATCTTCACCGGCGATACCGGCGCGTTCCTCGAATTGCCGGGCGGCCCGGTGGGCTTTGCCACGGGCTTCGAATTCCGCGAGGAAGTCAGCAGCTCGAACTTCGATCCGCTGGTGCGCGGGGTGATCCCGGTGACGACCGCCTTCGGCACGGCAGGCCAGCAGGTCGGCGCTGCCACCGGCGGGGTGCAGAACTCGCTCGTGTTCGACCCGGCCTCGATCATCAGCAATGCTGGCGGCGAGTTCACCGTCTATGACCTGTTCGGCGCAGTTCGCGTGCCGATCCTTTCAGAGGTGCCCTTTGCCGAAACGCTCGAGCTGAATGGCGCGGCGCGCTATTCAAACTACTCGACCGTGGGCGGCACCTTCACCTGGAACGTCGGCGGGCTCTATGCGCCTACCAAGGACATCCTGTTCCGCGGCACCTATGCCGTCGCAGTGCGCGCGCCGAACATCAACGAGCTGTTCAACCCGCCGCAGGGCGCGTTCTTCCGCCCGAACGATCCGTGCGATGTCGGCAACCTCGTCGAGGGGGCTGACCCGGCGCTGCGTCAGGCGAACTGCACCGCATTCTTCCAGCAGATCGGGTTCAACCCCAATCTTGGCGGCAACACCTACAGCTATGTCGATCCGCTCACCGCGCGCTTCTCGGGCACGATCAGCGGCAACCCCAACCTGAGCGAGGAAACGGCCACAACCTGGACCGTCGGCGCCCAGATCACGCCGACCTTCATCCCGGGCCTCATCGTCAGCGTCGATTACTACAACATCGAGCTTGAAGACGCGATCAACACGGTGGGGGCACAGGACATCGTCGACAACTGCGTCGACAGTGCCACCATCAACAACGGGTTCTGCGATCTCATCACGCGCAACCCCAACACCGGCGGGTTCACCTTCCTGCGGCAGACCTCGGTCAACTTCGCCCGGCAGGAAACCGCCGGGGTGGAAGCCGCGCTGCAATACGGCTTCGATCTGGGCGAACATAGCTTCACCCTCAATGCCAACGGCACCTGGGTGGAGAAGCTCGACAACTTCTTCGATCCGTCGGACCTTACCTTCGTCGATCCCGAACTGGGCGAAATCCAGCGGCCCGAATGGTCGGCACAGGGCGCGTTTACCTGGGGTTGGAAGGGCCTCAGCCTGACCTGGTCGACCACCTGGCTCGACAAGCAGGCTCTGCGCAGCGTGGAAATCGAAGATGTCGGCACCACTGGCGCAGACACCCTCTCGCCCGAAAACGGCCTCGCCAGCGATACCTTCATTCACGATGCGTCATTCAGCTACGAAGCGAGCGACAAGTTCGAGGTTTATGGCGGGGTGAACAACATCTTCAACAAGAAGCCGTTCATCACCGAACAGGCCTTCCCGGTCAGCCCGGTAGGGACGTACTTCTTCCTCGGGGTGCGCGCCTCTTACTAAGCCCAACGGGCACCGCAGGGGGCGGGACGGCTGCAGGGCCGCCCCGCCCCTTCGCGTTTATTCGTAGGTGCCCAGCAAGCTGCGCGCGACCACCCAGTTGTGGATCTCGCTCGGGCCGTCATAGATGCGCATGGTGCGCAGCTTGTTGCTCATGAGGTAGAGCGGCAGCTCGCGGGTCATGCCCATGCCGCCGAACAGCTGCATCGCATGATCGACGATCTCGTAAGCGCTCTCGGTGCAGAAGCTCTTGATCATCGAGATTTCGGAGCGTGTGTCGCGGCCCTCGTCGATCTTCCAGGCGCAGTCATAGGTCATCAGCCGCATCGCGTGGATCTTGGTTGCGGCGTCGCTGATCCAGTTCTGCACCGACTGGCGGGCCGAGAGCGGCTTGCCGAAGGTGGTGCGCTGCGGCGCGTAGTCGATCATCATGTCGAGTGCGCGCTGCGCCATGCCGATCGACCATGAGGCCATCTCGATCCGCCGCGTGCCCAATCGCACCTGCATCGGCGCAAAGCCTTGGCCCCGCTTGCCGAGCAGCTTCCAGCCCGGCACCCGGCAATCCTCGAGCGCGATCTCGTAGGTCGCGGTGCCGTCGATCATCGGGATCTTGCGGGTGACGTTGAAGCCGGGCGTGCCCTTGTCGACGAGGAAGGCCGACATGCCGTTGCGGCCATTGGGGTTCTTGTCGGTGACGGCCATGAGGATGGTGAAATCCGCCTCGGCGCCCTTGGTGATCCAGATCTTGCGGCCGTTGATGATCCAGTCGTCGCCATCCTCGACCGCGGTGGTGCGCATCCCCTGCGGGTCGGCGCCCGCGCCGGGCTCGGAGATGCCGATCGCGCTGATCGTCTCGCCGCGCACATAGGGCTCGAGATAGGCCTCGCGCTGGCGCTCGTCGGCGGCGACCATCAGCATCCGGAGGTTCGGGGAATCGGGCGGGAGGTAATAGGGCACGACAGTCTTGCCGAGCTCCTCGGAGACGCCGACCATCGCCACCATGGGGAGATTCATGCCGCCCACTTCCTCGGGCGCATCAAGGCCCCACAGGCCGAGCTCGCGGCTGACTTCATCGACCTTGGCGGTCTCTTCGGGGGTGAGGTAAGTGCCCTGGCCGATATTCTCGCGGGCGATCACCGCCGCCTCGAAGGGCATCAGCTGGTCGCGCACGAACTTTCCGACCAGTTCCTTGAGCATCTGGTGTTCGTGGGCAAGCTCGAAATTCATGTCTCTCGTCCCTGTCTCTCATGGGGTGTCCGGCGCCCCTGACACCACACATTACGCAGCCTGTCACCCATCGGATTGCACAAGCAGCTTGGTGGTGAGCCGGTTGGCCGCAAGACATGTCATCTCCACTTGACGTAATTTGTGCATGTGCATAGCTTCTCACTTGCACGCCTGCGAACTTTTGCAGACATTGGGAGAGGGACATGCCGAGTCGGCTCATCGTGTCGCGTGAACTCGCGGACCTGTTCCGCCTGCTCGCCCATGCCGATCGGCTGCGCCTGATCGAGGATCTGCGCGGCGGCGAAAAGGACGTGACCGGGATCGCCCAGTCGCTTGATTTGCCCGCCACCCGCGTCTCCCAGCACCTCGCGCTGCTGCGTGCCCAGCGGCTGGTCGAGGAACGCCGCGACGGTCGCAATCACTTCTACCGTCTCGCCCACCCGCATCTTGCTGCATGGGTGCTGGACGCCCTGCCCTTCATCGACATCCGCCAACGGCTGGAAGACGCCGACCACATCGACACCGCGCGCGCCCTGTGGAGCGTGGCGGACCGAAACCCCCACTGAAAGGATACCCCCCGATGCCCCATTTCGCTCAAGGCGTGGTCAAGTTCCAGCGCGAGGTCTTCCCGGAGAAGGCAGAGCTGTTCGAACGGCTCGCCACCGGCCAGAGCCCCGAGGCGCTGTTCATCACCTGCTCGGACAGCCGGATCGAGACCGCGATGCTCACCCAGACCGATCCGGGCGAGCTGTTCATCTGCCGCAACGCGGGCAACATCGTGCCCCCGCACACCAACCAGACCGGCGGGATGACCGCCTCGATCGAATTCGCGATCGGCGCGCTCAAGATCCCGCACATCGTGATCTGCGGGCACACCGAATGCGGGGCGATGAAAGGCGCGATGAACCGTGCCGGGCTCACCAGCCTGCCGCATGTGCGCGAATGGCTGGGCTATTCGCAAGGTGCGGTCGATATAACCGAGGCGCTGGGCGCGGGCCTTGATGATGATGCCAAGATGCGGATGCTGCTCGAACAGAACGTCATCCTGCAATTGCAGCACCTAAAGACCCACCCCACGGTCGCGGTCGCGCTGGCGCAGAGGGCGATCACGCTTCACGGCTGGGTCTATGACATCAAGACCGGCGAAGTGTCGGCCTATGACGAGGCGAGCATGTCCTGGGTCTCAGTCGAGGAGCGCTATGCCGCCGACCTCGCCGAATCGATGGTCCACAGCCACGCCTGCTGATCCGGCGCCGCGAGGGCCCGCCCCCGGGCCCTCGCGCGTGCCGCTCCCCCTCCTCCCCCTTTTCCACCGGAGCCGTCCCCCATGCTCGCCGCCTCTTCCGAACGTCCGACGTCAGCCGTCCTCGGCCGCGATTTTCTCGCCTCGATCGTGGTGTTTCTGGTCGCCCTGCCGCTGTGCATGGGGATCGCGATCGCGTCCGGAGCGCCGCCCGCGCTCGGCCTGATCACCGGGATCGTGGGCGGGCTGGTGGTCGGCTCGCTCGCCGGTTCGCCGCTGCAGGTCAGCGGGCCTGCGGCGGGCATGGCGGTGCTGGTCTACCAGCTGGTGCAGGAACACGGGCTGATCATGCTCGGCGTGGTCGGGCTGATTGCGGGCGCGCTGCAACTGCTCGCCGGGGTGCTCAAGCTCGGCCAGTGGTTCCGGGCGATCTCGCCCTCGGTTATCCACGGGATGCTGGCGGGGATCGGCGTGCTGATCTTCGCCTCGCAGCTCCACGTGATGCTCGACGATGCGCCGCGCGCCAACGGGTTGCTCAACATCGCCGCGATCCCCGAGGCGTTCATGAAGGTCTTCCCGGTCGACGGCTCGGTGCATCACCTTGCCGCAATGGCGGGGATCGTGACCATCGCCACCATCGTGCTGTGGAACCAGTTCAAGCCCAAAAGCCTCGCGCTGATCCCGGGCCCGCTGCTCGGCGTGATTGTCGGCACCGCCTTTGCCATCGCCTTCGCGCTGCCGATCACGCTGGTCGCCCTGCCTGAAACGCTGGCGAGCGGGCTCAATATCCCGACGGCTGAAGCCTTCGCCGGGATCACCAACCCCGATATCCTCACGCTCGGCCTGGTCTTCGCCTTCGTCGCCAGCGCCGAGACGCTGCTGTGCGCGACCGCGGTCGACAAGATGCACATCGGCACACGCACCGATTACGACAAGGAACTGCGCGCGCAAGGGATCGGCAACCTGATCTGCGGCGGCCTCGGTGCGCTGCCGATGACGGGGGTGATCGTGCGCTCGGCCGCCAATGTCGAGGCCGGGGCGACGACGCGCTTCTCGGCGATCATGCACGGCGGCTGGCTGCTGCTGGCAGTGGTCGCCTTCCCCTTCGTCCTCAACGAGATCCCGACCTCGGTGCTCGCCGCGATCCTCGTCTACACCGGCTACAAGCTGGTCAACGTCGCCCAGATCCGCAAGATCGCTGAATTCGGCCGTCAGGAACTGGTGATCTATTTCGCGACGCTGATCGGAGTGGTCGCGATCGACCTGCTGACCGGCGTGATTCTCGGCTTCGTGCTGGCGACTGCCAAGCTGGTCTACACCTTCTCGCACCTCGAGATCCGGCGCGAGCATGACACCGCCACCAACCGGGTAGATCTGTGGATGACGGGTTCGGCGACCTTCTTCTCGATCCCGCAGCTCGGCCAAGCGCTCGAAAGCTCCCCCTTCGGATCCGAAGTGCACATCCATGTCGAGAAGCTCGACTATATCGACCACGCCTGCCTCGAGATGCTGTCCTCGTGGGAGAAGCTGCACCAGTCGACCGGCGGCTCGCTGGTGGTCGAATGGAGCGAGCTGGTCGAACGCTATGGCCGCCGCTCGGAAGAGAAGACCGAGATCCCGGGCCTCATGATCCGCCCCGCCGCGTGAACCGATGCGAAGGGCGGGCCGGTCAAATGACCGGCTCGGCCCCTTCGGCCTGCCACAACTGCTTGGCGCTCTGCAGATCGCTCGGAGTCGCGCGGCTCAGGCGGTGGCCGATGAAGTCGATCCCCTCGATCAGCCATAGCGCCAGCTCGGGCTGGGCGAGGCTGTAGACCCGCTGCTGGCTGCGGGTCTGAGTCGAGACCAACGCCACCGCGCGCAGCACGCCCAGGTGCTGCGACACGCGGGTGGGCGAGATCTCGAGCAGGTCGCCGAGCTCGTTCACGGTCTGCTCGCCCGCTTGCAGCTTCAACAACAGGCGGATGCGATCGGGGTGCGAAATTTGCCGAAGCACATGGGCCAGTTCAGTGGCGACAACCTTACGACTTGGCATGATGGTGACCCTTTAGCCCGCTGTGATGGTTTGATGAGATGAGATAACGCGCAAATGCGAAGTTTGGCTCCCGCCGCTTGCGTTTTTGTTATTGTGCAGCGCGCGCCACACTGGCTGCGGCCGCTTGCTGACAGCCTCGCCGCGGCACAGCATTGCAACAAAGGCGCTATCGGTGACTTCGCGGGCGTAGGGCACGCCGCTCTGGCCGTGCCCGGCGGTGGTCACCCCGCTGTCGCGCAGCAGGGCCCAGGCCTCGTGCAGCCGCGCGGCGTGGCGCTCGGCTCCAGAGGCTTGGAGCGTCAGCGCGAGGGTGTGGATCAGCGCGGGCGCATCGAGCGGCAGGCGGCTTGCGCCCTCGCCCGGCGCCTCGCTGGTGACCAGCCGCAGCCCCCGCGCGCCCTCGCCCGCGAACCACAGCATCGGCCAGGCGCGGCAGACGCCGCTGGCATGGGCGAGCAGCGTGAACACCGTGCTGCGCAGATCGGGCATGGCAATCACCGCATCCCACGGCGCGCGCGCGCGCATCAGCGCGGGCAGCGCCTCTTCGAGGGTGAGCAGGTCGAGCGTCAGGCCCGCGCCCGTCAGCCCTTTGCCCGCAGCGAGCAGGCGGGTGGCGACCGCGTTGCGCTGGCGGGCGGTGACGATGATCGCGAGCCGCTCGCGGCGCTGGGCGCGGGCGGCGCGGATCATCGCGGTCAGCACGCCCGCCCGCGGCACGGGCACGTCGCCCCCGTCCTCGGCCATGCACTGCGCCGGATGCGGGCTCATCAGCATGAGGTCGAGCCCGCCGAGCCCCGGCGGCGCCGCGCGCGGGTGATCGAGGAGGTAGCTGACGACGAACTGCGCCTGCGGCAGGTGGGCGAACCCGCCGTGCTGGAAGGCGGCCGGGCTCCAGCCGAGCCACGGCGCGAAGACGGGCGTGGTGCCGGGCATTGCCCAATCGCCGAGCCGCTTGAGGCCGCGCGGCCGCTCAGCAGGGACGATCTCGGCCGCAATCCCGACCCAACCGAGCAGCGCATCGAGCGCCGTGCGCGATTCCTCCGGGATCTCTCCAGCCGGATGCACCAGCCGGAAGCGCGCCTCGACCAGCGCCAGCTGCGGCCTGTTGCGCGGGCTCGGGGCGAGCACAGGGGCGTCCGAAATCGGGCTTGTCTGGTCCATGCGCCGGGTCCTTTGCGAGGGCAAAACAGGAGAGGTGCTGTCTGGTAGCGGCGCGTGCTCAATCGGAAAAATTCAATCTTTGGTTGCAAACGTTCTATATTCTGAATGTAGGAAGATGCCGCTGTGGCCCGCTCACCCGCCCCCGCTTGAAACCGCGCCCGCGCACGGGCATCACAGGCGCGGGAGAAGAGGGGTAACACACACATGAACACCGCAAGCTTGCGCGCCTCAGCGGCGCTGGCTCTTGTCACCATCGCCAGCACGGGAGCGGCGCAAAGCACCCCCGCCCCGGCCAGCGAGGCGACCCGTGCAGAACAGCGCGCCGTCGCGCAAACTCTGCCGCCCGAGGGCACCCGCGATGCCGCGGATTCGCAGCGCGGCTTCCTCGCGACGCGCAAGGATCCGGTGATCCTTGCCCCCAACGGCAAGCCGGTCTGGAACCTCGACGCCTATGCCTTCGTCACCGGCCCCGCGCCCGAGACGGTCAATCCGTCGCTGTGGCGGCACATGACGCATCTGAAGCGCCACGGATTGTTCGAGGTGACCAAGAACGTCTGGCAGGTGCGCGGCTTCGACGTCTCGAACATGACCGTGATCCGCGGGAACACCGGCTGGATCATCATCGACCCGCTCACCAGCGTCGAGGCGGCTAAGGCAGCGATGGAGCTGGTCAATGCAACGCTCGGGACCCGGCCGGTCAGCGCGGTGCTCTATTCGCACAGCCACGGCGACCATTTCGGCGGCGTGCGCGGCGTTGTGGAGGAGGCCGAGGTCAAGTCCGGACGCGTTGCGGTGATCGCGCCCGAAGGCTTCATGGAGGAAGCGACGTCCGAGAACGTCATGGCCGGCGGCGCCATGCAGCGGCGGGCGGCCTATCAGTTTGGCACCGGGCTCACCCCCGGCGCGACCGGACAGATGGGGAGCGGCATCGGCATGGGGCTCTCGGTCGGCACGCTCTCGCTGATCCCGCCCACCGACACCATCGCCAAGACCGGCGAGACGCGGGTGGTGGACGGCGTCGGCCTCGAATTCCAGATCGTCTCGGGCACCGAGGCGCCTGCCGAGTTCAACGTCTTCATCCAGCCGGAAAAGACCTTCCTCGCAGCCGAAATCGCGACCTGCAGCTTGCACAACATCCTCACCCCGCGCGGGGCCAAGGTGCGCGATGCGCGGGCCTGGGCGCATTATCTCGACGAGGCGGCGATCCGCTATGCCCCGCAATCCGACGCCGTGGTCTCGAGCCATTGCTGGCCGGTGTTCGGCCGGGAAGCGGGGACCGCATGGCTCTCCGCCCAGCGCGACAATTACCGCTGGCTCCACGACCAGACCGTGCGCCGCATGAACCGCGGCGAGACCATGGCTGAGATCGCCGAGGCGCTGGAGGCCGCGCCCCCGCCGGGCAATAGCGCGGAATGGTCGACCCGCGGCTATTACGGGACCATCAGCCACAACGCCAAGGCGATCTACCAGTTCTATCTCGGCTGGTACGATGCCGTCCCCGCGAACCTCCACGCCTACCCGCCCGTCGAGCGCGCTGTGAAGCTGGTCGAGGCCCTGGGCGGCGCAGACCGGACGCTGGCGCTAGCGCGCAATGCGATGGCCGCGGGCGATTATCGCTGGTCCTCAGACCTGCTCCAGAACCTCGTCTTCGCCGAGCCCGCCAATGCAGAGGCCAAGGCGCTGCTCGCGACAAGCTACGAACAGCAGGGCTACCAGGCCGAAAGCGCAATCTGGCGCAACCAGTTCCTCTCGGCGGCGAACGACCTCAGGCGCGGTCGGCCCGAGAGCAGCGCGGCGCAAAGCAACGACATGGTCGCCGCGATCACGACGCAGGAACTGCTCGATTCCGCCGCCACCCGCTTCGCCCCCGAAAAGCCGGGGCCGCGCAATTTCACCGTCGCGATCGACATTCCCGACCGCGGCGAGACGGCGACGCTGGATGTCGGCGCGCAGGTGATGATCGGACGCGCAGGCATGCTGCCGGCCAAGCCTGCTGTCACCATCCGCGGCCCGCGCCGGGCCATGCTCGCGCTGTTCTTCGTCAAGGTGCCGGTCGAGATGGTGGCAAAGATGCCGGGCGTGACCATCGAGGGCGATCTGGTCGCTTTGCAGGCGCTGGTCGATAATCTCGACCCGCTGCCGCACGGCTTCGATATCGTGATGCCCTGAAAGATCGCCTCGCCGCGCGAAGGGTCGGCCCTGTTCATTCGTTGACAAGGTGGCAGACGGCACAGTCCCGCCTGCCCCTTGCTGCAACCAGGAACGCTGACCCATGCCCGTGACCCTGTCCCGCACGAGCGCCGGATGAGCCGGCCGAGCATCGCCCTCAGCCGCTTCGGCTATGGCCCCGCCGCTGGCGAGCACCCGCCGGCCGATCCGCGCCGCTATCTGCTCGTCCAGCTGGACGCCTATGATCCGGCGCCTTCAGCAATCGCCGGACGGATGCGCTCGCGCGGGGAGACCGGGGAGATGGTCGAACTGGTGCGGTCGCTACGGCAGGATCGCCGCGCGGCCATGGCCGACACCGAATCGGCGATGAGCGCGCAATCCGCGACCTCCGAAGACCCCCGCGCCGCCGCGCTGGAGGGCCTCCCGCCCGAATATCGCAGCAAGCTGGCCGAAGCACGTCAGGTGCTGGTGGGCGATATCGCCGCGCGGACCCAGCTGGCGGTTTCCAGCCCGACCCCGATGATCGAGCGCCTGGTGCATTTCTGGTCGAACCATTTCAGCGTCTCGGTCGGCAAGCTGGGCACGCAGTTCGAGGTCGGCCCGCATGAATTCACCGCGATCCGCCCGCATGTGCGCGGGCGCTTTTCCGACATGCTCAAGGCCGCGGTGCTGCACCCGGCAATGCTGCTCTATCTCGACCAGTTCCAGTCGATCGGCCCCAATGCCCCTTTCGCGCAGCGGCGCGCGCGGCGCGGCGGGGATCAGCCGGAGCGGCCGCGCGGCCACAACGAGAACCTCGCGCGCGAGGTGCTGGAGCTCCACACCCTCGGCGTCGATGGCGGCTACACGCAGGCAGACGTGACCGAACTCGCGCGCGCGCTGACCGGATGGACGGTGCCGGGCATCGGCCGGGTGGGCCGCTTTGCCGAGGACCAGCCGAGCGGTGCGGCCTTCGTCGCTCTGGTGCACGAGCCGGGCGCGCGCCGGGTGCTGGGCCGCAGCTATCCCGCCGGCGAGGCCGGGCAGGCGCGGGCGATCCTCGATGATCTCGCCCGCCACCCCGCTACCGCGCGCCATATAGCGACCAAGTTCGCGCGGCACTTCGCCGGTGACACCCCGCCACCTGCGTTGGTGGCGCGGCTCGAGGCCGATTTTCTCAAGTCCGGCGGCGATCTCGCCAGCCTCACCCGCACGCTGATCGACGCGCCCGAGGTGTGGACGCCGGGGCCGGTCAAGTTCCGCACGCCCTTCGAATGGCTGATCGGTGCCCTGCGGCTTACGGGTACCGCGCAGCTGCCACCGCAGCGGGTCGTCGGCGCTTTGACCCAGCTTGGCCAGCTGCCATGGCGCGCGCCCTCGCCTGCAGGCTATGATGATATCGCGGCGAGCTGGGCCGGGCCCGATGCGCTGGTGCGCCGGGTGGAGATGGCGGAACGGATCGCGGCCAATATCCCTGCCGACGATGTCCTCGCCCGCGCCGAAGCCGCTTTCCCCGGGGCGCTCGGCGATGCGACCCGCACCCAGCTCCAGCGCGCCGAGAGCGGCAGTCAGGCGCTCGCGCTGCTGCTGGTCTCGCCCGAAATGATGCGGAGATGACCCCGATGAAAACCGCTCTTGACCGTCGCAGCCTGCTGGCCGGATCGCTGATGCTGGGCGCGGGCAGCCTTGCCCTCCCCCGCCTCGCCTTTGCGCAAGTTGCCGGCAGCCGCAACCTCCTGTTCGTGCTGCTGCGCGGTGCGGCGGACGGCATGGCGATGCTCGCGCCGGTGGGCGACCCCGGGCTCGAAGCGCTGCGCGGCGCCAGCCTCGCCGATTACGAGGGCGCGACCCGGCTCGGCAGCTTCTTTGCGGTCCACCCCGCGCTCGCCGAGGTCGCCGCCGCAGCGCAATCGGGCGAGGCGCTGTTCGTCCACGCCGCTGCCACCGCCTATCGCGAACGCTCGCATTTTGACGCGCAGAACCTGCTCGAGACCGGCGGCACGGCGCCCTACAGCGTCAAGGACGGCTGGCTTAACCGCCTCGCCGCGCTGCTCAATGAAGGCGCGCCGGCACCCTTGCGCGCGCTCGCAATTGCGCAGGCCGTGCCGCTCGCCTTGCGGGGCGATGCGCCGGTGTCCAACTACGCGCCCTCGGCCCTGCCCGCGGCGAGCGAGGACCTGCTGGCGCGGGTGAGCCAGCTCTATGCCAGTGACGGCGAACTCGGCCCGCTGTGGGAGCGCGCGCTCGAGACCAAGGCGATGGCGCAGGACGATGGCCTCAGAAACCTGCGCGATGCCAGCGCAGCAGGCGAGCTCGCAGCCTCGCTGATGCGCGATGCTGGGGGCGCGCGGATCGGGATGATCGAGCTGGGCGGATGGGACACCCACGCCAACCAGCGCTTTGCCTTTGCTCGCTCGGCGCGCGGTCTCGATGCCTTACTGGGCGCCTACAAGTCCGGCATGGGCGCCGCCTGGGCCGATACGCTGGTGGTGGTGGCGACCGAGTTCGGCCGCACCGCGCGCCTCAACGGCACGGGCGGGTCCGATCATGGCACCGCCTCGGCGGCGCTGGTGATGGGCGGCAGGGTGCGCGGCGGACGCGTGATCGCCGACTGGCCCGGCCTTGCCGACCGCCAGCTGTTCGAGGGCCGCGACCTTGCCCCGACCACGTCGCTCGAAAGCCTGCTGGCAGGGGCGGCGGCCGAACACATGCGGCTCGACCCTGACCTTGCGATGGCGCGGCTGTTCCCCGGGCGCAGCGTCAAGCCGATTGCCGGGATCGTGCGGGCCTAGAACGAGCACTCCGCATTTGCGGCGCTCTCGTCGCGGGTGACTTCGCCGATCTGGAAGGCAAAGGGCGCTTCGGAAGTGAAGGTGAGCTTGCCGCCCGCCTCGCCGAGGCACTTTGCGCTAAGCACCATCTCGCGCCAGCCCTTGCCCTCGGCGACCGAGAGGCCCTGGGTGATGTCGAGTGCCTTACCGCCTGCCGTCACCGTGACCGGCCCCGCGGGGCGGCTGGCGACCTGATAGGTGATGCGGAAGGCCGCGCCGCTCGACGGGCCGGTCAGCGAAAACCGCGCGCCCGGGCCGAAGGCGATGCGGCGCGCGTCCTCCTGCGCCTTGCGATCAACACCGGTCGCGACAATCCCGTTGCCGCTGCCGCGCAGATCGGGGAGCAGCGCATTGTCGGCCACCGCCTGCACCTTCGCGCCGAGCTTGCCGCTGGCGAACCACGCCGCGCCCGCATCCTGCGTCAGCGCATTGCAGGTCTCGTCGAACGGGATTTGCGCGATGCGCGGGGCCGCAAAGCCGAGGCCATATCCGCGCGGGAACAGCGCGCCTTCGGAGCTGTTGAGCGGTGCGCCGTCGCAGGACGCGGGCCAGCTGAACGACAGGCGCCCGGTGGGTTGGGCCTTGCCGAACAGAATATCGGAGACCCCTGCGCCTTCGCTGCCCGGAAGCCATGCGGCCACGAAGGCATCGGCGGCGTTGAGCTCGCGGTTTACCCAAAGCGGGCGGCCCGAAAGGAACACGGCGACGGTCGGCACCCCGCGCGCCTTGTAGGCCTTGAGCAGGGCGAGGCCCTCCTCGTCGCGGAAGGCGAGATCCTTGCGGTCGCCGACGAACTCGGCATAGGGCGGCTCGCCGAAGACGACGATGGCGATGTCGGGCTTGGCAGCAGTGTCACCCTTGCCCGCCAGACGCGCCTCGCCGCCACTCGCGCGGGCTTCATCGGCGATACCTGAGAAGATCGAGGTCGCGCCGGGGAAGTCGGCCGCAGTGAGATCGCCGCCGCCCTGCCAGGTGACCGACCAACCACCGGCCTGCTGGGGGACGTTGTCAGCGGCGGAACCCGCCACCTCGATCCGCGCGCCGGGCTTCAAAGGCAGGATGCCCGCGTTCTTGAGGATCACCTGCGACTTAGCCACCGCCTCACGCGCCAGCGCGCGGTGTTCGGGCGAGCCGAGCAGCTCCCACTTGCCGCCATTGGCGCGAGCGGACGGCTTGACCTCGCCATCGAGGATGCCGAGCTGAGACTTCATCCGCAGCACCCGCAGCACCGCCTCGTCGAGGCGGGCCATCGGGATCGTGCCGTCCTTCACCCGCGCCATCAGCGAGGCGTGGAGCGCCTTCCAGTCCTCGGGCACCATGTAGATGTCGAGCCCGGCCATCAGCGCCTGCGGGCAATCGGAATTGGTGCACCCCTCGATCTGGCCATGGCCGTTCCAGTCACCGACGACCACGCCGCCGAAGCCGAGCTTGCCGCGCAGCTGTTCGGTCAGCAGGGGCTTGTTGCC
The DNA here is from genome assembly GCA_945878845.1 of Erythrobacter sanguineus. Lineage (GTDB taxonomy): Bacteria > Pseudomonadota > Alphaproteobacteria > Sphingomonadales > Sphingomonadaceae > Erythrobacter > Erythrobacter sanguineus_A. The sequence continues at coordinate 140,224 of CAMCUB010000003.1, read as the reverse complement.
GTGCATCTTGGTGCCGTTGATCGAGTTGAAGCTCGCCATGACGCTGGCGACACCCGCATTGATCGCCGCAGGGTAAGGCGCGGCGTGGATCGCCATCAGATCGGCAATGTCGCCATTGACGTCGCCCTGGTCGACGCCCTGCGAGGTGCCGCCGTCACCAAAATAGTGCTTGGCGGTGGCGGCAACCTTGCCGGGGCCGAGGTAGCCGGGCTCGCCGGGGCGGCCCTGCAATCCCTCGATCATCGCCGCGCCGAGCTTCGTGACGAGCGCGGGGTCTTCGGAATAACTTTCGTAGGTGCGGCCCCAGCGATCGTCGCGCGCGACTGCCACGGTGGGCGCGAAGGTCCAGTCGAGGCCAGTCACCTCGATTTCGACCGCGGTCGCAGCGCCGATGCGGCGGATGAGGTCGGCATCGCCCGTCGCGCCGAGCGCGATGTTGTGCGGGAAGACGGTCGCGCCGGGGACATTGGCATGGCCGTGGACAGCATCGGTCGCCCAGATCGCGGGGATCACGGGCTCGCCGTTTGGCAGGGGGGCGGTCGAGGCCTCCCAGTAGGCGTCGGCAAGCTTTAGCCAGTCGGCCGCGGGCGCCTTGTCATTGCCGAAGGGGCCGGAATTGCCGCCATTGAGGATCGTGCCGAAGCGGTATTGGCGCACATCCTCGGGCGTGATCGAGCCGATGTCGGGCTGGATGATCTGAGCAACCTTGCTCTCGATACTCATCCTCGCAAGCAGGGCTTCGGGGGTGTTCGCCGCGGGCGCCGGGGCCTCTTCCACCGGAGCGCTGGCCGAGCGAATTTCCTCGGGCGCGCCGCATCCTGTCACAAGCGCGCCGAGCGCTGCCCCGCACACCAGCCGACCCACTGCCTTAAGCGCCATCTCGCCAGTCCCTCCCAGAACCCTGCTCGTTTTTATTGAGAACGTTATCAAACTATGCCGCCACGCGCCCGCTTTGGCAAGCATCAAGCACGCGGATCATGCGCGGCGCAAGGACTCTGCGAGCAGCGCGGCGCTCGCGAAGGCAAGGCCGGCGAACAGCACGAACAGCGCGCCATAGCCGAACTGCGGGACCAGCATCACCGTCAGCCCGGGCATCACCATTCCCGGCACGGTGTTGGTGAGGTTGAACACCCCGAGGTCGCGCCCGCGGTGCTGGGGGGCGGGAAGGACGCGCAGGGTCTGGCCCGAATGCAGCGCAAGGAAGACCGCAGCGGCAAGGCCGAACAATACATAACCCGCGATTCCCCAAGCCAGCGTCGTGGCGGCCGCCATAACCAGCATGCCGCAAGCGCAGAGCAGCGCGGAGGCCACCAAAGGCACCACGGGCCGCGAATAGCGATCCGACCAGCGCCCGAGCAGCAGCGACAGAGGCACCGCGCCGACCAGCACCAGGCTGAAGATGTTGGCCGCGCCGTTCTCGGGATAGCCCGGTGCGATCGAGCGCAGCCAGTAGAGCAGGAAGGCGAACATGCCCCCTTCGGCAACCTGCACCAGCAGCCGCGCCGCCCACATCCGCAGCACCACCCGCTCGCGGCGCGGCGCGGACGCTTCCACTTCGGTGACCGGAGCGACCAGTGCCGGCCGAACGCGCCCCTTGCCGAGCAGCACAGCAGGCAGAACCAAGGCGCTCACCAGTACGGCGACAAGCGCCAGCCGCGCAGGCGGCTCAACCAGTCCGTCCCACGTCACCAGCGATCCCGCCAGCGCGCCCAGCGCCGGGGATAGCGCAAGCGCCCCGCCGAGCACGCCCTTTTGCTCATCGGGGAAGCAATCGCCCGCCCAAGCCATCAGCGGGGCCAGCATCAGGTTCAGGGCGACCTGCCAGACCATCACCAGCATGACGATCTGCGCCACACTCGTCGCTGTGCCCACGGCGAGCAGCAGCGCGTTCGAAATGATCAGTCCAGCGACGATGAACGGCCGCCGCATCCGCGCCCGGTCGCTCAGCATCCCGACGCCGATATTGGCGATGCTTGCCATCACCGCGCCAAGGAAGCCGACCTGTGCGAGGGCAGCGACATCCTCGCCGCCCTGTAGCTCGGCGATGCGCTGGGGGAGGAGCACGGTCAGCAGCGGCACATAGGCGACCGCACCGCCCGCCGCGGCGAGCGCAAACAGGGCGAGGAACCAGACCGGCTGGCGCTCGGGCGGCGAAGCGGGCGCCGCGCTCAACCCCGGTCCGGTATCTTGGCCGGGGCGGGCGCGGTCGAGGCACGTTCGACCAGCGCGGCGGCGACCTCGATCACCGCACTGTCGTCCGCATCGGGGGACCGCGCGATCAGCTGTTCGACCGCGCGCGCCACGGTCTCGGCGATCGGCTGGTCGATGGCGGTGAGCGGCGGCTGGGTGAAGCGAACGATCGGGGTGTTGTCGAAGGAGATCAGCGACAGATCGCGCGGCACGTCGAGCCCCCGCTCGCGCGCGACTTCGAGCGCGGCCAGCGCCATCTGGTCGGACGAGGCGATGATCGCGGTGAGATCCGGGTTGCGGTCAAGCAGCGCGCGCGCGGCGCGAGCGCCGCTGTCATAACCGAAATCGCCCACCTCAAGCAGGCCCTCGTGAGGGAGCCCGCGTTCGGCGAGCGCGCGCCGCCAGCCCTCGATGCGCCAGCCCGATAGGCTGTATTGCGCCGGGCCTGCGATCATCGCGATGCGGCGGTGGCCGAGCTCGGCGAGGCGGGTGGTGGCGAGATGCGCAGCCCCCTCATCGCCCATCGTCAGCCGAATCCCCGCCCCCGGCGCATCCGAGCCGATCCGCGCGAAGGGAATACCGCGGGCCGCGAGCAGATCGGTGATCAGGGCGTTCTCCGAGTGCGGCGGGGTCAGGATGACGCCGTCGGGCTGCAGCGCCGACAAGGCCGCGCCAAGCTCGCGCTCGACATGGTCGGAATGGGTGTCGACCAGCTCCACCATCATCCGGTAGCCGTGCTTGGAACACGTCAGGATCCCGCCGAGCAGCATCTGGTCGACCCAGTCGGTGCCCATCCGCTCGCGCCAGTCGGCGAGCGTGCGTTCGCGATCGTTGATGGCCAGGATGATGTAGGAGCGCGAGCCGCTCATGCGCTGGGCGGCGAGGCTGGGGACATAGCCGAGCCGGTCGATCGCCGCCTGCACCTTGTCGCGCAATTGCGGGCGCACGTTGGGGCCGCCGTTGACCACGCGGCTCACCGTCTGGAGCGAGACGCCCGCCTCCTCGGCGACGTCCCTGATCGTCACTGTCTTGCGCACCCGCGCCATTACCGCTCTCGCCCGTCCCGCTTACCGCCCCGCCTACCTGATGCAGGCCCGCCCCGTCACGGGGTCGCTGGCGCAGCGGTAGACCCTTATCCAATCGATTGCGAATTGCGCGGGAAAGCTGCCGTTCGCAATCCCCTTGGCGTTGTTTTCTTCCGACAAGCGCCCACCCACGGCCAAGTTGGCCATGATGTAGAAGGGTTGATCGAAGGGCGCAGCCGGGTTGCCTTTGGCATTGCGCGCAGCAGTGCTCCACTGGTCGGCGGTGACGGTGAGGTGCACACGGTCATCGACGAGGAAGCGGATCACCCCCTCACCCCATTCGACCGCATAGACGTGGAAATCGTCCGAGGGCAGCGCGCGGCCCGGCAGAGCGTTGCGGTGGTCGACGAAGCGGTTGAGCGGCGCAAAGTCGCCGAAATGGAGCGCGCTGATCGTCCGGTTCTCGCCCACGCCGCCCTCGCAGACCTTGCACTTGGCGCCGATATTGACCGCCTCGAGGATGTCGATCTCGCCCGAGCGCGGCCAGGGGCCGTAGGCGGGGTCGTTCGGCATCATCCAGATCGCAGGCCAGGTGCCCTGCCCCGGCGGCACCTTGGCGCGCGCCTCGATCCGGCCGTAGCGCCAGGCGTGGAGGCCGATGGTGCGCACCTTGCCCGAGGTATGCGACTGCACCAGCGTCGGATTGTCCCGCTCGGCGATCTCCGGCGGGCGTGCGGGGCCGGAGAAGCGCTCCTTCTTCGCCTTCAGCAGCAGCAGCCCGCCCTCGACCGCGATGTTATCCGGTCGGTCGGTGTAGCACTGCCGCTCGTTATTGCCCCCGCCCCAGCACGATTGCTCGGGCGTCCACTTGGTCCGGTCGAGTGCATCGCCATCGAACTCGTCGGCCCAGACCAGCTCCCAACCTGCGCCCTCCAGCGGGGCCAGGTGTTGTTCTTCGGGGGGCGAACTTGCCCCCAAAAGCAGCAGGGCCGCTGTCAGCGTCCCCGCCTTCAGCAGCCCTGCGATTGTCATGATCTTGCTCGCTTAGAAGTCGAAGCGGGCAAGGAAGGTGAAGCGCCGGTCGTTGCGGAAGGCCGAGCGCTGGACCCGGGTGCCGTCGAAGTCGATCACCTGGCTGGTGGTGAATACCTCGTCGAGCAGGTTCACACCCTGCACGCCCAGCTTCAGCCCGTCAGCGACAGTGACGAAGATCGAGGCGTCAAGCTGCCCGGTATCCTCGCCCCAGATCGGCGAGAACGGGAATATGTCGTCGCGCGGGGTGATCACGAAGGCCGAGCGCCAGTTGTAGGCGGCACGCATCGACAGCCAGTCCTTGTCGTAGAAGATCGTGGCATTGATGGTGTGCTCCGAGATCCCGGCCAGAGGCTGGGAGCCTGCGAAGTCGCTCTGGTTGTTGGCGAGGTTCGTGTTCTGGAAATCGCCGCCGTCGACATAGGTGTAGGTCAGCACGCTGCCCAGACCGCTCAGCAGCCCTGGCAGGAAGTCGTAGGTCTGCTGATAAGCAAGCTCGACGCCCTTGAGCAGCCCGTCCTGACGGTTGTCCGGCCCGTTGACCTCGACTTCAAGGTCGAGCCCGCTCGGGGAGACGAAGTTGACGAGGTCGACCCCGTTGTTGACGATGCCCTTGATGTCCTTGGCAAAGGCATTGACCGTGAGCGAGCCGACCCGGTTGAAATACCATTCGACCGAAAGATCGTAGTTCCAGCTTTCGATCGGGCGCAGGTTGCGGTTGCCGGTGGAGATCTGGAACAGCGGCCCGGTTTCGAGCGTGCCTTCGGAACGCAGGTCGCCGGTGTTGTCACCGATCCCGCCGCCCGAACGGAACGCCGCAAGGTCAGGGCGCGAGATGCCCTTGGACACCGCAGCGCGGAACAGCAGGCCATCGCCGGTGTCGAGCAGCGCGTTGAAGCTCGGCAGCCAGTTGTCGAAGGTCACCGCGCGGTCATCGAGCACGATTTCACCGGTGTGCGCGGCAGCGAACTCGGCAAGGCGGGCCGGCGACAGGCGGCAGAAGGCCGGGAACTGATCGGCCGGCAGCTGCGCTGCGCGGCTGCAGGCAGCGTTGACTTCGGACAGCTGGGCCACCCCGTCGCCGTTGCCGCCCGAGGCGGTGTTGTCGAAGAAGAACGGGTTGGGGAAGCCGATCAGGCCCGCCGCCACCACTTCGGTCTCGACATAACGCATGCCGAAATTGCCCGAGATCTTCCAGCCGTTGTCGAAGTCCGTGCCGTAATCGACGCGGGCATAGGCCGACTTGGTGATTTCCGAGACCTCGCTGACCTCGTTCTCGCAGAACGGATCGCAGGCGGTGGTCACGCCCGTCACCGAGTTGGTGAAGCTGCGGTTACGCACACCGAAGAACGGGTTCGGGGTCTGCGAGAAGATGTTGATCTCGCGCGCCTGGTCGGCCGAAGTCCCCGCAAGGTATTCCTGCAGGAAATTGTCACCGCCGAAGAAATGCGCCCCACCCGGCAGCGGCGAGGAGCCGCCACGCTGGAAGTTGTTGTCGAACGGCGTGCGCAGGTTGGCGAAACCCGGGAAGTCGTCGACGTAGGCACCGCCCGCGATCGCGAATTCCTGACCGGGCAGGCCGGTGAAGAAGCGGCCCGGCTGGAAGTTGCCGCCTGTCGCAGCGCAGCCCGGCCCGGCGTTCCACGGCGCACAGCCCGCACGACCCGCCCAGGGCGCCGAGAGGTTGCCCCAGGTGCTGAAGTTGGTGTCGCGCGTGGTCTGGCCACGATCCGACCAGCGTGCGCCGAACTTGACCTGCTTGAAGAAGCCGTCGTCCGACAGGTCGTATTCGACGTCAGCGCGCAGCGTGTCGAGCTCGCCTTCATTGCGGGCGATGCTGTCGAGCAGGAACCAGAAATAGGTGTTCCGGCCCGAGGTGAAGTAATCCGCCGGAGCCCCCGGAGGCGCGAGGAACTGCACCTGCGGCACCTTGCCGGAGAGGTCGAGATCGATATTCGCCCAAGTCGCCATGTTGGCGATGACCGAATCCTGCCCAAGCTCGGATGAGATATGTTGCGCCTCGAAATTGACGCGCAGGCGATCGGTGATGTTCCAGTCGATGTCGAGCGACACGTCCTCGGTCGAGGAGCGGGTCTCACGCTCGAAGCGCAGCAGCTCGAGCGGAATGCCGCCGCGGCCGAAGGGGTTGGCATAGGCATCGCCGATGCGCTGGCTGAGAATGCCGCGCACGAACTGGCCGTTCTGGTCGAACTCCCAGGTGCTGCCCGCCGCCGGGACGGGGAACAGCGCGTCGTCGTTGACCAGCGCGATCGCGGCGTTTTCCTTGGTGAAAAAGGTCGTGTCGGCGCGCAGCCATTCGAAGGTCATCAGGAAGTCGCGGTCCGGGCTCTCGTACTGCAGCACCGCCGAATAGGCCTCGCGGTCACGCTCGAGATCGGTGGTGCGCACGCCCGCACCCTTGGGCACGACCAGCGAGCCGGCGGGCGGGAAGTTGTCCGGGGTGAACTGCTGGTTGCCGCCGATCCCGCCGCTGCCGACAGGGCGCACGCGGAAGCACGAGCCGCTGAGGTTGGCCGGACGGTAGCAGGGGTCAGCCACCTGCGAGGCGTCGGTGCGGCTGACCAGCTCCGAACGGGCATAGCCGAACTGGAAGCCGAGCGTACCGGCATCGGTCTCCCACGTGTTCGAGAGCAGCACCGAACCGCCGGGCGACCACTCTTCGGCCAGATCGCCGACGTTGGTTTCAAGCGTGCCCGAAATGTGGAAACCGCGCCGGTCGATCGGCTTGCGGGTGCGCAGGTTCACAGTACCGGCGATCCCGCCTTCGACCATGTCCGCGGTGAGGTTCTTGAACACCAGCACCGAGCCGAGCAGTTCGGGCGAGACTTCGTTGAAGCTCAGCACCGTGCCGCCATTGGCCGAGAAAATGTCGCGACCGTTGAGCTCCGAACGCACGAAGCCGAGGCCGCGGATGATCACGCCGGTCCCTTCGACCGAGAAGCGGTCGGGGTCCGAGGGCTTCTCGAAGCGGCCGATATTGACGCCGGGCACGCGCTGAAGCGCTTCGGCGACCGAACGGTCGGGCAGCGCGCCGATGTCTTCGGCGGTGATCGCGTCAACGAAGGTATCCGAGTTGCGCTTGATGTCCTGCGCGGAGGACAGCGAGGCGCGGTAGCCGGTGACGATGATGTCAGCCTCGGGCTCGTCGGCGGGCGTGGCGGCGGCGTCCGGATCCCCGTCCGTCGCGGCGGCGTCCTGCGCCAGCGCGGGGCTCGATGCGGCGATCGCCAGTGCGGAGGCGGTACCGAGGGCGAAGAGGCGCCGACGCGGCGCAAGCTTGGCGGTGTTCATGATGTGTCGTCTCTCCCCATTCCGCGCGACAGGTTCGTGCCTGTGGCTGCGGGCTGCGAAAAGTTTCTAGCGCAACTTGAGAGCGTTCTCAAGACTTGTAATCTGCGGTTCATATTGCATTCTGGCAACACTTCGCAGACGCTCTGAGGGAGCGCGCACATGGCCTGTAGAGGCTCCATTGGGATCGAGGAAAACGTGGCGATTGAACGGATTATCATTGTCGGCGGGGGCACCGCAGGGTGGATGGCGGCGGCGGCCTTGTCGCGCATCCGCAAGGGCCGCCCTGTGGAAATCACGCTGATCGAATCCGAAGCGATCGGCACGGTCGGGGTCGGCGAGGCGACGATTCCGCCCTTCGTCGGCTTCAACGAGCTGATCGGGATCGACGAGCGCGAGATGCTTGCCGCGGTCGGCGGCACCTTCAAGCTCGGCATCCAGTTCGAAAACTGGGGCAAGCTCGGCGACAGCTATATCCACCCCTTCGGCGCCTATGGCTACACCATGGGCGGGATCAGCTTCCACCATGTCTGGCATGGCATGGCCGAGCGCGGCGACAAGCGTCCGATCCAGGTCTTCAACCTCGAGACCATGGCCGCCTATTTCGGCAAGTTCGCGCGGACCCAGGACTTCCAGCGCGATGATCTGCCGCCGGTCAATTATGCCTATCACCTGGATGCGGGCCGTTATGCCGCCTTCCTGCGCAAGCTGGCCGAAAGCCGCGGCGTGGTGCGGCAGGAGGGCAAAGTTGTCGATGTCCAGCTTGATGGCGAAAGCGGCTTCGTCACCGGCGTGACCCTCGATAACGGGCGTGCGTTTGAGGGCGATCTCTTCATCGATTGCTCGGGCTTCCGCGGCCTGCTGATCGAGCAGGCGCTGAAGACCGGCTATGATGACTGGAGCAACTATCTGCCCTGCAACCGCGCGGTCGCCCTGCCCTGCCAGCGCGAGGACGGCAGCCCGCCCCCGCCCTTCACCCGTGCCACCGCCCATGCCGCCGGCTGGCAGTGGCAGGTGCCGCTCCAGCACCGCAATGGCAACGGGCATGTCTATTGCTCGGCCTATATGGAGGACCAGCAGGCGCTCGATATCCTGCTCGGCAATATCGCAGGCAAGCCGCAGGCCGAGCCCAACTGGCTGCGCTTCGTCACCGGGCGGCGCAAAAAGTTCTGGAACAAGAACGTCGTCGCGCTGGGCCTTGCCGCGGGCTTCATGGAGCCGCTCGAATCGACCTCGATCCACCTCATCAACACCGGGATCGACAAGCTGATCTCGCTCCTGTCATTGGACGGGATCACCCAGGTGCAGGAGGACACCTTCAACCGGCTCACTGCCCGCGAATACGCCCGCATCCGCGACTTCCTGATCCTCCACTACAACGCCACCGAGCGGACCGACACCGAGTTCTGGAACTATGTGCGCACCATGCCGGTGCCCGATACGCTCACCGAGAAGGTCGAGCTGTTCAAGGCCAACGGCCAGATCTTCCGCGAGGAGGACGAACTGTTCACCGAGACCAGCTGGGCGGCGGTGATGATGGGCCAGGGGATCACCATGGGCAGCCACAACGCGATGGCCGATGCGCTCGATCCGGTGCAGACCGCGACTGAAGTGAACGAGATGGAGCAATCGATCCGCTATCTCGTGCAAGCCATGCCCGGCCACGGCGATTACCTCGCGCGCTATTGCCCCGCGCCGTTGGCGGCGTGAGGCGGAAGCCTTGGCTCGGGAGCCTTTCTTGACAAGCGGGGGGGCTGGCTGACAGGGGGCAGCATCGCCCCTCCCCTACACGCTTGTCCGAGGTCGCCGCCGCCATGACTGACGCATCCCAAGGCTGGACCGCGCTGGTGCTGGCCGGACAGCGCCCGGGCATCGACCCGATGGCGGCGCATTTCGGCACCGAGATGAAGGCGCTGATCCCGGTCGCGGGCGAGCTGATGCTGAACCGGGTGCTGGAGGCACTGCTCGATGCGCCGCAAGTGGCGCGGATTGTGGTGCTGGCGCAGAACACGCTGCAACTGCGCGCCCACAGCGACCTTGGCTGGGCGGTCGGGGAACCGAAGATCACCTTCCGCGTCTCGGGCCCGACGATCAGCGGATCGGTGCTGGGCGCGGTCGAAGACATCGAGAACGGCCTGCCGCTACTGGTGACGACTGCCGACAATGTGATGCTCACCCCCGCCACCATCGCCGAATTCGTCGCTGGCGCGGGCGCGAGCGATGTGTCGGTGGCTTTCGTGGAGCGCGGCAATCTGGAACGCGCCGTTGGCCCAAACAAGCGCACCTGGCTGACCTTCCGCGACGGCGCCTTCACCGGCGCGAACCTTTTTGCGCTTACCGGCGCGGGCACTTTCAATGCCTTGCGCTTCTGGGAAAAGGTCGAGGCCGACCGCAAGTCCGTCCTGCGCCTCGCCGCCCATTTCGGGCCGGTGCTGATGGTGAAGCTGCTGCTGCGCCGCATGACCTTGCGCGACGCGCTCGCGGCCGCGGGCACGAAGCTCGGCGCAAGCGCCACGCCGGTGGTGCTGTCCGACGGGCGCATGGGAGTCGACGTCGACAAGCCCGAGGACCACGCGCTCGCTGAAAAGCTGCTGGGAGCGGCGCGCGGATGAAGCGCATCTGCTTCCTGTTCAATCACGACCAAACCCACCAGCTGGCCCACGCGCTCCCGATCGCGCTGGCACTGGCGGCGCGCGGCGAGCACCACGTCACCCTCGCCTATGCCCGCGAGGGTGTTCGGACGGAGATCAAGCGGCAGGCCGATCCGGCGCTGCTGGCGCGCATGGATCTGGTGCAGCTCGGGCTGAAGCGCGGCGGCTCTCAGGCGCTTGCTGGCTTGCTGGAGCGGCTCGTTCCCGCGACCAAGCTGCTCATCTACCGCGACAACCTCGATTTCTTCCGCAGCTTCGATGCGGTGGTCGTCTCGGAGAAGACCACGCTGCTTTTGAAGACCCGCTACGGGCTCACCGATGTAAAACTGATCCACACCCGTCACGGCGCGGGCGACCGGGCGATCGGGTTCAATGCCGAGAGCGCGAAGTTCGATCTGGTGCTGGTCTCGGGCCCCAAGATCCGCGACCGGCTGATCGCGGACGCAGGCCTTGCGCCGGAGCGAATTGCGCTGGTCGGCTACCCGAAGTTCGATCTGTGCGCGGACAACCGGTTTGAAGGCAGCTTCCCCGCGCCCGAGCGCCCGGTGGTGATCTACAATCCCCACCCTTCGCCCAAGCTCTCGAGCTGGTTCAAGCATGGCGCGGCGGTGCTTGAGGCCTTCCGTAATCAGGACCGCTACAACCTGATCTTCGCGCCGCACGTGATGCTGTTCGAGCGCAAGTGGGTGGTGACGGTCGACCCGCCGAGCCTCGCCCGCGTGCAGCCTCCCGGCCCCGAATTCGCGCAGGAGCCCCGCATCCATATCGACACCGGCAGCGGCGCGAGCAGCGACATGAGCTACACCAACCGCGCCGACATCTATCTCGGCGATGTCAGCAGCCAGGTCTACGAGTTCCTGCGCAGCCCCCGCCCCTCCCTGTTCCTCAACAGCCACGATGTCGACTGGCGGGGCGATCCCAATTACCTCCACTGGCAGGCCGGGCCGGTGCTGGAGAGTGCCGATAACCTGCTCGACAAAATCGATGCTGCTCTTGCCGCCCATCCCGACTATGCCCCCGCACAGCAGGCGCTGATCGATGCGACCTTCTCGCTGTCGGACCGCCCCTCGGCCGAGCGGGCGGCGGATGCGATCGGCGCATTTCTCGAAGGAGCCCCGCTTGGCTGATCTTGCTGCATTCTGGCGCTACGGCGTGGTCAAGACGCTGCGCAAATGGAAGGCCGCCGCGCTCTCGCCGGTGATGGCATCGCGGGGCGATGGCCCGGTGCGCTCGGCCTATGGCGTGCTGATGGTGCCCAACTGGAAGGACACGACCTTCCGCTATTGCATCTTCGGCACCTATGGCCGCGATCTGGCCGACCTGTTGCTGGAACAACGGGAGGATTTCGTCTTCGTCGATATCGGCGCGAACCAGGGGCTCTATTCGCTGATCGCTGCGCAGAACCCGCGCTGCCGCCAGATCATCGCCTTCGAGCCCGTGCCCACCACCCATGCCCGCCTTGCCGCCAACGTGGCGCTTAATGGCGGGGCGCCGCGGACTGTGCTGCACCTCCTCGCCATCGCTGACAGCGCGGGCGAGGTGACGATCAACGTCGCGCCCGATCACACCGGCACGGCGACACTAGCGGGGCGCGAAGGCGGCTCCGGCGAAGGAGGCGTCACCATCGAGACGATCGACGCCCCACTGCTCGACCCGCTGCTGGCGGGCGACCTGCCGATGTTCGTCAAGATCGACGTCGAGGGGCTGGAAGCGGTGGTGATCGCCGAACTAGCCAAGACGCAGAGCTTCGCCCGCGTTGAGGCGATCTTCTACGAAGTCGACGACCGCTGGGCGAGCGCAGGCGAGATCGAGGCGCTGCTTCGGGCCGCCGGTTTCACCCGCTTTGCCAAATACGGCCGCGGCCACCACTACGACGTGCTGGCGAGCCGCTCCTGACGTAACGCCTCGGCGAACGCACGGCCTGATAGCCACGCCCCTTCGACGCGCGGGCTATGGAGCCAATCGCCCGCAATGCCGATCCGCAATTCGGGGTCGTAGAGGGAGCCCTCAAGCTTGCGGGCTTCGGGCTGGGCGTAGAGCCAGCGGTGCGCATCAAGGTGCTGCGGCGTGGCGGCGGGCGCGCCGGTGGCGGCGAAGAAATCCGCGAGCAGGATCGCCGCGACCTCGTCCTTGGGCAGGTCGATCAGCTCGCGGCTGCGTGCGGGGCTGGCATGGATCACCCAGGTCTCTGCGCCCGAGCGTCCCGGCTTGGCGGAGTTGCGCGCGGCCCAGCTGACGGGGCCGCTGTCCGAGCGGAAGGTGTCGGCTAGCGGCAGGGGCTCGGCAAAAGCTGCCATCTCTGCCCAGCACGGCTCCGAGGCGACTGCGGCGGCGCGCGCGGCGAAATCGGGTGCAGCTTCGGCGAGCAACACGGCGGCCTGTTCGGCGGGGACCGCGACCAGCACGGTGGCGGCGGTAAAGACTTCCTCCCCCGCCTCCACCCGCCAGAGCGCGCCATCACGCAGCAGCCGTTCCGCGCGCACATTCCAGCGCACATCAAGCGCCTCACCCATCGCACGGACCGGCGCGTTCATGCCGGGCGTGCCGACCCATGCGTCCGCGCCTGCTGCGGGCCAGCGCGCGGCGACGCCTGCCGCCTCCCACGCGGCAACCGTCTCGCGAAAATCAGGGTCGCGCGCGGTGAAATATTGCGCGCCGTGATCGAAGCTCACCTGCTGCCCGCCGATCTCGACCCGCCGCGCGGCCATCCGCCCGCCGGGGCCGCGGCCCTTGTCGAGCACGGTTACGCGCGCGCCCGTGCCTGCCAAAGCGGTGGCGGCCGAGAGCCCCGCCATGCCGCCGCCGATGATGAGAATATCAACCTGTCCGTCCATCCCGCGCAAACGCATGGGAAGCGCGCAAGTTTCAGGGCGCCGAGCGCGCAGGCCGGGATTCGGCCAGCACCAGCGAGAAGCGCTTGTCCGCATCGGTCCAGCGCGCCAGTGGCTCCCACCCGGCAGCGGCAAGCAGCATCTGCCCTGAGCGCTTGGTGAACTTGTGGCTGTTCTCGGTGTGGATGCTCTCGCCTGCTGCCATCGCAAAGCGCTCGCCGCTGACCACGAAACTCACGTCCCGGCGCGCGACCAGATGCATCTCGATCCGCGCGAAGGGATCGTTCCAGCGCGCTTCGTGGGCGAAGGCATCCACGGGAATATCGCCATCAAGCTCGCGGTTGATGCGCGCCAGCAGATTGCGGTTGAACGCCGCCGTCACGCCAGCCGCATCGTCATAGGCGGCGAGCAGGACGTCCTCGTCCTTCACCAGATCCATCCCGATCAGCAGCAGCGCCCCCTCGCCCAAGGTCGCGCGCATGGTGCGCAGGAGGTCGGTCGCGGTGCGGGCGATCATGTTGCCGATGGTCGATCCGGGGAAGAAGCCGAGCTTGGGCAGATCGGCGACCTCGGCGGGCAGCTCCACGCGGCGCATGAAATCGGCCTCGACCGGCAGAACCGGCAGGCCGGGGAATTTTTCGGCGAGCGCAGCGGAAGAGGCGCGCAGGAAGTCGCCTGCAATATCGAGCGGGACATAGGCCGAGGGGCGACACGCCGACAGCAGCAGCGGCGTCTTGACCGAGGAGCCCGAGCCGAACTCCACCACCGCACGCCCCTCGCCGATCAGCCCGGCGATCTCCTCCGCGCGGGTCGAGAGAATTTCGGTCTCAGCGCGGGTCGGGTAATATTCGGGGAGCTGCGTGATGTCCTCGAACAACTGCGAGCCGGCGTCATCATAGAACCAGCGCGCCGGGATCGCCTTCTGGGCTTCCGCAAGGCCCGCCAGCACATCGGCCCGGAAGGCGAGATCGACCCCGTCCGCATCGCGTTCGACCAGCTTGAGGCCTGCCGGCTTGGTCATCTCAGGCGTCCTTGGCGAGGCGCAGGCCGGTGAACTGCCAGCGCTGGTGGGGATAGAAGAAATTGCGGTAGGAGCATCGCGAGTGGCCGCGCACCGTGGCGCAGCTTGCGCCGCGCAGCACCACCTGCCCGCTCATGAACTTGCCGTTGTATTCGCCCACCGCGCCATCTGCGACGCGGAAGCCGGGATAGGGCAGATAGGCCGAGCGGGTGAACTGCCAGCAATCGCCGAACAGTCCGGGCGCGCCGGTCGGCAGCACCGGGCCCGCCCCATCGAGCTGGTTGCCGCCCGCCGGATCATGCGCAGGCACGGCCGAGGCGCCGTCCTGCCCGCGCGCGATCGCTTCCCATTCGAACTCGGTCGGCAGCCGCGCGCCCGCCCAGGTGGCGAAGGCATCGGCCTCGAAATGCGAGATATGGGTGACGGGCGCATGAGGGTCGCGCGCCTGCCAGCCCTGATGGGTGAATTGCGCACCATCCTCACGCCAATAGAGCGGCGCGCGGATCCCCTCGCGCTGCACCCAGCCCCAACCGTCGGCGAGCCACAGGCGCGCATTGGCGTAACCGCCATCGGCGATGAATTCCGCCCATTCGCCATTGGTCACCAGCTGGCCCGCAAGCGCGAAGGGCTCGAGCAGCACGCGGTGGCGGGGCCCCTCGTTGTCGAAGGCGAAGCCCTCGCCACTATGCCCGACCAGCGCGATTCCGCCGGGGTGCGCATGCCAGGCGGGGCAGGCGGCAGCCGGGGTCGCAGCCGCCGCCTCCCCCTTGCCCGCAGCGGGCCACATGGGCGGGCCCAGCGGGTTCTGGAACAGCGCGTGCTTGATGTCGGTGATGAGCAGCTCGATGTGCTGCTCTTCATGCGCGATGCCGAGCGCGATCAGGGGGCCAAGCGCAGGATCGCCGAGCAGCGGCTCCATCGCCGCGCTGACATGGGCGCGCCACGCCAGCACCTCGTCGAGGGTCGGGCGCGAGAGCATCCCGCGCGCGCCCCGCGCAATCCGCGCGCCCTCGGCCTCGTAATAGGAGTTGAACAGGAACGGCCAGCGCTCGTCGTGCAGGGCATAGCCGGGCGCGTGTTCGCGCAGCAGGAAGGTTTCCCAGAACCAGGTCGTGTGCGCGAGGTGCCACTTGGCCGGGCTCGCATCCTCCATCGACTGGATCGAGGCATCGGCATCGCTGAGCGGTGCGACCAGCGCCTCGGTCAGCGCGCGGGTTGCGCGGAAATGGACGGCGAGCGCTTCGCTCTGCGAGCCTTGCGCAGCAATGGGCAGTTCCTTGCGTTGCACTTTCGGCCTCCCGTCCAAGCCTGTGCCGGCACAGGGTTATGCCCCTTCGCCGTGACACAGGAAAGACGCTTGCTAACCGCGCGGCTTTCGCAAAATCATCACACTGGTCAGCATTACAGCAGTTTCAGGCCGCGTGGCTGACTTCAGCCTCGCGCCCGCCGCCCGCCGCCTCGTTGAGCATTTCGGCCACGAGGAAGGCGAGTTCGAGCGATTGTTCGGCGTTGAGGCGCGGGTCGCAATGCGTGTGATAGCGGTCGCCGAGGCGTTCCTCGGTGATCGCCACGGCTCCGCCGACGCATTCGGTCACGTCCTGCCCGGTCATCTCGATATGGATGCCGCCGGGGTGCGAGCCTTCGGCGCGGTGGACGGCGAAGAAGCCCTTCACCTCGCGCGTGATCCGATCGAAGGGGCGCGTCTTGAAGCCGGTGTCGGACTTCACGACATTGCCGTGCATCGGATCGCAGCTCCAAACCACCGGGTGCCCTTCGCGCATGACGGCGCGCACCAGCTTGGGGAGGCCATCTTCGACCTTGTCGTGGCCGAAGCGGCTGATTAGCGTGATGCGTCCAGCCTCACGCTTGGGGTTCAGATCGTCGAGCAGGCGCAGCAGCGCATCGGGCTCGAGGCTGGGCCCGCACTTCATGCCGAGCGGATTGCCGATCCCGCGCGCGAATTCGATATGCGCCGAGCCCGGGAAGCGGGTGCGGTCGCCGATCCACAGCATGTGGGCGCTGGTCGCATACCAATCGCCGGTCAGCGAATCCCGCCGGCTCATCGCCTGCTCGTAGGGCAGAAGCAGCGCTTCGTGGCTGGTGTAGAAGCTGGTGCCCTTCAATTGCGGCACAGTGCTGGGATCGATCCCGCAGGCCTCCATGAAATCGAGCGCCTCGCCGATGCGGTCGGCCATCTCGCTGAACTTCTCGGTCCACGGGGTGCGGCCCATGAAATCGAGCGTCCACTGGTGGACTTGCCGAAGGTTGGCATAGCCCCCGCCCGCAAAGGCGCGCAGCAGGTTGAGCGTGGCGGCGGCCTGCGAATAGGCTTTCACCATGCGCGCCGGATCATTGCGGCGGCTGACGGGGTCGAACTCGATCCCGTTGATATTGTCGCCGAGGTAGCTCGGCAGGGTAACGCCGTCGATCGTCTCGGTGGCCGAGGAGCGCGGCTTGGCGAACTGGCCCGCCATCCGCCCAACCTTCACCACCGGGCGCTTGCTGGCGAAGGTCATGACGACCGCCATCTGCAGCAGCACGCGGAAGGTGTCGCGGATGTTGTTGGGGTGGAACTCGGCGAAGCTCTCGGCGCAGTCGCCTCCCTGGAGCAGGAACCCGTGGCCGCCCGCGACCTGCGCGAGATCGGCCTTGAGCGCGCGCGCCTCACCCGCGAAGACCAGCGGGGGATAGGACGTGAGGGTCTTTTCAGCCTCGGCCAGTTCCGCCGCATCCTCGTAATGCGGCAGGTGGCGCGCTTCGTGGGCCTTCCAGCTCTCGGGGGTCCAGGTCTCGGGCACGGTTGCAACTCTTTCTTCTCAAACGCGCGCGTCACACAGCGCGGGGGCGCCCGCTACCCGAGCGCGGCACGAATTGTAAAGCGGCAATGCCACGCCGCACAACTTTATTTCCCGCGCACTGTCAGTGGCAGGAACGATCAGCGACCGGTCATGCCCGCTTGCGCAGCATTCGCACTCGCTCCTGCCGGGGCTGCCTCGGCGAGGGTCTGGCCTTCGGGGATGATCGCCATCCGGAAAGTGCGGTCCTGCACCAGATAGCGCGCGGCCAGCGCCTGCATCGCGGCGGGCGTGGTCTGCGAGTAATCGGGCAGCAGCGAGCGCAGCAGGCCGATGCGGGACGGATCCTGCGTCGCGCCCTCGATGTTATAGAGCCAGAACTGGTTGCCGGTGGACGCGCGGCGGATCAACTGGGCGAGCGGCTCGGTCACCCGCGCAAGCTCGTCGGCGGTCGGCGGGTTGGCGGCAAGATCAGCGGCGATCTTGTCGGCCTCGGCGAAGAACATCGGCACGAAGGCGGGCTCGAGCTGGGCGACCGCGGTGATCCGACCGCCGGTGGCAAGATCGGCGGGCCAGCTCGAGAACACCTGCGGCGCATAGCTCGCCCCGGCACGTTCGCGTAGGGCGTCCATCAGGCGGTTGTTGAACAGCTGGGTGAGGATTTCGAGCTGGCGGCTTTCGCGCAAGCTCTCGGTCCCGCCCCCGCTTCGCCACGCGACCACGGCCGCAGCCTGGTTGGCATCGCCGCGGTGGGTGACGACCGTCGGCCCTGGCGCCGCAGAGGCAAAGCCGGGGACGCGCGCGGCGATCTCGGCAGGCACGGGATCCCGCGGGCCCAGCGCGCCGAAGGTGAGGCGCAGCTGCTCGGTCACCTTGGCCTTGTCGAACTCGCCGAACACCAGCACCTCGATCGGGCCCTGCTTCAGCAGCGGCTCCCACACCTTGCGGAATTCCTCGGGCGTGGCGCCCTTGAGTGCGGCCGGATCGGGAGTGGCAAAGCGCCCGTCACCGCCGGTCACGAGATATTCGAGATCGCGGTTGAGCACCCCGCCGGGGCTGGTGGCATAGGTGTTGTAGGCCAGCTCCGCCCCGGCCTTGGCGCGCAGCACCGGGTCCTTGTCCCAGCGCGGCATTCCGAGCTTGGCAGCGAACAGGTAGAGCTGGTCGTTGACGTCCTCCGAACGGGTCTGCGCGGTGAAGGTGAAGACCGCATCGTCGATGGCGAAATCGAAGCCGAGCTTGCGGCCCGTGGCCAGCCGGTCGATCTCGTTCTGGCCGAGTTCGCCCAGCCCCGAGCCGACCAGCGCCTGCTCGCCGAGTTCGGCATAGACCGCGCTGCCCGCATCAAAGGCGCGCCAGCCCGCGCCGAAGCGCACACGCACCGTTACGCGGCCGGGCTCGGCATCATTGGACCACAGCAGCGCCTTGACGCCGTTGGCGAGATCAACCTGCTCGACCTCGAGCACGCCGAGCGAAGTCTGGCTGGCGATGGCGCCCGGCTCGCCCACCGGGGGCAGGTCGGCAAAGGCGATCGCGGCGCCTGCAACCCGCGCCGAAGCGTCGGCCGCAGCCTTGCTGGCGAGCGCGGTGCGGATCGCGGGCACATCAGCCTCGCCCGCCGCAGGGGTCACATAGACACCGCGCGTCACCGTGCCCTCGAACAGCGCGCGGGTGCGCTTGAGCACAGCCGCCGGCGTGAGGCGCGGCTTCATGTTCCGGAACACGTTCAGCACCACCTTGGGCGCAGCGACAGTCTCGCGGATGTCGACCGCGTTGACGAGATTGTCGGCAAGGTCGCTGCCCGATTGCACGCTTTCCTGTTCGACCCCGTTGGCAAAGGCGACATCGAACTGCGCGACCTCGCGGTCGATCTCCTCCTGCGTGGGCGGGTTGGCGATCGCATCGGCGATGACGCTGCGCACGTCGGCAAGCGCGGCCTTCCAGTCGGCCGAGAGCGGCGCGAAGGTCACGAAGGTCGCATCGGTCGAGCGCGAGACGTCGTCCTGCTGGACCTGCGCATAGAGGAAGCTTCCGCCCCCGCGCGCGCGGCTTTCGAGCCGGCGGTTTATGATCGCCTGCGCGACCGCATCGGTCAGCAGGCCCTCATTGTAGACGACCGTGTCCTGAACGGGGCGCCACGGGCGCAGGATCGCATAGGTGAGGCTGCGCGGCAGATCGGGCTCGACCCCGACCGCCAGCTCGCCGATGGGGGGCAGCCCGCCGACCGGCTTGGGAGCGCCCTTGGGTGCGACCGGATCGCCGAAATTGGGGGCAACGCCCGGCGTGCCGGTGCCCTTCCAGTCGCCGAACCATTGCTCCACCAGCCCGGCAAGCACCATCGGATCGGCATCGCCAGCAACCACGATCACGGTGTTCTCGGGCCGGTACCAGCGGTCGTAGAAGGCCTGCACCGCCGCCCCGTCCGCACCGTTCAGCGTCGCATCGGTGCCGATCGGATTGCGCACCGCGAGCCGCTGGCCGGCAAAGAAGGTCTTCCGCGTAAGATCGCCGGTACGCTCCGCCGCCCCGCCGCGTTCGCGCTTTTCGGCGAGCACGATCGGACGCTCGGCCCCGACATTGCCGTCGGACAAAACCGGCTCGCGGATCATGCCCGAGAGCAGCTTGAAGCTTTCGGCCAACTTGGCGGCGTCGATGTTCGGGATGTCGAGCTTGTAGGCGGTGTGGGTGGGCGTGGTCTCGGCATTGGTGTCATTGCCGAAGGTCGCCCCAAGCCGCTGCCAGGCCGAGATCGCCTCGGCCTTGCCGAGATACTTGCTCTCACGGAACAGCAGGTGTTCTAGCAGGTGGGCAAAGCCCTGTTCGCTGTCCATCTCGTGCAGCGAGCCTGCATCGACCCGCACCCGGATCGAAATCTGGCGCGGCGGCACGCCGTTGCGGCGCACCGCATAGCGCAGCCCGTTCTTCATCTCGCCGAACAGCCACTGGTCATCGACCGGAATGTCCGAGCCCTTGTAGAGCCACGGCACCGTGCTGCCGGTCTGCAACGCCTGCGGTGCGGGCACCGGAGGGGCGACGGGAGCCGGAAGCGCGGCCGGGCCCGGGGTCTGGGTCGTGCCATGCGGCGTGTTGACGACCCGCTTGTTGTTCTTGTCAGGCGCGGGCGCCGCCGCCTCATCGGCAAGCAATGGCTGCAGCGCGACCAGCGGGGCAAGAACGAGGGCGAGCACGCGCGAGGCGCGGGAATAGGACGTCATGGGCCAGACTATAAGGCGGCAAAGTCTGAAGCGATAGTGAATGCTTTTCGCGATTTGCGCGCGCACTGCGCCCCGCACCCGGGACTTGCCCTTGCCCCTCGCGCTGGCGCACCCTAGATGGAAGTCATGTTCATCGAGACCGAAACCACCCCCAACCCTGCGGCCCTGAAGTTCCTGCCCGGACAGACCGTCATGGCCGCAGGCAGCCGCGAATTCGCCACCCCCGAAGCTGCCGAGGCGAGCCCGCTCGCAAGCGCAATCTTCGACACGGGCGAGGTGGTGAACGTGTTCTTTGGCGCGGACTTCGTGTCCGTCACCGCGGCGCCTGGCGCCGACTGGAGCGCCTTGCGGCCGCAAGTGATCGCGATACTGCTCGACCATTTCGTCTCCGAGGCCCCGCTCTTCACCCCGGCTACCGCGAACGGCATCGCCGTCCCCGCGCCCGAGGATGATCTCGCCGTCGAGGAACGTGCCGAGGACGCCGAGGTGATCGCCGCGATCAACGAGCTGCTCGAAACCCGCGTGCGCCCCGCGGTCGCCGGAGACGGGGGCAACATCGCCTATCGCGGCTTCCGCGACGGGGTGGTCTACCTCACCTTGCAGGGCTCGTGCGCGGGCTGCCCGTCGAGCACCGCGACGCTGAAGCACGGGATCGAGGGACTGCTGAAGCACTATGTCCCCGAAGTCACCGAGGTGCGCGCCGCATGACGACGCAGTTCCACGACCACACGCTCTCGCCCGAGGCGCTCGATCAGCTGTTCCACGAGGCGCGCAGCTATAATGGCTGGCTCGACAAGCCAGTCAGCGACGAACATCTTCACGCGATCTGGGATCTCGTGAAGATGGCGCCGACCTCGGCCAACATGCAGCCGGCGCGGATCGTGTGGGTCAAGTCGGCAGAGGCCAAGGCGAAGCTGCTCGAATGCGTCTCCGAGGGCAACAAGGCCAAAGTCGCCGCCGCCCCGGTGACCGCGGTGATCGGCTACGACATCGATTTCCACGAGGAACTGCCCTGGCTGTTCCCCCACACCGACGCCAAGAACTGGTTCGAGGGCAACGAGGCGGGCCGCGAGGAAGGGGCCTTCCGCAACTCCTCGCTGCAAGGCGCCTATCTGATGCTCGCCGCACGCGCGCTGGGGCTCGATTGCGGGCCGATGTCGGGCTTCGATCCGGCAGCCGTCAATGCCGCCTTCTTCGCCGATGAACCCCGCCACCGGGTCAATTTCATCTGCTCGGTCGGCTATGGCGACCCGGCGAGCATCTTCGCGCGCTCGCCCCGCCCCGACTTCGCCACCTTCAACCGCATCGCCTGACGCGCATCCCCGCTTGCGCACGCTCCTGCGCTGAGGCAGGGGCTGGCCGATGCGGACGCTTGCGATCGAAACCGCCTCCGAGGCCTGTTCGATCGCCCTTTTCGAGGGCGATGCGAGAATCGCGCATGATCATCGCATCCTTGGTCGCGGCCATGCCGAAGCGCTGGTGCCGATGATCGCCGCACTGCCGGACAAAGGGCGTGCAGAGCGGATCCTCGTCAGTCTCGGCCCCGGCAGCTTCACCGGCGTGCGGATCGGCCTTGCGACCGCGCGCGCGCTCGGCTTTGCCTGGGGGGCCGAGGTGCTGGGCTTTCCCACCCTCGCGCTGATCGCCGCGCAGGCGCTCGCCGGGCGAGCCCTCGGCGCGGGCGTCACGGTGTGCACCAATGGCGGGCACGGTGAGTGGTTCGTGGCCGATTTCGGCGCGGACGGCCTACCGCTTGGCGAGACCGCCTCGCTCACCCCCGAAGCCGCCCGCGCCCGCCCGCCCGCGGCGCTCATCGCTGGCAACCGCGCGGCGCTGCTCGCCGAGGGGACGCACGCCGAGGTGCTCGACCTGCTGCCCGATGCGGCAGCGGTCACGCTGCTCAGCCCCGCCCTCCTCACACCCGCGCTCGCCCCCATCTATGGCCGCGGGCCCGACGCGACGCCGATGAAGGTGGTCGGCGCTGCATGACGCCCTGCCCGCACCTCCTCGACCGGATCATGGCGGTGATGGAGGCGGCCTTCGACCCGGCATACGGCGAGGCCTGGAACCGCCGCCAGGTCGCCGATGCCCTCGCAATGCCGAGCACCCATGCGCTGGTGGTCGATGCGGCCGGCCGGCTGATCCCCGATGGCCCGGCGCCTGCTCCCGAACCTGCCGGCTTCGTCCTCACCCGCCACGTGCTTGACGAGGAGGAGCTGCTGCTGGTCGCGGTTGCGCCCGGTGCGCGGCGGCGCGGGGTGGGGGCAGCGCTGATCGAACATCTCTTCGCAATCGCCCGCACCCGCGGAACGGCGCGCGTATTCCTCGAAATGCGGCGCGGCAATCCTGCTATCCATTTGTATCTCAAGTTTGGATTCGAACCGATCGGAGAGCGGCGTAACTATTACCGTATGGTTAACGGTGAACGGGTCGATGCAATTACTTTCGCGCGATCAATCGAGTAACCACGCTTCATCCCGAAATCGTGAACAAGCAAAGCAACCTAGTTGCCATGATTGCGTTGTTGCGCCATGGCGCAGTATCCGGCGCAGCGGACAAGACGCCTGTGAGGAACTCATGCAAGATCTGGAAATCGATATGAAAGAAACGCTTATCACGCTGACCAGCGACATTGTCGCGGCGCATCTCAGCAACAATGATGTCGCCGTTGGCGATGTGCCCAGCCTCATCACCAACGTCTACAACGCACTTGCCAATCTGGGCGAAGTGGCGGTCGTCGAAGAAGCCAAGCCGCTTCCGGCCGTTGCGATCCGCAATTCGATCAAGCCCGATTACATCGTGTGCCTTGAAGACGGCAAGAAGCTGAAGATGCTCAAGCGCTATCTTCGCACCAATTTCAACATGAGCCCCGAAGAATACCGCGCGCGGTGGGGCCTGCCGGCCGACTATCCGATGGTCGCGCCCAACTATGCCGAAAAGCGCCGCGATCTGGCCAAGAAGATCGGGCTCGGCCGCAAGCCCGGGACGACCGTGGCGGCCAAGCCGCGCCGCGCCAAGAAGACCGTCTGAGAAACCGAGCCCTTCGGGTCGCACCGGGGTCTGGTCCAGACAGCTGCTCGCACCGCCCCTGTTGAGAGGGCGGCGGGGGCGCTTGAGCAAGCAGCCTCGTCCCTGTAGGGGTGAGGCTGCAATGCTTTGGGGCGCTCGCACCTGCAAGGGGCACCGCGCACGGCGATGGAGCTTTTCTTGACCCACAAGATCGATCTCGAACAACTCTGCGCAGAAAAAGGCCTGCGCATCACTGAACAGCGCCGCGTCATCGCCCGGGTGCTGTCGGAGAGCGACGATCACCCCGATGTCGAGCTGCTCCACAGCCGCGCCGCCGCGATCGATCCGCGCATCTCGATCGCCACGGTCTACCGCACCGTGCGCCTGTTCGAGGAAGCGGGTATCCTCGACCGCCACGATTTCGGCGACGGCCGCTCGCGCTACGAGCCGGTGCCCGAAGCCCACCATGACCACCTGATCGACGTCGAGACCGGCAAGGTCGTCGAATTCGTCGATCCCGAGGTCGAAGCGCTCCAGCGCCAGATTGCCGAGCGACTGGGCTACCGGCTGGTCGATCACCGCATGGAGCTCTACGGCGTGCGGCTCTCGCGCAATGACTGAGCTTCCCGCAATGACCGAGTGGGAACTGCGCCAGGCCGCCGCGCGGGGCGAGCAGACGCCGATCAGCCTCGCCGGCTGGCTGCGCATCATAGCGCGCTCGCTCGGCCTCATCGCGCTGCTGCTGGTGTTCGTGCCGCTGCATTACCTCTATCGCGTCATCTCCTACGGCTCGCCCTTCCCGATGCTGTTCCTGCGCTACGCCGCGCGGGTCTGCGGGGCGCGGGTGCAGGTGGTGGGGACGCACCTGAAGCGCGACGTGTTCTTCGTCGCCAACCACATCTCGTGGGTCGACATCCTCGCGCTGGCCGGCGCGAGCGGCACCGCCTTTGTCGCCAAGGCCGAGCTGGCCACTGCCCCGGTGGTCGGCTGGCTCGCCAGCCTCAACCGCACGGTGTTCGTCAAGCGCGAGCACCGCATGGGCGTCGCCGAGCAGATCAACGCCTTGAAGGAAGCGCTGGTCGACAACTGGTCGGTCACCGTCTTCCCCGAAGGCACCACCACCGACGGCCAGTCGCTGCTCCCCTTCAAGACCTCGATGCTCTCCGTCCTCGAGCCGCCCCCGCCCGGCGTGCTCGTCCAGCCGGTGATCCTCGACTATGGCGCGGTCGCCGAGTGGATCGGCTGGATCGGCGAGGAAGGCGGCCTCAACAACGCCAAGCGCGTCCTGTCGCGCAAGGGCAGCTTCCCCGTCCGGCTCCACTACCTCGAGCCTTTCAGCCCTGAGGACTTCAAGGGCCGCAAGGCGATCAGCATCGAAGCGCGCCGCCGCATCGAGGATGCGCTGATCGAGATCCGCGGCCACCCCTTGCGCCCCTTCGCGCATACGGTCGCCCCGGTGCGCTACAAGCCCAAGGTCGAGAGCGCGGACTGACTGGTGCCATCAGCGCCTCCGTGTTGGAGACAATGAGACACAGTATAAAGGAGAAATTCTCTCCTCGCTCGTGAGGCGCGCTGCAGGGTCGGAAAAACGGGCGTCAGAGCAGGTCATGGGCACGAGTGTGTCACCGCTGGCCCCTGTAGGAAAGCCCGCAATTTCTGTGCCTTGACGTCCCGGCAATTACAACCGCACCCACACGGAAGCGGTCAGGTAATCGACAGTTCAAGCGCGGCTGCACTATCCACGAACAGCCGCGTGCCGTCAGTAAATTCGATCAACACTTCGCCCTCGCGGTGGCGCACCACCCGCGCCACGACCTTGCCCGCAAGCAGCGCCGTCGCGCGCTCGCTCTCGTCGGCCAGCGACATGCCTCAGAGCCCCGCGCGCACCAGCCAATCGTGGAAGATCCGCACCGGGCGGCTCTCCAGCGCGACCGGCTTGCACACGAACCAGTAGGAATAGGGGCTCTCCACCGGCGCGCCCGGCAGGTTGATCAGCCGGTTGTCATTGGCGCGGCGCAGGTGGTCATCGTGCATGATCGCGATGCCGAGGCCTTGGGCTGCCGCCTCCAGCATCAGCGCGCCCGAATCGTAATGGTCGATCGCGGCCGGATCCATCGTGTCGAGCGCATTGGCCTTCTTCCACGCGACGAAGCTCTCGGGCAGTTCGTTGTGGATCAGGAAGGTCTGCTTGGCCATCACCTCGGGCGTGATGTGGGGCCCGATCGCGCGCGCGGTTTCCTTCGAGCAGATCGCGTGAACAAGGTTGTGGTCGAGCCGCACTGCGTGGAGCCCGCTCGCGGGCCCGCGCGACAGGATGATCGCGGCGTCGAGCGTGTCGCCCACCCGGTCTTCAAGGTGCGGGGCGGTGTCGATGTCGATGTGGAGCAGCGGGTGGCGCTTGCGCAGCTCGCCGAGCCGCGGGAACAGGCGCTGGCTGCCGAACATCGGCAGCACGCCAAGCCGCAGGCGCAGCAGCGCGATATTGTCCGACTGGCTCTCCACCGCCCTCGCGAGCGCTTCCATATGCGGGTTCACCGCCTCGTAGAAGGCTTGGCCCTCGTCGGTCAGCTGCATCGACTGGCGCGCGCGGGTGAACAGCTTCTTGCCGACGAATTCTTCAAGGTTGCTGATCCGCCGCGACAGCGCCGAGGGGCTCAGACCAATCTCCTCCGCCGCCGCCCGGGCAGAGCCCAGACGGACCGTGCGCATGAAAGCTTCAAGCGCGCGCAGGGGGGGCAGACGTCTAGCAGGCATCTTTCAATCTCCTCGGTGGGAGCAGATACGCACCAGACGCGCAAAGGATGCAAAAAATCGAAGAAGAATTGTGGATAGAGGCAAAAAGTTGCGCCTACTGCACCTCTTCCTCGCGCGCCGGAGGGTGCAGCCTGAGGCGCGTAACGTGGGTTTCGTCGCCTGCCGTGACTTCAATCCGCCAACCGCTCGGATGTTCCAGCACCGTGCCCACCGGCGGCACCGCCTCGGCGAGCACGAAGGCAAGGCCGCCCAAAGTGTCGACGCTTTCGGCGACTTCGGCGAGGCGCGGGTCGATTTTCTCCGCGATATCATCAAGCTCGGCGCGCGCGTCGCAATCCCACATGCCCTCGCCGATCGGCGTGATCAGTTCGGGCGGGGCGTCATCATGCTCGTCCTCGATATCGCCGACGATTTCCTCGACCAGATCCTCGATGGTGATGAGCCCGTCGGTGCCCGAGAATTCGTCGAGCACGATCGCAAGGTGCACGCGTTGGGTGCGCATGTCGGCGAGCACGTCCAGCGCCCCGCGCGCCTGCGGCACATAGAGCGGCTGGCGCATCAGCGTAGTCCAGTCGGCGGGCGGCGGCGTGCCGTTGGCGAGGAAAGGGAACACATCCTTGATGTGGATCATCCCGATCACGCTATCGAGCGTGTCGCGGTAGACCGGCATGCGCGAATGGCCGTGCTCGGAGAAGGCCGCGACCATCTCGGCCCAGCTGATCGAAGCATCGACCGCGATGATCTCGCCGCGCGGGACAGCGACATCGTCCGCATCGTGTTCGGAGAAGTGGAGGAGGTTGCGCAGCATCTGCCGCTCGACCCGCGACAGGTCGCCGCCCGTGGCCGCGCCCTCACCCGGGCCGCCGTTCTCGTCCTCGTGCTCGTCGATCGCTTCTTCGAGCTGTTCGCGCAAGGAGCGCGCGCCCTCGAACCCGAGCATCTTGCGAAGCGCGGACATCAGCCCGCTGCTACTGTCCGCTTCTCCCGACGGGGACGCGGACGAATGGGAATCGGCCATGGCCTTGTAAGTGGCTCCTGTTGCTACTTGTCGCCATATGGGTCAGCGATGCCCAGTTTGGCAAGTATCCGGGTTTCAAGCGCCTCCATTGCCTCGGCCTGTTCGTCGGAAGCGACATGGTCGTGACCGGCGAGGTGGAGGAGGCCATGGACGATGAGGTGGGTGGCATGGGCTTCAAGCGTGATGCCCTTCTCCGCCGCCTCGCGCGCGCAGGTCTCATGCGCGAGCGCGATGTCACCGAGCATTTCGGGCTGGCCTTCTGCGCCGAGCGCCCCGAGTTCCGCGCGCTCGAGCATCGGGAAGCTGAGCACATTGGTGGGCTTGTCCCGCTCGCGCCATTCGCGGTTGAGGGTGTGAACCTCGGCGTCGGAGGTGAACAGCAGGCTGGCGATAAGGCGCGCATTGGCGAGGAGCGGCTCGCCCTCCCCCGCAGCCTCGGCGGCGCGGGTCGCCAGCGCTTCCCAATCGCCCGCAGGCCAGTCTTCGATGTCGATATCGAGTTGCATCCCAATCGCCCTTAGCGCGGATCGCGCCAAGCGGGAACGCCATTCGCCCCGGTGTCGGACAGGCTCCATCAAAGGTTTCGTAACGGCGGTGTGCGAATGCTCCCGCGTGGATCAGCGCCAATCTCGACGCACCCTAGTGCCGCCAAGCTTCTTTCCCAAGCTGATGCTGCCCTTTGTGCTGCCCATCGTAGTCACGCTGGCTCTGGGGGGTCTGGTGGGCGAGGCGTGGCCGCGCAACATTGCATCCGGCTCCGGGCTGAAACTCGCCGGCCTGCTGGCCACTGCGGTGCTGGCGTCCGGTGTATGGTGGTGGGCGGTTCGCGCAATCGCTGATCGGCGCGCGCATCAGATGGCTGCTGTGGTTTGCGCAGTGACCGGGCTGATGGGCTGGCCCGTCTGGAGCGTGGGGATCATGCCGAGCATCAACGGCATGGCGCTGGGCCCCGAACAGGCGGTGACGATGACCCTCGAGCGCACCGAGGCGACCTCGATCAAGAACAGCAGCAAGCAACACCACTGGGCCTGGCTCCAACCCGCATCGCCGGGAAGCGCGGCGGGTGCCGGAAGGTATTTCATCCCCGAAGCGACCTTTCAGCGGTGGAACCTCGAGAGCCCCCGCAGCGTCACGGTGACCATTGCCGAAGGCCTGCTCGGCGCGCAAGTGGTGATCCGCTACGAATAGCGGCCTTCCTTTACCTACTGCCCCTCGCCCTCACCGTTCCCTTCATAAGCATCGACGACAGCCGATCAGTATCCCAACCGCTTCTTTCGCACGGAAAGCCACTGTTCGGGCCGTTCGATAGCCTGATCACACACGGTGATGTCGGAGATCAGATTGCTCTTCTCGTTTTCCAGCCGCTTATCGGTCGGCCACCAGAGTGTGAACCGCGGTCCGGGAAGCGGGTCGCGAATACCGTCGGGCAAGTCGAAATCTGCCGCCTTCAACCTGTATTTGCGGAGTTTCTTGGCGAACTCACTCCAGTGTTGCGCCGGATCGAAGCCGTATTCGGATAGGATAAACCGCCCCTCCCGCCAATCTGCAGCGATCCTTTTCTCCAGCGCCAGATTGGGCGTCAACGCTGCGGGATCAGAGCGTAACGCTGCCAGTTCTGCCGGGGCTTCCTGCATCGCTTCCCAGAACGTGCTCAGCGCCGTCATCCGATCACAGTCCGGGCGGGTCAGGATCCAATCGAGCACCACGCCCGCATTGTGCGTCGGGCCGAACCAACCTGCCACAGTCATGCGCGCGATCGGCGGCTGCTTCTTGAGCCACACGATCATCGCCTGCGCCGGATCGTGCGGCCTTTTGGCAAAAAGAGAGTCCAAAAACCCCATCAAGCATTCTCAGAGCTCGCGCTTCGCCCTAGCCCTCCTCGCCATTGCCCTCATAGGCCTCGACGATCCGGCCCACGATTGGGTGGCGCACCACGTCGGCAGTGGTGAAGCGGATCGTGCCGAAGCCTTCGACGCCCTCGAGCTTCTCGACCGCGTCGTTGAGCCCGCTCATGCGCGGGCCGCCGGGGATGTCGACCTGCCGCGGGTCGCCGCAGATCACCATCCGGCTGCTTTCGCCGAAGCGGGTGAGGAACATCTTCATCTGTTCCTTGGTGGTGTTCTGCGCCTCGTCGAGGATGATGAAGCTGTTGGCCAGCGTGCGGCCGCGCATGAAGGCGATCGGCGCGATCTCGATCTCGCCGTTTGCCAGCCGCCGCTCGACCTGTTCGGGCGGCATGCAGTCGTTCAAGGCATCGTAGAGCGGCCGCAGATAGGGATCGACCTTCTCCTTCATGTCGCCGGGCAGGAAGCCGAGCTTCTCGCCCGCCTCCACCGCCGGGCGTGAAAGGATCAGGCGCTGCACGCTCCCGGTGATGAGCTGGCTCACCGCCTGCGCCACCGCGATATAGGTCTTGCCGGTGCCCGCCGGGCCGAGCGCGAAGATGATGTCCTCCTTCGCAAGGCTGCGCATATATTCGATCTGCGTCGCCGAGCGCGGCACAATGGTCTTCTTGCGCGTGCGGATCATGATCGGCGGCGCGCCGTCGTCGCCCGAAATGATGCCTTCCAAGGTCGGTTCCGCCGACATCGCGATCAGACTCTCGATCGCCCCGGCATCGAGCGCCTCGCCCCGCGCGAGCCGGTCATACATGGTCTTCAAGGTCTCGCGCGCCCGGGCGACGTCATCCTCCGGCCCCTCGATCACCACCTGATGCCCGCGGGCATGGATGAACACCCCGAGCCGGTTTTCGACCTGCACCAGATTGGCGTCGAACTGCCCGAACAAGGGGCCGAGCAAGGCCTGATTCTCGAAGGTCAGATCGACACGCGCGCGCCGCGGTGCCGAAATACCACGCGGATCGGGCGAGAGCGCCGGGTGTCCGGCACGGGAGGGTCGTCGGCCCATAAGGTCCTTTGGCTGCGGCAAAAGGACGATCCCTTGCCCTTGAGTCGCGAGCGTAAGCGGGTACGGACGGATAGCAAGCCGGATGCAGCGAGATGGTGGTGGAAAGTCACGAGCTTGTCACTGCGTAGCGAGCCACCTAGCGTGGTGGTTCCGGCAGATGGAGAGCGCGATGCTTCGGCTTGTCACACTAGTCACGGCTCTGGCCCTGACTGCCTGCTCTGCCAGGTCCTTGCCCAACCACGGCGCAACGGCTGAGACCTCCGACCAGCCCGCCCCAGCCGCCGCTGATCAGGACGTTCGCCAGTTTCTGCGGCAGGAATATCGCGATTGGCTGCCGTTGCAGTACGCTCTCGCAGAATACGACCTCGACGGCGACAGCCGGAGCGAGGCCATCGTCCATGTCGTGTCGCGCGATCTATGCGGCAGTGGCGGTTGCGTCACGCTGGTGCTTACCCGCGACGGGCCAGGCTGGCGCAAAGTGGCGAGGGTTACCGTATCGCGCACGCCAGTCGCAGTGCTCCATACGGCAACTAATGGCTGGCACGACATCAGTATGAGGATCGGCGGCGGAGGTCTGGCTTCGGGGACGGCAGTGCTCAGGTTTGACGGCGAGGCCTATCCCTCGAACCCCACCTTGCCGCCTGCCGAAACGACCGATGCACTCGGGACCGTCTTGCTGGCCGAAGAGCCTGCGCTGATGGAGCTGCCGCTAACGAAAGCTTCAGGCGAGTAAGGTCGCGCCGTTGCGCACCAATCCCTTGAGCGAATTGGGCCCCGCCTCGGCGAGGGTCACTTCGACCAGATCGCCGATCGCGTGGTCGCCTTGGAAGTGCACGCTCTGGAGCCACGGCGACTTGCCGAGCCACTGGCCGGGGTGGCGGCCGATGCGCTCGACCAGCACTTCGCAACGCTTGCCGATGCTCGACTGGTTGAAGGCGTATTGGTGGTGGGCAAGGCGGGCCTGAAGGCGCTTGAGGCGCTCGTCCATCACTTGCGGAGCGATCTGGCCGTCCATGCTCGCGGCGGGCGTGCCGGGGCGCGGGGAGTATTTGAAGCTGAAGCAGGCCGCATAGCGCACTTCGTCGACGATGCTGAGCGTGTCCTCGAACTCGCCTTCCGTCTCGCCCGGGAAGCCGACGATGAAATCGCCCGACAGCGCGATGTCGGGGCGCACGGCGCGGAAGCGTTGAATCACGCGCAGATAGCTTTCGGCGGTGTGCTGGCGGTTCATCGCCTTGAGGATGCGGTCGCTCCCCGCCTGCACGGGCAAGTGCAGATAGGGCATGAGCTTTTCCACCTCGCCATGCGCGGCGATGAGGTCGTCGTCCATGTCGTTGGGGTGGCTGGTGGTGTAGCGGATGCGCGCAAGGCCATCGATCTGCGCCAGCGTGCGGATCAGCCCGCCAAGGCCCGTGCGGCGGCCCTTGTCGTCCTCACCGGCCCACGCATTGACGTTCTGGCCGAGCAGCATGATCTCCTTCGCCCCCGCTTCGACCAGCTTGTGCGCTTCGGCGACCAGATGGCTGAACGGCCGCGAGATTTCTGCGCCGCGGGTATAGGGTACCACGCAATAGGTGCAGAACTTGTCGCAGCCTTCCTGCACGGTGAGGAAGGCGCTGGGGCCCCGCTTGGCCCGCGCCGGAAGCGCGTCGAACTTGGCGATGGCGGGCATGTCGGTATCGGTCGCGCGCTTGCCCCGCACCGCCTTGTCCAGCATCTCGGGCAGACGGTGATAGGCCTGCGGGCCGACCACGATGCTGACCGCGGGCGCGCGCTGCATGATCTCCTCGCCCTCGGCCTGCGCGACGCAGCCCGCCACCGCGATCAGCGGCTGCTTGCCCGCCTGCTTGCCCGCGAAGACCAGCCGGCCGATGTCCGAATAGACCTTCTCGGCGGCCTTTTCCCGGATGTGGCAGGTGTTGAGGATGACAAGGTCCGCATCCTCGCCCTCAGGCGCGGGCATGATGCCACGCTCGGCCAGCAGCTCGCCCATGCGCTCGCCGTCATAGACGTTCATCTGGCAGCCGAAGCTCTTGACCCGGTAGGTCTGGGGAGGCGCGGAGGGTTTCATGAGGGGGCGCCTTTAGCGCCGATGGCGTGCGCGTTCAATTCCCGCCGCGTGCGAAGGGTTTGGTGGCCCTGCCCGCTGGCTCGCGCAGAGAGTTGTGGAGGCAGGGCTCATCCGGCTTCGCGCCCGGCCCGGGGTGCGGCTTGTCCTCCGGCCCGCATTCCACGAAAGGCTTGGTGATCGCGTTGGCCTTTACCACTGCATAGGCATCCGCGCTGGCATAGGCCGCGATCCAGGTGATGCAATCGGCAAGCGGGCGCACCTTGTGCTTGGTGATCGCGTCCTTGCGCGGCTCGCAGTTGATCGTGAACACGTTGGCCGCCGGTGGCTCGCCGCTGCGCGCGAACCGCCGCAGGAACTCGCCGCGCTCGTTGAAGACGGTGCGCCTGAGGGCATTGGCGCGCACCTCGTCGCGGTAGAAGGGCGAGGTGTTGAACATGAAGGCGCGCACCTCGGGATTCGCATTCGACACCTCGGTCGCCAGCGCCCCGCCCAGCGAATGGCCCACCACCACCCACGGCAGATCATTGCCGAGCCGCGCGCGTTCGGCATCGAAATAGCGCAGCGCCAGCTCGATCTGGTCATTGCGCAGCGTGCCGAAGAAGATGTCGGAGAGCCCCTTGAGATCGGTGCCACGGAAGGCGAGCACCCGCGCGACAGGCTTGCGCCCTGCGTCCCCGCCCGATCCGGCGGCATATTGGTTGAATATCTCGTAGCTGAAGCCCTTGTCGGCATCCTCGGGCGCAATCGGCAAATGCTCGATCCGCTGGAGCACCCGGCCGGGCTTGGCGAAGAGGTCGTCGTCGCCGGTATAGGCGTTGGTCGAGGCGACCGCATAGGGCCACGCCTCGACCGCCGCATCGCGCACAAAGCCGCACCATCCGCCCGGCTCAAGCTGGCAGGGGGAGCGGGACTGTGAGATATCGGGGAGCGTGGCGCAGGCGGAGAGGGCGAGGCCTAGCAGCGTCGCAAGCGCGATGGGCAATGGCCTCGGTGTCATCCGAGGCGTGTCAGAACTGCGGGAATGGTCATGTAGGGCGGGTGCTAACCCATATCGACAAAGGGTTCAATCGCGCGCCAGCACGCCCTCGGCCCATTGTTGCGCCCACAGCGGTGCATCGCCCGATGCCATGACCTCCTCCGCCAGCCCGCGCTCATAGGCGCGAAGGCCCGCAATACCCTTTTCGCGAAGAATTTCGCGACGCTTGATGACCTCGTCGAGGAGTTCCGCCGCATTCATTTCGCGATGCGGCCAATAGATGAGGTCAGTGTTGAACGCGTCGCCGAGACAGGCTGACAAATATTGCAGAATGCGCTGGTATTCCGCCTGATCTCCGAGCCGAACGCTTTCCTCAAATGCAAGCAAGGCGCCGATCTCGGCAGGGTCCAGATCGATGATGGGTTCCGGCAGAGGAAGCGCAATCACTGCCGCGAATTCTTCCGGCCCGCCGCCGCCGTGAAAGGTCGCCCAATAACGGGGTCCTTCGCGAAAGCCGGTCAGGGCCTCCAACTCGTCCATGATCGGCTCAAGCGGAGCGCGCCTCGTCTCCGCGGCATCCGAGGCGCGGCTTGCGAGGTCGGCAATCTGCGCCAACCGCGCCGGATCAGGCTTTTCCGTGATCTGTTTGATCGCGCGCCTGATCCGGTCGGTCGGCATTGTCGTCAGGCGACAGTCGCCTTGACGATCTTGCCCGGCGCACGCGGCGGCTCGCCCTTGGGGAGGGCGTGGACGTGTTCCATGCCGCTCGTGACCTGGCCCCAGACGGTGTACTGCTTGTCGAGGAAGCGCGCGTCGTCGAGGCAGATGAAGAACTGCGAGTTGGCGCTGTTGGGGTTCTGCGCGCGGGCCATCGAGCACACGCCTTCGACGTGGGGCTCGGCGTTGAACTCGGCCGCGAGGTCGGGCTTGTCGCTGCCGCCCATGCCGGTGCCGGTCGGATCGCCGCCCTGCGCCATGAAGCCGTTGATGACGCGGTGGAAGATCACGCCGTCATAGAAGCCTTCGCTCGCCAGCTCGGTGATGCGCGCGACATGGCCGGGGGCCAGATCGGGGCGCAGCTTGATGACAACGTCCTTGGCTTCGCCGTCGCCGGTGTCGAGGGTGAAGGTCAGCGTTTCAGCCATTTCGGTGTTCTCCTGAATGAATTTGCCCGCGCTTTTAGCAGCCATTCCCCGCCTGTCACCCTCCCCGACTTGCTTTTCATCACCCCCTCCCTAAACCGCCGACATGGCCGACGACTTCACTCCAGATGACGATCTGCTGATCGCCGAACCCGGTGAGGTCGAGGTGCGCCCGGACGACCGGGTCGATGATGAACGCCATGACGAGGAAAACCGCCTCAAGCCCTCCTTCGTCAGCGCGGTGCACGATGCGCTGGAAGCGGGCGACAAGGGCGCGGTCTATGATCTGGTCGAGCCGCTCCACGCCGCCGACATCGCCGACCTGATCGAACTGCTGGAAAAGCGCGAACGCGCCGCGCTGGCTTCCGCCATCAGCGACCTGATGACCGGCGACGTGATCGCCGAACTCAACGACTACGTCCGCGAGGACCTGATGGACGCCCTGTCCGCACAGGCCGTCGCGACCATCGCCGAACAGCTCGACACCGACGATGCGGTGCAGCTGATCGAGGACTTGGACGAAGCCGATCAGCGCGCGGTCATGGCCGAGCTCGAGCCGGAAACGCGCGAGGCGGTCTCGAGCGCGCTCGCTTACCCTGAGGAGACCGCCGGGCGCCTGATGAGCCGGCACTTCGTGGCGGTGCCCGAGCATCTCACCGTCGGCGATCTCATCGATTATCTGCGCGAGGACGGCGATCTGGAGCATGACTTCTTCGAAGTCTTCGTGATCGACGAGCGGCACCATCCGGTCGGCACCTGCGCATTGAACTGGATTTTGACGACGCCGCGCAACGTCAAGCTGACCGACGTGATGAAGCGCGACCAGACCCTGATTCCGGTGACGATGGATCAGGAAGAAGCCGCGCTCATGTTCCAGAAATACGCGCTGATCTCGGCTGCGGTGGTGGATGACAGTGGCCGGCTGGTCGGGCAGATGACGGTCGACGATATCGTCCACATCATCTCCGAAGAGGCGGCGGAAGACGCGCTGCTGATGTCGGGTGCGGGTGACGGCGACATCAACGAGCCGCTGCGCGAGGCCTATTCCAGCCGCGTGCGCTGGCTGATCGCCAATCTCGGGACGGCGGTGGTTGCCTCCTCGATCATCGCCTTTTTCGGCGCGGCAATCGAGCAGCTGGTGGCGCTCGCGATCCTCATGCCGATCGTCGCCAGCATCGGCGGCAATGCCGGCACGCAGACCATGGCGGTGGCGGTCCGCGCGATTGCGACCAACCAGCTGACCCGCTCCAACACCCGCCGTATCCTGTGGCGCGAGTTTCGCGTGGCGCTGCTCAATGGCGGCACCATCGCGGTGTTGATCGGGCTGGCGGCGGGCTTCCTGTTCTCGCCGATGATGGGCGTGGTGATCGCGCTCGCCATTACCATCAACATCGCCATTGCCGGCCTTGCGGGCGTGCTGGTGCCGGTGATCTTCGAGCGGCTCGATCAGGACCCGGCGGTCGCTTCATCCGTGTTCGTGACCATGATCACGGATTCGATGGGCTTCTTCGCCTTCTTAGGTTTGGCAGTGGTGATGGGTCTGACCGGCTGATAGCCCTCTTGCCCAACGACAAGAGGGAGAGAGTGATGGCAGGACGGGTAGGCGGCAAGGTGGTGCTGCTGACAGGCGGCGCGATGGGTCTGGGCAAGGCGGCGACCAAGGCGCTGATGGCCGAGGGCGCGACCGTGATCATCTCCGATATCGACGAGGCGGCAGGCCGCGCGACGGCGGCAGAGCTGGGCTGCGATTACCTGCCGCAGGACGTCACCGACTGGCCCCGCTGGCAGGAAGTGATCGCCGAGGTCGAAGCTTCGCATGGCCGGCTCGACGTGCTGGTCAACAATGCTGCGATCACCGTGTTTGGCTCGATCGCCGACATCTCGCCCGAGGATTTCAAGCGCTGCTACACGGTCGATGTGGATTCGATCTTCATGGGCTGCAAGGCGGCGATCCCCTTGATGGCGAAGGGCGGCGGCGGCTCCATCGTCAACTTCTCGAGCGCCGCGGGCAACAAGGTCTCGCCCGATCTTGCCGCCTATAATAGCGCCAAGGCGGCGGTGGTGACGCTGACCAAGAGCATCGCACTCTACTGCGCGCGCGAGCAGAACGGGGTGCGGGTGAACTCGGTGCAGCCGGGCACGATCCTTACGCCTAACGTGGAGAGCGTCATCGCCGGCACCCCCGATCCCGACGCGACCCGCGCGGCGTTCTCGGTGGCGCAACCCATCGGCCGCATGGGCGAGGTCGATGATATCGCGCACCTCGTGGTCTATCTCGCCAGCGACGAGAGCAAGTTTGCGACCGGCGCGCCGTTCATCGTCGATGGCGGCTTGAGTATCGCCTGAGATGCCCACCGCCGACGACCGTTTCGCGATTATCGACTTGGCCGCGCTCTACATGCGCGGGCTGGACCGGCTGGACGGTGCGCTGCTCGAAGCGCAGTTCTGGCCCGAGGCGCAGTGCGAATACGGGATTTTCAGCGGCAGCCCCGCAGACTTCGCGGCGTTCTGCATGGCGGCGCTGAAGGATCATGCGCGCAACCACCACATGCTCGGCCAGCACCTGATCGATTTTGCGGGTGAGGACGAAGCGTTCGGCGAGGTCTATTATCAGGCCTACCACCGCGTCGCGGGCGATGACGGAGCCCCGCGCGACCAGTTCATCGCGGGCCGCTATGTCGACCGTTACGAGCGCCGCCAAGGCGTCTGGAAGATCGCTTATCGCTCCGAACTGGTCGACTGGTTGCGCGACGATCCGACGAGCGACGCGATGCTGGCAGGCGCGCCCTTCATCCTCGGCCATCGCAAGCCTGACGATCCGCTTTACAATCGCGAGGCCATGACGTGAGCAAGCCCGACCTCACCGCCCCCTCCGACCCCGCACTCGCCCCCGGAGAGGCGCGTTGCCCGGGGCCTTCGATGCAGGACATCCTCGACGCTGACGGGGACAATCCCCCCGCCGCCATGCGCCAAGAGGCCTACACCTTCCTCGGAAACGAAGACCTGCCCTTCGCCCGTTACATCGATCCGACCTTCCACGAGATCGAGATGGAGCGCCTGTGGCCCAATGTCTGGCAATGGGCGTGCCGCGAGGAGCATATTCCCGATCCGGGCGACCGCTATGTCTATGACGTCGGCCACCATTCGGTGCTGGTGGTGCGCGGGGCCGACATGGCGATCCGCGCCTTCGTCAATTCCTGCCCGCACCGGGGGATGAAGTTCGCCGCCGAAGGCTCGCGCGGGGTGCGCCGCGCCAATATCCGCTGCCCCTTCCACGGGATGAGCTGGAACCTCGACGGGACTTTGCGCGAGGTGCCCTGCCGCTGGGACTTCCCTCACGTGTCGGAGGAGAACTTCGGCCTCGACGAAGTGGCCTGCGACACCTGGGGCGGGTTCGTGTTCGTCCACATGGGCGCCGATCCCCCGCCGCTCGCCGAGCAGCTCGAAGTCATGCCGGAGCACTTCAAGCTCTGGCCGATGCACGACCGCTATGTCGCGCTCCACACCGAGAAGGTGCTGCCCGCCAACTGGAAGATGGCGATGGAGGCATTTCTCGAAGCCTTCCACGTGCTCGAGACCCATGCGCAGGCCGTCTACACCGCCGCCGATGCGAACGCGCAGTACGACATCTTTGGCAGGCACGTGTCGCGCTTCATCCATGCCGTGGGCGTGCCCTCGCCCCACCTCAGGCAGGAGGTGAGCGAACAGACGCTGTTCGGCAAGCTGGGCCGCGATCCTGCCACGCTGCCCGAGGGTGCCTCCGCCCGCGCCGAACATGCCAAGCTCCTGCGCGAGGAACTGGGCGCGGCTTTCGGCACCGACCTCAGCGGCGTCTCGACCACCGAGATGATGGACTCGATCGAATACTTCCTCTTCCCCAATGCCTTCTTCTTCCCCGGCATCAACATCCGCCTGTGCTACCGCTTCCGCCCACTCGGGCCGGACGAGTGCCTGCACGAAATTCTGGTGTTGCAACCCCTCCCCGCCAGCGGCGAGCGCCCTGCCCCCGCCACCCCGATCCGGCTCGGCGTGGAGGACAGCTACACCACCGTCCCCGGCTTCGCGCTCGCCGAAATCCTCGATCAGGATACCGAGAACCTCAAGCTCCAGCGTGATGGCGCGAAGGCATCGCGCAAAGGCGCACAGACGCTCGGCAACTATCAGGAAGCGCGCATCCGGCGGCTGCATCTGACGCTGGACGAATACCTCTCCGGTTGACTTCGCGGACGCGGCGCGTGACTGCGGGCCCATCCGAGGAGAGGGTTGTGAACGATAGTCACGAAGCGTCGATGAACTTCGATCTGGCGCGCGCTGAGCCATTCCTGATCCGCTGCGAAGCCAATCTCAAGATCGGTCTCGACGCCGACTTTTTGATGTATGTGGTCGAGCAGGCCGAGATCGGCATGGGTCACGAAACCCAGATCAAGGTTCGATTCGAGGGCACGGCGACCGCACTCATCTTTCGTACCTTCAGGGACGATGTCGAAGCGGTGGACCTGTATTTCGTCACGCAAAACCAAGCCTCGGCCGAGGCTATCAACGCCGAGATGCTGGCCTTTGCCGAGGACAATGATCTTTGACTCGGCCCTGCGGATCGAACACAAGGCTCCCATGCCGCTTCACCTGACCAAGATCGCCTTCGGGGCGAAGAGCTACGCGCATCTCGAAAGCTGGTATGAGGGACGCGGCGCGATCGCGCTCACCACCCGCAACCGGCCCACGCGGCACGAGGAATGCGTCGGCGGGTCACTCTACTGGATCATCAACCACGCGATCGTCGCGCGTTCGGCCATTCTCGGCTTCGAGAAAACCGAGGACGGGCGCTGGGACATCGTGCTCGAACCCAAGCTGATCCGCGTCCACCAGATCCCCAAGCGCGCACATCAGGGTTGGCGCTACCTCACCGACGACAAGGCCCCCAAAGACGTCGCCGAGGGCGAGGACATCGGCGATGCCCTGCCCGGCAAGCTGGCGATGAAGTTGGAGCGGTTGGGGCTGGTTTAACCCGCCGCCGCCGCCCGCGACTTCTCGGCCACCCGCCGCAGCGCATTGACATAGACCTCGGGGGCCTGCGCGCCGGGAATGAGAAATTTGTTCTCGACGATCATCGCCGGGACGCCCGAGATGTTCATGTCCCACGCCTGCGCCTCCTCGACGAGCACGCGGGCTTCGAGTTCGGGGTCGTCCAGCGCGGCTTTCGCTGCCGCCCGGTGCAGGCCGACGCTGGCGGCGATGTCGAGCAGCAGGTCGCGGTCACCCAGCGGCTTGCGCTCGTTGAAATGGGCGCGGAACAGCGCGAGCTTCAGCGCGGTCTGCACCTCGGGGCCTGCATGCTCCAGCGCGAAGGTCAGCAGCTTGTGGCAATCGCGGGTGTTCCACATCATCGCAGGGGGAGCCTCGCCCTCACCCTCATAGGACAGCGACACCCCCGCCCCCTCGGCAATCGCCTTCATCTGGCCGCGGATGCGCGCGCCTTCCTCGGCCGGGCGGCCATATTTGCGCCGGAGGTGGGCCTCCTGCTCCTCGCCTTGCGGAGGCATCTGCGGGTTCAGCTCGAAGGGCCGCCAGCGGATTTCCGCCGCGATCTCGCCTTCGAGTTCCTGCAAGGCCTTGGTCAGCTGACCATAGCCGATCAGGCACCACGGGCACATGACATCGGAATAGATGTCGATGGTGAGCGTCTGCGCGGTCACCGGTCGAGCCACCAGCACACGAGATGGTGCGCGATGGCGAAGGGGCGCGGGAAGTAGAGGAGGTCTGTCCCCGCCTCGCCCGCCGCGCGTGCCTCTTCCAGCTCGGCGCGGGTGAACCAGCGCGCGTCCTCGAGCTCGGTGGTGTCGATGGTGAGTTCGGGATCGTCCGCGACTGAGGTGCAGCCGATCATCAGCTGGCTCGGGAAGGGCCAGGGCTGGCTGGCGATATAGCGCACGTCGCGCACCCGCACCCCTGCCTCTTCATGGATTTCGCGCGCGACCGCTTCCTCGATGGTCTCGCCCGGTTCGACGAAGCCGGCGAGCGCCGAATACATCTTGGGCGGGAAGCGCGGCTGGCGGCCGAGGAGGAGCTTGTCTTCATGCTCGACCAGCATGATCGTCACCGGGTCGGTGCGCGGGAAATGGTCCGCGCCGCAGCCGTCGCAGTGCCGCTGCCAGCCGCCTTTGACGAGCTTGGTCGCCGAGCCGCAGCGGGCACAGAAGCGGTGGCGCGCGTGCCAGTCGACAAGGCTCCTTGCGCCGCCATAGATCGCAAGGTCGGGCGGCGAGAGCTGGGTCATCAGCGCCCACGCGCGCGGCATGGCATAGGCGGGGCCGTCCGCGCCCTCGCCCGGGACGGGGGCGAAGTGCGCCTTGCCATCGAGCATCCCGAGGAACACCAGCTGGGCATCCTCGGCGACGTCAGCGAGCGAGCCCCAGACGAGGCCGCCGGTCTCGTCCACCCCCGGCAGCAGCCCGTCGAGCAGAAGCACCTTCGCGCGCCAGTTCATCAGGCCCGCCAGCGCCTCGGCATCGGTGCGGATGTGATCGGCCCGGTCGAGCGGCGAGCCCGCGAAGGCCATCAGCCCGGCGGCAGGGGCGGGCGCGTGCATCAGGCGGCCATCTTCTTCATGGCGCGCATCGCGGTCAGATCCTTCTCCATCGCGGCGAGGAATTCGTCGCGGATCGGGAAGGCTTCGGACGGCATGTATTGAGTCCACAGGCACGAGCGCAGCTTCAGGTCGAAATCGACCGCGCCGAGCGTGCCCGCCGCTCCGCCCCAGCCGAAGCTCGAACCCTTCGAACGCCCGCCCGCGCCGTGGCCCTCACCCTCGAGCCAGCTGCCCTTGAGGTCGACGCTGGCGGGGATCAGGTCCGAGGTGCCGACGCGCACCGCGTTCTCGCTCATCACGAACTTGCCGTCGAGCGTGCCGTAGCCGAGCAGCATCCGCAGGAAGCGGTCATAGTCCTTGGGGCTCGACACGAGGCCCCCGCCGCCCGCCGCCACTTCGGGCGGATCGAGAAATACCGATGCCGGGCCCGGATCGATCGGGAAGGCGGTGCCGCCGATGATCCCGTAATTGTCGGTGAGGCGGTGCGCCTCGCTCGCGGGAACCTGCATGAAGGTGCTGGTCATGCCGCAGGGTTCGAAGATGCGCTTCTTGAGGAAGGCTTCGAATTCCATCCCGCTCACCACCTCGATCACGCGGCCGAGTAGGTCGATCGACGCCGAATAGCTCCACTTGGTGGCCGGCTGGTACATCAGCGGCAGCTCGGCCAAGCGGTCGGCCCAGACCGCGAGGCCCGGCGCAGGGGTGACCGGCTCGACCCCGGGGATCGGCATGCGGCTCACCCGCCCGCCGATCAGGCCCTGTTCGTTGAAGGCCTTCTGCAGCGGCCCCTTGCTGATGATCTGGTAGCCGAGCCCGGAGGTGTGGGTCAGCAGCATGCGGATCGTGATCGGCTGGTTGGCGGGCACCGTCTCGTCGAGCGGGCCTTCGGGATCGACCAGCACGCGCATGTCGCGGAAAGCGGGGAGGATCTCGTGGACCGGCTGATCGAGGCCCAGCTTGCCCTCGTCGATCAGGATCATCGTCGCCATGCCGGTGATCGGCTTGGACATCGAATAGATGCGGAAGAGCGAGTTCTCGTCCACTGCTGCGGGCTTGCTGAGCGCCAGCGTCCCGCCGCCGACGGTGTGCGCGTGGTCCTCCTGCCCCCAGCCGAAGGTCAGGAACAGGTTGGCAAGCTTACGCCCGCTCACATATTTGTCGGCGAGCGCTGCGACATTGGGCCAGTTTTCGGCGACATCATGCGCAAAGGCCGCGCGGCCGAACGGCAGGCCCGAAAGCGCCGCGCCCCCTGCAAACAGCGCGCTCGCACGGAGCAGCGTACGGCGCGAGACCTGGGACGGGGCGAGAGTGTCGAGGGGCATCGGCGAGAATCTCCAAACGGCTTTTTCGCGCGCCTGTCTGCGGCAGGGCGTGGGCCCCGTCAATCGGGTGGGTCAATCCGCGCAAGGCGGCTTGCAAGCACGCGGTGTCTTATCTATATAAGACACATGCTCAACGCCCTTGCCTATCTCGTCGGCCTTGTCAGCCTGGTGATCGTCATTCCCGCGCAGATCCCGCTGCTCGGCTGGGCCAACTGGTTCGCCCTGCCGCTGATCGTGGTGGGGATCGTGCTCGGCGCGCTGTCCTCGAAAGACGGCGGGCGCAACTTCTGTCTCGTAGTCCTGCTGATCGCGGGCGTGCGGCTGTCGCTGGGCGGCGGGATTCTCTAGTCCCGCGCGGCGATCGCAAGCTGCGCCGCCTTGGCGAACAGGGTCGCCAGCCCCGCCTCGCCGATATTCTCGACCGGCCACCACTGCCCTGCCCCGCGTGGTTGCGACAGGGTTTCGAGCGCCTGCACCTCGAGCGTGAGATGCACATGAGTGAAGCCGTGCCGCACCGCGCCCAGCTTCCGCCATTCGCCCGCCAGGGGCACCTTGCCCGATCCGTCGCCTTGCGCGCTCCAGCCATCATCAGGCAGCGCGCGCATCCCGCCGAGCATGCCTTGCGCCGGGCGGGTGACGAGCCAAACCTGCGTTCCTCGCGCCCGGGTAATCCAGAAGGCGGTGCCGCGCCGCTCGGGCACCTGCTTCTTGGGTGGCTTGACGGGCAGGCGTTCTGGCTCGCCCTGTTTGCGCCCTTCGCATTCCCCCGCGAGCGGGCAGAGCAGGCAGCGCGGCGCCCGTGTGGTGCAGACGTGGCTGCCCAAGTCCATCATCGCTTGCGCAAAGTCGCCCGCGCGGTCTTCGGGCGTGATGGTGGCGGTGGCGGCGCGGATCGCCTTCCTCGCCCCCGGCAACGGCTCGGCAATCGCGAAGAGCCGCGCGACCACCCGCTCGACATTGGCATCGACCACCACCGCGCGCCGCCCGAAGGCGATCGCGGCGACCGCGGCAGCGGTGTAATCGCCGAGGCTGGGGAGCGCGCGCAATTCGGCCTCGGTGTCCGGAAAGCCCCCGCGCTCCGCCACCGCGCGTGCGCATTTCAGCAGGTTGCGGGCGCGCGAATAGTAGCCGAGCCCCGCCCACGCCGCCATGACGTCATCGTCCGATGCCGCCGCCAGCGCCTCGACCGTCGGCCAGACGCCCACAAATTTCGCGAAATAGGGCTTCACCGCCGCGACCGTGGTCTGCTGGAGCATCACCTCCGACAGCCACACGCGGTAGGGCCACGCGGGGTCGTCGGGCAGCGTGGCTCCCGGCGGCAGGCGCCACGGCAGATCGCGGGCGTTGCGACCATACCAGGCGAGCAGATCGGCGGAGATTTCGGGCGAGATGCTGGCAGTCACGCGCGGCCTATGGCATGACGGGCGGACCCATGAAAAGCGGCACACCCAAAACTCCCAAACCTTATACCCGCCCCCGCGGTCAGGGCGCGAAGGCGATCGGCGATCTCATGCCCGAGATCGGCCGCACTGCCTTTCGCCGTTTCGGCTTCGTGCAAAGCTCGGTCGTCACCCGCTGGCCCGAGATCGTCGGCCACCGCCACGCCCGCGTGTGCAGCCCCGAGGCGATCCGCTTTCCCCCGGGCGAGAAGGCCGAAGGCATCCTCCAGCTGGTCGTGATCCCCGCCCACGCCCCGCTCATCACCCAGGTGATCCCCGAGATCATCGAGCGCGTGAACCGCTTCTTCGGCTACCGCGCCGTCGCACGGGTCAAGCTGCGCCACGGCGGGGTGACCCCGCCCACCGATGACCGCGCCGCCAAGCCCCCGCCCTCGCTGAAGCCGATCCCGCTGGAATTGGGCGACAGCTTGCGCGATATCGGCGATCCGGAACTGCGCACCGTGCTCGAATCGCTCGCCCGCAGCCTCTCGAACAGTGAAACCCCGACCCCATCGGAAGACGACCCCGCATGATCAAGCCCCTCCTTCTTGCCGCCGGCGCGCTCGCTCTGGCCGCCGGCGCTGCATCGTCGCAGGACCTCTCGCGCCCCGATAGCGCCTTTGCGCCCAAGCCCAAATCGGCCAACTGGCAGAACACCGTCACCCGCACGGAACGAGGCCACCTGATCGGCAATCCGGAGGCCGAAACGCGGCTGGTCGAGTTTATCAGCTACACCTGCCCGCACTGCGCCGATTTCGCCGCGCGCGGCGAACCCGCGCTCGATGTGGTGCTTCTCGGGCCGGGCAAGCTCACGGTCGAGGTGCGCCCGGTGATCCGCAACGGGCTCGACCTTGCGGTGACGCTGCTCGCTAATTGCGGCGATCCGGCGCAGTTCAAGGTCCGCCACCGCACGCTGATCCTCGCCCAGGCCGACTGGCTCGGCAAGGCATACGCTGCGCCCAAGACCCAGCAGGCGATCTGGCAGCGCGGCGACAAGGCCGGGCGCTTGAACGCCGCGAGCGCGCTGGGGCTGACCGCGATGCTCGCCGCCAAGGGGCAATCCAAGGCCGAGCTCGACGCCTGCGTCACCAACGACGCCGCCGCCCAGAAGCTGCTCCAGAACGACGAGGCCGACGGCACCGAATTCGGCGTCAACAGCACGCCCAGCTTTGCGATGGACGGCAAGCTGCTCGCCGAGGTCCATAGCTGGGATGCGCTCTACCCGCTGCTGCGCGAC
Source organism: Erythrobacter sanguineus (assembly GCA_945878845.1). Classification (GTDB taxonomy): domain Bacteria; phylum Pseudomonadota; class Alphaproteobacteria; order Sphingomonadales; family Sphingomonadaceae; genus Erythrobacter; species Erythrobacter sanguineus_A. The sequence continues at coordinate 95,694 of CAMCUB010000003.1, read as the reverse complement.
CGCTTCACCGCCAAGGCCGACTGACGCGCCCACAGATTGTTCCACATCCCCGGCGCAGCCATGCTTGCTGGCGACGCGCGTGCGGGGCTATCCTTCCGACCCATAGCGAACGCCCGAGGAATACAAGATGACCCTGACCCGCCTCTTCTCGCTCTGCCTTGCCGCCCTCGCGCCGTTGATGCTGGCCGCCTGCGGCGCGGAAGCCGACCCCGATGGTGCGAGCAGCGAGCCGCTGCCGATCGTCGCCCCGCCTGCGGGCACGACCTGGGCGCAGAAGGTCGTCGCCACCGAAAAGGGCGGCTACCTCGTCGGCAATCCCGATGCGCCGCTCAAGCTGATCGAATACGGCTCGCTCACCTGCCCGGCCTGCGCGCGCTTCTCCGAAGAGGCGACCAAGCCGCTGATGGAAACCTACGTCAATTCGGGCCGAGTCAGCTTCGAATTCCGCAGCTTCGTGATCCACGGTCCGATCGACCTTGCGCTCACCCGCCTGATCGGCTGCTCGGCGCCCGAGGCCGCGATGCCGCTCGCCGAGCAGGTCTGGGCCAATCTCGGCCCGATCCAGCAGCGCGCCTTCGCCAACGAATCCGCCCTGAACGACCTCGCCAAGTTCCCCGAGAACGAGCGCTTTGTGCGCTTCGGCGAGCTCACCGGCCTCTATGAATTCTTCGCCGCGCGCGGGATCAGCGCAGACCAGGCGCGCGCCTGCATGGCCGATTTCGCCAGCCTCGAGAAGATCTCCAAGATCTCGGAAAGCTACGGCACCGAGGACAAGATCGAATCGACCCCGACCTTCGTGCTCAACGGCAATAAGATCGAAGGCAGCAGCTGGGCCGAGCTCGAACCCCGGCTCCAGCGCGCCGGCGCGCGCTAAGGCTGGCGGGCGGAGCGCCAAGTCAGAAGATGCAGATCCACCGGCTCAAGCTGAGCGGCTTCAAGAGCTTCGTCGAGCCGGCGGAACTGCGCATCGAGCCGGGGCTGACCGGGGTCGTCGGCCCCAATGGCTGCGGAAAATCGAACCTGCTTGAAGCGATCCGCTGGGTCATGGGGGAGACCTCGGCCAAGTCGATGCGGTCGGGCGGCATGGAGGATGTGATCTTCGCGGGCACCTCCACGAGGCCGCCCCGCGACTTTGCCGAAGTGGTGCTCCACGCCTCGGATGACGGCGGTGAGGAGCTGGTCGTCACCCGCCGGATCGAACGCGGCGCGGGCTCAGCCTACCGCGTCAATGGCCGCGACGTGCGCGCCAAGGACGTGGCGCTGACCTTCGCCGATGCCGCCACCGGCGCGCACTCGCCCGCGCTGGTCAGCCAAGGCAAGATCGCACAGGTGATCGCCGCCAAACCGGCCGAGCGCCGCGCGATGCTGGAAGAAGCGGCGGGCATCGCCGGGCTGCACGTCCGGCGCAAGGATGCCGAAAGCAAGCTGCGCGCCGCCGAGACCAACCTTGCGCGGCTCGAAGACCTGATGGCGGGGCTTGATGCGCAGATCGCCTCATTGAAGCGTCAGGCGCGGCAGGCCGAGCGCTATACCGATCTCACCCGCCAGATTCAGGCCGCCGAGGCGCGGCTGCTGTTCGCCCGCTGGCGCGAGGCCGCCGCCGCTGCCAAAGCCGCACGCGCCGCCGCCGAAGGCGCAGAGGCGCGGGTCGCCGAGGCGCAGAAGGCGGTCGAGGTGGTGCAGAAGGAGCAGGCCGAAGCCGCCCATGCGCTGGCCGAAGCGCGCGACGAACTCGCCGACCGCCGCGACGATTCCTCGGCCCACGGGCACCGCATGGCCGCGCTCGCCGAGAAGCTCGATGCCGCCGAAACCCGGCTGCGCGATCTCGAACGCCAGCGGGTGCGGCTCGAGGAAGACCGCTCGGATGCCGACCGCATGACCAGCGCCGCGGTCGAGGCGCTGGCGCGGCTCACGCAGGAACTCGAGGTCAGCCGTGCAGGCGCGGCGGCAGCCGAAGCCGCGCGGCCGCTGATCGCCGAGAAGGCCGAGGACAAGGAACGCGCCAGCCGCGCCGCTGAACTCGCGCTGGCCAAGGCCACCGCCGATCAGGCCGGAGTCGAGGCCGAATGGCGCGTCGCCGAAGCGGCGGTCGAACAGGCGCGAGGCCGCCTCGCGCGGATCGAGGCCGAGGCCGCCCGGCTCGAACGCACCCGCGCCGAACTCGCCGCCAGCGGCGATCCCGAAGCCGACGTGATCGCCGCGCGAGAGGCAGCGGATGAGGCGGCAGACGACCTCGCCCGCCTGCGCGCCCGGCTCGCCGAGGATCAATCGCGCAAGGCCGACCTGCAAGCGCGGCGCGACGACGTCGCCAGCGCCCTCGCCGCCGCGCGCGCCGAACTGGCGGGCGTCGAGCGCGAGCATACCGCGCTGGCTCGCGACCGCGAGGCCCGCGCCAAGCGCGAGGCCGGGCGGCAGGGCTTGGCGACGCCGCTCGACCGCGTCACCGTCACCCCCGGCTACGAACGCGCGCTCGCCGCGGTGCTGGGGCGCGACGGGAAATCACCTTTGGGCGCACCTGCCGGGACGCCCGACGGGCGGTTCTGGACGGGGAGCGCCGCCGCGCCCGCGCCGGTGGCCGACAGCCTCGCCCAGCGCCTGTCGCAATGCCCCGAAGAGCTCGCCGCCCGCCTCGCGTTGGTGCACTGCGTCGAGGCGGATGACGGCCGCGCGCTTGCCCCGGGCGAATGGCTGGTGACCCACGCCGGGCACCTGCGGCGCTGGGACGGTTTTGTGGCGCGCGGCGAAGGCGCTGCCGAGGCCGCGCAGCTTGAAGCGGCGAACCGCCTCGCCGAACTCGAAGCTGCCCTGCCCCCCTTGCGCGAAGCCGCCGCCACCGCCGAGGCTGAGGACAAGGCTTGTCGCGAGGAACTCTCTGCGCTCCAGACCGCCCTCGTGGCGCAGGAACGCAATATTGCGGGCGCGATCGAGGCCGAACGGCAGGCGCTGCGGCGGCTTGATCAGGCCGAGGCCGCCAAGGAACGCCGCGCCGCGCGCCTCGCCGAACTCGCCGCCAGCGCCTCGGACATCGACACCCAGATCGCCGCCGCCCGCGAAGACGTCGCCGCCGCCGAAGCCGCCCGCGAGCGCCTGCCCGCGCGCGATGCGGGGCGTCAGGCGCTCGAGGCCGCACAGGCCAAGAACGCGGCCGCCCGCGCCGCTGTGCAGGCCGCACTCGCCGATCTCGCCGCGCAGGATCAGGCGCTGGCAGTGGCGCGCGAGCGTCTCGCCGGGCAGCAGGCCGACCACGCCGGCTGGCAGGCCCGCGCCTCGGATGCCGAGCGCCGCATGGCCGAAACCTCGCGCCGCCTCGCCGAAATCGCCGAGGAACACGCCGTCATCGCCGCCAAGCCCGCCGCGCTCTCCGCCGAGCTTGAGGCGGGCGAAGCCACCCGCACCCGCCTCGCCGCCGAACTCGCCGAGGCCGACGCCGCGATGCGCGAGGCCGAGGCGCGCAGCCGCGCCGCCGACACTACGCTCGCGCAGTGCACCGAGGTCCTCGCCCAGGCCCGCGAAGCCCGCGCCAGCCTTGCCGCCCGCGCCGAGAACGAGGAGCTGCGCCGCGCCGAAATGGCCCGCATCTCGGGCGAGCGCTTCCAGTGCCCGCCCCCGCTGCTCGGGGACCGCTTCGGCTTCGACGAGAACGACCTTGCTCCAGCGACCGAGGAATCCGCAGAGCTCGAAAAGCTCACCGCCGCGCGCGAACGGATCGGCCCGGTCAATCTGGTGGCGGCAGACGAGCTCGCGCGGATCGAGGCAGAACACGGCTCATCCGCCGAGGAACAGGCCGAACTGGTCGAGGCGATCGCGCGGCTGCGCGGCTCGATCGGCAACCTCAACCGCGAGGGCCGCGAGCGCCTGCGCGCCGCTTTCGAGGCGGTCGACGGCCATTTCCGGGTGCTGTTCACCCGGCTGTTCGAAGGGGGCGCGGCGCACCTCGCGCTCATCGATTCGGACGATCCGCTTGAGGCCGGTCTCGAAATCTACGCCCAGCCGCCGGGCAAGCGGCTGCAATCTCTCTCGCTGCTGTCGGGCGGCGAGCAGGCGCTGACCGCCACGGCGCTGATCTTCGCGCTGTTCCTCACCAACCCCGCGCCGATCTGCGTGCTCGACGAAGTCGACGCGCCGCTCGACGACGCCAATGTCGAACGCTTCTGCGACCTCCTCGAATCGATGGTCGCCAGCACCAGCACCCGCTACCTTATCGTGACCCACAACGCGGTGACGATGAGCCGCATGCAACGCCTGTTCGGGGTAACGATGGCCGAAAAGGGCATCTCGCGCCTCGTCAGCGTCGATCTGGGCGAGGCCGCGCTGCTGGCGGCGGAGTGATGAGCGCCCCCGACATTTACGATCCCGCCTATGTGCGCGACGTGTTTGATCGCTGCTCGGAGAAATATATTGCCTTCAGCACCGTCTGCTCGCTGGGCTTCACTGAAAGATGGCGTCGGCAATGCGTTGAAATGCTGGCGGGCCTGTCACCGGACGCACGCGGATATGACCTGATGGCGGGGACCGGCGAAGTCTGGCCCCATCTCCTTCAGGCGCACCCGGATGTCGCGGAAATCACCGCGGTCGATATTTCGGCCGGCATGCACCGCCGCGCGATGGGCCGGCTTCACACGATGCGCGCGCACAAGATTGCCTTCATCGAGGACGATGTGCTGGCGAGTGATCTGCCGGATGAGAGCGCCGACTTCGTCGTCTCGACCTTCGGCCTCAAGACGTTCAACACCCAGCAGCATGAGCGGCTCGCCCGGCTTACTGCCCGCGTGCTCAAGCCAGGCGGGCGCTTTGCCTATATCGAGGCGTCCGACCCCAAGGGGTGGGCGCTGCGCCCCCTCTATCTGTTCCATTTGAAGGTTGTTCTGCCGAGGATCGAGCAGGTCTTTCTGCGCGGCGCGCAGGACTTCGCGATGATCGGGACCTATTCAACACGCTTCGGCAATGCCTCTGGCTTCGCCCGGATGCTGGAAGGGGAAGGTCTTGATGCTGAATATCGCCGCTTCTTCTTTGGCTGCGCCACGGGCGTCTGCGGGCAAAAGCCTTTGCGCTAGGCCTCCAGCGCCGCCGCGAGCTTTGCGCGCACGGACTTCAGCCCGGCGATGATCTCGGCCATGTCCGGACCTTCGGAGACCGTGAGCCGCACGCCCGGCACCGCGTCGGGATCGGCGTCGACGCGGCGTTCGCCGGCGCGGCGGTCATCCTTGCGGCGGTCCATCGGTGACTTGGCGGCCGCGCGCAGCACCGATTCTGCACCTTTCAGGGTGTAGCCCTCACGGTTCACCAGCCGGTCGATGGTCTCGACCAGCGTGACATCGGCAGGACGATAATAGCGCCGCCCGCCGCTGCGCTTCAAAGGCTTGAGGAGCGGAAACTGCGCCTCCCAGTAGCGCAGAACATGAGGCCGGATGCCCAGCGCCTCGCTGACTTCGCCGATGGTGCGCAGCGCGCCCTCATCCTTGCCGTCATCGAATGCGGTCATCTGGCCTCACCTCTTGCTGTCACCCCTGAGCGATCCGTTCCTTGAGCAGCTGGCTGGCGCGGAAGGTCATCACCCGGCGCGGAGTGATCGGCACTTCGATCCCGGTCTTGGGATTGCGGCCGATCCGCTCGTTCTTGTCGCGCAGCACGAAGCTGCCGAAGCCTGAAATCTTGACGTTCTCACCCTTGGCGAGCGCGTCGCTCATCTTGGCGAGGATCGCCTCGACCAGATCGAGCGATTCCGCGCGACTGAAACCCATCTTGCGATTGATGGTTTCCGCCAGATCGGCGCGGGTCAAAGTGCCAACCGAACGCATCATGCGAATTCTCCTTCGCGGCGCGACCCGATAGAAGGTGACAGGGCCTTACGGTTTTTCGGCGCGATTGCAAAGCGATGCGATGCGGATTGTTGTTTTTTCCGCAAACCGTTAGCAAAACAGACAGGTGCGGTCGGCGCGGCCTCACATGCGGATGAGGCTTGCCCCCCAAGTGAAGCCGCCGCCCATCGCCTCGAGCATCACCAGATCGCCCGCTTTGATGCGCCCGTCCTTGCGCGCGACATCGAGCGCGAGCGGCACCGAGGCGGCCGAAGTGTTGGCGTGATCTTGCACCGTCACCACCACCTTTTCAGGCGCAAGGCCGAGCTTTCGGGCGGTCGCATCGAGGATCCGGGCATTGGCCTGATGGGGCACAACCCAATCGATCTCGCTGACCGAAACGCCTGTATCCTCAAGCACTTCCCTGAGAACGCCTGAAAGATTCACGACCGCGTGGCGAAACACCTCAGGCCCGCGCATGCGGACATGACCGACGGTCTGCGTGCTCGAAGGCCCGCCGTCGACATAGAGCAGATCGTGATGGTCGCCGTCCGCGTGGAGCCTGGTGCCGAGGATGCCTGCCCCGTCCGTCTCACCCGATGGCGCCTCGAGCACCACCGCGCCCGCGCCGTCGCCGAACAGCACGCAGGTGGTGCGGTCCTCCCAGTCGAGAATGCGGCTGAAAGTCTCCGCCCCGATCACCAGCGCGCGTTTGGCCATGCCGGTCTTGAGCAGCGAATCGGCCGTGGCGAGCGCATAAAGGAAACCCGAGCACACCGCCGCGACATCGAAGGCGATCCCGCCCTGACAGCCAAGCGCAGCCTGCACCTTGGTCGCGGTGGCGGGAAAGGTGTTGTCGGGGGTGGCGGTGGCGAGCACGATCAGGCCGATCGAGGAGGCCTCGACGCCCGCATCGGCAAGCGCTGCGCGCGCGGCAGCGATGGCGAGAGTGGACGTGGTCTCACCCTCGCCCGCGATATGGCGCTGGCGGATGCCGGTGCGCGCGACGATCCATTCGTCCGAGGTGTCGACCGTCTCTGCCAGTTCCGCATTGGTCACAACCCGGCGGGGCAGCGCCGAGCCGGTGCCGAGCACGCGCGAACCGGTCACGCGCTCAGCGTTCACAGGGGCGTCTCGCTATCCTTGGGTGCCGCCGGGGCGTTCTGGCGCAGCGTGCCCTCGCCCAGCCGCGAGAGGTCCTGCGCGATCCGCTCGGTGAGCTTGTTCTCGAGCAGCCGCGCGGTCACCGCGACGGCATGGGCGACGCCTTTGGCGTTCGCGCTGCCGTGGCTCTTCACCACCACGCCGTTGAGGCCAAGGAAGACCGCGCCATTGTGGTTGTTGGGATCGAGATGGTGCTTCAATAATTCGGTCGCCGGGCGCGAGACCAGGAAGCCGATCTTGGACCGCAGCGAAGACGTGAAGGCCTGCCGCAGCAGATCGGTGACGAAGCGCGCCGAGCCTTCGATCGCCTTCAGCGCGATATTGCCCGAAAAGCCGTCGGTGACGACCACATGGGTCTCGCCGCGATTGATCTTGTCGCTTTCGACAAAGCCGTCGAAGGTCAGAGCGAGGCCCCCGTCGGCCGCGGCGGCGGTCAGCATCGCGGCGGCATCGCGCAGTTCCTCGGTGCCCTTGATCTCTTCGGTGCCGATGTTGAGCAGGCGGACGACCGGCTTGTCGAAGCCATTGACGATCCGCGAATAGGCCGCGCCCATCACCGCATATTGCACGAGGTTGCGCGCATCCGCCTCGGTATTGGCGCCAAGGTCGAGCATCACCACGTCATGCGCCTGCAAGGTCGGCATGATCGCGGCGAGCGCGGGGCGGTCGATCCCCGGCAGGGTGCGAAGCGCGAGCTTGCTCATCGCCATCAGCGCGCCGGTGTTGCCCGCACTGACCGCGGCGCCGGCGTCGCCCGTCTTCACCGCGTTGACGGCAAGGCCCATGGAGGTGCTCTTGGCGCGGCGGATCGCCTTGCTGGGCAGCTCGTCGCCGCCCACCACATCGTCGCAATGGAGAATTTCCGAGGCGGCTCGCAGGTTCGGGTGGTTTTCGAGCGCAGCCTCGATCCGCTTGCCATCGCCGACCAGCAGGAACTTGAAGCTGTCGTGGTTGCGGCGGGCGAGCGCGGCGCCTTCGACCATGACGCGCACGCCTTCATCGCCGCCCATCGCGTCTACGGCGATACGCGGGAGGTTCATGCTGCGTTACTCCGGTCTAGGATGAAGGCCACCGGCAATCAGCCGACGGCGACGACCTGACGCCCGTTATAGTGGCCGCAATGGCCGCAGATGTTGTGCGGACGCTTCAGCTCGCCGCAGTTGGAGCATTCACCGAAGGCCTCAACCTTCAGAGCATCGTGCGAACGACGCATGCCGCGACGGGAAGGCGAAACTTTTCTTTTTGGGACAGCCATGGTGGCACCATTTCCTCAAATTACTGACTTGCGCCACCACCTTTGGACCGAGGGCGCCTGCGATTCTCGAAGGCCGCCCTTACGGCAAGGAGCCCACGCACACAAGCACGAGACTTGCGCGCATTCCTTGCCCAGCAGCGGCGGGAAGCGGCGCGCTATAGCGAAAAAATCTCGCGTTGCAACCCGAGTCCGCCCCGCTTAGCGTGGGGCAACACTATCGAGGGGATCAAAGACATGACCGTGCTTCCTGTAACGCTCGCCGCGGCGGCGGCTGCCGCCGTGCTCAACATCTGGCTTGGCCTGCGCATCGGTGCCTTGCGCACCTCGCTCAAGATCAGCATCGGCGATGGCGGGAGCGAGGCGTTGCAACGGCGCATGCGCGCGCAATTGAACTACGTCGAGAACACCAGCTTCGTTCTGGTTCTGATTGCGGGAATCGAGCTTGCCGGCAAGGGCAGCTGGTGGCTCGCCTATGTGGCGGCAGCCTACTTCATCGCCCGCGTGGCCCACGGCTTCGGCATGGACGGCGGCAAGGTGCAGATGGGCCGGATGGTTGGCACGATCACGACGCTGCTGGTGCAACTCGGGCTGGCGATTGTCGCGGGCCTGGTGGCTGCGGGGGTGATGTAAGCGCTCGACTAAATAAGCGCTCGACTAAGGGCGCCTCCCGGCCCGCCGCAGGACGGGCCGGGAGGCCAAGCGGCCGAGCCGCAGGTGCCCGTAGCGAAGCGGAGGGAACCCGCCCTCAAGTAGCGAAGCGGTAGGGCAACAAGGACCCACCGAGGACGACCCCGCGCAAGGCGGGGTCGCAATCAGGACAGCGCGTAGTCGCTCACAAATGCGTTCGTCTTGCGCTCGCGGCCGAAGGTGCTGGTCGGGCCGTGGCCGGGGATGAACATCACGTCCTCGCCCAGCGGCCAGAGCCGCTGGGTGATGCTGTCGATCAGGTCCTGATGATTGCCGCGCGGGAAATCGGTGCGGCCGATCGAGCCCTGGAACAAGACATCGCCGACAATCGCAAAGCGGCTGGGCTCGTGGAAGAACACCACGTGGCCTGGCGTGTGGCCGGGGCAGTGGATCACATCGAGCGTCAACTCGCCCACCGTCACCGTGTCGCCGTGCTTGAGCCAGCGGGTCGGGGTGAAGCTCTTGGCCACCATCCCCCAGCGCGGGCCGTCATCGTCGAGCTGGTCGATCCAGAAGCGGTCATCCTCGTGCGGGCCCTCGATGTCGAGCCCCAGCTCCTCGGCCAGCATCCCGGTCTGCCCGCAATGATCGAGGTGCCCGTGGGTGACGAGCAGCTTTTCGAGGGTAACGCCGGCCTTGGCGACGCCCTCCTTGAGCCTGTCGAGATCCCCGCCCGGATCGACCAGCGCGCCCTTCATGGTCTTGGCGCACCAGATCAGCGAGCAGTTCTGCTGGAGCGGCGTCACCGGAATGATCGCGGCGCGCATGGGAGGGAGGGGCTTGGGAGTGTCGGTCATAGGCGCGGATGTGCCGCGAGCCCCATGCAATTGCAATCACCCAAAGTGCGCGGCAGGCAGCGCCGCCAGATCAGGCGCGACCCAGTCGCGCCGCGCTGCGGGGCTGAACAGCACCTCGCGCGACCAGTGCTCGAGTATCCAGTCCGAACGCCCGACGCGCCCTGCCATCAGCGCCGCCAGCACCTCGCCAAGCGGCGCGCCGGGATTTGCCTCCAGCACCAGCCCCGCGGCATGGAGCGAGACGATGGTGATGGTGTGGTGATAGCCCGCGCTGTCGGTGTTGGGGGTGCCATGCGCATCGTTGAGCGCCATGATGGTGCGGCGCATCGCCTCAGGCGCGGCGGAAGGCGGATCGTGGCGCAGGCACCATAGCGCGAAGGCGAAATGGCCCGCGTGGGTCCACTCGGGTTTGGGCAAGGTCGCCGCCTGCACCCGGGCGGCGTGATCGGCGATAGCCGTGTCGCTGACGAGATCACTCATGGGCGGCGCGACTAAACCCGCCCCCCCTTCCACACAACCCGCCCGATAATCTCGATTTCCTCGGCCGCGACCTCGACCGGCGGGTAGGCGAAGTTCTGCGACAAGAGCGCCACCCGCCCCGGCCCCGCGCTGGCGACGCGCTTGACCATCAGCGTGTCGCCGAGGCGCACCACGTGGATGCCGTCGCGGAACGGGCGGGGGGCGCGGTCGACGAGGATTTCGTCGCCGTCGTTGAGCAGCGGCTCCATTGAATCCCCCTCGACCCGGATAGCGGAGAGCTGCGCGCGGGCGAGGCCCTGTTCCTCGAGCCAGCGGCGCGAGAAACGGAAGGTCTCGAAGGCCGCTTCGGCGCCCGGCACCCGCCCTGCCCCTGCCGCCGCGCCGAAATCAAGCCGTGGCACCTCGACCCATTCGACTGCGTCGCGCGCCCTAGGGGCCTTTACGTAGGAATTTTCCTGCGGCTCGCGCAATTCCTCCTCGCCCACGCCGAGGAAGCGGGCGAGCGTGGCGCGGTCTTGCTCCTCCAGCTTACGGGGCGATCCTTTGCGAATAAATTGCTGGAGATAGGACGGATTACGCCCGAGCAACTCGGAGAGCGCCGCAAGGCTCACCCCCCTCGCCTGCGACAATTGGAGCAGCCGCGCGCGGGGGCCATCGGGGATTTCACGGTGGTTTTGGACAATCTCGGACATGAAATCATCCTATGCGAAAGATTTTTCCTAGACAAGTAGGAAATGTAGTGAAACAAATCAGGAACATCGAGCGAATCGCCCGGTGCGAATCACCCAGATCAGCAATTTGAGGGACGCAAAACCATGCTGCTACGGACCGTCGAAACCTTCCTGAGGACGCACAACCTGCCCGCCACCAAGTTCGGGCGGCTCGCCGTCCACGATCCGCGCTTCGTGCTCGACCTGCGCATGGGCCGCACCCCGCGCCGCGAAACCGAGATGCGCACCCGCGCCTGGATGCAGGGCTATGCCGCAGGCGCCGCCGATATGGAGTTTGCCAAGCCGGGGGAGATGGCCTGATGCTCACCGAAAGCTTGCGCGATCCCTTCGCGCACCTCACCGCCGATTTCGCGCCTGTCGAGGTCAAGTCCGCCCCCCTCCCCGTCAGCGCGCCGGCCGCGCTGCGCCCGCGCCGCACGCTTACCGACCGGGTGCGCGCGGGGCTGATGGACATCACCGGCGGCGCCGGCACGGTGCTCGGCCATGAGGAGAAGGCCTGGGCCTCGATCACCTTCGCCGGCACGCGCCACGAGATGGTGCTCGAATTCTGCGGCGCCGAAGCGGTCGCGGCCGGAGAGGAACTGATCGAGCGCCTGCCCGATCACGAATTCACCATCCCCCGCCAGCTGGTCGCCGATGCCGCGATCACCAAGGTCGACCACCGCTTCGGCGCGATGGAGCGGCTCGAGGTCACCGCGGTGCTGCTGCTGCTGGAGGAGGGGTAAGGCCCAAGCATCGTCATTGCGAGGAGCCGAAGGCGACGCGGCAATCCATCATCGGACACCCGCCCAGAACGCGGCGGCAGTTCATGGATTGCTTCGCCTTCGGCTCGCAATGACGAAATCAGTTTCTGCGGATAACCAGATTCCGGATCTCGCTCATGTCCTCCATCGCGAAGCGCACGCCTTCGCGGCCGAGGCCTGAATCCTTCACGCCGCCATAGGGCATGTTGTCGACCCGGTAGCTCGGCACGTCATTGATCACCACGCCGCCGACATCGAGCCGGTCCCAGGCGTCGAACATCTGGAACAGGTCGCGGGTGAAGATCCCCGCCTGAAGCCCGAACTTGGAGTTGTTCACCTCCTCCAGCGCTTCATCGAAGTGGGTGAAGCGTTGCAGGATGGCGAGCGGGCCGAAGGCTTCCTCGTTCTTGGCCTTGGCATCATCGGGCACGCCTTCGAGCAGCGTCGCTTCGAGCATGTTGCCGCGGCTGAGGCCCCCGCCGCACAGCAGAGTCGCGCCGGCCGCAACCGCCTCGTCGATCCAGCCCTTCAAGCGCTTGGCCTCGCCGTCGGAGATCATCGGGCCGATGAAGGTGTCGCGGTCCTTGGGGTCGCCTGCGATCAGTTTTCCGGCCCGTGTCACCAGCATCGCCTTGAAGGCGTCGTAGACCGCGTCGTGGATCAGGATGCGCTGCACCCCGATGCAGGACTGGCCCGACTGGTAGAAGGCGCCGAAGATCACCCGCTCGAGCGCGTCGGCAAGGTCGGCATCCTTGTCGATGATGACGGCCGCATTGCCGCCCAGTTCGAGCACGACCTTCTTCTTGCCCGCCTTGGCCTTGAGGTCCCAGCCCACGCCCGGTGAGCCGGTGAAGGAGAGCAGCTTCAGCCGCTCGTCTTCGGTGAAGAGGTCCGCCCCGTCGCGGCTGGCGGGGAGGATTGAGAAGGCGCCCTCGGGCAGCACGTCGCACTCGGCCAGCACCTCACCCATGATGATCGCGCCCAAGGGGGTCTTGGAGGCGGGCTTCATCACGAAGGGGCAGCCGACCGCAATCGCAGGCGCAATCTTGTGCGCGGCGAGGTTCAGCGGGAAGTTGAACGGCGAGATGAAGCTGCACGGCCCGATCGGCACGCGCTTCCACATCCCCTGATAGCCCTTGGCGCGCGGGGAGATGTCGAGCGGCTGGACCTCGCCGTAGTTCCTGACCGATTCCTCGGCGGCGATGCGGAAGGTGTCGATCAGGCGCGTGACTTCGCCTTCGGCATCCTTGATCGGCTTGCCCGCCTCGACACACAGCGCATAGGCGAGTTCATCGAAACGCTCGCGGAAGCGGCAGACGCAGTGCATCAGCACGTCCTGCTTCTCGTAGGAGGCAAGCCGCGCCATCGGCTCGGCCGCGCGCACCGCGCCCGCAATGGCTTCCTCGATCACATCGGGCGTGGCGAGCGCGGTGCGGAAGGCAACCTCGCCGGTGTATTTATCGGTGACCTCAAGGTCGGTGTTGGGCTGCACCGCCTTGTTGTTGAGGTAGAGGGGGTAGGTGGATTTGAGCTGGGGCATGGCTGCTACGTCTTCCTCGTCTTCCCGGACCTGATCCGGGATCCCGCTTCTTCTTGGGCCGCCGCGGGAAGGAAGCGGGGCCCCGGGGCAAGCCCGGGGAGACGATAGGACCTACAATTCCTTCGACAGCCGTTTGATATCCTTGTTCAGGATCTGATCGTTCTCGGTGTAGTCCACCGGACAATCGATCAGATGCACGCCCGGCGTATCGCGGCAGTGGGCGAGCAGTTCGCGAAGGTGATCGGACGAGGTCACCCGGTGCCCGGTCGCGCCGTAGCTTTCGGCGTATTTGACGAAATCGGGGTTGCCATAGGTCAGGCCGAAATCGACAAAGCCCATGTTCGCCTGCTTCCAGCGGATCATCCCGTAAGCGTCATCACGCAGGATCAGCACGGTGAGATGGAGGCCGAGGCGCACCGCGGTCTCCATCTCCTGGCTGTTCATCATGAACCCGCCATCGCCGCAGATCGCCATCACCTTGCGCTCGGGATAGAGCATCGCGCTCATCATCGCGCTCGGCAGGCCTGCGCCCATCGTCGCCAGCGCATTGTCGAGCAGCACGGTGTTGGGCAGGTAAGCAGTATAGCCGCGCGCGAACCAGATTTTGTAGACCCCGTTGTCGAGGCAGATGATCCCGTCATGCGGCATCGCATCGCGGACCTGCTGCACCAGATGCGGCGGGAAGATCGGGAAGCGGGTATCGGCGGCGAGCTTGCCGGTGTGCTCCATCTCGGCCTTGTGGAAGGCGAGCATGTGGGCAAAATCCCAGCTGCGGTTGGGGCTGATGTCTTCCTTGATCTGCCAGATCGCGTTGGCGATATCGCCGATCACCTCGATCTGCGGGAAGTAGACCGGGTCGACCTCGGCAGTGCGGGTCGAGACGTGGATCACGGTGACGCCATTGTCCTTCATGAAGAAGGGCGGCTTTTCGATCACGTCATGCCCGACATTGATGATGCAGTCCGACGCTTCGACCGCGCGGTGGACGAAGTCCCCTGCCGACAGCGCCGCGCAGCCGAGGAACTTGGGATGCCGCTCGTCGATCACGCCCTTGCCCATCTGGGTGGTGAGGAAGGGGATGCCGGTCTTCTCGACCAGCTGTTCGAGCATCCGCCCGCACAGCTTGCGGTTCGCGCCCGCGCCGATCACCAGCACCGGGTTCTTGGCCGCCTCGATCGCCTTGACCGCGGCGCGCACCGCCTTGGGCTCGGCCGAGGGCCGCCGCGCGATGCTCTTGGGCAGCGGCTTCCAGTCGGTGGTGGGTTCTTCGGCGATATCCTCCGGCAGCTCAATCAGGGTCGCGCCCGGCTTTTCCTCCTCGGCGAGGCGATAGGCCTCGCGCACGCGGCTGGGGATGTTGTCGCCGGCCGCGATCTGGATCGCATATTTGGTGATCGGCTTCATCAGCGAGACGATATCGACGATCTGGAAGCGGCCCTGTTTGGACTTCTTGATGGGCTTCTGCCCGGTGATCATCAGCACCGGCATCCCGCCCAATTGCGCATAGGCGGCAGACGTCACGAAATTGGTCGCCCCCGGCCCGAGCGTGGCGACGCAGACGCCGGTCTTGCCGGTGTGACGGCCATAGGTCGCGGCCATGAAGCCGGCGCCCTGCTCATGGCGGGTGAGGATCAGCTTGATCTGCTTTGACCGGCTGAGCGAATCGAGAAAATCGAGGTTTTCTTCCCCCGGAACGCCGAAAATATACTCGCAGCCCTCGGCTTCGAGGCACTCGACAAAAACGTCCGAAGCCTTCTTGGTGTCGCTCATGTGTTCCCCCCTGTTGCACAATCCGGCCCCCCGGCCGGTCAGCGCGCGCGATGCCCTCCCCCGGGCGATAGCGCGCGCGTGTGACCGCCCCGTGATGGGCGGTTTGCGAGCGGGAGTATTGCAGAAAAGCGCCAGATCGCCAGCGCGATTCTCAGGCGCGCGCGGTCGTCAGTAACCCAGCTTCGGGTCAAACACCGGCGCGACCGGCTCGCCGCGCAGGTAACGTGCGAGATTGTCGAGGAAACGCTCGCCTGACCGGACAAACATCTTGTCCTGCGCGCGGCCCGACAGGTGCATCGAGATATGCGCGTTCGGCAGGGTCCACAGCACGTCGTCCGCGGGGAGCGGCTCGGGCGTGGTCACATCGAGGAAGGCGCCGCCGATGCTCTTGTTCTGGAGCGCCGCAACCAGCGCCGGCTGGTCGATCACCGCGCCCCGCGCGATATTGACGATGACGCAGTCGGATTTCATCGCCGCAAACTCGGCCGCACCGATCATCGCATCGGTCTCGGGCGTGGCGGGAACGGCGAGGATCACCCAGTCGAACTGGCCGAGCTGCGCGCGCCATTCGTCAGGGCCGAGCGTGCCCTCGCCCGCGCTGCGACGCACCACGGTGACGTCGATGTCGAAGGCCTTGAGGCGCGGCTCGATGAGTCTTCCGATCGCGCCGTAGCCGAGCAGCAGCGCCTTCGAGCCCGCGAGCTCGCGCTTGCCCGGGCTGTCGAACAGCCACTCATGCCGGTCCTGCGCGCGCACCACCTCGCGATAACCCTTGGCAATGTTGAGCATCCCCATCACCACATATTCGGCGATGGTGATCGCGTTGATCCCGGCCCCGTTGGTGACGGTGATGCCGCGCTCGATCAGCACATCCATCGGCAGGAAATCGAGGCCCGCGTAGATCGAATTGAGCCATTTGAGCTTCTTGGCGGCGACCAGCGTGGCCGCCATCGCCTCCTTGTCGTTCATGTCGAACCAGCCGATCTCGGCGTCGGCGACCGCGTCGATCGCCTCCTCAGCCGACATGAACCAGCGCACGTCGAGCCCCTCGGGCAAGCGGCTTTCGAGCATCGGGCGGATCAGTCCGGAGACGGCGAGAATGGTCATAAGGCCTGCGTTACTGCCGGAAAGCGAGCCACGCCACCCCTGCCAGAACCGGCAGGCCAGCAAGGTCCACATTGGCGATCTTGCGCAAGGCGGACGGCGATCCGGCCTGCCAGTAGAGCACGAGGAAGCTCACCATGCTGATCCCCACCACCAGCACCGCCAGCCTCCGCCCCTCGGGGATGAAGGCCGCATAGATGCAGGCGACGAAGACCGCGACGAACAGCCCGGCGCGGTGGTGCATCAGCAGCAACAGCGAATTGTCCGGCTGGAGGCGGTAGAGCGAAGTCAGCGTCGCCGGGCGGAAGAAGGCCAGCGCGGGCATGGCGTGGATCGCGGCGAGGATCAGCCAGAGGATAGGTTGCACCATGCAACTGGTTTAGCGCGCGAGCATCGGTCTGTCTACATCGTCTCCCCGGACTTGATCCGGGGCCCAGCTTCTTCTGGCGGATTCGTGAGGGGCAGCGGGGCCCCGGGTCAAGCCCGGGGAGGCGGAGGGGCTAGGAGAGCTTCCACTCCCACCCGAGCGGATCGCCGTCCATCACCTCGACGCCTTGCGCGGCAAGTTCATCGCGGATCGCGTCGGAGGCGGCGAAGTCCTTGGCGGCGCGCGCCTCCTTGCGGCGGGCGAGCGCGTCTTCGATTTCGGCCTCGGTGATGGTCGCGGACTTGGGGCGGATGCGCAGATCCGCACGGGTGAGGCCGAACAGGTTCAGACCCAGCACCGCGTCCATATCCTCGACCACAGCGCGCTTGATCCCGGCATCGACCTTCTTCACCGCAAGCGCATCTTCCAGCGCCGTCAGCGCGATCGGGGTGCCGAGGTCATCCGCCATCGCCTCGTCGAACTTGGCAAGCACCGGCGCAAACTTTGGATGTTCTGCCTCGGGCTGAGAGGCAACGTCTGCGAGCGTGCCCACCGCCATCACCATCCGCTTCAGCCGCGTCAGCGCCGCACCCAGCCCCTCCCACGAGAACTCCAGCTCGGAGCGATAATGCGCCTGCAAGCACATCAGCCGATAGGCGAGCGGGTGGTAGCCCTTGTCGACCAGCAATTGCAGCCGCAGGAACTCGCCCGAGGACTTCGACATCTTCCCCGATCGCTCGACAAGAAAATTGTTGTGCATCCAGATATTCGCGCCCGAATTGCGCGGATCGTCCAGCCCGTTGCTGCAGCAGAAAGCCTGATTCTGCGCGATTTCATTAGGGTGGTGAATCTCGCGGTGGTCGATCCCGCCGGTGTGGATGTCGAAGGGAAAGCCGAGCACCTCGCCGCTCATCACCGAGCATTCCAGGTGCCAGCCGGGGGCGCCCCGGCCCCACGGCGAGTCCCACTCCATCTGCCGCGTCTCGCCCGCCGGAGTCTTGCGCCAGATCGCGAAGTCGGCGGCGTTGCGCTTGCCCTCGACGGCCTCGATACGGCCTTCACCTTCCTCGGTGTTGGCACGCGCCAGACGGCCGTAGTCGGCCACGGTCGACACATCGAAATAAAGCCCGCTGTTGAGCTGGTAGCAGTGCTTGTCCGCGATCCCTTCGGCAAAGGCGATCATCTGCGGCACGTAATCGGTCGCGACCGTCCACTGCGCCGGCTGGCGGATGTTGAGGGCGCGCACGTCGGCCCAATAGGCCTGCTTGTAATGCTCGGCGATGTCCCAGATCGACTGCGCCTTTTCCGCAGCCATCTTCTCCATCTTGTCCTCGCCCGCGTCGGCATCATCGGTGAGGTGGCCCACATCGGTAATGTTGATCACGTGGGTGAGATTGTAGCCCTTCCACGAGAGCGTGCGCCCCAGCACATCGGCAAACACATAGGCGCGCATATTGCCGATATGCGGGTAGTTATAGACCGTCGGCCCGCAGGAATAGACGCGCGCCTCGCCCGGATGGACGGGCTCGAACACCTCAACTTGGCGGGTGAGCGAGTTGAACAGTTTCAAAGGGGCATCAGTCATGGGCGGGGCCTTTGCCTCAATCCGCCATCCCGGCGCAAGCCGGGATCGCCGGCGGCGGGGCTCAGAACCCGATGAACTTCACATGCTCCTCAAGCGGCACGCGCTGGCGCTCGAAATTGTTCAGCGGCGCATCCGGATCGCGGTAGCCGATCGCCATGCCGCAGAAGAACATGTAGCGCTCGTGATCGAGCCCGAGGAACTCGCGGATCGTGGTCGCGAAGATCGCCATGTATTCCTGGAAGCAGCTGTCGAGCCCCTCCTCGCGCAGCAGCAGCGCGACGGTCTGGAGCCACATGCCGACGTCCGACCACTGCGGCTCCTTCATCAGGCGCGGGAAGTAGACGAACAGCACCGCGGGGGCATCGAAGCTGGTGGTGTTGCGGCCCATCGCGGCCATGCGGCCTGCGCCGTCGTCGCGCGCAATCCCCATCGCCCCGAACATCCCCGCCGAGACCGCGTCGAGGCGCTTCTTGTAGGCCTCTTCGGTGCCGGGAGCCGCCCAGTCATACTCCGCCGCCTTGGGCCCTTCGGCGATCATCTTGGCCTGCAAGTCCTTCAAAGGCTGGCCAGTGACAATGCTCGCCTCCCACGGCTGGTAATTGCACCCAGAGGCCGCCCAGCGCGCCTTGTCCATCACGCGGGTGAGGGTCTCAAGATCGACCGGCTTGTCGAGAAAGGTCCGGATCGAGCGGCGGGTGGTGACGGCTTCGGTGACGTTCATTCTGTTTTTCCTAGGCTTGACTTGATTTCATTATGACTCTGGCGGGCTGCGCCATGGCAAACCGCTCGATCCGTTTCGAATATTATTACCTCGTCGTCTGACGGGGTGTTTTGGCGCCCCCCTGATACGGGGTGAGCAAGCGGTGTTTCAAACAAATTGATCGCCCTCCCCCCGTCTCGCAACGGCGCCTGTTCGCGTGCTGGGAGGGTAAAGCCGGTAGTTCCGGCAGCCGGTCTGTAACACCGTTCCCTTGCGGGGAGTGGAGCGTAACCACACCCTCCCACCAGCGCGATCACCGCTTCTTCACGCCTTTCTCATCCTCGAACAGTTCGGCGAGCTGCTCCATGATCGTCCCGCCGAGCTGCTCCACATCCATGATCGTCACCGCGCGGCGATAATAGCGCGTCACATCGTGGCCGATGCCGATGGCCACGAGCTGCACCGGCGAGACCTTCTCGATCCACTCGATCACCCCGCGCAGATGCGCTTCGAGGTAGCCCGCCGAGTTCACGCTCAGCGTCGAATCGTCCACCGGCGCGCCGTCGCTGATCACCATCAGGATGCGGCGTTCTTCGGGGCGATAGAGCAGGCGGCTGTGCGCCCAGATCAGCGCCTCGCCGTCGATGTTTTCCTTGAGCAGGCCCTCGCGCATCATCAGGCCGAGATTGCGGCGCGCGCGGCGCCACGGCTCGTCGGCCTGTTTGTAGATGATGTGCCTGAGATCGTTGAGGCGGCCCGGGTTCTGCGGCTTGCCATCGGCTAGCCAGGCCTCACGGCTCTGCCCGCCCTTCCACGCGCGGGTGGTGAAGCCGAGGATCTCGGTCTTGACCCCGCAGCGCTCGAGCGTGCGCGCGAGAATATCGGCGCTGATCGCAGCGATGCTGATCGGCCGCCCGCGCATCGAACCCGAATTGTCGATCAGCAGGGTGACGATCGTGTCCTTGAACTCGACGTCACGCTCGACCTTGTAGCTCAAGGCGGTTCCGGGCGAGATGATCACCCGGGCGAGGCGCGCGGCGTCCAAGACGCCCTCCTCCATGTCGAAGTCCCAGCTGCGGTTCTGCTGCGCCATCAAGCGGCGCTGCAGGCGGTTGGCGAGGCGCGTCACCACGCCTTGCAGCCCCGTCAGCTGGCTGTCGAGATAGGCGCGCAGGCGGTCGAGTTCCTCGGCGTCGCAAAGGTCGGACGCGGCGACTTCCTCGTCGAAGCGGGTGGTGAAAGCCTTGTAGTCGAGGCTGGCGGGGACTTCGGCCTGCGGGCGGTTGGGGCGCACCGGAGCGTTGGCGGCGTCGCTGTCGTCGCCCGGCTCACCTTCGGCCATGTCGCTGTCGGTCTGGGTCTCGGAGGACTGCTCCCCCTCGCCCTCGCCTTCGGCCATGTCGCCGGCCATTTCCGCGGATTGCGGATCGCCTTCGCCCTGGTTGTCGTCCTCGCCCTCGCTGTCATCGTCGGGGCCGTCGTCATCGTCGGCCTCGTCCGAATCGCTTTCGTCGGGGGCTTCGGTCGGGCGGGTCAGGTCGAGCTCGCGCAGCATGTCGAGCGCGAGCTTCTGGAAGGCTTCCTGATCGCCGATCATCTCGGCCAGAGCGGCGAAATCGCCGCCGACCTTCTCCTCGAGAAAATCGCGGACAAGCTCGATTCCGCCCTGCGCTTTGGCAGGCACCGCCTCGCCGGTCAGCGCCTCGCGCACCAGCAGAGCGAGCGCGGTCTGCAAGGGCACTTCCGAGGAATTCTGCGCGCGCACGATTTTGTCGCCCGCCGTGCGCAGCTCGGTCGCGGCGTCGAGGTTGGTGCGCATCCCGCCAAAGCGGTTGGCGCCCAAGGCCTCGTAACGCACCTGCTCGATCGCGTCATAGCAGGCGCGCGCGATCGGTTCAGGCGGCGCGGCTTTGGCGTGGAGCGCGGCGTCGTGGTGGCGCAGCTTAAGCGCGAAGCTGTCGGCAAAGCCGCGCGCCTCGCGCACCTGATCGGCCGGCAGATCGCGCCCCGGCAGCGGAACCCGGAACCGGTTGCCCGCCGCCCCCGGCACATCGGCGCTCCACGCAACCTCCACCTCCGCATCGCGCGCAATCGCCCGCGATGCGCCGGTGAGCGCCTGCTTGAACAGATCGAGCGGAGACTGGTCGGCCATTGCTTAGAGGATACCGGTCACAGGATACTCTGGCCCGTCTTGGCCCAGTCGGCCATGAAGCCCTCGATCCCCTTGTCGGTGAGGACGTGCTTGAAGAGGGCGTGAATCACCGCAGGGGGAGCGGTCATGACGTCGGCGCCGATCTTGGCGGCCTGCAGCACGTGCATGGTGTGGCGCACGCTCGCGACCAGAATCTCGGTGGAGAAATTGTAGTTGTCGTAGATCAGGCGGATGTCCTCGATGAGGTCCATGCCGTCAAAGCCATTGTCATCGTGCCGCCCGACGAAGGGCGAGATGAAGCTCGCCCCGGCCTTGGCCGCCAGCAGCGCCTGATTGGCCGAGAAGCACAGCGTGACATTGACCATCGTGCCCTCGGACGAGAGCGCCTTGCAGGTCTTGAGGCCATCAACCGTCAGCGGCACCTTGATGCAGACATTATCGGCGATCTTGCGGAGGATTTCGGCCTCCTTCATCATCGTCGCATGGTCGAGGGCGACCACCTCGGCGCTCACCGGCCCGTCGACGATCCCGCATATCTCGGCGGTGACTTCCTTGAAATCGCGCCCCGATTTGGCGATCAGCGAGGGATTGGTGGTCACCCCGTCAAGCAGCCCGGTGGCGGCAAGATCGCGGATCGCCTCGATCTCGGCGGTGTCGACGAAGAATTTCATGAGAGTCGCTCCAGACGTTTTTCCGATAGGCAGCGCGCTGCCACCGCATTAGGGCGGGCGCATGACACGCCTGCCTGCACGAATTGCGATGCTGCTTGCCGCCCTCGCGTGCGCTTGGCAACCGTCCAAAGCACGGGCGCAGGATGAAGACGTGCAATTGTGGCAGTTCTTCAACCTTACCGGCGATCTCGACGAGGATACGCGGCTCACCATCGACGGCACCCATCGCTGGCGCGAGGAAGCGCGCGGCGACGAGCAGCAGACGATCCGCGTGACGGTGGAGCAGACCGTGGCCAAGGACCTGCGCATCGGCGGCGGGGCAGCGGTGTTCGAAGCGGGCGGCGCGACCGAGATCAGGCCGCACCAGCAGGCGATCCTCACCCAAGGCCGATTCGAATTGCGCACCCGTCTGGAGGAGCGCTTTTTCGACGGCGCGGACCAGGTTGAGCTGCGGCTGCGCCAGCGGGTGCAGTACAACCAGCCGCTCGGAGACGGCTGGCGCGCGAGCGTGGGCGGCGAGTGGCTCGGGCTGCTGCAGGGGCGCAATGACGGGCAAGGCGCCTCGACCGAACAATGGCGCGCGCAGGCGGGCATCGCCTACCGGGTGAGCAAGCGCCTGGAACTGGGCGCGAATTACTGGCTGCTGGTGTTCCCCAACGGCGCGCAGCCCGACCGCATCACCCACGTGCCGCAGACGGTAGTGACCTACAGGTTCTAGATCCGGCTGCCGAGCCCGAACACCCCGATCAGCAGCGGATCGCGGGTGCTTTCCGGATTGGCGCGGATTGCGGCTTCCTCGCGGCCGATCTCGCCCCAGATGGCATCGTCAATCTGGCGGCCGAAGCGGTCGGCAACCCCTGCGACATCGACGCCAGTGAGTGCGCCGAGCGCCTGGCCGAGCAGCGGATCGCGGCTGATGCGCAGCGCTTCGCCCAGTTCGGGCACCATCGCATCGAGCAGCGCCGTGCCGAGCTCCTGCCGCAGGAACAGGCTCGCCGCATCAGGCCCGCCGCGCACCAGTGCGATGGCGTTCTCGAAGCCAATCACCTGAATCGCATCGGTCACCACCGGCGCGGCGCGGAAGCTCGCATTGATCGCGAAGCTGGCGAAGCGCTCTTCCAACTGGTCCTTGAAGACTTGCGAGGTGAGGATACGCCCCAGCACATCCCCGCGCGTGCCGAGCACGTTCGCCAGACCGAGCCGCGCCACCTGCTCGTCCCAGAACCCACCCGGCGCGGTGAGGCGCAAAAAGGCGTTCTCGGTCGCGAGCAGCAGCAGGCGGCGCACCGCTTCGTCCATCGAGAACCCGCCCCCGGTGCTCGCGCAGGCGGGGAGCAGCAGGAGGGTGCCTGCGCCGGCGGCACCCGCCAGCAGGCTGCGACGGGTCGTGAGGCGGTTGGTGACAATTGCGGTCATTCGTCGGGTCTCCAAGCTTGCCCTTGGCCTATGCCCCTCGCCATATAACCCCAAGATGAACCGCGTTCGCCTCCTTGTTTTGAATGCTGCGCTCGGCCCGCTCGATTACCGGCTGCCCGAAGGCGTGGCCGCGCTTCCCGGCAGCGTGGTGGTCGCCCCGCTGGGGCCGCGCAAGGTGATGGGGATCGTGTGGGACGAAGGGCGCTTGCCGGGCGAGGAAATCGCCTTCGAGCGGCTGCGCCCGATTGTCGAGGTGCTGCCCGTTCCGCCCCTGCCCGCACCGCTCAGGCGGCTGATAGAATGGACCGCCGACTACTACTGCGCCCCGCTCGCCAGCGTGGCGCGGATGGCGCTGGCGAGCGGCGGGGCGCTGGGCGGGCCGGCGACGATGACCGAATACCGGCTCTCGGGCGGCCTGCCCGAACGCATGACCGCCCAGCGCCTCGCCGCGATCGAGGCGCTCGAAGGTGAGCAGGGCACCATGCGCGAGCTGGCGGGGATCGCAGGCGTCTCGGAAGGGGTGCTGCGCGGCCTCGTCAATCAGGGGGTGATCGAGCCGGTCACCGTCAACATCGACCGCCCCTATCCGCCCGCCGACCCCGACTTCCACCAGCCCGATCTGTCCGAGGCGCAAGCCGCAGTCGCGGGCACGCTTGTGGAGGCGGTGCGCGCGCAAGAATTCGCGCCCTTCCTCCTCGACGGGGTCACCGGCTCGGGCAAGACCGAGACCTATTTCGAGCCCGTCGCCGCCGCCATCCGCGCCGGGCGGCAAGTGCTGGTGCTGCTCCCCGAAATCGCGCTCACCGAGAATTTCCTCGCGCGGTTCGAGGCGCGGTTCGGGGCCAAGCCGGTGCTGTGGCATTCCTCGCTCAAATCGACCGAGCGGCGGCGCGCGTGGCGGGCGATTGCCGATGGAACAGCACAGGTCGTGGTCGGCGCGCGCTCGGCGCTATTCCTGCCTTACGCGAACCTCGGCCTGATCGTCGTCGACGAGGCGCACGAGATCAGTTTCAAGCAGGATGACGGGGTGCGCTACAACGCCCGCGACGTGGCGGTGATGCGTGCGCGCTTCGAAGGCCTGCCGGTGGTCCTCGCCAGCGCCACCCCCGCGCTCGAAAGCCTGCACATGGCCGAGATCGGGGTCTACACGAAGCTCGATCTGCCTGCGCGCTATGGCGGGGCGAGCCTGCCGGCGGTGCGCCTTGTCAACCTGACCGAGGAAAAGCCGGGCAGCCAGCGCTGGCTCGCCGGGCCGCTGATCGACGCGTTGCGCGAGCGGCTGGACAAGGGCGAGCAGTCGCTGCTGTTCCTCAACCGCCGCGGCTATGCCCCGCTGACCTTGTGCCGCAATTGCGGGCACCGCTTCAAATGCCCTTCGTGCAGCGCATGGCTGGTCGAACACCGCCTCTCCGCGCGCCTCGCCTGCCACCATTGCGGCTTCGAGACGCGGGTGCCCGACAGCTGCCCCGAATGCGGCGAGAGCGACTGCCTCGTCGCCTGCGGGCCGGGGGTGGAGCGGATCGCGGCGGAAGTCGCCGAGCTGTTCCCCGAAGCGCGGCTCGCGGTGGCGACCTCCGACACACTCAACACCCCCGACAAGGCAGCCGAGTTCATCGCGATGGCAGAAGGCAAGGCGATCGACATCATCATCGGCACGCAGCTCGTCACCAAGGGCTTCCACTTCCCCGAGCTGACGCTTGTGGGCGTGGTCGATGCGGACCTCGGCCTCGAGGGCGGAGACCTGCGCGCGGGCGAGCGCACTTTCTCGCAGATCGCGCAGGTCGCGGGCCGTGCGGGGCGCGGGGCGAAGCCGGGCGAGGTGCTGATCCAGACCCGCCACCCCGACGCCCCCGTGATCGCCGCGCTCGCGAACGGCGACCGCGACGCCTTCTACGCCGCCGAAACCGAAGGCCGCCGCGATGCGGGCGCCCCGCCCTTCGGGCGCTGGGCCGCGATCATCCTCTCTTCCGAAGACGAGAAGGAAGCGCGCGAGGCCGCCCAGCGCCTCGGCGACGTGCGGCCCCGGCTGGCGGATGTGCAGATCCTCGGCCCCGCGCCTGCCCCGCTCTCGCTGCTGCGCGGGCGGTATCGCTATCGCTTTCTGGTCAATGCGCGGCGCAGCGCCAACCTGCAAGCGATGCTGCGCGACTGGATCGGCGCGGTGAACTTCGCGCCCGGCGTGCGGGTCGGGATCGACGTCGACCCCTACAGCTTCGTCTGAACGCGAAACCAAAGCGCAGGCCGCCGCGTATCCCCCCCATGACCCGTCCCGTTCTCGTGCCGATCCTCGGCGACCAGCTGTCGCGCAATATCTCCAGCCTCGAAGGCCTCTCCCCCGCGGAGACCCGCGTGCTGATGATGGAGGTGTGGGACGAGGCCACCTATGTGAAGCACCACAAGCAGAAGATCGTGCTCATCTTTTCGGCAATGCGCCACTTCGCGGAAGGATTG
Source organism: Erythrobacter sanguineus (assembly GCA_945878845.1). GTDB lineage: Bacteria > Pseudomonadota > Alphaproteobacteria > Sphingomonadales > Sphingomonadaceae > Erythrobacter > Erythrobacter sanguineus_A. Next base: position 70,283 of record CAMCUB010000003.1, on the reverse strand, counting down.
CGCGCCGAGGGCTTTCAGGTCGATTTCGTGCGCCTCGACGACGCGCACAACACCGGCAGCTTCACCGGCGAGGTCGCCCGCGCAGTGGAGCGCCACGCCCCGTCCGAGATCCGCGTCACCGAAAGCGGCGAGTGGCGGGTGCATGAAGCCATGCTCGAATGGGAGGGCCGCTTCCCCTGCCCCGTCAGCATCCTCCCCGACACGCGCTTCATCGCCACCCACGCCGAATTCCGCAAATTCGCGGAAGGGCGCAAGCACCTGACGATGGAGTATTTCTACCGCGAGATGCGGCGCAAGACCGGGCTGCTGATGGAAGGCGACAAGCCGGTCAGCGGCGTCTGGAACCTCGACAGCGAAAACCGCGAGCCTCCCAAGGAGGGCCTCAAAGCACCTCTCACCCCCAAATTCGCCCCCGACGCGATCACGCAGGAGGTCATCGCCCTCGTGGCTGAGCGTTTCGCCGACCACTTCGGCGATCTCGAACCCTTCGGCTGGCCCGTCACGCGGAACCAGGCGCTCGAAGCCGCCGAGGCCTTCTTCGCGCGCCGTCTCGACAAGTTCGGCCCCTATCAGGACGCGATGGTGCACGGGGAGGACGACCTCTACCACTCGATGCTCTCGACCAGCCTCAATTGCGGGCTGCTGGACCCGCTCGAATTGTGCCGCGCCGCCGAAGCTGCCTACAATTCGGGCAGGGCCCCGCTAAACTCCGCAGAGGGCTTCATCCGCCAGATCATCGGCTGGCGCGAATATGTGCGCGGGTTCTACTGGCACCAGATGCCGGGGCTGGCCGATGCCAACGAATTGGGCGCGCACCGCCCGCTGCCCGAGTTCTTCTGGACCGGCGACACCGACATGCGCTGCCTGTCAGACTGCATCCGCACCACCCGCGAGGACGCGCACGCGCACCACATCCAGCGGCTGATGGTGCTCGGCAATTTCTGCCTGATCGCCGGGATCGACCCGCAGCAGGTCGCCGACTGGTATCTCGCGGTCTATGCCGACGCTTACGAGTGGGTCGAGTTGCCCAATGTGGCGGGCATGGTGCTCTATGCCGATGGCGGCCACCTCGCGACCAAGCCCTATGCGGCGAGCGGCAATTACATCAACAAGATGTCCGATTACTGCAAAGGCTGCCGCTACAAGGTCGCCGAGAAGACCGGGCCCAAGGCGTGCCCGTTCAACCCGCTCTACTGGCATTTCATGGACCGCAACCGCGCCCGGCTCGAAAGCAACCACCGCATCGGGCGCATCTATGCGACGTGGGACAAGATGGGCGAGGCTCGGCAGCGCGAATATCTCGAGAGCGCCGAGACCTTCCTCGATGCCCTCGAACCCGCGCGCGAAGGCTGGGCGCGCGCCTAGGCTTCCGAAGCGAGGCGGCGGCGCACCCACCAGGGCTGCATCACCTCGCCCTTGTCCGCCGCGCGCTTCACCAGCCACACGCCAAAGCCGCCCGCCACCACCAGTGCGATCAACGAGGCCTCGAGCCCGAAAGCGCCGCCCGAAATCAGCGGATCGCCGACCAGCCGCGCATCGACCAGCCCGTCCACCTCATTGCCCGACACCGGAACGTCCCACACCAGCCCCTGCGTCATGTTCCAGCCGAAATGGAGCCCGATCGGCACCCACAGGCTGCGGGTGAGCATATAGGCCCCGCCGAGCATCAACCCCGCCTCGACCGCGATGGTGAAGGAGGAAAACCACGTCGCATTGTCGTTGCCGATATGCGCCAGGCCGAACAGGCCCGAGGTGATGACCAGCGCCGCCCAGCTCCCGGCGAATTCCTCGATCCAGCGAAACAGGATGCCGCGGAAGATGAACTCCTCGGCAAAGCCGGCGCTGATCCCGGCGGTGAACAGCAGCATCAGCCAGTTGTTCATGCCGCCCCAGCCGACGATGAAATAGGCGCCCAGCAGCGCGGCGATCCCGACGATCAGGCTGAACAGCACAAAAGCGCCGAATGTGCCGAGCGCCAGCCCGCGGGCTGCACCGGCGAGGGGCAGGTCGTCATGGTGGTGCTCGCCAAGGCGGCGCAGTACCAGTTTCTGCACTGCGATCAGCGCCGCGATCGTCGCAATCACCATCAGCGCCCCTCGGACATCGCGGGGCAGAGCGCCGCGCAGCATCTCCCCGGCAAAGCCCATGGCCGCCAGCACCGCAACCGTCACCGCGAGCGCGGCCAGCAGTGCGACCAGCGGGAAATTCCAGATGCGCTTCCACAGCGGCGGCTGTGCGGCCTGTTCGGTGTCCATTTTCGGCGATGCCCCTTGTGTTCTACGCCTTAGGGGATGGCGCAGCGCCGCAGCCTTGGCTAGGTCTTGGGACGAACTAATCGACGAAAGAGCCTTGCCATGCTGACCATCCACCACCTGCGCCTGTCGCAATCCGAACGCATCGTCTGGCTCGCCGAGGAGCTGGGGCTGGACTACGACCTCAAGCTCTACAACCGCCGCACCGACAACCGCCTCGCGCCCGACGAATACAAGGCGCTCCACCCGATGGGCATCGCCCCGGTGATCACCGACGGCGGTTTCGTGCTCGGCGAGAGCGGGGCGATCATGGACTATATCGTGGCGAAATATGCCCCCGACACGGCGTTGGTTCCGGGCGTGGACCACACCGACTTTGCCGACCACCTGTTCTACTATCACTGGGCCAACGCGACCTTCATGACCAACGGCATGATGGCGCTGGTGGCGCAGTTCATGGGCGCAACCGAACTGCCCGCTTTTGTGGCCGACCGCGTGGCGAAGGGCTGGAAGATCGTCGAGCAGCGGCTGGGCGAGGCCGACTATGTCGGCGGCGCGCAGCTGACCACCGCCGACATCATGATGGGCTTCCAGCTCACCACCAGCCGCGCAATGAGCGGGATGAGCATCGACCACCTGCCCAATCTGCAAGCCTACCTGAAGCGCATCGGCGAGCGGCCCGCGTATCAGACAGCGATGGCGAAGTGCGAGCCGGGGATGCCGCCGAAGCTAGATTGATCGCTCCCCTCGTCATTGCGAGGAGCCGAAGGCGACGAAGCAATCCATGGACGAGCCGTGCCTCTAGCGGAAGCCTCAGGCGATGGATTGCCGCGCCTTCGGCTCGCAATGACGAGGGTTACGACAGAGCCCCTCCCCGGCCCCCGAGCCGGGGCCCCGCTGGTTTATTCGCGAACCTTGTCGTTGCCGACAAAGCCTATCGAAAATCGGTCTCGGGCCGAAGCATACTTGAGCACCGTAAGCAGAACGGCCCAGCGCTCATAACTCACCTCGTCGAAGAGCTCGTCAGACGAAGGCTCCAATCGCATCCGCTGGTCGTCTTGGGCTTGCAGCATCGTGCCTGGCGCAAAGCCTGCATGGATTTCGAGTGCCCGGAGATAATCTACGAAGGCGGCATAATCGTTCCGCTTCGGGAAGTTCTCCCAAAGCCCGCTTTCCCGTAGCGATTTTTCGGCGTCGGCAAGAACCTGCGGGCGGGCGAGTTCTTCCACGACCTGCATGTAGGCGTCGAACATCTCGAAGTCTTCGAACGTGACGATCTCAATGCCAGCCGCCTCGCGGATGCAGACGAATTGTTCGGGCTTTGCTTGCGCCGCGGCGGTTATGGCGATCACCATGCTTTCGAGCTCATCCTCGTAGCGAACGGTAAAGCCTTCAGCGTTCAACCCGCAACCGACCAGCTTTTGCGCGATGACCTGCTCCTGTGCAGGCGGCGGCTCGGGCGGGGTGTCCATCATGCAGGTGATTGTAAAGCATGGCGGAAAGCCTGCCAATCCTTCACGCCCCCTCCCGCTTCAGCAACTCCGCCTTGATCGCCAACCCATAGGCATAGCCGCCCAGCGTCCCGTCCGCCGCAATCACCCGATGGCACGGGATCAGCACCGCGATGTTGTTCGCCCCGTTCGCGCCGCCCACCGCGCGGCTCGCCTTGGGGTTGCCGAGGGCGGCGGCCAGCTCGCCATAGGAACGGGTCTCGCCCGCCGGGATGCGGCGCAGTTCTTCCCAGACCCGCTGCTGGAAGGCGGTGCCGTGAACGTCGAGCGGGATTGCGGCGCTGCCCGGGCCGGGCTGCTCGACCGCTTGCACCACATCAGCGAATAGCGCGCGGAAGGCCTCGCCTGCCGGGGCCAGTTCGGCCCGGGGGAAGCGCGCGCGCAGTTCCGCTTCGCCCTCGCCGAAGGCAAGGCAGCATACACCCACCTCGGTCGCCGCCACCAGCATGGGGCCTAGCGAGGTCGCCAGCACTGCCCAATGGATCACGCGGCCCGCGCCGCCTCTTGTCCAGTCGCTCGGGCGCATTCCCATCCTGCCTTTCGTTTCCGCGTAGAATTGCTCCGACCCGCCATAGCCCGCCGCGGCGAGCGCCTCGGTCACGCCTAGGCCGCCTGCCAGCGCCTCGCGCACGCGCTCCTCGCGCAGGGCGCGGGCAAAGGCGGCAGGCGAGAGGCCGACGGTGCGCTTGAACAGGCGCTGGAAGTGCGTGGGCGTGTAGCCGGTCAGCTCGGACAGCGCATCCAGCGTCATCGCGCCGCCCTCGCGGATCGCGGCGATAGCGGCGAGGACGCAGGCCTCCTCCGCGCTCTGGCTCCCCAGCGAGCAGCGCTTGCACGCCCGCAATCCCGCCGCCTCGGCGTCACCGGGGGTAGCGTAGAAGCGCACATTCTTGCGATGCGGCGCGCGCGCGGGGCACGAGGGGCGGCAATAGATACCGGTCGAATGCACCCCCGTGACGAAGGCGCCGTCGAACCGCCGGTCCTTGGCAAGCGCCGCTTGCCAGCGTTCCTCGTCAGTGATGTTCTCGTAATGTTTAACGTGAAACATACCTCATGCCCGTGCCGCTCGATCCGCGCGGCAAAGCAGCCGTGCATGGCGTTGTGCGCATCAATATAGGCGACTTGGCCGTCGTCGAGCAACGCGCGCAGCTGCGCGTCGATATCGTCGGCGAGTGCCAGCGCGGCGCGGTGGAGATCGCCGCCTGCAGTATAGGCCCGCAAGGCGATCGGCCTGCCGCGCAGCACCGGGGGGAGGCTGTCGACATAGTCCGCCGCCGCGCGCGCCTCGGCGCGGACGTAGATCGCAAAGGCGTTGCGGTAGGGGCTCTCGACCGCGTGGTTCACATGGTGGGTGAGCAGCAGCGCCTCGCCGGGCGCGGCATCCTCGAGCGTCACGCGGCAGGGGAAGCGTCCCTCGCCTGCAATCTCGCGCCGCGCACGGCGGCGGGCGAGATCGGCGTCATCCAGCGCGAACTGGTCGGCGAAAAGCGCGGGGTCGAGGCCCCTGATCCGGTAGGTCATCGCACATATGCTCCCTTGCCTTGCGTTGCAGGGGAGCAGTTACGCCAGCCGCGCGCGCGGCGCAGCCGGCGGGGTTGCGCTCAATGTCGCTCAGGCTCCGGCGATCGAGAGCGCGATGGCGCGCACCCGGGCCTTGAGCTGGGCGTCGGTGGTGCCCCTGCCGTCGATCGCATAGGCGTTGACGTTCATGAACTCGCCGCCGACCACGGTCATGCAGATCACGCCGCGGATCTTGATGGTGCCCGATGCGCCCGCCACATCGCCGGTCAGCGCCATATAGGCGCAGGCATCGTCCTGCCCGGCACAGCGGGGCACGGTGTTGTCGATCTTGATCTCGTTGTCGGTGCCCTTGGCGACATCGCGCCCGGCATCCTCGATCGCGTCATCGACCAGCTTCTGGCCGCTCGCGGTCTGGAGCTCGCGCGCCAGCAGCGCGACGAAATCGGCGCGCGGCATCGGCACGGGCTGCGAGGTGCGCGGCGACTTGATGTGGACGTAATCCTCGCCAAAGGTGCCGCAGCGGTCGAGATTGGCGTGGGTGAGGTTCATCGTGTCGAGCGAGGCGACCTTCTCGGCCAGCGCGATCGTCACGCCCGTCGGCAGGCAATAGCCCTGCGGCACGGGCACGGTGAAGGCCTTGCCGCCGACCGTGAAGCGGTGCTGCGCCGCGCTCTGAGCCGCCGCCCCGCCCGGCACCGCCGCCAGCGCCAGCGCCGCCAAACCCAGTGTCACATAACGCATGCCGATCATTGTTGCCCCCGTTTGCTTTGGCGCGTGCTTTGGGTAGATCACCCGGATGGAGCAGGTCATTGCAGCTATTCCTGCCAGTTCAAGGATTTTTTCGTGATGCACTTCTCCCGGCCGCGGATCACCCTCAGCCTCCGGCTGATCGCGGCGCTGCTGTGCGCATTTGCCGTGTTGCTGGGAGTTCTGCGGGCCGGCCCGCTCGCCGCCGATCCGGGTGATGTCGATGCGGCCTCGCGCGGCGTGGTGCGGGTGGTGATCATCGGCGAGGAGGGGGGCGAGCCTGTCCCCGTCAGCCACGGCACCGGCTTTGCCGTCTCGGCGACGCGGATCGTCACCAACGCGCATGTCGTGGCCGAGGCGGTGCAGGACGATACGCTGCGCATCGGCATCGTCCCCTCCGAGGGCGTAGGCGGTGCCTTTGCGCGGGTGGTGGCGGTTTCCCCGCGCAACGACCTTGCCTTGCTCGAGATCGCGAGCGGATCGCTGCGCCTGCCGCCGCTGGCGCTGGCTGGCGGCGACACCAGCAATCTCGGCGAGGTTTCGGCGGTGGGCTATCCGATGAATGTCGATCTGGCCCAGGGCCTCGACATGGCGGACATCTTCCGCGCCCAGCCGCCGGTCAAGTCGCGCGGGTTCCTGTCGGGTGAGCGGCCCAGCCGCCAGTTCGACACGATCCTCCACACCGCTCCGATCGCGCGCGGCAATTCGGGCGGGCCGCTGCTCGATCCGTGCGGGCGGGTGATAGGGGTGAACTCCTTCAGCGCCGATGCCGAAAGCGGCGACGGCGAGTTCTACTTCGCGGTGTCCTTGCGCGAATTGCTGCCCTTCCTGCGCAGCAACAAGGTCGAGCCGGTGGTCAACGCCCTCCCATGCCGCTCGATCGACGAATTGAACGCCGAGGAACGCCAGCGCCTCGAGGCCGAGCAGAGCAAGGCGCGCGCCGCGCTCGAGCAGCGCTCGGAATCTTTGCGCGAAGTGCGCGAGACCGCCCGCCTCACCGCGCAGATGCAAGTGCTCGAGGCGCGCGAGAACCGTATGGCGCTGGCGCTGATCGCGCTGCTCGCCTGCATCGGCGCAGGCTATGCGGCGGTCGTGTGGCGCGCGGACGAGGCGCGGCGCACCCATGTGCGGATCCTGGGCGCGCTATCGGCGGCAGGGCTCGCCTTGGCCTTGCTGCTGTGGTTCACCCGCCCCGGCCTCACCGAGATCGAGGAGCGGGTCGCTGCCGCGGTCGAGAAAGCCGGGGGCGGCGACCGCAAGGCGGCTGCTCCGGGCAAGGCCTCGGACGCAGCCGAGGGCGCGCTGATCTGCACGCTCGTCCCCGAAAGGAGCCGAGTCACCGCCGCGCGCACCGATGATGTCGCCTTCGAATGGTCGGCCGACGGCTGCGTCAATGGGCGCACGCAATATGGCCTTGGCAAGGGCGGCGAGTGGGCCCGTGTGTTCGCGGCCGAGGATGACGCCGCGGTCGCGGTCAACACCTATGACCCGGCCACCCGCACCTTGCGCACCGACCGCTATCTGCTCGGCCAGGAAGCGCTCGCCGCCGCCCGCGCCGCGCGGGGCGCCTACACGCCGCCGGCCTGCGGGGTGAGCGAGGCGGCACGGACATTGGGCGAGCAGCAGTCCACCCTGATCGCCGGCCTGCCCGAGCGGCCCAACGAGCGGCTCGTCTATAGCTGCGCCCCCAAGCGCTGAGGCTGAGCGTCAGCGAGGCCGTTGGTGGGGCCGTGTTTGCAGCCCGTCGAACGGTTTGTCGTTTATCGCCTCCCATGCCCCGGTCGGGCCCGCGGTTCATCTGGCGTTCATGGGCCGAGGCCGAAATTTTGGGACGGTTTTAATATGCAAAAACAGGTAGATATATGCGACAGACGGTGACCCGCGCGACGCTCGCTGCAATGCTGTTCATGGGCGCCGGGGCGGCGAGCGCTCAGGACGCGCCCGCTCCATCTCCAGCCAGCCCTCCCCCCGCCGAGGCCGAGCCCCGCGTGGACGAGATCGAGGTGCTCGGCGAGCGCCGGCTCGAAGACGGGCAGGCGATCTACGAAAACCTGGAAGTCCTCGCCGAGCCGCAGGCCTTCAACCAGCCGGTTCCGCGGTTCCACGGCCCGGTCTGCGTCAGCGTCACCGGCGTCGATGCCAAGGTCGCCCGCCTGGTCGAGGCGCGCATCAACGCGGTGGCGGACTATGTCGGCCTGCCCAAGGCGAAGGAGGGCTGCAAGGCCAACGCCGTGGTGCTGATCTCCGCCGACCCGCCGAAAATGTTCGAGGCAGTGATCAAGGAGCGCTTCGGCCTCATCGGCCAGCAGCAGAACCGCGATGTCGCCATCGGCACCATTCGCGCCGATCTCGCCGCAGGCAAGCCGCTGGTGGCCTGGAGCCAGTCGTCCGAGCGCAATTATGACGGCGGGACCACCGCAGATTCCAGCGGCGATCCGGCGCTGGCGGGCGCGGGCAGCTTCGGCGACGGGCTCAACGTCACCAGAACCACCATGACCGGGCGGCTGCGCTCGACCATCTTCATCGCCAAGGATGTGGCGGTGGTGGCGTTCGACGCCAAGCAGCTCGCCGATGTCCACCCGATCCAGCTCGCCGACATTGCCGCGCTCTATCTGCTCGGCAACCCGCGCCGGAACATCGATTACGAGAGCCTCGGCACCTCCTCGCTGCTGACCCTGTTCCGCGACGGCCCCAAGAAGTCGCCGATCGAAATGACCGATTTCGACCGCGCCTACCTCAAGGGCATCTATTCGCTGCGGCCCAACGATTTCAGCAGCCGGCTCTACCGGACGGTGACGGCGGCCTACGACAAGCAATGCGCCGAAGAGGGTGTCCCCTGCCCGGCCGACCCGCTACCGAAGCGCAAGTGAGATTATAGCGGGGGCGAGGTGAACCGGAAGAAGGGGCTGGCGCTGATCGCGGGCGCGCTGGTGTTGTTGATCGGTGGGCTCGGGGTCGCATGGCTCTATTCCAGCGGGCAAGCCTTTAAAGAGGCGAGCAAGGCCGCAATTCGGACTGAGGCCGCCCGCCTCCAGACCCTCGCTTCCGCTGCTTGCACCTGCACCCGCGACAAGGGCGAAGGCGCTGAAGGCGAGTGCTGGAAAGCATTCAAGGAGGCCGTGCCGGGCTCCCCGACCAGCAGCACTGCCACCGCCTGCGCTCCGGTCTCCACCGAGATCGATTGCTTTGCCACGGCGGCGGGAGAGGTTTGCGTGGTGACCGGCTATGACGCCAACGGGGTGACCGACCCGACGCTCAGCACGCGCCTGTGCACCGCTGCGGAAGCGCGGGCGATCGAATTTGATTTCGAGGAGGGTTGGCGCGGGTCTGACGGAAAGGCCCCAGAACGAGACGACAAGGCGGACTGGGAAGCCTCCAACAAGCGTGCCACTGCGGCAATGAACCGCGCCATGCGCAAGATCATGAAGGGCGAGCCGGTGAACGCGCCGTCATCTTCGAGCGGCTGCGCAGGCTAGGCCGACCCCTCCCAGCTTCGCACCTGCACAATTCCTCCCCCTCGCGGCTTGCAGGAACCGGAATCAATTGCTAGGCGCGCGCCAACCTTGCGGGGCACCCTTGTGCGTGCCCTGATCCCGAGGCCCAAGCATATTTCCTTTGAAGCTTCGCAAGAGGATTGCACGCGCGTGGACATTTCCGCCGGTATCAAGGCTAGCTTGGCTGGACGCTATGCCTCGGCCCTGTTCGATCTCGCTGCCGAAAACGGCAAAGTGACCGCGGTCGAGAAGGACCTCGGCACGCTGGGCTCTGCGCTCGCCGAATCGGCCGATCTCGCTGCGCTCACCACCAACCCCGAGCTCGCCCGCGCCGCTCAGGGCGCTGCGATGGCGGCGGTGGCCAAGAAGCTGAAGCTCAGCCCGCTCACCATCAATTTCCTTGGCGTGCTTGCCGCTAACCGCCGTCTCGGCAAGCTGCCCGCGATCATCGCCGCCTTCCGCGCGATTGCCGCGGCCCAGCGCGGCGAAGTGACCGCGACCGTCACCAGCGCCCACCCGCTGAGCGATGAGCAGGTCGCCGCTCTCAAGACCAAGCTGACGGCGCGCGAAGGGCGCACCGTCATGCTCACCGCCTCGGTCGATCCCGACCTGCTCGGCGGCCTCGTCGTCACCATCGGATCGCAGCGCATTGATGCCTCGATCCGCACCCGTCTCAACTCGCTCGCCAAGGCCATGCAGGCTTAAAGGACTGAACAATGGAAATCCGCGCCGCAGAAATCTCGAAGGTCATCAAGGACCAGATCGCCAATTTCGGTACCGAGGCCGAAGTCAGCGAAACCGGCACCGTGCTGTCGGTGGGTGACGGGATCGCCCGCATCCACGGCCTCGACAAGGTGCAGGCCGGCGAGATGGTGGAATTCGCCAACGGGGTGCAGGGCATGGCCCTCAACCTCGAAGCCGACAATGTCGGCGTCGTGATCTTCGGCTCGGATAGCGAGATCAAGGAAGGCGATGTCGTCAAGCGCACCGGCACCATCGTCGACGTGCCGGTCGGCAAGGGCCTGCTCGGCCGCGTGGTCGACGCGCTCGGCAACCCGATCGACGGCAAGGGTCCGATCGTCGCTGAAAAGCGCAGCCGCGTCGAAGTGAAGGCGCCGGGCATCATCCCGCGCGAATCCGTCTCGGAGCCCGTCCAGACCGGTCTCAAGGCGATCGACGCCCTCGTGCCCGTGGGCCGCGGTCAGCGCGAGCTGATCATCGGTGACCGCCAGACCGGCAAGACCGCCGTCGCGATCGACACCTTCATCAACCAGAAGGAAGCCAACCAGGGCGACGACGAAGGCAAGAAGCTTTACTGCGTCTATGTCGCGGTCGGCCAGAAGCGTTCGACGGTCGCCCAGATCGTCAAGCAGCTCGAAGAAAACGGCGCGATGGAATATTCGATCGTGGTCGCCGCGACCGCTTCGGAGCCCGCCCCGCTCCAGTACCTCGCGCCCTACACCGGCTGCGCGATGGGCGAATATTTCCGCGACAACGGCATGCACGCCGTGATCGTCTATGACGACCTTTCCAAGCAGGCGGTCGCCTATCGTCAGATGTCGCTGCTGCTGCGTCGTCCTCCGGGCCGCGAAGCTTACCCCGGCGACGTGTTCTATCTCCACAGCCGCCTGCTCGAGCGTGCGGCGAAGATGAACGAGGAAAACGGCCACGGTTCGCTGACCGCGCTGCCGATCATCGAAACTCAGGCCGGCGACGTGTCGGCCTACATCCCGACCAACGTGATTTCGATCACCGACGGCCAGATCTTCCTTGAAACCGGCTTGTTCTATCAGGGCATCCGTCCGGCGATCAACGTCGGCCTCTCGGTGAGCCGCGTCGGCGGTGCCGCCCAGACCAAGGCGATGAAGAAGGTTTCGGGCTCGATGAAGCTCGACCTTGCGCAGTACCGCGAAATGGCGGCGTTTGCGCAGTTCGGCTCGGACCTCGATGCCGCGACGCAGAAGCTGCTCAACCGCGGTGCGCGCCTGACCGAACTGCTGAAGCAGAAGCAGTTCAGCCCGATGCCCTTCGAAGAGCAGACCGTGTCGATCTACGCCGGCACCAACGGCTTCCTCGACGGGATCCCGGTGAACCGCGTCAACGAATACGAGAGCCAGATGCTCGATTACATGCGCCGCGAACACGGCAGCGTGCTGACCGAGATCCGCACCTCGAAGAAGTTCGAAGGCGAAGTCGCGGACAAGACCAAGGCCGCGCTCGAAGCCTTCGGCAAGCAGTTCGCGTAAGGACACCGGCCAGTGCCATCGCTCAAGGAACTCAAGGGCCGGATCAACTCGGTCAAGTCGACCCAGAAGATCACCAAGGCCAAGCAGATGGTCGCAGCGGCCAAGCTGCGCCGTGCTCAGGCTGCGGCCGAGGCCGGGCGGCCCTATGCCACGCGGCTCTCTGCGGTGATGGCCTCGCTGGCTGGCAAGGTGTCCGGTTCGGCCGCGCCCAAGCTGCTGGCCGGCACAGGCGCCGATGCCAAGCACCTGCTCGTGGTGGTCAACACCGACAAGGGCCTGTGCGGCGGTCTCAACTCAAACCTCGTCAAGGCCGCCAAGGCCAAGGCGCGCGAATTGCAGGCTGCGGGCAAGAAGGTCGAATTCTACCTCGTCGGCAAGAAGGGCCGCGCGCCGCTGAAGCGCGAGTACCCGAGCCTGATCGGCGCAGGGTTCGACACCAGCACCGTCAAGACCCCGGGCTTCACCGAGGCCGAAGCCATTGCCGATGAGCTGATCGCGATGTTCGACGCCGGCCAGTTCGATATCGCGCACCTGATCTACCCGACCTTCAAGTCGGCGCTGGCGCAGGACCCGACGGTGAACCAGCTGATCCCCGTCCCCGCGCCCACCGTGGCCGAAGACACCGGATCGGTGGTCGATTACGAGCCCAGCGAGGAGGAAATCCTCGAGGAACTGCTGCCGCGCTATGTGCGCACCCAGCTGTTTGGCGCGCTGCTCGAGCGGGAAGCCTCGGAACAGGGCGCCTCGATGACCGCGATGGACAACGCTACGCGCAACGCGGGCGATCTGATTCAGAAGCTCACCATCCAGTACAACCGCAGCCGCCAGGCCGCGATCACCACCGAACTCATCGAAATCATCGCTGGCGCCGAAGCGCTCTAATCGAAAGCCAAGGAAACAATCATGGCCACCGCCGCTCTCAACCAGACCACCAACGGCACCATCAGCCAAGTGATCGGCGCCGTCGTCGACGTGCAGTTCCCCGGTGAGCTGCCCGCGATCCTGACCGCGCTCGAAACCAAGAACGGCGACAAGACGCTGGTGCTCGAAGTCGCCCAGCACCTTGGCGAGAACACCGTGCGCACCATCGCGATGGACGCGACCGAGGGCCTGACACGCGGCAGCGAAGTCGTGAACACAGGCGCGCAGATCTCGGTGCCGGTCGGCCCCAAGACCTTGGGCCGCATCATGAACGTGATCGGCGAAGCGATCGACGAGCGCGGTCCCATCGGCGCGGAAAGCACCATGCCGATCCACGCCGAAGCTCCGCTGTTCGTCGACCAGTCGACCGACGCGGCGATCCTCGTCACCGGGATCAAGGTGATCGACCTGCTCGCCCCCTATGCGCGCGGCGGCAAGATCGGCCTGTTCGGCGGCGCGGGCGTCGGCAAGACCGTGCTGATCCAGGAACTGATCAACAACATCGCCAAGGGCCACGGCGGCGTGTCGGTGTTCGCCGGCGTGGGTGAGCGTACCCGCGAGGGCAACGACCTCTACCACGAATTCCTCGATGCAGGCGTTATCGCCAAGGATGCCGATGGCAACGCGACCTCGGAAGGCTCCAAGGTGGCGCTCGTCTTCGGCCAGCTGAACGAGCCCCCGGGCGCCCGCGCACGCGTCGCTCTGTCGGGCCTGACCATGGCGGAATATTTCCGCGACGTCGAAGGCCAGGACGTGCTGTTCTTCGTCGACAACATCTTCCGCTTCACGCAAGCCGGCTCGGAAGTGTCGGCGCTGCTCGGCCGCATCCCCTCGGCGGTGGGCTACCAGCCCACCCTCGCCACCGACATGGGCAAGCTGCAGGAGCGCATCACCTCGACCACCAAGGGCTCGATCACCTCGGTGCAGGCGATCTACGTTCCCGCGGACGACTTGACCGACCCGGCGCCTGCTGCGTCCTTCGCTCACCTTGACGCGACCACGACGCTGAACCGCGCGATTTCGGAACTCGGCATCTACCCGGCGGTCGACCCGCTGGATTCGACCAGCCGCGTGCTTGAGCCCCGCGTTGTCGGCGCCGAGCACTACGAAACCGCCCGCCGCGTTCAGGAAACCCTGCAGAAGTACAAGAGCCTGCAGGACATCATCGCGATCCTCGGGATGGATGAACTGTCGGAAGAGGACAAGACGATCGTCGCCCGCGCGCGCAAGATCCAGAAGTTCCTCAGCCAGCCCTTCCACGTCGCGGAAGTCTTCACCGGCATCTCGGGCGTGTTCGTGCAGATCGAAGACACCGTGAAGAGCTTCAAGGCGGTGGTCGACGGCGAATATGACCACCTGCCCGAGCAGGCGTTCTACATGGTCGGCGGGATCGACGATGTGGTCGCCAAGGCCAAGAAGATGGCCGAAGAGGCGTAAGATCACCCTCCCCCTCCTCTTCAGAGGAGGGGGTCAGGGGGTGGTGGCGAGCGCCGCTGGCACCACCCCGCTGCGACTAGGCTCGCTGCGCTCACCAAGTCTCGCGGCCCTCCTCTCAAGAGGAGGGCGGAAGGATCAAGACAATGCCCCTCCACTTCGAACTCGTCACCCCCGCCAAGCTTGTCCGCTCGGAAGAGGTCCACATGGTGGTTGTCCCCGGCACCGAGGGCGAATTCGGCGTGCTCGAAGGCCATGCGCCCTTCATGAGCACGATCCGTGACGGCGCGGTGCAGATCTTCGCCAAGGATGGTGCGGCGCCTGAGATCATCCAGGTGCGCGGCGGCTTTGCCGAGGTGGGCGAGAAGGGCCTCACCATCCTGGCCGAACACGTGGAGGGATGATCGGGCTCACGCTCGACCCCGAAACTCTCGTTCGCACCCCCGGGCTGCGCGACGCTCTTTTGGCTTTGAACAACGGCAACGCGGTGGAAACATCCTGGCTCGAACCTGCGCGGATCGAACATATGGTGGCGAGCGCATTTGCGGCGCTGCATGTGCCGGAGGCCAAAGCCCTCCTGCTGACTTTCGACCAGAGCGCCGATTACGACAGCCCCAATTTCCTGTGGTTCAGGGAGCGGCTTGAGCGCTTCGTCTATATCGACCGGATCATTGTCGGCGAACAAGCGCGAGGGCTGGGACTGGCCCGGCAACTTTATGAACAGCTGTTTGATCTGGCACGTGAGGCCGGCCACAGTCTGGTGACCTGCGAAGTCAATTCCACGCCGCCCAATCCCGGCTCTGACGCGTTCCACGCGGCGATGGGATTTGCGGAGGCGGGATCGATGACTTTCACCGAGGGGAAATCCGTCCGCTATCTCACGAGACGGCTCGACTGACCTTCGACTGAATTTGCGTCGGCCCTCGCGGAAAATTAACCATGCCCGTGGCAAGTCCGCCACCATGTTCTTGTCTTCGGATATCCGCCCCGCCCCTGCACCCTCGCTGCTGGCGCGCAGCGATGCGGGAATCGTGCTGGCGCTGGCGCTTTTCACCTTCATTGTGCGCGGGGCGTGGATCGGCGATCCCAATGCCGATGTCGACGAGCAGCTCTATTCGCTGATCGGCAACCAGATGCTTACGGGCGCGGTGCCCTTTGTCGACTTGTGGGACCGCAAGCCCTGGGGCCTGTTCGCGCTGTTCGCGGCCTTCCATGCCATCGGCGGCCCGGGCTCGGCGGCCTATCAGGTGGCGGGCGCGCTGTTTACACTGGGCGGCGCGGTGATGATCTTCCACCTCGCCCGCGCCCAGACCGACCGGATGACCGCGGCGGCAGGCGGGGCGCTCTACGTGGTGCTCTGCGCGATCAACGATGCGCATTCGGGCAATTCCGAGGTGTTCTTCATCCCGATGATGATCGCGATGGCGGTGCTGGTGCGCGACACCGAGCACCCGCGCGCCCTCGCCCGCGCGCTGCTCGCCATGCTGATCGGCGGCATCGCGCTCCAGATCAAATACACCGTGATCCCGCTCTGCCTGTTCTTCGGGTTGTGGGCGCTGTGGGGCCAATGGCAGCGCGGCATGAAGCTGTGGCGGTTGGCGGTGCTGGCCGCAGGCTTCGGCCTGCTCGGCATCCTGCCGACCTCGATCGTCAGCGCGGGCTATGCAATGGCGGGCCATTGGGACGAATACGTCTTTGCCAACTTCATCTCCTTCTTCGACCGCCTCCCCGCCAGCACGGGCCGGGTCCACCCGCTGATGCTCGCCTATCTCGGCCTGCAATTGTCGCTGAGCTGGCTCGGCATCCGCGCAGCGCAGCGCGTCTGGCCCGAGGGGCTGCCGCGGCATTATGTGTTCGCGATGCTGTGGCTGGTAGCCGCGGTGGCGACGGCCTACCTGCCCGCGACCGTCTACCGCCACTATCTCGCCGCGCTGATCCCCGCGACGGCGCTGCTCGCACTGCCGCTGTTCCACCGCGAGGCGAGCGCGAAGATGAACTGGCCCGCGCTGCTCCCGGCCGCTGTCTATCTGCTGATCGTGCCCTACCAGTACTGGGTCAGCCACGAGAACCGTTCGGCGACCTTCCGGCTGGCCGAGACGATCACCCCGCATCTTGACGCCAAGGCGGGCAAGTGCCTGCTGATCTTCGACGGCCCGACCTCGCTCTACGGCCTCACCAATAGCTGCCTGCCGACCAAGCTGATCTACCCCGATCACCTCAACAATGCGCTCGAGATGGATGCGCTGGGGATGCTTCAGGAGGATGAGGTGGGCCGCATTCTGGCCACCCGCCCGCCGGTGATCGTCACAGCCGATCTGCCGCTCACCCCGCAGAATTTCGCGGCCAAGGATCAGGTCGATGCGGCGATCGAGCGGGATTACCGCCTGCTCGCCAAGGAAGAGCTCCACCACCGCTACATCTACGCCTGGGTGCGCCGCGAGCCTTGAGCCGGTCCGCGCTTGCATGCGCGCCAACTCCCTGCAATTCTGATGCTTCGCGCGGGCCCTTCTCCGGGCACCGCAGCATCCGTCACAGGGAGAGACCCACTTGAAACTCGCATCGAGGCTGGCCATGGCACTTGCCATGAGCACATCGACCATTGCCCTTGCCGATGACGGCATCCCCGGGCCCGAGCAGGATCCCTACATCTTCCTCGAGGAGGCGCGCAGCCCCGAGGCGCTCGACTGGGTCGCCAAGGAAAACGCCCGCACCCTCGCCGCTTTCGAGGCCGATCCGCGCTATGCGCAGCTGAAGGCCGAGGCGCTGGCGATCTTCGACAGCACCGGCCGCATCCCCTTCGTGTCTTTCCGCCCCGATGGCCTCTACAATTTCTGGCAGGACAAGACGAACCCCAAGGGCTTGCTGCGCCGCACGACGCTGGAAAGCTACCGCACCGCGAGCCCGGAGTGGGAGATCATCCTCGACGTTGACGCACTCGCCAAGGCCGAGGGCAAGGAGTGGGTCTATCAGGGCTCGACCTGCCTGCCGCCCGCAATGAACCGCTGCATGATCGCGCTGTCCGATGGGGGCGAGGACGCCTCCATCCTGCGCGAGTTCGACACCAAGACCAAGCAGTTCATCGAGGGCGGCTTCGAGCTGGCCGAGAAGAGCCAGGGCGGGGTCGAGTGGGTTGACGAGAACACGCTGCTCGTCAGCCGCAACTTCGGCGAAGGCACGCTGACCGAGAGCGAATACCCCTTCACCACCCGCGAATGGAAGCGCGGCACTGCAATCGCCGATGCGCCTGAAATCTTCCGCGGCGACGCCAAGGACGTCTCCTCGGGCGCGACGCTGCTGCGCGACAATGAGGACGTGATCCACGCCCGCATCGCCTATCGCGGGATCAGCTTCCACGAGCGGCTGTGGTATGTCTGGCAAGGGGGCCAGTGGCTCCAGCTCGACATCCCGACCAAGGCCAACCCGGTTGGCATCGTTGACGGGCACATGCTGTTCTCGCCCGATGTCGACTGGACGGTGGGCGACACGACCTTCCCCGCCGACAGCCTCGTCGCGGCCAACCTCGAGGAATGGAAGGCCAGCCCCAACGGCGCGAAGAAGTCGCTCGTTTGGGCGCCGGGCTATCGCCAGACCAAGCAGGGCAGCACGGTGACCGCGGGCGGGCTCTATGTGGCGATGCTCGACAATGTCGTGGGCAAGGTGCTCAAGTTCAATTTTGCGGACGGCAAGTGGGCAAGCTCGCAGATCGCGCTGCCCGACAATGCCACGATCGGCATCGCTGCCTCCTCGGACGACAGCGACCAGATCATGTACACGGTGAGCGGCTTCCTTGAGCCGACCACCCTCTACTACACCGATGGCACGGCCGCGCCGGCAGTGCTCAAGACCAGCCCCTCCTATTTCGACCCGGCCGGCTCCACGGTCGAGCAATATGAGGCAGTCAGCAAGGACGGGACCAAGATCCCCTACTTCATCGTCAAGCCCAAGGGTATGAAGGCCGACGGCAGCACCGCGACGCTGCTGACCGGCTATGGCGGTTTCCAGGTCCCGCGCCTGCCCGCGTATCTCGGCTCGACCGGCAAGCTGTGGGTCGAGAAGGGCGGCGCCTATGTGCTCGCCAACATGCGCGGCGGCGGGGAGTTCGGGCCGCAGTGGCACCAGACCGCGATCCGCGAGAACAAGCAGCGCACCTGGGACGATTTTATCGCGGTGGCCGAGGATCTGGTGAAGCGCGGCTTCACCAAGCCGGAGCATCTCGGCATCCAGGGCGGCTCGCAAGGGGGCCTCTTGGTCGGCACCGCCTTCACCCAGCGGCCCGACCTGTTCGGCGCGGCGATCGTGCAGATCCCGCTGTTCGACATGCTGCGCTATCACGTGATCGGGCGCGGGGCATCGTGGATCGGCGAATATGGCGATCCGCGCATTCCCGAGCAGCGCGCCTGGATCGAGGGCTATTCGCCCTACCAGAAGATCGTCGCTGGCGTCGAATATCCCGAGCCGTTCCTGTGGGCCTCGACAGCCGATGACCGCACCCACCCCGCCCACGCGCGCAAGGGTGCGGCCAAGTTGAAGGCGCTCGGTCAGCCCTATTACTACTTCGAGGACACCACCGGGGGCCACTCGGGCGGGGTCGACAACGACCAGCGCGCCAAGCTTCAGGCGCTGCAGTTCATCTACCTTATGAAGCGCCTGATGGACGAACGGCCCGCCAAGTAAGCGGTCCGGCAAGGCTTCGAAAATGGGGCGGCTCCACGCAGGTGGGGCCGCCCTTTTTGCGTTAACGCCGAGAGGCAACGCGGCTGCCTGTAAAGGCGCCCGACACTCGGGACTCAGTTCGTCTTGCGCACAGCACGGCGCGTTTCATCAACGCCCGGCTAACCATCTCTGGCAAGGTCTCGTTAGGGCGCCGCGTCGACACTCAGGCCATCGGGGGCGATGACACAGACTCTAGCGACGAGGAACATCACCTTTGGCCTATGACCGGAACATCTCGATCGCCGATGCGATCAAGAGCTACAACGCGCTGCCCAAGCACCACCGTGTCCACTGGTCGAGGGCCAGAAAGGACGAGGTCGTGCGCGCGGTGCGCGAGGGAACGATCAGCTTCCACGAAGCGCGCGAGCGCTATCTGCTGAGCCGCACCGAATTCGAGCAGTGGGAGGCGGACTACCTCGCCACCGGCGGCGGAGAGACCGCAGGGATGCAGGACGCCTAGGGCGCGGCGACCGGGATCAGCACCTCGTTGCGGCGCAGCGGGCCGGGGATCATCGGCGCATCGTAGAAGGCAAATTCGGCCTCGCCCGCGGGCATCAGCCGCGCCTCACGCATCCACTCGCGAAGCCGCGCCTCCATCAGCGCGAGATCGCGGCCCGAGGCGTTCCCTGAAAAGCGCACCGCAGCCATCCGGCGCGCCGGGGTCTGGCTGAGCGTGATGTCGTCCGGCGCGGGCGGCAGGGTATCGAGGGTGTATGCCGACGGCATCACGAAGCGCATCCGCCACTGGCCCGGACGGGTCTCGTCCTGCAGCACCGGCGCGGTCATGGCGATCTTCTCGCCGCCCTCGGGCCGGTCCTGCGCGAAGATATAGGCGGCAAGCCTGCGGAAGCTCGCCCCGCTGGCGCTTTCGCGGGTGCCGGCGTTGCTGACTTCGGCGACCACCAGCGCGGGGTAATCGCGCAGTTCGAAGTCGCCGTCAGCGCGCACCACCGCGAAATCGGGCTGCTCGGTCTGGCGATACTGGGCATAGGCGGCGGCGGCTCCCACCACCGCGACCCCGGCTCCGGCTGCGATCCATCGGGCGGCTTTCACGGGCAGTCTCCTTCGCACGGGTTCCTGCCTTACCTACGTTACAGAGCGCCCCAACGTTCCGGCGTTCGTCGGCCTGCCGTGTCGCCCTAGCGTGTCGGCGCGTCGAAATCGGCCGGCTTGTTCGCCACCCAGGCAACAAACTTGGCGATCGCGGGATTCTCGCGGATCTTCTCCGCATCCTCGCCGATCCGCGCGAGCTCGTTATTGGTGAAGCCCGCATGGATCGTCTTGTGGCAGATCGGGTGGATCGGCACCTTGACCTTGCCCTTCTTGGCCTTGGGCACCGGGTGATGCCACTGGACGATATCGCCCAGCGGACGGTCGCACAGCCAGCAGGTGAGGGGGTCGCTCTCAGCCACAGGTCAGCTCGAAGCTGTCACGCGCCAGCAAGGCGGCGAAGCTGCCATCGCGCATGGTGGCTGCAACCAGCTCGCTCGCCGGGCGCAGGATCGAGAAGTGGGTGCAACCCTTGACCACGTGGAAGCGCGCCTTGGGGTTGCTGTTGGCCTGCGCGAAAGCGGCAATCTCGCCCGCGTTGCCCTGACGCCCTTCAAGGACAAGGGTCGGCGCGGTGATCGAATCCAGCCAATTGATCGGCGCACGCAGCCATTGCCCGTTGGCGTCATCCGCCGCGACCGGCTGCACGCCCCACAGCCCACTGCCGTAGAACAGCGGATCGGTCACCGGACCAAAGGCGACAACGCCCGCCCATTCGGCAGCATACTCCGACGCCAGCAGCGCCATCGTCCCGCCGCTGCTATGCCCGCCGAGATAGACGCGGTCGGGATCGACGAAAGGCTGGGCCTTGAGCCAGCGCGTCGCGGCGACCAGATCGTCAAGCTCGCCATAGTAGCTTTCAACCTGCCCGGGATTGCCGTTCAAGCCGCGCACGGCGGGATAGAACACCACCATGCCGGCCTCGCGGAGCGCGGCTGCGGACTGGTCGTTGGCGCGCGGCTGGGGCGACCAGAAATCGCCGATCGCCGTATCGCCGCCGCTGATCCAGATGATCGCCGGACGCCGCTCTTCCTTGTCAGGCACCCCGGAGAGATAACCCGCCATGTCGCCAAGCGGGCCGGGATAGGAAACCAGCTTCATCCAGCTGGCCGGAGGGACGACGGGCTTGTTCGGCTGGCGATAATCCTTTGCCACATTGGCCGCCTGCCCGGCCCGCGCCTCGGCGAGTGTTCTGGTCGGCATTTCATCTTCGGCCGGATCGGTCTGCGCGCTCGCCGGGGCGAGCGCACCCGCGAGGGCCGCGATGATCATCAGAACGTGCCTATGAACGCGCATTATCCCCTCACCCCTTCTTCGCCGCCGCCTTCTTCTTCTTCATAGCGTCGTGGAAGCGGTCGGCCCAGCCGTCCTTGACCAGCTGTTCGGCGCGCACCATCCGCAGCTCTCCCGGAGCAACATCGCGGCTGACCGCCGATCCTGCCGCGACAATCGCGTCAGCGCCGATGGTGACGGGCGCGATCAGCGACGAGTTCGAGCCGATGAAGGCCCCCGGGCCGATCACGGTCTTGTACTTGAAGTAGCCATCATAATTGCAGGTGATGGTGCCCGCGCCGATATTCGCGCCCGCACCCACGGTGGCATCGCCCAGATAGGTGAGGTGGCTCGCCTTGGCGCCTTGACCCAGCACAGCGTTCTTCACCTCGACGAAATTGCCGACGAAGCTGTCCTCTTCCAGCACCGCGCCGGGCCTTAGCCTCGCGAAGGGGCCGACCTTGACGCCGCTGGCGAGGCTGGCGCCCTCGATGTGGCTGTTCGCGCGGATCAGCACCTTGTCGGCGACCCGCACGCCGGGGCCGAAGAACACGTTGGGCTCGATGGTGACATCACGGCCGAGCTGCGTGTCGTGAGCGAAGAACACAGTGTCGGGCGCGATCAGGGTTGCGCCCTCGTCCATTGCCCGAAGGCGGCGCGCGACCTGCCAGCGGGCTTCTGCCTGAGCGAGTTCGGCGCGGGAGTTGATCCCGGCGACTTCGTCCGCATCGGTCTCGATCACCACCACTGTGTCGCCCCGCGCAATGGCATTGGTGGCGACGTCGGGAAGGTAGTATTCGCCTTGCGCGTTGTCGTTGCCGACCACTTCGAGCAGCGGCCACATGTCATCCGAATGGGCGACGATCAGGCCGGAATTGCACAGGTTGACGGCACGCTCCTCGGGCGAGGCGTCCTTGAACTCGACCATCTTGCGCACCGTGCCATCGTCGTCCGCAATGATCCGGCCATAGGCAAGCGGATCGGCCGGACGGAAGCCCAGCACCGCGACCTTGGCCCCGCCCGCGAGCGCGGCGAACAACCGGCGCACGGTATCGGCCTTCACCATCGGGCAATCGCCGAAGCACACCAGCACCAGCCCGGTGAAATCGGCGAGCGCGCTTTTGGCCTGAAGCGCGGCGTGCGCCGTGCCGAGCTGCGGCTCCTGCAGGGCGACTGCGACATCGCGGCCCGCCAGCGCCTTGGTCAGCTGTTCGTGCCGGTCGCCCGCAACCACCACGGTGCGCGCAAGGTCTGCCTCGGCCAGGCTGTCGAGCAGGTGGAGCAGCATCGGCTTGCCCGCAATCGTGTGCAGCACCTTGTGCGTGTCGCTCTTCATGCGGGTACCCTTGCCCGCGGCAAGGATGATGGCGGCGAAGGGAGTGGTCGTGGTCGTCATGCGCATGTCCTTAGGGAAAGGCGCGCTTGCCAGCAAATGCTTGCAGATTGAAGTAGGTTGCGCCACCCGCGCGCTCACTTCTGGAGAGACCATGACGGACATCGCTTTCAGCGCCATCGGCTTCGACCTTGACGGCACGCTGCTCGACACCTTCCGCGATCTTGGCGCGGCGGTGAACCATGCGCTGGTGCTGGGGGGCTTTGCCGAGGTCTCGGTCGAGAGCTCGAAGGACCTGATAGGTGGCGGCGCGAAGATCATGCTCGCCCGCGCGGTCGAGGCGCAGGGCGGGCTACCGGAGGACGAGTTCAAACGGCTCTACAAGGCGATGCTCGGCTATTACGAGGCGCACAACGCAGTCCACACCGTGCCCTATCCCGGCGTGCGCGAGACGCTTGCGGAGCTGGCCGCAAAGGGCATCCGCATGGCGGTGGTCACCAACAAGTTCGAGGCCTTCGCGCGCAATGTGCTCACCCAGCTCGACCTGATCGACCAGTTCGCGACGGTGATCGGCGGTGACAGCATGGGCAAGGGGCCCGACGGCCAGTTCCTTGCCAAGCCCCACCCTGCCCCCGTCCTCAAGGCGCGCGAGGTGCTGGGGGGCGGCTCTTTCGTGTTCCTCGGCGACTCGACCTATGACGTTCGCAGCGCCAAGGCGGCGGGCGTGCCGGTGATCGCGGCGGCCTATGGCTATTGCGACCGCCCCCCGCACGAGCTTGGCGCGGACGCCGTAATCGATTCGTTCGCAGGGCTGATTCAGGCGCTCGAGGGCCTCGCCCCCGCTGCCTGACCCTACGGCACAGCCTGCTGACTTTTCCGCTGTTGCATGGGGCGCGTGAAAGTGCCACGCAGCGCGCCGCAGATCGGTTTACGCAGGCGTAAAGCGCGCCGCCCACAAGCCGCACAGTTCAAGGACAGGAGAACACCCATGACCATCAGCTTCAAGGACAAGGTTGCCATCGTCACCGGTGCCGGCGGCGGGCTCGGCAAGGCCTATGCGCTCGAACTCGCCCGTCGCGGTGCGAAGGTCGTCGTGAACGACCTCGGCGGTTCGCGCGATGGCACCGGCACCTCGGACGCCGCCGCGCAGGTCGTCGCCGAGATCGAGGCGATGGGCGGCGAGGCGGTCGCCAACGGCGCGTCGGTCACCGAATATGACCAGATGGAAAAGATGATCGCCGACGCCAAGCAGAAGTGGGGCGGCGTACATGTGCTGATCAACAACGCGGGCGTGCTGCGCGACAAGACCTTCGCCAAAATGGAGCCCGCTGACTTCGAATTCGTCGTCAAGGTCCACCTCACCGGCTCGGCCTTCGCCACCAAGGCGGCCTGGGAAACCATGCGCGAGCAGGGCTATGGCCGCATTCTGATGACCGCCTCCTCGACCGGCCTGTTCGGCAATTTCGGCCAGGCCAACTACGGCGCGGCCAAGCTCGGCCTTGCCGGTCTGACCAAGACGCTGGCGCTTGAAGGCGCGAAGTACAACGTGCGCTGCAACACCCTGTCGCCGGTCGCGGGCACCCGCATGACCGAAGACCTCTTCCCCGAGGAAGCCTTCAAGCTCTTCGCGCCCGAGAACGTGGTCCCGGCCGCGCTGTTCCTCGTCTCCGAGGACGCGCCGACCAACGCCATCGTCGGCGCTGGCGCCGGTGGCTACCACTCCTCGTGGACCGTGATGAACGACGCCGTGTGGCTGCCGGAAGGCGAGCGCACGCTGGAAGGCTTCGCCGCGCGCTGGGAGGAGATCAACTCCTTCACCAACCTCATCGCCCCGCAGTCGGGCTCCGAGCAGTCGGGCAACATCCTGCGCGCGATGCAGAAGGTCACCGGCACCGGGCCTGCCAGCGCGCGCGGGTAAGCGCCCCGCAGGCTACTCAAAAGGCTTGAAAAGTGGGCGCCCCCGTGCAGAAATGCGCGGGGGCGTTTCGCATGGGTCGCGCGGCGTCCGCCAAGGGGGCAAGCTCATGCAGACAGGAAACCTGCGCACCTTCGCGCTGCTGGCGACAATCGGAGCGTGGATCGTGTTCGCGCTCTCGCTGCTGAGCGCGGTGATGATCGGGCTGGCGCTGGCCAACGACGCTCCGGTCTACCCGGCCTACGAGCCGGATCAGACGACCATGCTCATGGGTCTCGTTACATTGGCCAACAACGCCGTGTTTCTGGGATCGGTCATCCCGGTGCTGCTGTGGGTCTTCACCGCCCACGCCAACCTGCGCGCGGCCGGGATGCGGGGCCTCAACCACTCCCCCGGCTGGGCGACCTTCAGCTTCTTCGTGCCGGTCGCCAACCTGTTCGTGCCCTTTGTCGCGATGCGCGAGCTTGCCAACCGCAGCGCGGGCGAGCCCGAGGAATTCGCCGGCTCCTCGGTCGACGATGTCTCGAGCTGGTGGAGCTGCTGGGTGGTCTCGGCGATCGTGATGACGATTGTGGTGCTGACAGTGTTCGTCGATGCGCTGCCGGGCATCTGGGTGACCACGCCGCTATGGGCCGTGCTGGGCCTGACGATGTTCGGTCAGGTGCTGTTTGCAGGCTCAGCCTGGTTCCTGATCAAGGTGCTGCGGCAGGTGACCGACAATCAGGTGAACGGCGCGGTCGACCTCGGGATGTTCGATTAAGCCTCAGCGCCCCATCGGCCAGCCGGTGAGCATCTGGCCCACCCGCTTGCCCGCCGTGGCGGGTTTGCGCAGGTCGCCCCCGAAGGCACCGTCGTTGTAGAACCACACGATCTGGCCGTCGCCAAGGTCGACCAGCATTGCATAGCCGAAATGGGGCGGAAGAGGGTCAGTGTTCACCCCATCGCGGATGACATTAACCATTCCGCCAAGCAGCCGTGCGAGCTTCGCGCCATCGGTAGTATAGGCATCGTGCATAGTGATCAGCAGAGCATACTGCGCCTCCGGGTCGGTAGCGCGGAGCTCATCGACCGCACTCTGGGGGAGAGCATATTCGTGATAGCCCTTGGGAAGTGTCTTCAACCTCTTCGGCCAATCCTCGCCCGGCTTCACAGGAAGGCTACCCTGGGGAACCTTGAAGATCAGATCGCCATTGATGTTGCGGACCGGCTGCCAGACTGCATCCGATAGCGGCTTCGAAGACGGGTCATTCCAGTCGCTGAAGCGCCACTGCACAGTCTTCGTGGCGGGGTGCCGCATCAGCGCCGCCTGTAGATTGATGTGCGCCTGTGCCAGCCATTCCGGGTCCTCGATCTGGCGATTGGCAGAATCGAGCGTGCCCATGAACAGGTTGGGTCGCACCACCACCACTTGGGGCTTCTGCTCGGTTTCGATGGCAAAACCCTGCGCAGTGTACTTGGCTCCCGCCTCAAGCGGCAGGACAGGCACCGATGCGACCAGAGCCGCCAGCAGTCCCACACGAACCCAAGATTTCACGCCAGTCCCCTTCTCTGCCTGTTTACTCCTCGACCGCCTTCAGCAGCCGCCGCTCCATCGGGGCGAGGACATTCGCCAGATCGTGCCCACGCTTGAGCACCTGCCCGTGCTCGCCGAACAGCGTCCACATCCCCTGCTTGCCGCGCAGTGCGGGGCGCTTTTCCACGCGCGCCTGCGGGCGCTCGGCGGCGCGGCGGAAGGCGGCGAAGGTGGCGGCGTGGCGGGTGAAGTCCATCGCGTAGTCGCGCCATTCTCCGGCGGCGACCATCCGGCCATAGAGGTCGAGAATGCGCATCAGCTCGGGCCGCTCGAAGCCGACCTGATCGGCACCGCCGCGGCCGGGGAAGGGAACCACCTGTCCGGGCGTGCCCCCCGGCGATTGTGGTGCGGCCATCCTCGCCCTCAGTCCTTGGTGCCGCTCTTGCGCAGCCGGGCAGGCTCGGGCGCCGCAGCGGGTGCCTCGCGCTCGGCGAGCATCGCCTTCATCAGCGCCATTTCCTCGCGCATGCTGGCAACCTCGGCCTCGAGCTTCTCGACGCAGTCACCGCGCGAGCGGATGCCCCCATCCTCGCACGGCGGATCATCGCAGGGCGTGCCATAGGGGATGAATTCGCGCAGCCATTCCTCGGCCGGAACCAGCGTCGAGCGGGCCTTGAGGCCGATCATCGTCGCGCCTGCGGGCACATCGTCGGTCACCACCGCATTGGCGCCGACGCGGGCGCGTTCGCCGACCACGATGGGCCCGATGATCTGCGCGCCCGAGCCGATGATGACATTGTCCTGCAGCGTCGGGTGACGCTTGCCGCCCTTGCCGTTGGCAGGGTTGGTGCCGCCCAGCGTGACGCATTGGTAGATCGTCACATTGTCGCCGATCTCCGCCGTCTCACCGATGACGGTGAAGCCGTGGTCGATGAAGAAGTTATTGCCGATCTTGGCGCCCGGATGGATGTCGATCGCGGTCAGCAGGCGCGAGAAATGGTTCACGAAGCGCGCGAGGAAATACATCCGCGCCTCGAACAGCCAGTGCGCGATGCGGTGAAAACCGAGCGCCCAGACGCCGGGATAGAGCAGGATCTCCCAGCGCGAACGCGGCGCGGGGTCGCGGGCACGGATCGAGTCCAGATAGCTAATCAGCTGGTCAAACATGGCCTCGCTTTTCCCACCAAAGCGCGTCCGATGCAATCGGGAGCGCGCGACCGTTAGAACAGCCGCCGCTGCTCGGGCCCGTGCAGGGCCTCAAGCGCGGCGCGCCACACAGACATGGTGGCGGGCGTCTGACGTTCAAGGGAGATGCGGTCGATTGTCGCCACCAGCGCCTCGATCGCAGCAAAGCTGCGTGTCGTGCGCGGGACGAGATAATCCGCCGCGCCCTCGGGCAGGGTGAGCCCGCGTGCCTCGGCCTGGGCGAGGATCAGATCGCCCGCCATGGCATCATCGGGCGCCCCGATTTCGAGGTGGAGCGAGCCGCCGATGCGCGAGGCAAGATCGGGCAGCGCGATCTGCCAGCCATCCGCGCCCGCATCCGCCACCAGCAGCAGCGCCCCGCCCTCGCGTGTGCCGCCCTGCTGCACCGCGTTCCAGCGATGGAACAGCGCAGTCTCGTCCACCCCTTGCGCATCGTCGATCACCTCGAGGCTGTCGCCATGCAGCCCTCCCGCCCAACGCGCGAGCAGGCTCTTGCCCGAACGCGGCGAGCCGGTGAGGACGGCGACGTGGAATGGCCAGCGCTCCGGGTGCTGGAGCGCGTCGATCACCGCGGCGTTGGCATCGCCCACCACGATCCGCCGCGCGGCTCCGCGGGCGGACAGGGGAAGGGCAATCTGGGATGGCTCGCCCATCGCGGGACGCAGGCCCTAGCGGCTGATGGCGAGCGCGTTCGCCCCGCGCCGCACGTTGAACCCGCGCGCTTCCAGAGCGGCAGCAAGCTCATCGAGCGACCCGGCATAGGCGACGCTCATCACCGAAGTGCCGCCGATCGCGGTGCTGGTGACGCCCACGCCGCGCACGCCGCCGGTCGAGCGCACTGCGCCCAGCGCTGCGTCATAGGCGCCGGCATCGGGGCTGGAGAACTGGACGGTGATGTTGCGCACCGCGACCTCGCCGGGCTCGATCCCGGTGACCGGCTGGGCCTCGATGCGCGGGACCTCGCCTGCGGCTGCTGCTGCCGCGGCGGACTTCCGCGCCTGCGCTGCGCGTCCGATCTCGATCAGGCGCAGGATCGCCGGATCGATCACCCCGCCCGCGCCCAGCCTCAGGCTCGGATCGGGGCGCAGTTTTCCGGAAGCCAGCGCGCCGGCAAAAATCTGGTCCATCCGCTCGACCGCCTGCGCCAGCATCGCGGGCACGGCGTCGGGGCTGTCGGCCTTGAGCGTAAAACTATCGAGCGGGCGGCTATCGGGGCCGTAGCGCGCGGTGAAGGTGCCACTCACCGGCCCGCCGGGGAACTGGTGGTCGAGCTTGGCGAAGGCCATCAGCACATCGGTCGCGCCATATTGGTCGAGGGTCGAGCGCCACCAGCCGCGGCTGTGTCGCCCGGTCTGGCCGAAATTGACCAGCAGCGAATCGCCCCCGCCACCCGAGAGGCGCACGTAATCGATCCGGCTCGCACCCGGGTTGAACTCGGCCCAGGCGCGCTGCCACGGGTTGCGCTGTTCGAAGGTGATGTAGGCCCCGCCGCTCTCCTGCACCGGGATCAGCAGCAGCGGCGCCGAGCGAGCCGCCTGTGTCGCGCCGCCGAGATAGCCGCTCGCCCGGCTGCGGTCGAACACCACGCCCAATGTGGCGATGTAACGCCGGGGGCCGAGCCGCTCTTTCTCGATCACGATCGCCGAGACGAGGCCTTCGAGCTGGCTGTCGGAGAGCTTGGGGCCCTTGAGCTTTTCCCACGCCTTGCGCTGCGCCTCGCGCCAGCCATTGCTGCGCGCGTCCTCGGCGCTCTTGCCTTGCACGTCGACGCTGATGCCCTTGACCTCGATGTCGGCGCTGGCCGCGGTGGGCGCGATCCCGCGCTCGCCTGCGACCTGCGCGAAGAGGGCAAAGCCGCCGCATAGCAGGGCCAGCGTCAGCAACACGCCCGCCAGCCAGCGCCGGCTGGCGCGGGAGGGTGCGGCCACCGGGCCAGGAAGGGAAAGCGTCGCACGCATGGGGAAAGCCCTGCCCCTTTGCCCAAAGGCGGGTGGAATTCCAAGCGCGAAAGGCTATGGCGGCGTGCATGACTTCGGGGACAAACGAGAGCAAGCCGCAAGGCTCGGGCTACACCTATGCCGATGCGGGCGTTTCGATCGCGGCGGGCAATGCGCTGGTGAAGGCGATCGCCCCGCTGGCGAAAGCCACCGCCCGCCCCGGCGCGACGAGCGAGTTGGGTGGGTTCGGCGGGTTCTTCGATCCCAAGGCAGCCGGATACAATGATCCGCTGCTGGTCGCCGCCAATGATGGCGTGGGCACCAAGCTCAAGCTCGCGATCGAACATGACCGGCATGACACGGTCGGCATCGATCTGGTCGCGATGTGCGTCAATGATCTGATCGTACAGGGCGCTGAGCCCTTGTTTTTCCTCGACTATTTCGCCACCGGCAAGCTTGAGAACGGCGTCGCCGAGCGGGTGATCGCGGGGATTGCCGAGGGCTGCAAGATGGCTGGCTGCGCGCTGATCGGCGGCGAGACCGCAGAGATGCCGGGGATGTATGCGGCGGGCGACTACGACCTTGCCGGCTTCTGCGTCGGCGCGGTCGAGCGCGGCGAGCAGCTGACCGGCGACAAGGTTGCGCCCGGTGACGTGCTGATCGGCCTCGCTTCGAGCGGCGTCCACTCAAACGGCTATTCGCTGGTGCGCAGGCTGGCGGCAGACAAAG
This sequence comes from Erythrobacter sanguineus, assembly GCA_945878845.1. Classification (GTDB taxonomy): domain Bacteria; phylum Pseudomonadota; class Alphaproteobacteria; order Sphingomonadales; family Sphingomonadaceae; genus Erythrobacter; species Erythrobacter sanguineus_A. Next base: position 40,489 of record CAMCUB010000003.1, on the reverse strand, counting down.
CCTGGAAGCTGAACCGCCCTGCCCTGTTCGATCAGGAGCAATTGCTGATCGACGCCCTGATCGCCCCGACCCGCATCTACGTTGCGAGCCTCCTGCCGCTGATCCGCGCCGGGCTGGTGAATGCCCTCGCCCATATCACCGGCGGCGGGTTGCTCGAGAACATCCCGCGCATCCTGCCCGATGGCGCCCACGCGCAAGTCGATGCCGACCTTTGGCCTCAGCCGCGCCTGATGGCCTTCCTCCAGGCGCAAGGGCATATCGAGCCCGAGGAAATGGCGCGCACCTTCAACTGCGGCGTCGGCATGGTGCTGGCCGTCAGCGAAGGCAATGTCGCCGAGGTCACCGCCAAGCTCGAAGCCGCGGGCGAGACCGTCGTCACCGTCGGCCGGATCGAAGCGGGCGACAAGGGCTGCACCGTGCGCGGGAGCGTCGAGACATGGGCGGCCAAGAGCGACTGGAGCGCCACGCACCTTGGCTGAAAAGGCCAAAATCGCGGTCTTCATCTCGGGCGCAGGCACCAATATGGCCGCGCTGGTCTACGCCAGCCGGATGCCGGAGAGCCCCTATGAGGTGGTGCTGGTCGCCTCCAACAACCCTGACGCTGCAGGCCTCTCGCTCGCGCAGGCCGAGGGCATCGCTACCTTCGCCTGTCCGCACAAGGGGATGACCCGCGAGGCGCATGACGCCGCGATGGAAGCCGCGGTGATCAAGGCGGGCGCGGACACTATTGTGCTGGCGGGCTACATGCGCATCCTCTCCGACAGTTTCGTGGCGCGGTGGGAGGGGCGAATGCTCAACATCCACCCCTCGCTGCTGCCCAAATACAAGGGCCTCGACACCCACGCCCGCGCGATCGAAGCGGGCGACAGCCACGCGGGCACGAGCGTCCATCTGGTGACGCCGGAGCTCGACGCGGGCGAGGTGCTCGCGCAGATCGCGGTGCCGATCACGCCCGATGACACTCCCGCGAGCCTCGCCGAGCGCGTGAAGCTGGCCGAACACCAGCTCTATCCGCGCGCCGTGGCCGATTACGTCTCGCGCTGGCGCGATCCGGCGGCGCTGCTGGCGCGGGTGCGCGAGCTAGCCCTCGCCCTGCCCGAAACCGACGAGCGCGAGAGCCACGGCAGCCCGGGTTTCCGGGTCGGCGGCGAGAAGACCGGCAAATATTTCGCCTATTTCGCCGACCAGCACCACGGCAGCCCGCACATTGCCTGCCTCGTGCGCACCGGATCGATGGATGAGCTCCTCGCACTGGTCGAGGATCAGCCGAAGATTTACTTCAAGCCCGCCTATTACGGCGCGAGCGGGTGGGTCGGGATCATCCTCAACCGCCCCGGCGTCGATTGGGACGCGGTCAGCGAATGGCTGGAACGCAGCTGGCGCGGCGCCGCGCCCAAGCGGCTGACGCGGCTGCTGGACATCGCGGACGCATTCTGATGGCCCCGCCTACCCGCGAACACCTGCTGGCGCGCGGCCCGCTTGCCGAGCGGGCCAACGCCTTCCTCGGCAAAGCGTGGGAGCGCGGGTGGCTCCCCCCGCCCGCGCTCGATCCGGAAGCGCTGTGGGCGCTCGCCGCCAAGCCCTATGGCGCGCGCGCCGAGGCGGCCGAGCATGGCGGGCGCAGCGAGGAGGACGTCGCCGATTTTCGCGAGCGGCTCGCGCGGCTCATCGCCAGCATCGACGATGAGGCCAATCTCAACCCCTTGGGCCGGGCGATGGCCTGGGGGCAGCTGTCGCGCATGGTGAAAAACCGGCTCGCTTTCGGGGCCTTGTGGCTGGAGCGGCCTGAGCTGCTCGCCACAAGCCTCGCGCCGCCGATCATCATCATCGGCCATATGCGCAGCGGCACGACCCGCATCCACACCCTGCTCGCCGCCGATCCGGTGCACGCGCACACCCGCTATTGCGACGCCTATCACCCCGTCCCCACTCCGCTGGGCATGAACCGCGTCAAGGCGGCGCTGGAGCTGGCGATGCTCGGGCTGCTGAATCCGTGGATGCAATCAATCCACCCGATGGCGCCCGCCGCGGTCGAGGAGGAGCTGGCGTGGCTTTCTGCCGCGCTCCACCATTCGATCTACGAATCGCAGTGGCATATCCCGGCCTATTCGGCGTGGAGCGAGGCGCGCGATCCCCTGCCGATCTACCGCGAATTCGTCCGTATCCTGAAGACCGACGCGGCGCATCGCGGCCTCGCAGACCGCCCCCGCGTGCTGAAAGTCCCCGCCTTTGCCGAGGATCTCGCAACGCTCCTCGCTCTCTATCCGGACGCGCGGCTGGTGCTGGCGACCCGCGAGCACGAGGCGGTGCTCAAGAGCGCGATCAGCCTTGCGGCCAACCAGATGGCGATACAGTCGGACAGCTGCTGCCTCGATGCGATCGAAGCCCGCTGGCGGCACAAGATCGGCTTACGCGAAGCGCGCATGGCCGAGGCGCTCGCAAGCTGGCAAGGGCCGGTCGCGCGCGCATGTTTCGACGCGCTGGGCAGCGATTGGGAGGCCGCCATAACCGGCATCTATGCCGATCTCGGCCTTGCCCTCACCCCCGCAGCACGCGCGGCGATGCGCAAGGTGATGGCCGCGAGCGAGGGCGGCCACCACCGCGCCCACGCCGCGCAATTGGCGCGCTTTGCCGGAGCCTGACAGCAAAAGGGCCGCCCCTCGCGGGACGGCCCTTTGCTTGTCGTCAGTTACGAAGACTTAGCCGACAATCTCTTCCGGCTTGAAGAAGAACGCGATCTCGATCGCGGCGTTTTCTTCCGAGTCCGAACCGTGGACGGTGTTCTCGCCGATCGAGAGCGCCAGTTCCTTGCGGATCGTGCCGGGTTCGGCGTTCTCGGGGTTGGTCGCGCCCATGATGTCGCGGTTGCGGGTCACGGCGTCTTCGCCCTCGAGCACCTGCACCACCACCGGCTCGCTCATCATGAATTCAACGAGTTCACCGAAGAAGGGACGCTCGGAGTGAACCGCGTAGAAGCCTTCGGCCTGCTCGCGGGTCATGTGGATGCGCTTGGAGGCGACGACGCGCAGGCCGGCTTCTTCCAGCATCTTGGTGACCGCACCGGTGAGGTTGCGGCGGGTGGCGTCGGGCTTGATGATCGAGAAGGTGCGGGTGACCGCCATGGTATGCTCCTGTGAACGTCTTTTCGTTGTGGGGGATCTTTGGCCGCGCCCCTAGTTGCTGCGGTGCAAAATGGCAAGCGTGCGCGCAAGTGAAGCGGCCGGCGCGCGGTTCCCCTTGGGAGTGCGGCGTGGTATCTTCCACTCCTGGGGCGCTTGAGGGGGGAAAAGCATGGACCACGATCACGGAATTTCGCGCCGGCGTTTTGCCGGAGCGGCTTTGGGTGCGGCAGGGCTTGTCGTTGGCGGCGGGATCGCCTGCGCGGCGGCACCGGCGCAGACGGCGGGCGGGGATATCGGCCCGTTCTATCCGGTCATCCGTCCGGGCGACGACGATTTCGACATGACCCATATCAAGGGCCGCAAGGGTCGCGCGCTGGGCCGGGTGATCGAGGTCACGGGCCGCGTGCTCGACCGCAAGGGCAATCCGGTGCGCGGTGCCGCGCTCGAGCTGTGGCAGTGCAATGCGGCGGGACGCTATGACCATCCGGGCGATATCGCGACCGCCCCGCTCGATCCCAACTTCCAGGGCTTCGCGAAGCTGATGACCGGGCCGAGTGGCGAGTGGCGCATCCGCACCATCAAGCCCTCGGGCTATGACAGCCCGATCGGCCACCGCACGCCGCATATCCACTTCGACATCAAGGGACGGCAGGTGCGGCTCATCACCCAGATGTATTTCACCGAGGATCACGCCACCAATTCGGCGGACGTGCTCTACAACCAGCTCGGCGAGGATGCGGTGACGGCGATGGCGCAGCAGCAGGCCGAGGCCGACCGCTACCGCTGGGACATCGTGCTGGGCGAGAGCTGAGCGTCAGCCGCCCTTCTTGGTGGCGATGATGATCTGCCCGGTGGTCACGGCCCCGCCCTCGCCCGGGGTGGCGGTGACCGAGATGGTCGCGCTGTCCGACTTGCGCTCACCGGCAACCATCTGGGTGCCGTTGGTGTTCATTTCGAGCTGAATGTCGAACCCGGCGCCCTTGGCGGCGTCGCGGTAATGGGCGACGACCTTGTCGGCAGGGGCGTCGGATTCGAAGGTGATCATTGTCCCCTGCCCGTCGGGCTGGTTGACCACCGCATTGTTGGTGACCTTTGATCCGGGAAACAGGGTGAAGCCGTCGGGGAGGCTGACCGGGACATTCGCACCGGCGCGTAAGGAGGCCTCGCCATCCTCGCGCTCGATTGTCATGCTGGTTTCGCCGGTTTCCTTGTCGATGGTGTATTCGGCGTTCTTGCCGTCCTCGGTCTTGAACTCGCCCGAGGTTTCGGATCCGCACGCCGCCAGCATCAATGCCGCGCCGCCTGCCATTGGAAGTGCCGCCTGCTTCATCGCCTTGTCCCCCTTCTCAATGCAGGCCGGAGGATCACCTATCGCGGGCGCGGGCGCAAGCCCTCAGCCCTTCTTCACCCAGCGCCCGGATTCCTGCGCGAAATAGGCGCGCTCCACGCCATCGCGCCCGTCCACCGCGCGCCATGCCTGCCGCGCGGCGGGGGCTAGGCCCGGGGGAAAGAGCAGGAACACCCGCGCAAAGCCCGCGCATTCGCGGAACGCCCCGTCGGCGAGGATCACGTGGCTTGCGCCGTTGGCCGCGACCGGCTCGGCGGCAAGAAGGATCGGCTGGCGATCCGCGCCGGGGCTGTCAGCCTCGCCGTTCGCCAGAAAGCTCTCGGGGCCGCCCTCCCACAGCGCGCGGGCGATGGCGGCGCGCTGTTCGGCCTCGGCGGCGACCACCAGCACGCGCTCGCCCTCACCCAGCACGCGCCGGGCGATGAGCGCGACGACCTTCTCGACCGGATCATCGGTGACCTGCCAGAAATCGAGTTTCATGCAGGCCCCTCCCCCTCGTCGGCGGGCTTGCCCATCCGCTGGAGCAGCCAATAGCCGCCGCTGGCGCACAGGATGATCGACAGCAGGGGGACCGGCCAGAGCACCTCCCACTTGCCGTCGAGCATCGCCGAGGCGCTACCGGGAAACGGGTTGATGACCCATTGGTCGTAGTCGCGATAGACGATGGCCGGAGCAAAGATCGCCGCGCCGGTGATCGCGATGGTGGCATTGCCTTCCGGGCTGCCTTTGCGACCCTTGCGGGCCACGAGCACAAGCGGGATGATGATCACCGCGCCCAGCGCAATGATGCCCCACAGGAAAATCCGCCCGATCCCCGAAAAGTCGCTGGCGAGCGCCGGGCTGGCACTCGCCAGTGCTGCCGCAACCAAGCCCGCCCGCAGGAACCCGCGCATTTTCATCCCCCCTTGGCCCCCGACTTGGCGTTCCCGCGGCAGCGGTCGGAACAATATTTCACATTGTCCCAGTCCCGCTCCCACTTCTTGCGCCATGTGAAAGGGAGCCCGCACGTCAGGCAGGTCTTGGTCGGGAGATCACTCTTCTTGCGCATCTTGGGGATGGCAGGAACTCCCCCTTAGCCTTCCACCACATCCCGCACGAACTGGTCGAGCAGGCGCACGCCGTAGCCGGTCGCGCCCTTCTCCCAGGTGTGGCCGGGCTTTTGCGACCAGACCATGCCCGCGATGTCGAGGTGCGCCCAGGGGGTGCCGTCCTTGATGAAGCGCTGGAGGAACTGCGCCGCCGTGATCGATCCGGCCTCGCGCGGGCCGACATTCTTGATGTCGGCGATCGGCGAATCGATCAGCTTGTCGTAATTCGGCCCGAGCGGCATGCGCCAAAGCTTGTCGCCGCTGGTGAGGCCCGCTGCGGAGAGCTGCGCCGCGAGCGTGTCGTCATTGGCGAACATCCCGCCATATTCATTGCCGAGGCTGATGATCATCGCGCCGGTCAGCGTCGCGAGGTCGACGATCCGCGCCGCGTCATACTGTTCCTGCGCCCAGTGGAGCGCATCGCACAGCACCAGCCGGCCCTCGGCATCGGTGTTGAGCACCTCGACCGTCTGGCCGCTCATGGTGGTGACGACATCGCCCGGGCGCTGGGCGGCGGCATCAGGCATGTTCTCGACGAGACCCATGACGCCGATGACATTAGCCTTGGCCTTGCGGGTCGCCAGCGCCAGCATCGCGCCTGCGACCGCGCCCGCCCCGCCCATGTCCCACTTCATGTCCTCCATCCCCGGCGGCGGCTTCAGCGAGATGCCGCCGGTGTCGAAGGTCACGCCCTTGCCGACAAAGACCGTGGGCTTCTCGCCCGCCGCGCCGCCGTTCCAGCGGATCGCGAGGAGCTGCGATTCGCGCACCGAGCCCTGCCCGACCCCGATCAGCGCGCCCATGCCGAGCGCCGTCATCTCCGCCTCGCCGAGCACGGTGATCTCGACCCCGGTTCCCTCGAACGCCTTCTTGCAGGCGGCGACGAAACTTTCGGGGTAGATGATGTTGGCGGGTTCGGTCACGAGACTGCGGGTGAACTCCACGCCCTTGGCAAGTGCGGCTTCGCGCTCCCACGCTGCGGCGGTGCCCTCGGGCGCGCCGGTGACGTGGACGTCGGTCAGCGAGGGGCGCTTGTCGGCGGCAAGGCGCGTGCGGTATGCGTCATGACGCCAGGCGCGCAGCCGCAGGCCTAGCAGCAAAGCAGCGGCGTCATCGGCAGAAAGCCCCGCGCCGCCAAGGTCGAGCACCATCGCGGTCTCACCCGAGACGAGATATTTGGCGGTCAGCGCGGCGCCCGCGCGCTCGCAATTGACGCGGCGTTCGGCGCTGCCTGTCTCGCCCAGCCCGGCGATGGCGATGCGCTTCACCGCACCATCCATGCTGGCAAAGCCCTCGAACAGCTGGCCCGCGCGGCCCGAGAAGCGGCTCGCGCCTGCGCCCTCGACCAGCGCCGGATCGAGCCCGGCCAGCGCCTGCCCCTGGTTCACCACCCGCGCCTGCAAGCGGATGTCGGCGGGCGGGGCGGCGGTGAGGTGGATCTGCATGGATACTCCGAAAGAGACTGGCCAAAAGACACGGTTGTGCCGGGGCCTGACGGGGCGCCGCCGGGCTGCGGCAGACCGCGCGCGGGCGGGCCGTAATGGCGATTGCGATTAAGCGCGAGCGGTGCAATAGGCAAGGCCATGTCGGGAGGCTTGCAAGACGGACCGCGCGTGCCCGCGCGCCCTGCCCCGCGCTTCCCGGCGCAGGGTGCGGTTTCGCGTATCGCGCTCGGCTTTGCCCTGGTGCTTGCCGCCGCGCCGCTCGCCGCGCAGGAAGCGCAGCCGGCCCCCGCCCCCGCCGCCAGCACCGAGGCCCCCCGCCAGATCGACTTCGAAGCGCGCGAGCTCAGCTACAACGACCAGACCGACACCGTCACCGCGCGCGGCGATGTGATCCTGCGCTCCGAGGACCGCTCGGTGCGCGCCGACGAGGTGGTGTGGTTCCGCGACACCGGCCGGATCATCGCCAGCGGCAACATCCGCCTTGTCGATGATGCGGGGAACCAGCTGTTCACCGATCAGGTCGAACTGACGGAAGAATTCGACACCGGCGCGATGAGCGAACTCCTCATCGCCCTGCGCGCCGGGGGCCGCCTTGCCGCACGCTCGGCAGAGCGCGGCGAGGATGGCGTCGCGGTGCTCACCGATGCCGCCTACACGGCCTGCCCGGTGGTGGATGCCGAGGGCTGCGCGCAGGATCCCAGCTGGCGCGTCACCGCGCGCCGGGTGATCTACGACCAGAAAGCCAACCGCATCCGCTTCGAGGGCGCGGTGCTCGAGCTGTTCGGCGCGCGCGTTCTGCCGCTGCCCGGCCTCGCGGTGCGCACCGACGGCAAGGCCGAGAGCGGCTTTCTGGTGCCCGACGTGCGGATCACGCAGGTCAACGGGCTGGAGCTCAGCGGCGAATATTACTGGCGCCTCGCCGAGAATGCCGACCTTACGCTGGGCGCCTATGTCTTCTCCAACGTTGCCCCGATGGCGAGCGCGAAGTGGCGGCACCTCACCGAAAAGGGCGCCTATCAGGTCACCGGCTACGCCACCTTCTCCGACCGCGCGACCGACTTCACGGGGGCCGCCAGCCTGCGCAGCGACCCGCGCGGGTACCTCGATGCCAATGGCCGTTTCCAGTTCTCGCCCGACTGGAGCCTGACCGGCTCGATCCGCCTCGCCTCCGACCGCACCTTCCTGCGCCGCTACGATATCAGCCGCGATGACCGGCTGCGCTCGACCATCAATCTCGAGCGCATGACCGACCGCTCCTACCTCTCGATTGCTGGCTGGGCGACGCAGACGCTGCGGCTGAATGCCGATCAGGGGCAGGTGCCGCTCGCGCTGCCGGCCATCGACTACCGCCAGAAGATCGGCGACAAGATCCTCGGCGGCAACCTTGTGGTGCAGGCGAACAGCCTCTCGCTGCTGCGCAACGAGGGGCAGGACACCCAGCGTGCCTTCGCGGGCGCGCAGTGGGATCTGAAGCGCCTCACCTCGCTCGGCCAAGTCGTGACGCTGACGGCGCTGGTGCGCGGCGATGTCTACAACACCAACAACAGCCTCGCGACCACCACGCTCGCCTATCGCGGGACCGAGGGCTGGACCACGCGCGGCATCGCCACCGCCGCGCTCGACATCGAATGGCCCTTCGTCGGCGAGGCCTTCGGCGGCACGCAGGTGTTCAAGCCGCGCCTGCAGGTCGTCGCCTCCCCGCGGATCCGCAACTTCGCGGTCCCCAACGAGGATGCGCGCGCGATCGATCTTGAGGATTCGAACCTCTTCGCGCTCAATCGCTTCCCCGGCTATGACCGGGTCGAGGACGGCAGCCGGGTGACCTGGGGCGTCGACTGGGAATTGCAGCGCCCCGGCTGGCGCGTCAAATCGACCATCGGCCAGTCCTTCCGCCTGGAAGCGCCGCGCGACGGGCTGTTCCCCGAGGGCACCGGCCTGTCCGAGCGCGTCACCGATTTCGTCGGCCGCACCGAGGTGCGCTTCCGCAATCTCGTGCAGTTCACCCACCGCTTCCGGCTCGACAAGGACAACCTCGCGATCCGCCGCAACGAGGTCGACGCGACTGTCGGTTCGCGCCGCACCTATTTCGAAGTCGGCTATCTGCGGCTGAACCGCGACATTTCCACGGTCGAAGATCTGCGCGACCGCGAGGAACTTCGCGCCGCCGCGCGCGTGGCGATCGGGCGCAAGTGGTCGGTCTTCGGCTCGGGGGTGTTCAACCTCACCGATCGGGACGAGGACCCGGTGTTCCAGCCCGACGGCTTCCAGCCGATCCGCACCCGCTTCGGCGTTGCCTATTCGGACGACTGCATCGAGTTCGGCGCAACCTGGCGGCGCGACTTCATCGACGCGGGCGACGCGCGGCGCGGCAATGCGTTTCAGGTGTTCTTCGCCCTGCGGAACCTCGGGTTCCGCTAAGCAGAGGCGCGCAATCTGGGTTTCCGCTGATCCCCGGTCAGACGTCTGCAAGAATTGGCAGGGCGCACAAATGGCGTTAAGGAGCGCGGGCGCAGGCTGGTCGCGCGCCCCGGGATCGGGCGCAGACTCAGCTTCCATTCAGCCGGTGCAGGGCATCGGCGCGGCATCGGGTGCAATCCGCACCCGCTGCGATAGCCACAAGGCGGGAATGAACGAGTGAGTGTGAAGCTGTTTTCGAAGTCGCTCTTTGCCAAGGCCGGAACCGCGCTTGCGGGGGCGGCGATGCTCGGCCTTGCCGCTGCGCCCATGGCTGCCGGCGCGCAGACCGTCGCCGTGCCGACCGCCGACAATCCCTTCGGCCTGCCCGAGAACATCACCCTGTTTGGGCGTGCCGACCCAGACAAGCGCACCGCGACCGCGATCGTCAACGGCTACGTCATCACCGGCACCGACATCGACCAGCGCGTGGCGCTGGTGACCGCGGCCTCGGAAGCGCCGATCCCCGAGGACGAAATGCTGCGGCTGCGCGTCCAGGTGCTGCGCAACCTGATCGACGAGACGCTCAAGATCCAGGCCGCCGAGGCCGACGAACTCGCGGCCAAGCGCGAGGAGGTCGAGGAGACCTACCAGCAGCTCGCCGCGCAGAACTTCGGCAGCGATCCCAAGAAGATGGATACCTATCTGGAATCGATCGGTTCTTCGGCGGCGTCGCTGAAGCGCCAGATCGAGGGCGAAGTGGCATGGGAAAACCTGCTCCGCCGCAACGTCATGCCGCGCGTCAACATCTCGGCCGAAGAGGTCAACGAAGTCCTTGAGCAGATGATCAAGGACAAGGGCACCGATGAATACCGGATCGGCGAGATCTATCTTTCGGCAAGCACCGAGAACCGCGCGGCGGTGCTCAAGAACGCGCAGACGATCATGCAGCAATTGCAGCAGGGCGGCAGCTTTGTCGCCTATGCGCGGCAGTATTCCGAGGCGAGCACGCAGGTGGTCGGCGGCGATCTGGGCTGGGTGCGGATCGGCCAGCTGCCCCCGCAGCTCGGCGCGGCGGTGCGGGTGATGCAGCCCGGCCAGCTCAATGGCCCGATCGAGATCCCCGGCGGCTTCTCGATCATCTACCTCATCAACAAGCGCCAGGTGCTGATGGCCGATCCGGCCGAGGCGATCCTGAACCTCAAGCAGATTTCGATCGCCTTCCCTCCCGGCGTGACGCAGGAGCAGGCCGAAGCCAAGGTTGACGAGTTCGGCAAGTATCTGAGCAGCTTGCGCGGCTGCGCCGATGTCGAGGCCGGCGCGGCGAAGATCGGGGCCGAGGTGATCGCCAACGACCAGATCAAGGCCGCGAACCTGCCGCCGCAGCTGCGCGACGTAGTGCTCCAGCTCCAGATCGGTCAGGCCACCCCGCCCTTCGGCGGCGTTCAGGAAGGCGTGCGCGTGCTGATGCTGTGCGGGCGCGACGATCCCAAGGACGCGGGCGCGCCGACGTTCCAGGCGGTGATGAAGATCATCGAGGATGAGCGCGTGAACAAGCAGGCCCAGCGCCTGCTGCGCGATCTGCGCAACGACGCCTATATCGAGTACAATTGACCTCACCGTCTGCTCCCCTTGCCATATCGCTCGGTGATCCGGCAGGCATAGGCCCCGAGGTGATCCTCGGCGCCTGGACCCGCCTTCGCGCCGAGCGCCGTGCGCCGCCCGCCTTCGTGGTCGGCGGGCCGGAGTTGCTCAGGGCCTGCGCGGAACGCCTCGGGATCGACTGCCCGATCGTGCCAATCGCAGAGCCCGCCGAGGCGCTGTTCGCTCACGCCGCGGGCCTCCCCGTGATGGCAGGGCTCGACGGGCCGTGGCACCCGGCTGAGCCCTCGCAGGGTGGCGCGCGGCTGGCGCTTGCCTCGCTGCAATGGGCGACCAAGTTCGCACTCTCGGACGTCGCTTCCGGATTGGTCACCGCGCCGGTCGCCAAGGGCGCGCTGGCCGCGATCGGCTGGGAGTACCCCGGCCAGACCGAGTTCCTCGCCGACGCCTGCGCCCGCCCGTATCGCGACGCGGTGATGATGCTCGCCGGTCCGAGCTTGCGCACCGTGCCGCTGACCGTGCACGTCGCGCTGGCCGAGGTGCCTGCCTTGCTCTCGGTGGAGCTCATCACCCACAAGGCGCGCATTGTCGCCGCAGGCCTCACCCGCGACTTCGGCATCGCGCAGCCCCGCCTCGCCATCGCCGCCCTCAATCCCCACGCGGGCGAGGGCGGCCAGTTCGGCGACGAGGAGGCGTGCATCATCGCGCCCGCTATCGCCGCCCTGCAAGCCGAGGGGATCGCCGCTTTCGGCCCCGTCCCCGGCGACGCGCTTTTCACCCCCCGCGCCCGCGCCGGGTATGATGCGGCGCTGTGCATGTACCACGACCAAGCGCTCATCCCCCTGAAAGCGCTGGAGTTCGACGAAGGCGTCAACGTCACGCTGGGCCTGCCGATCATCCGCACCTCACCCGACCACGGCACCGCCTACGACATCGCGGGCCAAGGCATTGCCGACCCCGGAGCCATGGCCGCCGCGCTGGTGATGGCGGCCGAGATGGCGCAAGCGCGTGGCTGACCTCCCTCCGATCCGCGAGGTCATCGCGCGTCACAACCTCGCCGCCTCCAAGGCGTTGGGGCAGAACTTCCTGCTCGACGAGCAGCTCCTCGCCCGCATCGCCGCCCTGCCCGGCGATCTAGCGGACCAGCCGGTCCTCGAGGTCGGCCCCGGCCCCGGCGGCCTCACCCGTGCGCTGCTGCGCGCCGGCGCGCGCGTCACCGCGATCGAGATGGACCGCCGTTGCCTCCCCGCCCTCGCCGAACTCGCCGAGGCCTTCCCCGGCCGGCTCACCGTGATCGAGGGCGACGCGCTCAAGCTCGACCACGCCGCGCTGATGCAGGGCGAGCCCTTCCACGTCCTCTCCAACCTCCCCTACAACGTCGGCACCGCGCTGTTCGTGCGCTGGCTCGGCGGTGAGGCTTGGCCGCCGCTCTGGCAGTCGCTCACCCTCATGTTCCAGCGCGAGGTCGCCGACCGCATCGTCGCCAATGCGGACGAAGACGCGTACGGCCGCCTCGCCGTGCTCGCCCAGTGGCGCTCCGAGGCGCGGCTTGCCATGAAGGTCCACCGCAGCGCCTTCACCCCGCCCCCCAAGGTGATGAGCGCGATCGTCCACGTCACGCCCGCCGCCATGCCGGAGGGCGTCTCGGCCCGCACCCTCGAACGCCTCACCGAGGCCGCCTTCGGCCAGCGCCGCAAGATGCTGCGCCAGAGCCTCAAGGGCGTCCCCGGCGCATTGGCAGCCCTTGGCCAGCTCGGCATCGACGAGACCCGCCGCGCCGAGACCGTCAGCGTCGCCGAGTTCGTGGCCCTGGCGCGCGCGCTGCAGGGGTGAACCGCGCTCCGTGTTGGAGACAATGAGACACAGTCCAAAGACGAAAAACCTGCCCTCCCACCGGCGTGCTGTTCAGACGAGCGGGAAGGGTGAAAAGGCGGGCCATAAGGGCAAGCCTGCCTGACGCGGGGCGAGTAGGAAAGCGTTGATTTTGCAGGCGGCGTAGTGGGTTTAGCCCAACTTCGGGCAGGGATTGGTGCGCGATGAATAGTCGAAGCCCCAGGTGCGATAGCCGCTGGCATCGATGTGGAAGCGCCCCTGCGGGTTGGCCTGCGGCCGCGCGGGGTCGAAGTAGGCGCCGAGGCCCATGCGCGTGCCCGCCCCCGCATTGCGCTGCATCGCGCACAGATCGGCGAAGAGTTTAGCGCGGTCCCCGGCGCGCGCTGCGCGGCGCGCCGCCGATGCAGGTGTTGACCTCTGGAGAGCGCCAGCTCGAGGCGACCTCGACCCGCCCCGTCACCGGCACGACATGCCTGCGCACCAGTCGGAGCGCGGGGACGATGTTCGGCCAGTCGGCGCGCGGCGGGAGCACGAAGAACCCCGCCTTGCAGCGCGCCGCATAATCTCCATCGACCCGCGTCAGCTGCCAGACGGGGAGCACATCTGCGACGCCCTCCTTGGCGAAGTAGGCGCTGAGAGCGGCGAATTCGCGTCCCCGCCCGGGGTCAGCGCCCACCCATGCGTCGAACGCCTCGCGCGAGGACGGCTCTGGCCCCGCCTCGACCGCCGAGCCGAGCGCTGTCCACCCGGCGAGAAGCATAAGGAAAATGAGGCCCTTGCGCATTGCGCGCCAGAGTGGATCAGCCCGCCTTCTTGCGCAAGCGCCATGCGTGAAGCAGCGGCTCGGTGTAGCCCGAGGGCTGCTCGACCCCCTTGAAGATCAGCTCCTTGGCCGCGCTGAAGGCCGCGCCGTCCTCGTTGCCCGTCAGCGGCACATACAGCGGGTCGCCCGCGTTCTGTGCGTCGACCTTGGCGGCCATGCGGGCGAGGCTGTCCATCACTTGGCGCTCGGTGATGACCCCGTGCAGCAGCCAGTTGGCGATGTGCTGCGAGGAGATGCGCAGCGTCGCGCGGTCCTCCATCAGGCCCACATCATTGATGTCGGGCACCTTGGAGCAGCCCACACCCTGATCCACCCAGCGCACCACATAGCCGAGCAGGCCCTGGCAGTTGTTGTCCAGTTCGCCGCGGATCTCCTCCTCCGGCCAGTTCGCGCCCTCTGCCAGCGGGATCGCCAGCAGGTCGTCGAGGCCCATCGGTTCGGGGAGCGTCTTCTGCACCGCGAACACGTCGATCTGGTGGTAATGCAGCGCGTGGAGCGTCGCGGCGGTGGGCGACGGCACCCATGCGGTGTTGGCGCCCGCGTTGAGGTGGCCGATCTTCTCGACCATCATCTGGCCCATCAGGTCGGGCGCGGCCCACATGCCCTTGCCGATCTGCGCCTTGCCCGAGAGGCCGTGCTTGAGGCCGATAGCGACATTGCGCGCCTCGTAGGCCTTGAGCCAGACGGAGCCCTTCATCGCGCCTTTCCGAAGCATCGGCCCGGCGCGCATCGAAGTGTGGATTTCGTCCCCGGTGCGGTCGAGGAAGCCGGTGTTGATGAAGACGATCCTGTCGCGGACGGCGTGGATGCAGGCGGCAAGGTTGGCGCTGGTGCGGCGCTCCTCGTCCATCACGCCAACCTTGATGGTGTGGCGGGGGAGCTTGAGCAAATCCTCAACCGCGTCGAACAGGTCATTGGTGAAGGCGCATTCCTCGGGCCCGTGCATCTTGGGCTTGACGATGTAGATGGAGCCGCAGCGCGAGTTGCCGAACTTGCCGTGGCCTTCGACGTCCAGCGTGGAGATCGCCGAGGTGAAGACCGCGTCCATGATGCCTTCGGGGATCTCGGAGCCGTCCGCGAGGCGGATCGCGGGGTTGGTCATCAGGTGGCCGACATTGCGCACGAACATCAGGCTGCGGCCCTTGAGGGACTGGGCGGTGCCGTTCTCGTCGGTGTAGGTCTTGTCGTCCGCGAGCATACGGGTGAGGGTCTTGCCGCCCTTCTCGAAGCTTTCCGACAAGTCCCCGCGGATGATGCCGAGCCAGTTGGTGTAGGCGAGCAGCTTGTCCTCGGCATCGACCGCCGCGACCGAATCCTCGCAATCGGCGATGGTGGTGAGGGCGGATTCGACCATGATGTCGGCGATGCCCGCCCTGTCGGTCGCGCCGACGGGGGTGCTCGCATCGAACACAACTTCGATATGCAGGCCGTTGTGCTTCAGCAGCACGCCCTTGTCGGTGGTGCCGACTTGCTGCGCCGGATCGGCGAGCGTGATGGCATCGCGTCCCGCAAGGTCGGTCCAGCTGGCGCCCCCGGCAAGTGGGAAGGTCGCATCAAGAAACTGCCGCCCGCGCGCGATCACCGCCGCGCCGCGCGCCTCGTCATACCCACCCGGCCGCGCCGGGGGCGCATCCAATGCGTCGGTGCCGTAGAAGGCATCGTAAAGGCTCCCCCACCGCGCATTGGCCGCGTTCAGCAGGAAGCGTGCGTTGAGGATCGGCACCACCAGCTGCGGGCCGGCCATGGTCGCGATCTCTGGGTCGACGTTCTGGGTGCCGATCTGGAAGTCAGCGGGCTCGGGGACGAGGTAGCCGATCTCGGTCAGGAACGCCTTGTAGGCCGCCGCGTCATGCGGCTTCCCTGCGCGCTCGATATGCCACGCGTCGATCTGCGCCTGCAGGCTCTCGCGCTTGGCGAGCAGCGCGCGGTTTCGCGGCGCGAAGTCGGCGAGCAGCGCGGCGAAACCCTGCCAGAACGCGCCGACGTCGCGCCCCAACGGCGTCAGAACTTCGCCTTCAAGAAAACTCGCGAGCCGGGAGTCGATGCTCAGACCGGCGCGGGTGGTCATGTCAGTCATGGTAGTCCTCGTATGGTAGACGTGAAGCCGAACCCGGGGAGGAGAGGACGGCTGGCCTATGGCAAAGGGGAGAGGCGATTGCAACGCCTTGGCCCCGCGCCCGCGCACGGCTAGAGGGGTGCGATGGACGGGACCTTAGGCAAGTTCGACACCGCCGCGATGCTGGCGCAGGTGCAGGCGTGGAGCGCGGTCAACACCGGCACCGCGAACCTTGCGGGCCTCGCAAGCCAAGCGGCGATGCTGGCGGAAGCCTTCGCAGCGCTCCCCGGCACGGTGGAGCTGGTCGACCCCGCCCCCGTCACCGCAATCGCCGCCGATGGCAGCGCCTTTGAGAAACCCCACGGTCAGCATCTGGTGGTCCGCGTGCGCCCGCAGGCGAACCGGCGGATCCTGCTCACCGGGCACATGGACACGGTGTTCCCGGCCGATCACCCCTTCCAGCGCCAGACCTGGCTCGACGGCGAGACGCTGAACGGCCCGGGCGTTGCCGACATGAAGGGCGGGATCGCGGTGTTGCTCCACGCGCTGCTGGCCTTCGAGGCGAGCGCCCACGCCACCGGCCTCGGCTATGACGTGCTGATCAATTCGGACGAGGAGACCGGCTCGCTCGCCAGCAGCGCGTTGATCGCCGAGCTGGCGGCGGGCAAGCTCGCCGCGCTCACCTACGAGCCTGCCGCGCTTCCCGATGGCACGCTGGCGCATGAGCGCGGCGGCACGGGCAACTATTCGATCACCTTCACGGGCAAAAGCGCCCACGCGGGGCGCAACCCCCACGAAGGGCGCAACGTGATCGTCGCAGCGGCCGATCTGATCCTGCGATTGAAGGCGCTGGAGACCTCCGAGATCACCATCAACCCCGCCAAGCTCGAAGGCGGTGCGGCCAACAACGTCGTGCCCGACCATGCGGTGCTGCGCTTCAACGTCCGCCCCAAGTCGACCGCCGCGGCGGAGGCCTTCGATCATGATATCAACGCTTTGCTGCGCAGCATTGAAACCGCGCATGGCATCGCCACTCACCGCCACGGCGGCGTCACCCGCCCGCCCAAGAAGGTCGACGCGCGCGCACAACAACTGTTCGACCTCGTCCGCCAATGCGGCGCCGAGCTTGGCCAGACGATCCGCTGGCAATCCAGCGGCGGCGTGTGCGACGGCAACAACATCGCCGCCTGCGGTGTCCCCGTGGTCGACACCATGGGGGTGCGCGGCGGCGCGATCCATTCGCCGGACGAATATCTGATCGTCTCCAGCCTTGCCGAGCGGGCGGCGCTTTCCGCCCGCGTCATCGAGCGCCTAGCTCAGGGAGCCCTGACATGACCTTCCGCCTGCGCGCCGCGCGCGCCGCCGATCTTGAGGCGCTCTATGAAATGGCCAAGCTCACCGGCGGGGGCTTCACCAACCTGCCCCCCGACCGCGCGGCGCTGAAGGGCAAGCTCGAGCGCGCCGAGAACGCCTTCTCCCGCGAGGACGACACGCTCGCCGACGAGCAATTCGTGCTGGTGCTCGAAGACACCCGCTCCGGCGCCGTGCGCGGCACCTGCCAGCTGATGACTCAGGTCGGGCAACGCTGGCCGTTCTATTCCTACCGCCTCAACACGCTCACCCAATATTCGCAGGAGCTCGACCGCACCGTGCGCGCCGAACTGCTCAGCCTCGTCACCGATCTCGAAGGATCCAGCGAGGTCGGCGGGCTGTTCCTCCACCCGGGCGAGCGCGCCGGGGGCTTCGGCCTGCTGCTCGCCCGCTCGCGCTATCTCTTCGTCGCGATGCACCGCAAGCGCTTTGCCGACCGCATCCTTGCCGAGCTGCGCGGCATCATCGACGAGCGCGGCGGATCGCCCTTCTGGGACGGGGTCGCGGGGCGCTTCTTCGGGATGAGCTTCCAGGACGCGGACTATTTCAACGCCATCAACGGCAACCAGTTCATCGCCGACCTGATGCCCAAGCACCCGGTCTATATCGCGATGCTGAGCGAGGACGCCCGCTCCGTCATCGGCGTCCCCCACCCCACCGGCCGGGCGGCGATGCGGATGCTCGAGGACGAGGGCTTCCGCGCCGAGGGCTATGTCGACATCTTCGACGGCGGGCCGACGATGGTCGCGCGCACCGACCATGTGACGAGCGTGAAGAACGCCAGTCACGCCCGGATCACCGGGCTCGATGTGAGCGAAGGCGAGCGCGCGATCCTTGCCACCGGACACCTCGGTAGCTTCCGCGCCTGCTTCGGCGCGCGGGTGCTCGACGGCGAGGGCGGCATCGCGATCGATTCGGCGAGCGCGGACCTGCTCGACGTGTGCGAGGGCGACATGGTGTGGAGCGTTGCGCGATGAGCCTCACTGAAATCAACTTCGACGGGATCGTCGGCCCGAGCCACAATTACGCCGGCCTCAGCCTCGGCAACATCGCCAGCGCGAGCCATGCGGGCGATCCTTCCTACCCGCGCGCGGCGGCATTGCAGGGGGTGGCGAAGATGCGCGGCAATCTGGCGCGCCTCGGCGTGCAGGGTTTCCTGCTGCCGCTGCCGCGCCCCAACGGCGCGCTGACGGCGGCGCTGGCGCTGGATGGCACCGAGCCGCCGCAACTGCGCGCTGCGCCGTGGTCGGCCTCGTCGATGTGGACCGCCAACGCCGCGACCGTCTCGCCGGCCCCCGACACCGCTGACGGGCGCTGTCACCTGACGCCGGCAAACCTCGTCACCATGCTTCACCGCGCGCAGGAATGGCCCGACACGCAGGCGCAGCTTCGGATCGCTTTCGGTGACACGAAGCACTTCGCGATCCACGACGCCGTGCCGCCGACCTTCGGCGACGAAGGCGCGGCCAACCACATGCGGCTGTGCGAGAGCCACGATGCGCCGGGGGTGGAGGTCTTCGTCTATGGCCGCCTCGGCGGCCGCTTCCCCGCGCGCCAGCACGAACAGGCCAGCCGTCTGGTCGCCCGCGCGCACGGGCTCGCGCCAGAGCGCACTGTCTTCATCGAACAGAACCCCGAAGCGATCGCGGCGGGCGCTTTCCACAATGACGTAGTGGCGGTGGCGAATGGCCGCGTGCTGTTCACCCATGCCGAGGCCTTCGCCGACCAGCAGGGCGCCTATGATGCGCTTCGGCGCGCCTTCCCCGCGCTGGAGGTGGTCGAGGTGCCCTCGTCGGCCGTCTCGCTGCAGGAGGCGATCCGCGCCTACCTGTTCAACGCGCAGCTCCTCACGCTCCCGGACGGCGGCATGGCCTTGATCGTGCCCGAGGAATGCCGCGAGAGCGCGAGCGTGTGGGGCTGGGTCCAGACCATGCTCGCCGGGAACGGACCGATCCGCCAGGTCATCCCCGTCGACGTAAAGCAATCGATGGCCAATGGCGGCGGCCCCGCCTGCCTGCGGCTGCGCGTGGTGTGCGACCCGGCCACGGTCGACCCGCGCTTCCTGCTGGGCGAGGCCAAAGCCGATCTGCTGGAGCGCACCATCGCGGCGCATTGGCCAGCGCAGATCGACCCGTCCGATATCGGGACGCAGACCCTTGCGGACAGCGTGATTGCAGCACGCCTTGCCCTGTTGGAGGCGCTCGATCTGGCACAGCTTGGTTAACGCATTTGCGCGCCCGGCCTGCGCAGGCGTAAGGTTACGCCATTGTTAAAGCGACTCAGCCTGCCACGGAGTCGCCGATGGGCCGGGAGTCGCTATGCTGCGTAAGCTGGGAAGGCTGTTCGTGATCAAGAATCGCTTCGAGGCGTTTCTGATCATCTACGCCCTCGCCCTCGGGTCGAGTGCGCGGGGCATGGTCTATCTCCATGAGTATCCCGGCTTTGGCGGCCAGCTGCTGTTTCTGGCGACCACCGGCGCGGTGTTTCTGGCCGGCGCGAAGATCCTCGACTGCCTGAAGCTGGAGAATGAGGTCGCGGAATTGCGGGCGGCGCGCAGCGAATAGGGCAGACCCGCGCACGCGGCGCAGGCCCGCCCCACTCTTCAGATCAGCGCCTTGCGGAAAATGATCTTGTCATCGCCCGCGCTATAGTAGTCGCGGATCCGCGCCTCCCGATCATAGCCGAGCATGTCGTAGAACCCGCGCGTGCGCCCGAAGTCGGGCGTGCCCGACGTTTCGACCAGCAGCACGCGCGCTCGGTCCGCGCGCAGTTCGTCCTCGATATGCCGCATCAGCGCCGTGCCGATGGCCTGCCCGTGTGAGGCGGGATCGACGCAGATGAGCAGCGTGTTCCAGGTGCCCTCGGTCAGCGGTTCGGGGACGGTGTAGGCGACGGCTTCGACTTGGCCGTCCCGTTCGGCGACGATCCAGCGCTGGGTGTCGCCCTCTCCGCCGAAATAGGCCGCGGTCATCCCTTCGAGCATGTCGGAGGGAAACATGGCATTGGCGTCGACCAGATGGGCAACGCGGGGCAAATCGCCGCGCACGAGCGGGCGGATAGCAATATGTGTCATGGGTGAAGTCTTTCGGTGATTTTGCTTAGGAGGGCCCGTCCGCCCACGCGAAGGTTCGCGCGGTCGCCGGGTATTGCAAAGGCTGACCACTCAAGGGGTCAGCGAATGGATGCAATTGTAAGCAAAAAATCTCCGAGAAAGGTGGGGGTTTCTGTTGCTACGTACCCCCGGACGCCCGGTATCCGATTCTGTTGCCCGGTTCGGTCCAACCGCGCTTTTTGGCCTAATAAAAGAAGGGCGTTAGCCCATCAATTACGCAGCGATTGCGAGTGCTTCGTTGTCGTTGGCACTTATGGGTTTTGAGCCTTATGCGGGTTACTCAGCCCGGGCAAAAACTACGCTTTTCAACACACGTCGATCCTGGTTCGGCCCCATCAGGACATGCGGTGAACCGCAGATTCTGGTGGAGCCGCCGGGTACTGCCCCCGGGTCCGTTGCATCTATTGTACGCAGCAATTTATCGCCATATCCGGTCGAAACCGGCACGGCTGATATAGCGCGGCGTTTCTGAATGTGAAGTGTATCTGCCCCTCCCGCTTGCGGGAGGGGAGCGAGGCTTGCGAGCTTGCTGGCTAGCCGCAGCGGAGTGGGCCTTCGCAACCGTCGCGATGCTCCCACCCCCAACCCCTCCCGCTTGCGGGAGGGGTGAAGCACACTCTACTTCTTCAGCGCGTCGCGGATCTCCGCGAGCAGTTCCACCTCGGTCGGCCCGGCGGGCGCGGCGGGCGGCGGGGGCATCAGCTTGTTGGCCTGACGCACGATCATGAAGATCACGAAGGCGAGGATCACGAAGTTGATCAGCGCGGTGACAAAGCTCCCGAAGGCCAGCACGTTGGCGCCCGCCTCGCGCGCTGCCGCCAGCGAGGCGCCGGCCGGGGCCTCGCCCGACAGCACGATATACTTGCTCGAAAAATCGACCCCGCCGCCGGTGAGCAAAGTGATCACGGGCATGACCAAATCATCGGTCAGCGACTTGATGATGGTGCCGAAGGCAGCGCCGATGATCACCCCGACCGCAAGGTCGAGCACATTGCCGCGCGCGATGAAGGTCTTGAATTCCGAAAGCATGGTGGTCCCCTTTGGTCTTTCCCGTTTACAATCTTCTGGCACTCCCCTTCCCGCCTGCCAAGCCGCTCGCGCCGCCCCGTCCACCGCTTGAACCGGCCTTGAGGTGTGCTATATGCGCAATACAGAAGCTTTGGCAGGGCAAGACCCGGCACCTTCAGGAGGGACCTTCGCGATGAAATTCACCACCATGCTGCGCGGCGCGCTCGCCGCCGTCGCCGCGCTCAGCCTTGCCGCTTGCGGGATCAACTCGGTCCCCACCAAGCAGGAAGCCGCCAAGGCGCAGTGGGGCAATGTCGAGAGCGCGTTGCAAAACCGTTCGGACAAGATCCCCAACCTCGTCGCCGTGGTGCAGGCCGCCGCGATCTCGGAGAAGGACATCCTCCAGGGCGTGATCGACGCGCGCGCGCGGGCGACCTCGATCAACATCACCACCGATGACCTCTCGAACCCCGAGGAGTTCAAGAAGTTCAGCGATGCGCAGAACCAGCTGACGCAGGCGATGGGCCAGCTGCGAACCGTGGTGGAAAACTATCCGGTGCTCACCAGCCAGCCCCGATTCCAGGATCTGATGGTCGCGATCGACGAGGCCAACAACCAGATCAACACCGAGCGGGTGCGCTACAACGAGCTCGCGCGTGACTACAACACCGAGATCCGCACCTTCCCTTCCAGCATCGGGGCGAATGTAATCCACGGCGCCAAGGCGCTCGAATATTTCGAGGCGGATGAAGCCGCCAAGGCCAACCCCAAGGTCGACATGAGCGCGATCACCGGCGGGGCCACTCCGGCGGCCGCGAACTGAGGTGATCTCCCTGATCGCCCCGCTGCGCCGGGTGCTGCTGCTGCTTGCGGGCCTGTTCTGGCTCGCAGGCGCAGCCCAAGCGCAGGACTATCCCCCTCGCCCAGAGGGTCCGGTCTATGACGGGGCGAACATCCTCTCGCCCGCGACCGAGGCGAAGCTCGATGGCGAACTGCGCGCCTATAACGCCCAGACTGGCCGCGCGATCATTGTCGCCACCGTGCCGAGCCTTGGGGGCGCTTCGGTCGAGACCTATGCGACCACGCTGTTCACCGACAAGTGGGGGATCGGCGGCGCCAAGCGCGACACGGGCCTGCTGCTGCTGATCGCGCCGACCGAGCGCAAGATGCGGATCGAGGTCGGCTATGGCCTCCACGGCTATTTCGGCGGGATCATGGCGGGGCGCGTCATCAATGACGTGATCGCGCCGCGCTTCAAGGAAGGCAATTTTGACGCAGGGGTGACCGACGGGGTCGCCGCGATCCTCGCGCACCTCGCCAAGGCGCCCGAGGATGCCATTGCGATCGAGGAAGCAGCCAAAGCCGCCGCGGCGCAGAAGAGCCGCAGCGACGGGGGCTTCCCGGTCGGCGTTCTGATCTGGCTCGCCTTCATGTTCTTCTTCTTCGTCATCCCGATCCTCGCCAGCCGCGGGCGGCGGCGCAAATATCGCTCCAAGGGCGATGGTCCGTGGGGCAGCCGCGATCTCGGCGACACGGCGCGCGACGTGATCCTGTGGGAGGTCGGCAGCGCGATTGCGCGGGGGATCATCAACAATAGCGGTAACGGCAGCGGCGGTGGTTTTGGCGGCGGTGGCTTCGGCGGCGGCGGCGGGTTTGGCGGCTTCGGCGGCGGCTCGTCCGGCGGCGGCGGCGCTTCGGGAGGGTGGTGAGCCATGGCGATGATGGATGATGCCGGGCGCGCGCTCGTCAGCGCGGCGGTGACCGAAGCGGAAGGCGCGACCTCGGGCGAGATCGTCACCGTGCTCGCCGAGGCGTCGGACGGCTACACCGATGTCGCGCTGCTGTGGGCAGTGGGCGCAGCCTTCACCGCGATGAGCGTGTTCGCGGCCTTCCCTGAACCCTTCCTCGACAGGTGGGACGCGTGGTTCGCCGGTTGGGGCCATGAATGGACCACGGGCCAGCTTGCCAGCATGGTGATCGCATTGGGCCTGGTAAAGTTCCTGGGCGTGTGGCTGGTGCAGCAATGGCAGCCGCTGAAGTGGCTGCTGGTGCCCGGCCCGGTCAAGTCGGCGCGGGTGCGCGCGCAGGCGGTGCGCCAGTTCAAGGTCGGGGCCGAGCGCCGCACCACCGGGCACACCGGCGTGCTCATCTACCTCTCGATGCGTGAACGCCGCGCAGAGATCGTCGCCGATGAAAGCATCGCAGCGAAAGTCCCGGCCGAGGTGTGGGGCGAGGCGATGGGCGACATGCTCAGTGAAATCCGCCGCGGCCGCATCGCCGAGGGGCTCGCGGTCGGCATCCGCGACGTAGGCTTCATCCTCGCCGAGCATTTCCCGCGCAGGGAGGATGACGTCAACGAGCTGCCCGACCGGTTTATCGAGGTTTAGGCACCCTTCCCTCTTGACCGCGCAGCCCTGAGCCTGTCGAAGGGCGCACCCAGCCCTCACCCGACGGAGCCTCCCGTGATCAAAGACCGCGACGCCGATCTGCCCGAAGTGGTGCAGTGGGAAGGCCAGTTCATCACCGCCAAGACGCGGGGGCGCTGGGAATATGTCGGGCGCGCGCGCGGCATCAAAGCGGCCGCGATCATCGCATTGGACGACGATCCCGACGGCACGCGCCACGTGATCCTCGTCAGCCAGTATCGCGTGCCGCTGTCGCGCTTCAGCCTCGAGATTCCGGCGGGCCTCGTCGGCGATGATCATGGGGCCGAGGGCGAGGAAGCCACCGCCGCCGCCGCACGCGAGCTGGAGGAGGAGACCGGCTACCGCGCGGGCAAGCTCGAGGTGCTGGGCGAGTTTTACTCCTCCCCCGGCATGGTCTCCGAATGCTTCACGCTGCTGAAGGCGACCGCGCTCGAACGCGTCAGCGAGGGCGGCGGGTTGCCGGACGAGAACATCACCGTCCACCGGGTTGCCTTGCGCGATCTTTCGCGCTTTGTGGCCGAGTGGCGGCGCGCCGGGCACGCGGTCGACGTGCGGATCGCGATGCTTTTGACGCCGGGATATCTGGGAGAGGACTGATAATATGGCAGGACGTGTAGCGGGCAAGATGGCCCTGGTGACGGGCGGCGCACAGGGCCTCGGCCGCGCGCATTGCATCCGCTTGGCGCAGGAAGGCGCGCGGGTGCTGGCGACCGACATCAATGGCGCAGGCGCCGAGGAAACCGCCGCGATCATCAATGCCGAGCTGGGCGAAGGCACGGCTTACGGCATCGCCCATGACGTGACCAAGCCCGATCAGTGGGAAGCCGCGGTCGATGCGGCGCGCGAAAAGCTCGGCGGTCTCAACGTGCTGGTCAACAATGCCGGGATCGGCGTTCCCGGCAATATCGAGGCCTGCGATTTCGGCGACTGGCAGCGCTGCTTCGACATCAACGTCAACTCGATCTTTCATGGCTGCCAGAAGGCGCTGCCGCTGATGCGCGAGCATGCGCCGGGATCGATCATCAATATCTCGAGCATCGCGGGGCTGATCGCGAGCGACACCATGCCTGCCTATAATGCCTCCAAGGCAGCGGTGTGGATGCTGTCGAAGTCGATCGCGCTGCACTGCGCGAAGAAGGGGATGCAGATCCGCTGCAACTCGGTCCACCCGACCTTCGTCGACACGCCGATCCTCGACGGCACCGCGAAGGCGCACGCGCTCGACAAGGCGGTGCTGATGGAGAAGCTCGCGCGGCAGATCCCGCTGCGGTTCGTCGGCGAGCCCAACGACATCGCCAACGCGGTGCTCTACCTCGCGAGCGACGAGAGCCGCTTCATGACCGGCGCCGAGCTCAAGCTGGATGGCGGTATTTCGGCGATGTAAAAAGAGAGGGGCCGCAAAGGGCCCCTCCCGGTTTCATCAGATCAGGTGCAGCGGCCCGAAAACCGGGAACCGCTTCTCGTCGCTGCACTCAATCGGCGATCAGCGCGATCGCGGCGTAGATCAGCACCGGCGTGCCGAAGCCGAGCAGCAGTGCGACGACGAAGCCGATGCGGACCAGCAGCGGATCGATGTTGAAGTAGTTGCCGATCCCGGCGCACACGCCCGCGAGCTTGGCATTGTGCTTGTCGAGGCGGAAGTTGCGGCTCGGCGGGGTGCCGTGCGAATTGTCCCTGATGTCATTCATGTTGGTCGAACTCCTGTGAAAGCGTTGGTCGATCAGGCCATCAGCGTCGGGCTGGCGGGAACGATCGCATAGGCGAAGCTGGCAACCGTCAGGATGACAGCGAAAGCGGCAGAAGCAAAGCGGGCGGTGTTGTCATTGCCGAACATTGGTCTTGGTCCTTTGGTCAGAGAGGGTCGCGGGGGCGATCAGGCGATCAGGGTCGGGCTGGCGGGGATGATGGCGTAGGCGAAGAAGGCTGCCGAAATCACGACCGAGAAGGTGGCGGCGAAGAAGCGGTTGGCGGTTTCGTTGGCGTACATGGTGGGTCTCCTGTTGGTGTCTTGCGGTGTTTTCCGGGGCCATCCCGGGGATGCCAAGTACTTTGCATCGACCGTGCCAAACTCGAAAAATGGCGGAATTCCCCCGTTTCTTTCCTTTCACCCCGCAAACGCATCGTTAAGCGAAACGAAAGCTTGGGAAAATTCACCAAGGGTTGGGATCAGCGAATTCCGGCGCGGCGGACTGGCCAAACCTCCCCCCTCCCGCTACCCCCGCCTCCGCCATGGGCCTCAGCCGCATCAGCCTCGAAAACTTCCGCAACCACCCTGCGACGACGCTCGCCGAGACGGCGCATTTCAACCTGCTGGTGGGCGAGAACGGGGCGGGGAAGACCAATTTGCTGGAAGCGCTCTCGCTGCTCGGCCCCGGGCGGGGCCTGAGGCGTGCCAATCTCGGCGATCTCGCACGGCGGGCCACCCCTGGAGATCCGCCCCTCCCCTTCGCCATCGGCGCGAGCCTGACCGAGGCGGGCACGGTCTCGGCGCGGCTCGGCACCTATACCGAGGACGGCGCGCCCGGACGGCGGCTGGTGCGGGTCAACGGCGCCCCCGCGACCGCAGCGAGCCTTGCCGAGTGGCTGGCCCTGTCATGGCTCACCCCGTCGATGGACGGGCTGTTTACCGACAGCGCGGGCGCGCGGCGGCGGTTCATGGACCGCATGGCGCTCGCGCTGGCTCCCGATCACGCGCGGCGGGTTAACGCGCTCGAAGCATCGCTGCGCGAGCGCGGCAAGCTGCTCGAGACCGGCGGCGATCCCCGCTGGCTCGATGCGGTGGAAGCCCAAGCCGCCGATCACGGCGCGGCCGTCGCCCGCGCCCGCGCCGAACTGGTGGCGCGCCTCGCCGACGAGCTTTCCGCCCTGCCGCCCGAACCCTTCGCCCGCCCCGCCCTCGCCTATCTTGCCGGCGGCCCTGCGGACGAGACCGCCTTGCGCGCCGAGCTCGCCCGCGCCCGCCCGCGTGACCGTGCCGCGGGCCGCGCACTCACCGGACCGCAGCGTGACGAATTGCAGGTGACGATGGCCTCAACCGGCCAGCCTGCCGCCGCCTGCTCGACCGGCGAGCAGAAGGCGATGCTGATCGCGATCACGCTCGCCCACGGCATCCTCGCCGCGGCCGGGCGTCCCTCGGTGCTGCTGCTCGACGAGGTTGCCGCCCACCTCGATCCCGTGCGCCGCGCCGAACTGTTCCGCCGCCTGCGCGAAGGCAAGGCGCAAGTGTGGATGACCGGCACCGAACTCGCCCCCTTCGAAGGCCTGCGCGGCGAGGCGGCGGTGTGGCGCGTGTCGGGCGGGGGCGTGGAGCGGCTTTAGGGCGCAGGCGTCGCGGCGGGTGCAGGCGGCAGCGCGCCTTCGACCTCGTCCAGCGTCGCGGCCACCAGCTTCTCGATGCCGTCGGCGGTCGGGTGGATCCGGTCCGACTGGAACAGCGAGGGATCGCGATAGATCGCCTCGAGCCAGAAGGGGATCAGCGTCGCGCCATATTCCTTCGCCAGACCGGCGTAGATCGCATCGAACTCAGCCTGATATTCCGGCCCGTAGTTGGGGGGCGCGCGCATCCCCATCAGCAGCACCGGCACCTGCTCCTTCTTGAGGATCGCGAGCATCTTGCCGAGGTTCGCGCGGGTCTCGTCCGGCTTCAGCCCGCGCAGCAGATCATTGCCGCCCAGCTCGAGGATGAACAGCGCGGGCGGAGTCTCTTGCGCGGCGAGGGTGAACTCCAGCCGCTGGAGCCCTGCTGCGGTTGTATCGCCCGAGACGCCGGCATTGATCACGTCGGCGTTGATCCCCTTGGCGCGCAGGGCGTTTTCCAGCTTCTCAGGGTAAGCATCGCGCGGATCGAGGCCGTAGCCTGCGAACAGGCTGTCGCCGAAGGCAATCACCTTGCGCTCGGGGCCCATGACGGGGATTGCGGGGAGCGCGGGTTCGCCGTCCTCGGCCATTTCGGGGGCATTGGCGGCGTCCTCGGCATTGTCCGAGCACCCCGCCAGCGCCAATGACGCCGCCGCAACACCCGCAATAATCGACCAAGAGCGCTTGTGCATCCGCGAGCCTTCCATACCTGTAGCTTGTTGCCTCCCCCCACCTATGCCATCGGAACCTAGTGACAAGTCCCTCTCTCGCAATCAGCGCTCGCAACCTCACTCTGACCCTCGGCTCGGGCGCTTCGCCGGTGACGATCCTGCGCGGGATTGATCTTGATGTGCCGCAAGGCCAGGTCGTCGCGCTGCTCGGGCCTTCGGGGTCGGGCAAGAGCTCGCTGATGGCGGTGCTTTCGGGCCTCGAACGCGCGAGCGGGGGGAGCCTTATGGTGGCGGGCACGGATTTCACGGCGCTCGATGAAGACGGGCTGGCGGCGGCACGCCGGGGCCGGATCGGGATCGTGTTGCAGGCCTTCCACCTGCTGCCGACCATGACCGCCGCGGAGAATGTCGCGACCCCGATGGAGCTGGCCGCGATGCCCGATG
Source organism: Erythrobacter sanguineus (assembly GCA_945878845.1). Lineage (GTDB taxonomy): Bacteria > Pseudomonadota > Alphaproteobacteria > Sphingomonadales > Sphingomonadaceae > Erythrobacter > Erythrobacter sanguineus_A. The sequence goes on along the minus strand of CAMCUB010000003.1, from coordinate 12,389 downwards.
CCGCGCCGCGCGCGCTCGCCGAGCTGGAAGCTGTCGGCCTTGCGCACCGCACCGGGCACTACCCCACCCAGCTTTCGGGCGGCGAGCAGCAGCGCGTCGCCATCGCCCGCGCCACCGCCCCGCGCCCCGGGCTGATCTTCGCCGACGAGCCCACCGGCAACCTCGATGCCGCGACTGGCGAGGAGATCATCAAGCTCCTCCTCGCTCGCCGCGCCGAGACCGGGGCGACGCTGCTGATCATCACCCACGACGCCGCGCTCGCCCAGCGCTGCGAGCGGGTATTGACGATGGCCGACGGCGTGATCGTGTCGGACACCGCCCCGCAGGCTTTGGCTGACGCATGAGCCTGCCGCTCAAGACCGCCTGGGCGATTGCCCGGCGCGACCTCAATGCGCGCTTCCGGGGCCTCAGGCTGCTGCTGGTCTGCATCTTTCTCGGCACCGCCGCGCTCGCCGCGATCGGCACGCTGACCGCCGCGATCGAGAACGAGCTGGCGTCCAGCGGGCAGGAATTGCTCGGCGGCGATCTCGAAGTCGAGGTGTGGCAGCGCGACCTGCGGCCCGATGAAGTGAGGGCGCTCGCCGCCTATGGCACCATTTCGAGCGGCTACCGGATGCAGGCGATGGCCAGCACGCCCGAGGCCGCCGCGCCGATTGAATTGAAGGCGGTCGACGCCAAGTGGCCGATGTTCGGCAAGCTGGTGCTCGCCGATGGCCGCAGCGTCGGCGCGCCCACGGGCAAGGACGCATGGGTCGCGGCCACCGCGCTGGAACGGCTCGGGATCAAGGTGGGCGAGAGCTTCAAGGTCGGCACCGTCACCCTGCGCGCAGCAGGCGTCATCAAGGACGAGCCCGACAGGCTTTCGGAAGGCTTCCAGCTCGGCCCGACGATCATCGTCGCCGGGAACGTGCCTGCCGAGGCCGGGTTGATCGCGCCGGGCGCGCTCTACCAGAGCAAGCACCGCATCGCCTTTTCGAACCCCGCGCAGGGTCCGGACGCGGTCGAAGAGGCGCTCAGCAAGAAATTCCCCACCGCAGGCTTCGACATCCGCACCCGCGACCGCGCCTCGCCCGGCGCGGACCGCTTCGTGCGGCAGATGAGCGACTTCCTGACGCTGGTGGGCTTGGCCGCGCTGGTGATCGCCGGGATCGGGATCGCGGGCGGCGTCTCGTCCTATCTCGACCAGCGCCGCGCCAGCATCGCGACGCTCAAGGTGCTCGGCGCGACCTCGGGGGACATCGTACGCATCTATGCGATGCAGATCGGCGTCGCGGCGCTCGCGGGGAGCCTTGCGGGGCTGGCCGCCGGCGTGCTCGTCACTCCGCTGCTGGCGAGCGCCTTGCAAGGCCTGCTGCCGGTCGAGAGCGGCTTCATCATCTCGCCCCCGGCGCTGCTGCTGGCGGCGAGTTACGGCCTGCTGGTGGCCTTCGCCTTTGCCGCAGCGCCCTTGCTGCGCGCGCGGACTTTCCCGGCGATGGCGCTGATGCGCTCAGGGATCGTGCCGCTGGCGCGTGACCGGCGCGCGCTGCTTGCGACCGCAGTGGGCATTGCCGGGGTCTGCGCGCTCGCCCTGCTGACCACCGCGCAGCCGATGCTGTCGGGCGGGTTCCTGCTCGGTGCAGGCGCGGCGCTGGCGCTGCTGGCGGGGATCGGCTGGGGCATCCAGGCCCTCGCCCGCCGCTTGCCGAGGCCGCGCAATCCGCTGCTCAGGAGCGCGCTCGCCAACATCCACCGCCCCGGCGCGCCGACAGGAGCGCTGGTCACCGCGCTGGGCTTCGGGCTTGCCGCCTTCGTGCTGCTCGCCGCGGTGCAGAGCGCGATTGACGGCAACATTGCCCGACGCGTGCCGATGGAGGCGCCCGACTACTTCGTGCTCGACGTGCCCCCTGCCAAGGAGCCGCGCTTCTTCAATCTGATCCAGCAGGAGTTCCCCAAGGCCGGGATCCGCACCGTCCCCACCCTGCGCGGCGCGGTGCTCGCCTATGGCCCCAAGGACAAGCTCACCCGCGTCGCCGACCTCGAGGAAATCCCCGACGGCGCCTGGGCGCTGCGCGGCGAGCGCGGGCTGACCTATGCCGACACCATCCCGCAGGGCAACCGCGTGACCGAAGGAGAGTGGTGGAGCCCGTTCCACAAGGGCGAGCCGCTGGTCTCGGTCGACGCCGATCTCGCCGCCGCCCTGGGCCTCAAGGTCGGCGATTACCTCACCATCGGCATCCTCGGGGTGGAGCGCACCGCGCGCATCGCCAACCTGCGCGAGATCGACTGGGAGAGCATGGGCTTCAACTTCGCGCTGGTGTTCAGCCGCAATGCGATCAGCGACGCGCCGCACAACCTTTCGGCGACCATCGACCTGCCCGATAACGCCGATCCCGCCGCGCGTGGCCGCCTGCTGCGGGCTCTGGTGAAGGAGATGCCCTCGGCCTCGGTGATCGAAGTCGGCGGCATTCTGGTCGAGGCGAGGAAGCTGCTCGAACAGGTGAGCCTCGCCACTCTCGCTGCCGCCGCGGTGACGGTGCTTGCCGGATTGGCGGTGCTGATGGGCGCGATTGCCGCGGCGCGGGCGGCGCGCACCTATGACACGGTGATGCTGCGCGTGCTGGGGGCGAGCCGGCGGCAGATTCTGCTGTTGCAGCTCGCAGAATACGGCCTGCTCGCAGGGCTGCTGGCGCTGGTCGCACTGGGACTTGGCGGGGGGCTCGCCTGGGTGGTGATTACCCAGCTGTTCGAGTTCGACTGGCTGCCCGATTGGGGCGAGGTGCTCGGCGTGCTCGGCCTCGGCACCGCGCTGGTGCTCGGCTTCGCGCTCGCCGGTTCGCTGCCGTTGCTCGCAGCGAAACCGGCGAGAGCCCTGAGAGAGCTCTAGGCGAAGACCTCTTCCAGCCGCTCCGACCCGCCGCCGGTGACCTCGCTGTGCAGCGCCGCCGCGAAGGACGAGGCGAACATCATGTAGATGACGAACATCGGCAGCAGCACGAAGGGCAGCAGCAGTATCAGCAGCGGCAGGCCCGAGGCCGGATCGGCGTTGATCGCCGTGGTGAACACGAGGCCGAAAGGCAGGCCGAAGACCAGCAGCGTGAGCAGGCCGAGCGCCAGCAACGCGAGGAAGATGCCGAGCACCCGACCCTGCGTCACCGCCCAGCTGCGCCGGATCGCGGCGATCGGGTTGTACACCTGATCGACTGCCACCACCGGCACCAGCACCGCGAAGCGGCAGCCGAGATAGACGATCCCCGGCATGAACAGCACCAGCAGCACGGTCGCGACAATCTCCCCGGCTCCGCCACCGCCCAAGCCAGCGGCGGCCGCAATGCCGAACACCAGCGCAGCGAGCGCAACGTAGCCGATCCCGAGGATCACCGAGATCACGATGAAGGGCAGCGCGCTCTTGAACCCGCGCATCATGGCCGTGCTGAAGGACGCCTCCTCGAGCGGCGAGGCGATTGTCACCATCGCCGCCTGCTGCGCCAACATCAGCACCAGATAGGCGCAGTAGAACAGCACCATGGCCAGGATGAAGAAAATGCCCAAGCCGGTGATTGCGGCCGGATCATCGAAGCCTGCACCAATGCCCACCGCGCCCGCCGCGCCCATCACCGCCAGCACGATGGTCAGCACGATCCAGCCCACCATCTGGATCGCGAAGAACACCGCGAACATGCCGAGCAGCAGCCAGAACCGCTGGCGCAGCATCGCCCAGCTGGTCGCAAACACGCGTCCAATATCGATCATGAAAATCCCCTTGCGGTCATCCCCCAAGTGCGGGGTGCCGCTTGGGCGCAGGATGCATTGGGCAAAAGCCTGATGCAAACGGAAAAACCGGCCGTGCGGCGGGCGCTACTCAAACAGCGCCGCATCGAAGGCGACCGCGCGCGGGTCATCGCCATAGCGGTTGGGCCCGGCCGTGCCCGCTGCGCACATCAGCCACAGCATCCAGCCCACCCCGATATAGGGCAGAAACATGACCGTCAGCATCCAGCCGCTGGTGTTGTGATCGTGCACCCTGCGCACCTGCAGCGCGAGTGTCGGCAGGCCGAAGACGAGCACCCAGAGACCGAAAACAGCCAACACCATGTTCTCGCGCAGCTCACCATCGGGGAGCACCGAGGCAAGGTTGAGCCCGGCGGCAAGAAAGCCGAGCTGCCAAAGGATGAACCCCCAGTACTCGCCCCGCCGCGCCCGCCCGCGAAAGTCGAAACTGCGCCTGATCGGCCCGGTGAGCGATTGGGTTAGACCTGCCAACATCCGCGCTTCATCCCCCGCCGCGCAGGCCTGCGCAAGCCCTCGCAAGCCCGCGTTTCCCCAAAACAAAAGGGCCCCGCACCAGCTGGTGCGAGGCCCCCTTTGTTCGTTTCCGTCCGTGCGGGCGGTTTAGAACTTGAAGCGCACGATGCCGCCAAAGGTGCGCGGCTGGCTCGGGTAGCCCGAGACCGTGCCCGACTGCGCGACGCCATCGAACACCGTGATGATGTACTGGTCGTCGAGCAGGTTGCGCGCCCATGCGCCGACTTCGAGGCCGTTCGGCAGCTGGAGCGTGATCGAACCGTTCACGAGGTTGACGTCGCGCTGGAAGATCCGGGTGTTGCCCAGCGAGGCATTGAACGTCGGCAGCCCGTTGTTGATGTCGACGCTGCTTTCGTGGCTGTAATCGATGCGGTTGATCAGCTTGGCGCCGCCCGACCCCAGTTCGGCAGTGTAGGTCGCCGAGGTGCGCAGGTTCCACTCGGGGATGCCACCCGGACGCAGGCCGGTCAGGTCACCCACCGGGCTTTCGGTGAAGCTGTCGAACACCGGATCGAGGTAGGTCGCGGCAAAGTTGAACGCCAGCCCCTTGGTCGGGCTGATGGTGCTGTCGAATTCGAAGCCCTTGACCGACTGCTGACCGGCGTTGTTCAGCTGGAAGCCGGTGCCGGTGAACAGGAAGCTCTGGAAGCCCTTGATGGTCTGGTCGAACAGCGCGAGGTTGAAGCCGAAGCCTTCCCACTGCGCCTTCATGCCAATTTCATAGACTTCGGCGTTTTCGGGCCCTGCAAAGCGCGAACCGGTGCCGAGGTTGGCAACGCCGAGCCCGGCATTGGTGATCGGCGAGGCGGGTGCTGCAAAGCTCGAGCGGCCCGGACCCGGGATGTAGTCGCCGAAGGCCGGACGGCTATCGCGCGACAGGTTGATCGAGCTCGCCTTGAAGCCGGTTGCGTAGCTCGCATAGATGTTGATTTCGGGCGAGACTTCGTAGGCGGCACGCAGCAGGTAGGTGAACTTGTCGTCGCGGGTCTGGCCCGGTTCGACCGCGTTCGGAATGCTCAGGAACGGCGGCTGGAACTGGAACGGCGAGAGGCCGAGCAGCGCGTTGACCGCAGGGTTGGTGGCCGCGGCGAGCAGCGCGGTCTGATTGGCCGCCGGGAGCGCCTGGAACTGCGCACGGGTGCGAACCGCACCGGCCGTCGCGCCGGTGATGAAGGCATCGACGAGATTGATGTTCGACAGCTCGTCGAACGCCTGACCCGCCAGCGCGAAGTCCTTCTTGTCATCGGTGTAGTTGAACCCGCCGGTGAAGACGAGGCCATCGACCGGCTCGAAGTCGACCGTACCGAACACCGACCAGGCGGTGTTGTCCATCGAGTATTGCTCGGCCGTCAGCGGACCGGCGCTGAAGATCGAGCCCTGCGGCAGGCCGAGGCCGGCTTCGACGCCGTTGAAGGTCGCCGGGTTGCCGGTCAGCAGCGCGAAGAACGTGCGCGCGTCGGCGCCGGTGGTGAGGCGGCTGTCCTGCGTGATCGATTCGTCGAAGTAGAAGCCGCCGAGCAGGAAGTTGATCGGACCGTCGAAGTCCGAGGTCAGGCGCAGTTCCTGGGTGAAGGTCGTGACCTCCTGATCGCGGGTCTCGGTCACCACGTCAGCGCTGGTGAAGTCGACGTCCTGATCGAGGAAGTTCTTCAGCTCGCGATAGGCGGTGATCGAGGTGAAGGTCAGCGGACCGGTGCTCCAGTCGGCCTGGATCGAGCCGCCGTAGTTGTCGACGGTGTTGACCGGGCGCTGGCTGAGGAAGGTGTTGTAGCTGAAGAAGTCGGTGTCGAGCGCGCCGCCCACCGCGAAGATCGCAGGCGCGGTCGGGCCGGCGACGAGGGTCGAGACGAGGCAGCACACTTCGTCGATCTTGCCGTAGTCGCCGATGATGCGGACCTTGAAGTCGGGGGTCGGCTCGATCAGCAGCTGGCCACGCAGCGCCCAGCGGTTGCGGTCCGACACATCGGTGTCGAGGTTGGTGATCTGCGCATAGCCGTCACGGCGGTTGTAGCTGCCGTCGATCGAGAAGGCGATGTTCTCGGAAATCGGGCCGGTCACCTCACCCTTCACCACGAGCGCGTTGTAGTTGCCGTAGCTCGCTTCGACGAGGCCGCCGAATTCGTACTGCGGCTCCTTGGTGACGACCGAGATCACACCAGCCGACGCGTTCTTGCCGAACAGGGTCGATTGCGGCCCGTTCAGCACTTCGATGCGGGCAACCCCGTTAAGGTCGGACAGGGCCGCTGCCGAACGCGAGCGGAACACGCCGTCGATGAACACGCCGACCGAGGGCTCGATCCCGAAGTTGTTGTCGCCGTTGCCGAAGCCGCGGATGATGAAGGTGGTCGCCGAGGCGCTCTGCAGCTGGCTGACGCGCAGCGAGGGCACCACGGTCTGGAGGTCGAGCACGTCGCGGATCTGCGCCTGCTCGAGCGTCTCGCCGCTGGTCACCGAGACCGAGATCGGGGTTTCCTGCAGGGTCTGTTCGCGCTTGGACGCGGTGACGATGATGACGTTGCTGCTTTCCGGCTCATCGACCGCCGGCTCTTCGGCGTCCTGGGCCAGCGCCGCGCCGGGCATGGCAAGGCAGGCAGCGCCCGCAAGCAGGGTGAATCGATGTGCGCCGGCAGTGCCGGTGAAGGTCGAACGCATGGAAGCTCCTCTCCAAAAATCCCGCGACCCCGGCGCCCTTTTTTGGGCACGCACCGTCCCAGTGCGCTCTCTCCCGAAGTCGTGTGGTGGTCGTGATAAGCCAGCACCGCGTTTGCCACAAGCGGCAGGCTGGCACTTTAGAGGGGCAAGTCACGCGAATGTTGCGCAAGAGTCACAGTGTCGCAGGCACCGGTCCAGCCGGTTTTTCGCGCCTGACGTAGCGGCAACCGGCCCTCAGAGCCCCGCCACACGCCGCGTCGGGACAGCGGATTTTTTTGCCCCGGACCGCCTAACCCGGCCCGCCAGCGCCTTCCGCCACGTCCTCGACGCGCATTGCACCGCCGATCACGTCCGCATCAAGGGCGCGATCCAAGGCCTCGCGTGACAACGATCTGGCCGCCGCAGTCAGCAATACCGACGAACTGACCGAGTTCGCACAGGACGACCGGTTCGGCGATGCAGTGAAAGCCGAAAGCCTTACGGCCAAAGGCCTCGCCCAAGATCCTGCCCGGTTCGAAACCCGGATGAGCCCCGATGAATAGTCCATGCAATACAAGCACCAATGCTGGCCGGATGGCGAAGGCCGCGCATTTTCGTAACCGCATCGCTTGCCCCTCCGGCAAGTCTCGGCTAGTGGCGCGGGCGATTTGTTGCGCCGCACAAGCGCGCTCCCTCTCACAGCCGAGTTTCTGATGTCTTCAGCTCTTCGCAACATTGCGATCATCGCGCACGTGGACCATGGCAAGACCACGCTCGTGGACCAGCTCTTCCGCCAATCGGGCACTTTCCGCGAAAACCAGCGCGTTGAGGAACGCGCGATGGATTCGGGCGATCTCGAAAAGGAACGCGGGATCACCATTCTCGCCAAGTGCACCAGTGTCGAATGGCACGGCGCGGATGGCAGCACCACGCGCATCAACATTGTCGACACCCCGGGCCACGCCGACTTCGGCGCGGAAGTTGAGCGCATCCTCTCGATGGTCGACGGCGTGATTCTGCTGGTCGACAGCGCCGAGGGCGCGATGCCGCAGACCAAGTTCGTGACCGGCAAGGCACTGGCGCTGGGCCTGCGCCCGATCGTCGTCGTCAACAAGATCGACCGTCCCGACGGCCGCCCGCAGGAAGTGCTCGACGAGGTGTTCGACCTGTTCGTCAGCCTCGATGCCGCGGACGATCAGCTCGAATTCCCGGTGCTCTACGCCTCGGGCCGCGATGGCTATGCCAGCGAGGACCAGGACCGCCGCGAGGGCAGCCTTGCCCCCCTGTTCGAGAAGATCATCGAACACGTGCGCGCGCCCGGCCTCGACCCCGATGCCAAGTTCAGCTTCCTTGCCACGCTGCTCGACCGCGACAACTTCATGGGCCGCGTCATCACCGGCCGCGTCCAGTCGGGCACGATCCGCGTCAATGATCCGATCCACGCCATCGACATGGACGGCAAGGTGATCGAAACCGGCCGCGCTACCAAGCTGATGAGCTTCGACGGGCTCGAGCGCGTTCCGGTCGAAGTCGCGCGCGCAGGCGACATCATCGCGCTCGCGGGGCTCGAGAAGGCCACCGTCGCCAACACCATTTGCGATCCCAGCGTCACCGAACCCATCGCCGCCCAGCCGATCGACCCGCCGACGCTGGCGATGCGCTTCTCGGTCAATGACAGCCCGCTCGCCGGGCGCGAGGGCAGCAAGGTCACCAGCCGCATCATCCGCGACCGCCTGCTGCGCGAGGCCGAAACCAACGTCGCGATCCGCGTCACCGAAAGCGAAGACAAGGACGCCTACGAAGTCGCCGGCCGCGGCGAATTGCAGCTCGGCGTGCTGATCGAAACCATGCGCCGCGAAGGCTTCGAACTCGGCATCAGCCGCCCGCGCGTGCTCTTCCTCGAGGAAGACGGCAAGCGCATGGAGCCTTACGAGACCGTCGTGATCGACGTCGATGACGAGCACTCGGGCACGGTCGTCGAGAAGATGCAGCGCCGCAAGGCCGACCTCAGCGAAATGCGCCCCTCGGGCCTCGGCAAGACCCGCATCACCTTCTCCGCCCCCTCGCGCGGGCTGATCGGCTACCACGGCGAATTCCTGTCCGACACGCGCGGCACCGGGATCATGAACCGCCTGTTCGAGAAGTACGGCCCCTACAAGGGTCCGATCGAGGGCCGCATCAACGGCGTGCTGATCTCGAACTCGGATGGCGATGCGGTCGCCTATGCGCTCAACATGCTCGAAGAGCGCGGCACGCTGTTCATCTCGCCGCAGATGAAGGTCTATGAGGGCATGATCATCGGCGAGAACGCCAAGCCCGACGATCTCGAAGTGAACCCGCTGCGCGCCAAGCAATTGAGCAACGTGCGCTCCAGCGGCAAGGACGACGCAATCCGCCTAACCCCCCCGCGCCGCATGAGCCTCGAACAGGCGATCGCCTATATCGACGACGACGAAATGGTCGAAGTGACCCCGCAATCGATCCGGTTGCGGAAGGCAATCCTCGACCCGAACGAGCGCAAGAAAATGCGCCGCAAGAAGGCGGATTGAGCCTCCGGCATCCCGGATAGTCATTTGGCGCGAACCGCAAACTTGAATAACCTTGGCACAAGGGGATTCGGGTATGCGGTTCACGACAAAGGTTGGTGCCGGTCTGCTGTGCTGTGCCGCCGGCACGATCACCGGCTATACCACCGCACGCGATTCCTTCCCCAAACAGCCCCCCGTCCCCGGCTTCTGGGATGTCATGGTTTGGCTCTTTTCGTTTCAAGATGGCTGGGCGGTCGCAGCGGCGTTGTTCGCATTCTTTTCGGCTGCCTATTCGATCTGGGAAATGTTCCAGCCCGGGCCGCAGACCGAGGAAGAGGCACGTAAGCACCATGACCGCGAGATGCGGAGTTTTGCCGCCGCCGACGAACGACAGGGCGAACGCCACGCGCATGACATGGCCGGGCACCAGACCACTCAGGCCGAACTTGCCGCCCTGCGCGAGCAGATCGCCGCACTGACGCAAGCGGTCGCGCAGACCAACCCCGGTCAGGCCGCAGGCTTCGCCGAGGCCGCCGAAAAGCTGGTTGCTTCGGGTGACGAGAGCGACATCGACTTGGCCCGCGAAGTCGCCGCTGGCCGCCCCGAAGAAGCCGCCGACGCGCTGATGCGCGAGGTGCAGGAAGGAAAGCAGCGCAACGCCGCACGCGCCAGGCAGGCCGCGCGCCTCTATGCCCCCTCCGCACCCGGCAAGGCCAAGGCAGCCTATGTGGAAGCCGTGGCGCTCGATCCCACCGACCTGTGGTCATGGATCGAACTCGGGCGGCTGCGGATGGCATACGACAGCCTCGCCGCCGCGCGGCAATGCTTCGGCGCGGCGCTGCAACCGGTGACGGACGAGCGCGACCGCATGGCGCTGCACAACGAGTTCGGCAATGTGCTGATGGCGGAAGGCCAGCTTCGCGATGCGCGCAGCGAATATGAAGCGGGCCTCGCCATCGCCGACCGGCTGGCGCAGCAGGAGCCCGGCAATGCCGGACGGCAAAACGATCTCTCAGTCAGTTTCGAAAAGCTCGGCGATGTCGAGCTCGCTGCGGGCAATCTCGCCGCCGCGCGCACCCGCTATGAAGCGGGCCTCGCCATCAACGCGTGGCTTGTGCAGCAGGAGCCCGGCAACGCCAGCTGGCAGCGCGATCTTTCGATCAGCTACCACAAGCTCGGCAAGATCGAGCAGGCAGCGGGCAATCTCGCCGCCGCGCGCGGGCGCTATGAAGCAGACCTCGCCATCGCCCAGCAACTGGCGCAGCAGGAGCCCGGCAATGCCAACTGGCAGAACGATCTCTCTATCAGTTTCGAAAGGCTCGGCGATATTGAGCTCGACGCGGGCGATCTTGCCGCCGCCCGAACGCAGTTTGAGTCAAAACTCGCGATAGACTTACGCCTTGTAAATCTGGACGCCTCGAATTCGAAATGGCAGCACGATCTCGCAATCAGCTACAGTAAGCTCGGCGATATAGAGCTAGAGGCAGGTAATCTCGTGGCCGCGCGCGCTCGCTTCGACGAGAGCCTCGCTATCCTCGAAATGCTCGCCGCGGCAGACCCCGGAAATGCTGAATGGCAGTGCGGTCTTTCGGTCAGTCATAGCAAGCTCGGCGATGTCGAAGTTGCAGCGGGTAATCACACCGCGGCGCGCGAGCAGCTCGAGGCAACCCTCTCCATCGCCGAAAGGCTCGCCACTGCCGAACCCAGCAATGCCGGCTGGCAAAACAATCTCTCGATCAGCCACGAAAGGCTTGGCAATATTGAACTTGCTGCGGGCGATCTCGCCGCCGCCCGCACGCGGTATGAGTCGAAACTCGCAATAGACTTCCGCCTTGTAAATCTGGACGCCTCGAATTCGAAATGGCAGCGCGATCTCGCCGTCAGCTATAGTAAGCTCGGCGAAGTCGAGAAGGCAGCGGGCAACTTCCCCACCGCGCGCGAGCGCTATGAAGCGGGCCTCGCCATCGCCGAGCGGCTCGCGCAGCAGGAGCCCGGCAATGCCGGATGGCAGCGCGATCTGTGGGTTTCCAATGGCAAACTCGGCCAGCTTGCCGAGCTGGAAGGCAATGTAGCTTTGGCGCTGGCTCATTTCCGGGAGGCCGAGCGAGTGATAGCGGCGCTTGCGGCGCGCTGGCCCAGCCGTCCTGACTTTGCCAGTGTCTTGACGGCAGTACAAGGCGAGATCGAGCGAATTGAAGGCAGTGGTTCCTGACAAGGATAAGTCCCCGCCCCCGCTTCCCAACCCCGCCCTCACCCGTTACGCCCTCCCTCCATGAACACCTACACCCTAGCCAGCCTTGCCGCCTATTTCCTCCTGATGGTCGCCATTGGCGTCTATGCCTGGTTCAAGACCCGGGCGGATTCCTCGGGGTATCTGCTTGCCGGGCGCGGGTTGGGGCCTGCGGTTACCGCGCTCAGCGCTGGCGCGAGCGATATGTCGGGGTGGCTCTTGCTGGGGCTGCCGGGGGCGCTGTTTGCCTCGGGGCTGGTCGAGGCGTGGATCGCGATCGGGCTGACCATTGGCGCAGGGCTCAACTGGATCATCGTGGCCCCGCGCCTGCGCGAGCAGACCGAGCGGTTGGGGGATGCGCTGACCATTCCGCAATTCCTCGCCAACCGCTTTCCCGAAGCCGGGACGCTGCTGCGCGTCACCTCGGCGGTGATCATCGTCGGCTTCTTCACCGTCTACACCGCGAGCGGCATGGTCGGCGGGGGCAAGCTGTTCGAGACCGCTTTTGCCGGCGCGCTGCCGGTGGCGGGGATGAGCGACTACATGGTCGGCATCCTCCTCACCGCAGGGATCGTGCTGGTCTACACCATGATCGGCGGGTTCCTCGCGGTGAGCCTTACCGACTTTGTGCAGGGCATCATCATGATGGCGGCGCTGGTGATCATGCCGCTTGTCATCCTGTTCGGGACCGAGGCCGGCACCGTCGCCGCCACCCC
>CAMCUB010000002.1 GCA_945878845.1 Erythrobacter sanguineus | reverse complement strand
CTCGCGCAAAGCCTGCGGCGAGGCGAAAAGCGGGTCGCGGTCCACGAACAGGAAGTCGGCGCGCTCACCCGGGATCAGGCGGCCGAAGCGGCCCTCGGCAAAGCCCGCAAAGGCAGCGTCGGCGGTGAACCCGGCGAGCGCCTGCTCGCGCGTCACGGTCTCCTGCGGGAGCCATCCGCCGAACGGCTCCCCCTTGGCATCAGTGCGGCTGATCGCGGCGGCCATTCCGGCCCAGGGGTCGGCGGGCTCGACCGGCGCGTCGGAACCGAACGCCAGGCGGCCCCCAGCCTTCAGCACGCTCCGCCACGGATAGGCCCCCGCCAGACGGTCGGGCCCCAATCGCGCCTCGGCCATCAGCCGGTCGGAGGTCTGGTGGAGCGGCTGCATCGAGGCGATCACGCCGTGCCGGCCCAGCCGCGCGATGTCGGCCGGATCGACGATCTGCGCATGCTCGATCCGCCAGCGCCGGTCGCCCTTGTAGCTTTCCGAGAGTTCCTCGATCGCGCCCAGCACTTCGGCATTGGCAGCATCGCCGATGGCGTGAACCGCGGTCTGGAAATTGTCCATCGCCGCGCGGCTCATCAGGTTGCGGAGCTGCGAGGGGGTCAGCAGCGGCAGGCCCTTGGCTCCCGGGTCGTCGTGATAGGGCGCTTTCAGCACCGCCCCGCGCGAGCCCAGCGCGCCGTCGAGATAGAGCTTGATCCCGCCCATCCGCAGCCGGTCGTCGTAAAGCCAGACAGTCGGCTCGGGGCCAGCGACGGTCTCCAGCGTGTCGATGTTGTCGGCATAGGACATGATGCGCATCATCAGCCGCCCGCTGTCGCCCGCGCGGCGGAAGGTGTGCCAATCGGCGAGCGTGGTGCCCATGTCGGCGACCGCGGTGACCCCGTAGCCGAGCAGCACTTCCTGCGCCTTGGCGAGCGCGAGATCGCGGTCCTCGGGGCGCGGTGCGGGGACTTCCTTGGCCACCAGCAGCGCCGCATTGTCGACGAACACGCCCGCCGGATTGCCCTTGGCATCGCGGATGATCTTGCCGCCTGCCGGATCAGCCGTCTTGGCGGTCACCCCGGCGGTCTGGATCGCGAGGCTGTTGCCCCATGCGGCATGGCCGTCGACCCGTTCGAGCCACACCGGCCGGTCGGCCACCACGGCATCGAGTTCGGCGGCGGTCGGAAAGCGCCCGAGGCCCCACTTCTCCTGATTCCAGCCGCGCCCGATGATCCATGGGCGACCCACGTTTTCATCGGCGAAGGCCTTGATCTTCGCCAGCGCCTCTTCGAGCGAGGTCGTGTCCGACAGGTCAAGCGTCAGCGCGCCGAAGCCGATCCCCATCACATGGACATGCGCGTCGATCATCCCCGGCAGCATCACCTTGCCGCCGCCATCGACGAGGAAATCGGTCTGCGGGCGCTTGTCGGAGCGATCGAGCACGGCGGTGATCGTGCCGTCCTCGTCAAACACCAACCCCGAGAAGCGCTTGACCTTGCCCTCGGCGTCGATCGTCACGCCGTCGACATTGTCGACCAGCGTGTCGGCCCATGCGGGCGCGGCGAGGACGAGAGCGAGGGCGGAGACGGCGGCGGAAGCGAAACGGCGCATGGCGGTCCTTGGCAAGCGGAGGGGGCTGCGTGTGCTATCGCTTTGCCGCGCGCTTGCCAATGCACACCAACGCTTTGGCGCGCGTATACGAATCCGTATGCCTGCCGATTGCCCTTGCGCGCCTGAGGCTCTAACTGCAGCGCCATCATGTTGACGCAAGCAACCGCATCGCACCCCAAGGGCGCCGCCGCCACCCCGGCTGACCTCACCCTCGACGACGTCCGCGCCGCCGCCGCGCGGATCGCGGGCGCGGTGGTCGAAACGCCGATGATGCACTCGATCACGCTGTCGGAAATTACCGGCGCCGATATCTGGCTGAAGTTCGAGAACCTCCAGTTCACCGCGGCCTACAAGGAGCGAGGTGCGCTGAACGCGCTGCTGTTGCTGACCGATGAACAGCGCGCGCGCGGCGTGATCGCGGCCTCGGCCGGCAACCATAGCCAAGGCCTCAGCTACCACGGCACCCGGCTGGGTGTTCCGGTCACGATCGTCATGCCGAAGCCCACGCCGACGGTGAAGGTGATGCAGACCGAGAGCGTCGGCGGCAAGGTGGTGCTCGAGGGCGAGACCTTCGACGAGGCCTATGCCCATGCCCGCAAGCTCGAAGGCGAGCTTGGTCTCACCTTCGTCCACCCCTTCGATGATCCGCATGTCGCGGCAGGCGCTGGCACGGTGGCGCTCGAGATGCTGGCCGTGAAGCCCGATCTCGATTGCATCGTCACGCCGATCGGCGGGGGCGGGCTGATCTCGGGCATGGCGACCGTCGCCAAGGCAATCAATCCGAAGATCGAGGTCGTCGGCGTGCAGGCGGGCCTGTTCCCGAGCATGTTCGACCGCATCAAGGGCGCAAGCCTGCCCTGCGGCGGCGACACGCTCGCGGAAGGCATCGCGGTCAAGGTGCCGGGCGATTTCACCTCCAAGGTGATCGCCGAGCGGGTCGACGACATCCTGCTGGTCGACGAACCCGCGCTCGAACGGGCCGTCGCACTGCTACTCCAGATCGAGAAGACCGTGGTCGAGGGCGCGGGCGCGGCGGGGCTCGCCGCGGTGCTGCGCAATCCTGCAAGGTTCGCAGGGAAAACCATCGGCCTTGCGCTGTGCGGCGGGAATATCGACACGCGGCTGCTCGCCAATGTGCTGCTGCGCGATCTCGCCCGTCAGGGCCGCCTTGCGCGCCTGCGCATCACGCTTCAGGACCGCCCCGGCGCTTTGTTCCGGGTGATGCGCCTGTTCGACGAGCACAACGTCAATATCATCGAGATCTATCACCAGCGCATCTTCACCACGCTGCCGGCCAAGGGCCTGATCACCGATATCGAATGCGAGGCGCGCGATGCCGAGCAGGTCGAGCGGTTGGTCGAGGGCCTGCGCGCCAACGGCTATTCGGTGCAGCTGGTCGAACTCGGCTGATTTCCAAGCAGTTTTGGTGAAGTCATTCCGGGCGATTGTCCCGGTTTGCACCATTGCGGGCGCGGTTTGCCGCTGCTGTCCGCATACCCATGTCGTTTTCGCGATATTTTGATGGTTAAGGGACTTTTACCGGAGCAAAGGTGTGGGCATAAGATTTTCTTAACACTTTAGCTCACTCCGCGATTCACCCGTCTTCTCAGGCGCACGAAGGACAGGCCCCACCCGTGACGGCACCGATCCGCTTTCCCCGTTTCTTCGTGACGAGCCCCGCGCCGTGCCCCTATCTGCCGGGCCGGAGCGAGCGCAAAGTGTTCACCGAGCTGAAGGGTCCCCATGCCGACCAGCTCAACGAAGCATTGGGCCGGATCGGTTTCCGCCGCAGTCAGACGGTCGCCTATCGCCCCTCCTGCCTCGATTGCCAGGCCTGCGTGTCGGTGCGGGTGGTGGCGGGCAAGTTCCGCCCCTCGGGCACCCAGAAGCGCGACCTCAAGCGCAACAGCGACCTGATCGTCACCGAATGCCGCCCCTGGGCGACCGACGAGCAGTTTGAACTCCTCGCTCGCTATCTCGGCCAGCGTCACCCCGATGGCGGGATGTCGGCGATGGACGAGCTCGATTATGCCGACATGATCGAGCACACCCCGGTTTCGAGCGTCGTCACCGAATATCGCGAGCCCGGGCCGAACGGCAAGCCGGGGCGCCTCGTCGGGGCCTGCCTGACCGACCGGCAGGGTGACGGGCTGTCGATGATCTACTCCTTCTACGAACCCGATCATCCCGAACGCGCTGGCCTCGGCAATTTTATTATCCTCGATCATATCCGCCGCGCTGCGGCTGAGGCATTGCCCTATGTCTATCTCGGATATTGGGTCGAGGGCTCGCCGCGCATGCAGTACAAGGTTCGCTATCGCCCGCTCGAGCGTTTGACGCGTGAAGGCTGGCAGCTGATGGAAGAGGGCGAGCAGCATCGCCTGATCGCCGCAGCGACAGCGCCGCGCCGGCCGCAGGAGGAAAGCCTTGCTGGTGCGCGGGGCAAGGATGGCCAGCCTGTCAAGTTCCCCGCGATCTGAGACGGCTAAGCGTCTCACGCTCGGTCTCGCCATTGCCGCAGGATTGGGTCACACCGCACTGGCGCTGAACGCCGCGCCGGTGGCGGCGGCTGTGCTTGGCTCGCAGCCAGCGGCGCAGGAGGCAGACAGAGATAAGGATGAGGGCGCAGTCGAGGCCGCTACGCAGCCGCCTTTGCCTGCTTCCCCACCCGAGCCCGAACCGGTCCCGGATTCGCTCGACGCGCTGATCCCCGAAGCAGCGCTTGCCGATCCCGAGGGCTGGGCAGCCGGCGGCGTGGCCAACCCGGCGGCGGTGGCCGGACCTGCCGACTCGCTCGACCCGCTGGCTTCGGCTCCCGATCCTGCCTTCGATGCTGCCTTCGCCGGACTGGAAGCCGCAGCCGACGGCGCGCCGCTGCCCGAGGGCGAGGCCGCGCTCGCCGAACTCGCGATCCCCGATCCCCAGCCGCTCCCGCCCGATCCCGAGCTCGAGGCGCTGGCCAGCATCGATGCGCCCGTGCTCGCCGCCGCGCCCGAACTGGCCGAGACGCGGGTCAACGCGACGCTGGTGCTCGCGCTCCCCGCCGACCCGGAGGCCTTCCCCGAGAAGGACGAATTCGTCGGCCGGTTCCGCGAATTGTCGACCTTGCGCGAGCTCGATGACGGGGTCGAGGCCGCCCCGCAGGTCGCCGCCCGCGCGCGCGCCGATGCCGAGCTGCTCGGCGATATCCTGCGCACCTATGGCTATTACGATGGCGAGGTGGTGCGCCAGCTTTCGGGCGGTCGGCGCGCGGGCGAAGCGAACGAATCCGCGGGCGAGGAGGCGGCCGAGGCCGCATCGCGCGAGCCGAGCGTGCGCTTCGACATCCTGCCGGGGCCGCGTTATCGCTTCGGGCGGATCGACCTTGGCGAACTCCCTGCGCTCCCCGAGCCCGATGCCAGCCGGTTGATCGAGGTCTTCGGAATCAAAACGGGCGACCCGCTCTATACCGACCGCATCATCGAGCGCGAGCTGGAACTGCGCGTCGCGCTCGGCGAAAGCGGCTATCCCTTCGCCAAGGTCGAAGAGCCGCAGCTGCTGATCGACCACGCGCGCGTCGAAGGCGATCTCACCCTCGCCACGCGGCCGGGGGGCAAATATGTGTTCGGCGAGGTGGTCAGCAATGATCCGCGCTTCCTCTCGGGCAGGCACCTTGCGCGCATCGCCCGCTTCGATGCGGACGACACCTTCCAGCAGAGTCTCGAGACGGATCTGCGCCGCGCGATCATCGCCACCGGCCTCGTCTCGAGCGTCACCGTCACCCCGCGCGAGACCCGCGCGCCCACCGCGGGCCAGCCGGGCGAGGTCGCGCTCGACGTCGCAATGGAGCGGGCACCCTTGCGCACCATCGCGGGCGCGATCGGTTACGGCACCGAGGACGGCTTCAAGCTCGAGGGGCGCTGGGAGCACCGCAACATGTTCCCGCCCGAAGGCACGCTGCGGCTGCGCGGCATCCTCGGCACGCGCGAGATGCTCGGCAGTGTCGGCGTGCGCCGCAACAACTTCCTCGGCCGCGATCAGGTGCTGACCGTTGACCTGTTTGCCAGCGACATCACCACCCAGGCGGTGGATTCGCGCGGGGGCGGGGTGCGCGCGACCTTCGAGAAGGTCTCGAACATCCTGTTCCAGAAGCCGGTCAGCTGGCAGATCGGCGGCGAGGTGATCTACACCGACGAGCGCAACCGCAATATCCGCACCGCGCCCGGTTTCGAGGTGCCGCGTCAGGCCTATCTGATCGGCGGGCTGTTCGGCAGCGTGACCCTCGACGAGAGCGACGATCTGCTCGACCCGAGCGAGGGCTGGCGCGCGACCCTGTTCCTCGCCCCCGAGGTCTCGCGGCAGGGCGGGGCGCAAAGCTTCTACCTGCGCGCGCAGGGCGATGCGAGCTACTATCAGTCGCTGGGCGATCTGGTGCTCGCAGGCCGCGTGCGCGCGGCGACGATCCAGGGCGCGGGAATCGATGACATCGCGCCCTCGCGCCGGCTTTATGGCGGCGGCGGGGCCTCGGTGCGCGGCTACGGGTTCCAGGGCGTCGGCCCGCGCGACACGCTCGGCAATCCCACTGGCGGTGCCTCGCTGGTCGAATTCTCCGCCGAAGCGCGCATCCCGACCCCGCTGTTCGCGGGCGCGATCGAGGTCGTGCCCTTTGTCGATGCCGGTTCGGTGAGCCGCGGCTCGAGCCCGACCTTCGGCGACATCCGCTGGGGCGCCGGCATCGGCATCCGCTACAAGACCACCTTCGGCCCGATCCGCGTCGATGTCGCCGCCCCGCTCAACAAGACCGAATTCGATAGCCCGGTGGTGGTCTATGTCAGCCTGGGGCAGGCGTTCTGATGGCGGAGGTGGGGGTGGAGACCGGCGCAGCGACGCCGCCGCGCAAGGCTTCGCGTGGACGCCGCTGGAGCAAGCGCGCGGGCTGGGCGCTGGGCCTGCTGCTCGCCCCCTTCCTGCTGGCCGCGCTGTTCTTTGCCACCCCGATCGGCAAGCGCTTCATCGCCGACCAGATTGCGGCGGCCGCGCCCGCTTCGGGTCTGCGCTTCACCGTCGGGCGGATCGAAGGCGATATTTATGGGCAGGCGGTGCTGCGGCAAGTGACGGTGAGCGATCCCAAGGGCGCCTTCCTCACCATCCCCGAAGTGCAGCTCGACTGGCGGCCGCTGAAGTGGCTGTGGAGCGGGCTCGACATCCGCGAGGTCACGGCGCGGCGCGGGCGGCTCGCGCGGCTGCCGGAGTTGCTCCCCGGCGATCCCGATGCCCCGCTGCTGCCCAATTTCGACATCCGCATCGACAAGCTGGTGATCGAGGACCTGACCATCGCCAAGGGCCTCGCCACGCCGCGTGACGAGCGGGCGAACCTCACCGCCAGGGTCGATATCCGCGAAGGCCGCGCGCTGATCGACGCGAATGCGCGGTTGGGGGCGCAGGACCGCTTCGCGCTGCTGCTCGATGCCGAGCCCGATGGCGACCGGTTCGATCTTTCGGGCGATGCGCTCGCCCCGGCGGGCGGGGTGCTGGCTGGGCTGGCGAAGCTCGAGCGGGGCTATTCGGCGCGGATTGTCGGCGATGGCACATGGAAGCGCTGGCGCGGCGCGGCGGTGGCGCGGGCGATCGGCACCGATGACCAGCGGGTCGCCGCCTTCCGCATTACCAATGACGCGGGCCGCTACGGCGTGCTGGGCGAATGGCGCAGCCTGTTCGGGTCCGAAACTCTGATCGGCCGCGCGCTGGGCGAGACCACCGCGCTTGCCGCCAGCTTCACGCTCGTGGACAGCGTGATCGAGGGCCGCGCCGCCGCGGTCTCGGACGGTCTCGATGCGCGGGTCAGCGGCGGGGCTGACCTTGCCGACAAGGTGGTCGATGGCGCGCGGGTGCGGCTTGCGCTGCGCAATCCCGATCTGTTCGGGCAGAACCTGCGGATCGAGGGCGGGACGCTCGTTGCCAGCCTGACAGGGGCGTTCGACGACCTCGGCATCAAGCACGAGATCGCTGTCGCGCGGCTGCTTTCCTCGGGCGTGACGGCGACCGGCCTTGCGCAGGAGGGCAGCGCGCGGCTCGAGGGATCGGTGCTGAGCCTGCCGCTCGCTCTCACCGCGCAAGCCGTGACGACCGGCATCGCCCAGGCCGATCCGCGGCTGGTGAAGGGGCGCGCGAGCGGCCTGCTGACCTATGATTTCGCCAAGGGCGCACTCGCTGCCGACCGAACCGAGATCGCCTTTCCCGGGCTGGACGCCGAGCTCAGCCTGCAGGGCGATATCCCCGCGGGCGCCTATGCCATCGCCGGGCCAGTGACCGCCAGCCGCCTGCGTGTCGAAGGCGCGGGCGAGGTGACCGCCAACGCCAAGATTCTCGCCAAATTCGGCCCCGCCGTGCCGTGGAGCCTGCGCGCCAATCTTGCAGGCGTGCTGAGCCGGATCGGCAACGCCACCATCGTCAACCTCGCAGGGCCACAGGTGCGCTTCAAGGGCGAGCTTGGCATGGGGGCGGGCCAGCCGATCATCTTCCGCAACACCACCGTCACCGCGCCGCGTCTGACCGCGCGGCTCGACAGCAAGGTGGTGACCGGCGGCGGGGTGACCCGCACCGTGCTCGCCGGCAGCGGGCGGCAGGCGCAATACGGGCCGTTCCGCTTCGATGCCGAGATCGCAGGCGACGGCCCGCGCGGCGTGCTGGTGCTCGCCGATCCCTATCCGGCGGCGGGGCTGAAGGATGTCCGCATCGCGCTCGCGCCCAGCGAGGAGGGCTTCGGCCTCGATGTTTCCGGCCAATCGACACTCGGTGAATTCGACGGCGCGCTCGAGCTGTTCCTGCCCGAGAATGCGCCGACCCGTGTCGCGATCAACCGGCTCAACGTCTACCGCACCAACGTGACGGGCGAGGTCCTGCTGCTCGAGGAAGGCGTCTCGGGCGACCTCAGTCTGGCGGGCGGCGGGGTGAACGGCACGCTCGCTTTCCGGCCGCAAGGTGGGGGCGCGATCGGGTTCGCGGTCGATCTCGCTGCGCGCAATGCGAGCTTCGGCGGGGCGACGCCGATCACCATCGCGCGGGCCGATATCGACGCGACCGGGCGCTATGCCGATGGCAGCGCCACCGTCGATGCCGACATCATCGCGAGCGGTTTCGAATATGGCGGGCTCTACCTTGCCAACCTCACTGCCAAGGCGGCGGTCGCCAACGGGCGGGGCAAGGTCACGGGGCAAGTCTCGGGGCGGCGCGCGGACCGCTTCGCGCTCAATTTCGACGCCAATGTTGCGCCGAACCAGATCGCGGCGGCCGCGCGCGGGCAATATGGCAATGCCGAAATCACCATGCCGCGCCGCGCGGTGCTGACGTCGCAGGAGAGCGGCGGCTGGAGCCTCGCGCCGACCCAGATCGGCTTCGGCGGCGGTTTCGCCATCGCCGAGGGCAGCTTCGGCGGCGGTTCCACGGTGCTCAACCTCCAGCTTTCGAAGATGCCGCTGCGGCTGCTCGATCTGGCGGGCGCGGACCTTGGCCTTGGTGGGCGGCTGACCGGGATCATCGACTATCGCCAAGCGGGCCGCGAGGCACCGACGGCGCGCGCGCGCGGGCGGATCGAGCGCTTCAGCCGGGCGGGGCTGGTGCTCTCGTCCAAGCCCGTGAACGTGTTCGGCGTGGTTGACCTCTGCGCCGACCGCCTGACCGCCGCGGCGCGCCTGTTCGAGGGCGAGGAGCGGCGCGGCGACGTCTCGCTCGCGGTGCTCGGCCTTGCCCCTGACGGCGCGCTCGGCGACCGCGTGATGCGCGGACGCCTCGGCGCGCGGCTGGTCTTCGACGGGGCGGCCGAGACGCTGTGGCGCCTCGCCGCGGTCGAGGCCTTCGACCTTGCCGGCCCGGTACGGATCGACGCGCGCGCGACCGGCACGCTCGCCGATCCGCGCATCACCGGCAATCTTGCGAGCGATAATCTGACGGTGCAGAGCGCGCTCACCGGCACCCGCATCACCGCGGTGAAGGCGCGGGGGAGGTTCGCCGGATCGCGGCTCGAACTGGCGAGCTTTGCCGGGCAGACCGGGGGCGGCGGCACGGTCAGCGGCAGCGGCACGGTTGACCTTGCGCAGATGAGCCGAGCGCGCGGGCCGGTGCTCGATCTGCGCGCGGCAGTGAGGAATGCGCGGCTGCTCGACGCCGA
The DNA here is from genome assembly GCA_945878845.1 of Erythrobacter sanguineus. Lineage (GTDB taxonomy): Bacteria > Pseudomonadota > Alphaproteobacteria > Sphingomonadales > Sphingomonadaceae > Erythrobacter > Erythrobacter sanguineus_A. The sequence continues at coordinate 183,613 of CAMCUB010000002.1, read as the reverse complement.
CGGGCTCGAGGCGACCATCACCGGCCCCTTGCGGATCATCTCCAACGGCATCGGCGGCACGATTGCCGGGCGCGTCACGGTCGACCGTGCAAGCTGGGCGCTGGGCAACGCCGCCGAGGACCGCGCCCTGCCGCGTATCGCCACGCGCGAGATCAATGGCGAGGACGGGCGTGGGCGTGCCCAGGCCTCGGGCCGCGATGCGACGTGGCGCTATCTCGTCAACGCCTCGGCCCCGGGGCGAGTCGCGGTCGAAGGGCTGGGGCTCGACAGCGAGTGGGGCATCGATATCGCGCTGCGCGGCACGGTCGCCGATCCGCGCATCGGCGGCACCGCGCGGCTGGTGCGCGGCGACTACACCTTCGCCGGCACCCGCTTCGACCTCACCCGCGGGCGGATCCTGTTCGACGTCAACGAGCCGATCAACCCGCGGCTCGATATCCTCGCCGAGACCGCCAAGAACGGGACCAATGTCGATATCGCGATCACCGGCAACGCGCAGGCGCCGAGCATCGCCTTTTCGAGCGATCCCTCGCTGCCCGAGGAGGAGATTCTCGCGCGGCTGCTGTTCGGCGGATCGGTCACGTCACTCTCGGCGACCGACGCGGTGCAGCTGGCGGCGGCGCTGGCGGCGCTGCAGGGCGGGGGCGGGGGCCTCGATCCGATCGGGAGCCTGCGACGCACGATCGGGCTCGACCAGCTGCGCATCGTCAGCGCCGACCCGCTGACCGGGCGGCAGACCGGGATCGCGATCGGCAAGAACATCACCCGCCAGATCTATGTCGAACTGATCACCGATGGCCGCGGCTACAGCGCGACCCAGGTCGAATACCGCATCACCAGCTGGCTGGCGCTGCTCGGCACGGTGTCGACTATCGGGCGCGATTCGGTGCTGGTGCAGGTTAGCCGGGATTATTGAGGACTCTTTGTTTCCGCACGCCTCCGGCGCGCGAAATCCTCGCTCACGCGGCCTGACGGCCGCATCGCTGCGGGCGGCCGTTCGGCCTTGCGGCGGCTGCGCCGCCGATGGACGGCGCTAGCCACTATCGCTGGTATAGAGTTCCGCCTCCGCTGCGCGGCGGCGCACGAGGCCCTGCAACACCCGCCCACCCGCGCGCGTCCAGCGCGAGAATTCGTGCGCGGCGCCCGCGTAGTCGCCCGCGATGTGCTTCTTGGTCAGCGTCGCGGTGCGGATCGCGCCGGTGTTGTAGTGGAAGCTGACCATCGCATCGAACTGGCTCTGTGTGGTCAGCGCAGGCCCGATCACCGCGGCGACGTCGGCGGCATAGCGAACGAGGTCTGCGGCAAGGCGAGCATCGCACTGCGCCTGCGTCCAGCGCGTGCCGGGGCCGATGCGCGCGCCGTTGAAGTCATCGCGGCCGGTGGCGCCCCAGCCGATGGTCCAGGGCTCGCCGCCCGTGCCGGGGTCGGGATAGGCCTCGACCGTCCCGTCGCCGCGCAGCCGCGCGCAGCCCTCGAAGCGCTTGATCAAGGCGACGCCCGCCGCGCCGACATTGCGGGTGGAGGGCGCGCGCGGAACGGCAGGCAGGGCGGCAAGCCGCCGCATCAGCGCGAGCAGCTTGGTCGAGTGCGGAGTGAGCATGGAGGCCTCCTGTGATGCGTGAGGCCCAGCGATTCAGCACGTTTTGCGCGAGTAGGAAAATGGTTTCGTGCAGACGCGTGCAGGAAGGGGTGACAAGAGCTCTTGACTGACAAGAGTTCTTGTCTGTAAAGAGGTCTTGTCAGGCAGCGGGGCGATTCGGATCGCGACCCACCCCGGGGCCGAAAGGCAGATCAACAACTTGAAGTCGGAAGCGAACGTGGAAAACCGTCTGAAACAATACCGCGATGAGCAGGGTTGGAGCCAGGGCGAGCTTGCCCGGCGGCTCGGCGTGTCGCGGCAGACGATCAATGCGGTCGAGACCGACAAATACGATCCCTCGCTCCCCCTGGCGCTGCGCATGGCGCGCCTGTTCGGGGTGGCGGTGCCGGATCTGTTCATCGATCACTGGGAGCCTGTAGAATGATGACCGACGAAAAATTCCCTGATAGCGAGCGCCCCGAAACCCCGAAATGGGTGAAGAAGATGCTGATCCCCGCCTTGCTTGGCGGGGTGGTGGGCTTTGCCGCATCGATGGCGGCTTTGCAGTTCATCGACAGTCCCGCGATCGGCGGGCTCGGCAAGTCCGCCACCATCGCGGCACTGGTGGGGGTGCTCTACATCGTCATCGGCCTCGGTGTCGGGCTCGGCACGGCGAGCCCCAAGGTCGGCGCGCGGTTCCTCAATGTCGAGGATGCCGACGAATTGCGCGAGCAGAAGAAGGTGCTGACCTGGTCGGGCGCCGGAATGGTGCTGAACGGGTTGAGCCTCATCGCCCTCGCGCTGGCGGCTCCCGAGGGCCCTGTGCCGCAGGCCTTGGCGCTGATGCTGGGCGCGGGCGGCATGGTGACCAGCGTCGGCATGTCGGTGGTGATCTATCGCCAGTGCGACGAGCTGATGCGTGCGGTCAACCTTGAAGCGAGCGCGGTCGGCTACGCCATGGTGCTGGTGGTGGTCGGCCTGTGGGCGATGCTCGCGCACCTCGGCTACGCTGCGGCCCCTGCACCGCTCGATCTGCTCACGCTGTTCCACGTGCTGGTGCTGGTGGCGAGCTTCGTCGCCACCGGGCGGCGCGGGATGCTGGCGCCGCGCTGAGCGAGCCCGCAAGGCGCAAAGAAAAGGGGCGCCCGCCGGCTGGCGGGCGCCCCGTTTTTTATTCTGGCCGGAGCCGGTGATCAGAAGCGATAGGTCGCGGTGCCGCGGATCACCTGAGCATTGGCATCGCTGCGGGCGACGGTCGAATCGAGCGCCATGCCGAGATCAAGCGCCCCTGCATCGATCGTGGCGCTGATGCCCACTTCGCCCCAGGTGCGGTCGTTGGCGCCGAGCGCGAAGGACACGCCTGCCCCGGTGCCTGCGACGAAGTTCGCACCCAGAACGCTCGGACCCTGCTCGAGCTCGCGCACGATCTGGGCATTGGCGTTGAAGGTCACCGACTTGCCCTGCTTCTCCCAGTCGAACCCGCCGCGCAGCTGCGTGCTCTTGTAGGCCTGGCGGTCGAAGCTGAGCGCCAGCGTGCCGCCGGTTTCCTGGGTGCGCTCGAAGTCGATGCTAGCATAGCGCGCCTCGATCCCCGGCGAGATCGTGCCCAGCGAGGTCTCGAGGTCGTAGGAGACCCCGAGCGCGCCCGTGAACAGCAGGTTGTCCGAGGCCGATTCGAGCGTCTGCGGGGTGTTGAGGAAGTTCACCGTCCGGCTCGTGTCGAAGCCGATGCTGGCGAGCGTGACCTGGCCGTCGATCACCAGACCGCTGTCGAAGTCCTGCCGCATGTAGAGCGAGGCACCATAGGTGTCGTTCTGGACCTGCTGGTTCAGCGGCACATCGGCGTCGAGCGTGACGTAGTGACCCGCGATGCCCACCATCGTGTTGTCACCGAGGAAGAACTCCATGCCGCCCGACAGGTACCAGCCCGAATAGTCGGTGGTGTCGGCGAGGAACTGCCCGGCGACCTGGGTTCCGGCGGTGTAGCCCGGGAGCGAGACCGCATCACCCGAGATATAGCCGCCCGAGAGGAACACCGCGACATTGTCCGGCAGATCCGCCTCGACCATCTCGGTCTCGCCCGCGCCTTCCTGCGCCGCCATCAGGGCACCGCCGCCGAGCGACTGCAGGCCCGGGGCAAGGCCCGCCTGCGCCAGATCGAGCGGGCGACCGGTGACGGCGATCTTGCCGCCGGCGCCGTCCCGGTTCGATTCGCGCAGGCGCGCATCGTTGAGGTTCTGCAGCAGGTTGATCGACTGCGCCGAAAGCGAGCGCACCGCCTGTTCGTTGACCGGCGCGAGCTGCTGGAAGGTGCCGCGGATCGTGTCGGTCGAGGCGAAGTCGAGCGCGTAGAGCGTGCTCAGCGCGCCGTTCGAACGGTTCTGGTCGAACAGTCGGGCATAGGCGACCTGCACCGGATCATTGGCGTTGATGACGGTGCTGTAGCTCGCCGCGTTGACCTCCATGAGGACCGCGTTCGCCTGATAGATGAAGTTCTGGCTCAGGATCGGCGAGAGCGCGCGCGAGGTGAAGGTGCCGGTGACGCCTTCTGCTGCGGTGAGGATGGTGTAGCGCTGGCCCTGGCCGTTGACCCGCTGGGTCACGCCGGTGCCGATGCTCACGATGCCGCCGACATTTGCCACGCCGGTGACCGCGAGGCGATCGGAGGCGGTGCCGGTGCCGAGATCGACGAGGAAGGTCGAGCCCGAGGACATCACCAGGCTGCCGTCGATCGACAGGGTGCCGGTGGTGCCCATCGTCGCGGGCGAGAACACCCCGGTGACGCTGGTCAGGAACGGCGTGGTGACCGTGCCGGTGCCGCTCAGCATCCCGGCGAACAGCGTGTAGTCGCCCACCGAGGTGAGGTTGCCGTTGACGTTCACGACACCGCCGAACTGGTTGATGTCGATCAGCGAGGTGAGGTCGCCCGTAGCGGCCACGGTGAGGCCGGCGGCCCCGCGCACGGTCAGCTTGTCGATGGTCACTTCGCTGCTCAGCGTGGTGGTGCCGGTCTGGCTCAGGGTCACGTCATAGTAGCGCGGATCGACGCGGGTCGTCTCGGTGGTCACCGCATCGACGTTGTTGGCGACGAAGCCCGTCGCGCCCGGCAGGCCGTTGGCGAGGGTCGGTGCGGGCAGGGTGGCCCCTTCCGCCTGCGCAGCGACTTCCGAGACCAGCGCTTCACGCGGGCCGGTCGTGGTGGTTGTGGTGGTCGCGGTGCCTTCGCCGTTGGCGACAGCGGCGAGGTTGAAGGTCGCCCCTTCGCCGCCGATCGCCTCGAGCGAGACCTGCTCGCGGCCGTTGGAGACGCCGCGACCGGGCTCCTGCGGCGGGCCGGTGTCGATGAAATCGCCGGTCGCCGTGTCGATGCAGCCGTCACCCACATCTTCGAATTCGGCGCAGATCTGGCCGAAATCGCCGTCCCTGCCGTCCGGGCCGAGTTCCGGCGTGGTCGGCAAGCCGTTCACCACCTGACCCTGTTCATTGATCACGCGGTAACCGGGATCGAGCAGCGTCACCCAGCGGGTCGGGTCTTCCCAGTTGCCGTTGCCAGCGACCGTGCCGACATAGCGGTAGGGGTTGGTGGCGGCGATATACTGCCAGTAGAGCGAGAGCGGCTGGTAGAAGCTGGTGGTGCCGATCGAGCTGAACGGCTGGCTGCCGAAGAAGCGCGAACCGCCCGACAGCACGCCGATCACCAGATCCTCGTTCGAGAGGGTGTTGTTCGCCGCATCGAGGATCAGCGGACCGCCCGAGTCCCCGCCAGCGGTGGTGCCTTCGTTGGGCAGGGCGTCGTCGCGGTGGACGTTGATGTCGCGGAACGGCACGCGGTTCTGCGAATCGAAGTCGAACTGGTAGAGGTTGTTCGGGAACGCATCGGGCCCGGGGCCGAACAGGACATTGTCCTGGTCATCGAGCGAGAAGAACCCGCCGAGCATGTTCTCGGCCGCGCGGCGGCGGAAGTCGGCACCGCCGAGCGGGCCCTGCGTGGCGTTGCCCGTCCGGCCGTAGCCGACGAGATTGACGTGGTAGCCCGTGCCGGTCACCGGATCGATGCTCTCGGGCGCAGGCAGGGTGCTGAACAGCAGCGCCCAGGTCGGAATGCCGACCGCCGGAGTGTCGAGCGCGGCGAGCGCGATGTCGGCCTGAATGAAGCCGAGCCCGCCGATGTCCTCCAGCGAGCGCTGATCATAGAACACGCGGCTGATGTTGTAGACCGCAAGGTTCGGGTTCGACTGGAAATTGTTGGCGAACCAGTTCTGGAAACCGGGCAGCGCGTTGACGTTGAACGAGAAGGCGGCCGGGATGCCGTCGGCGTTGTAGGCCTCTTCCGGCACGTCGTTGACGCAGTGCGCGGCGAAGATGACGGTGCGCGGGTTGATCAGCGTGCCGGTGCAAATGAAGCCGTCGGCGCGGAAGAACATGCCGACGCCGCGAAATTCGTCATCGGTGTCGACGATCGCGTTGGAATTGGTGGTCTCATTGGGAACGATGGCGTGGGCAGGGGTGGCAACAGCGGCGATCGCAAGTGCGGCTAGGGCCGAGCCCGCCAGGAACTGGCGGCGCGGGGCTGACAACGACTTCATGGGCGTTCTCTCCAATGGATTTCGGTCGCGGGATCGACCGGCTGGCCGCATCCTAGGACCGCTCAAGCGGTTCCGACAATTGGGCTTTGCGAGTGTGTCTGCAAATGTATCTCACTGTTGCACAAATGTGTCAGCGCCTAGCAAGGAATTGCGGGTATCCGACATTCATCCTGCGGATCGCAGTGCCGTCGTACCGCTTCGGGGATGACAACGCCGCCTTGAAGACCCCAACAAAAAAGGCCCGGGGGTCTCCCGGGCCTTCTTGCTGGATGCCAGAGCGGCTGGCCGGACACCGCAGACGCCCGGCCATGCCAGCGATTACATCGAGTAGTACATGTCGAATTCGACCGGGCACGGAGTGGTTTCGGTGCGGATCACCTCTTCCCACTTCAGCTCGGCATAGGCTTCGATCTGGTCCTTGGTGAACACGTCGCCCTTGAGCAGGAACTCGTGGTCGGCGGCCAGGCTGTCGAGCGCTTCGCGGAGCGAACCGCACACGGTCGGCACTTCGGCGAGTTCGGCCGGCGGCAGATCGTAGAGGTTCTTGTCCATCGCCTCGCCGGGGTGGATCTTGTTCTCGATCCCGTCGAGACCCGCCATCAGCAGCGCCGAGTAGCACAGGTAGGGGTTGGCCATCGCATCGGGGAAGCGGAATTCCACGCGCTTGGCCTTGTCGCCGCTGCCGTAGGGAATGCGGCACGAAGCCGAACGGTTGCGTGCCGAATAGGCCAGCAGCACCGGCGCTTCGAAGCCCGGCACCAGACGCTTGTAGCTGTTGGTGGTCGGGTTGGTGAAGGCGTTCAGCGCCTTGGCGTGCTTGATCACGCCGCCGATGAAATAGAGGCACATTTCCGACAGGCCGGCATATTCATTGCCGGCAAACATCGGCTTGCCATCCTTCCAGATCGAGATGTGGGTGTGCATCCCCGAGCCGTTATCCTGCTTGATCGGCTTGGGCATGAAGGTCGCGGTCTTGCCATAGGCATGGGCGACCTGGTGCACGACATACTTGTAGATCTGCATGCGGTCAGCGGTCTGCACCAGCGTGCCGAAGGTCAGGCCGAGCTCGTGCTGAGCGGCGGCGACTTCGTGGTGGTGCTTGTCGCAGGGTAGGCCCATCTCAAGCATGGTCGAGACCATTTCGCCGCGGATGTCGACCGCAGAGTCGACCGGCGCGACGGGGAAGTAACCGCCCTTGGCGCGCGGACGGTGGGCCATGTTGCCCTGCTCGTATTCCTTGGCGGTGTTGGTCGGCAGTTCGATATCGTCGATCGAGAAGCCCGAGCCGGCATAGCCGTCCTCGAAGCGCACGTCGTCGAACATGAAGAACTCGGCTTCCGGACCGACATAGACGGTGTCACCGATGCCGGTCGACTTGAGGAAGGCCTCGGCGCGCTTGGCCGTGGTGCGCGGATCGCGGCTGTACCAGTCACCGGTCGAAGGCTCGACGATGTCGCAGTTGATGATCAGCATCGGGGTGGCGCTGAAGGGATCGAGCCAGACTTCCGAAAGATCGGGCTTCAGGATCATGTCGGATTCGTTGATCGCCTTCCAGCCGGCGATCGACGAACCGTCGAACATCAGACCGTCTTCGAGCTCATCTTCGCCCATCACGCCGGCGACCATGGTGAGGTGCTGCCACTTGCCCTTGGGATCGGTGAAGCGCAGATCGACCCACTCGATTTCCTCGTCCTTGATCTTCTTCAGGACGTCTTTTGCTTTCGACATTTCGGTATTGCCTCCGGTTTATGTGTGGCCCGCCGCGATTGGCGGGCAGGAGAGGGTGGAAAATCAGATGGCGTCGTCGTTGGTTTCGCCGGTGCGGATGCGCAGCGCGCTCTCGATCGCGGTGACGAAGATCTTGCCGTCACCGATGCGGCCCGTCTGGGCGGCAGCCGCGATGGCCTCGACCACGCGTTCGGCCTGATCGTCGGCGACGACCACTTCGAGCTTCACCTTGGGCAGGAAGTCGACGACATATTCGGCGCCGCGGTAGAGTTCGGTATGGCCCTTCTGGCGTCCGAAGCCCTTGGCTTCGGTGACGGTGATCCCGGACACGCCGATTTCATGCAGCGCCTCCTTCACCTCGTCGAGTTTGAAGGGCTTGATGATCGCTTCGATCTTTTTCACGTCGTCCCCATCGGATTGGCCCGTCCGCGCCTGGCTTGAATGCTGACCGATTCTTAACAAGAACCGTGCCAAGCTGTTAGGTGATGGCTGCGAACGATCCTTGCCGCTTGAAGACTCAAGGGAGCGGATGTCTTTCGCCGATCACGGGCGGTTAGCAACATTATGGTGCGCTGCGCAATGGTGCACAGCATCTGATCGCACCATGCCTAAATTTTAAGCATTGCTTGACGCGGTTACAGGCGAAGTCCCGTAGTCTCGGGCAAGCCGCACATGATGTTAAGGTTCTGGATCGCGGCGCCCGATGCGCCCTTGCCGAGGTTGTCGAGGAGGGCGATCAAGCGGGCCTGCGAGCCGTCGGCTGAAGGGCAGACGTGAAGCGCAAGGCCGTCCCACGGCGCGGCCGACTTCAGCAGCAGCAACTCGCCAGGAACGGGCTCCAAGGGCGCGAGCGTCACGAAAGGGCTGCCGGCATAAAAACCCGCAAGCGCTACGTGCAGCGCCTCGGCGCGCGGGCTGTCGGGAAGCGCCGCGAGCGGCAATGGCACGTCGACCACCATGCCGCGATGCGCGGGGATGACCGCGGGCGAGAACACCGGCGCATGGGCGAGCCCCGCATTGGCCTGCATCTCGGGCAGATGCTTGTGACCCATGGCGAGGCCATAGGCGCGGAAGGCGATATCGGGATCGGCCGCGAAGCGGTCGATCAACGCGTTGCCGCCGCCCGAATAGCCGCTCACCGCGTTAACAGTGTAGGGGAAGTCAGCAGGCAGCAGGCCAGCGCGCACCAGCGGAGCAACCAGCGCGAGGAAGCCGGTGGGGTAACACCCGGGATTGCTCACGTAACGGGCATTGGCGATGGCTTCATGCCCGATCAGCTCGGGAAAGCCATAGGTCCAGCCCTCGGCCACGCGGTGCGCGCTGGAAGCGTCGATGATGCGTGTGCCGGAGCCTTCGGCTAGCTTTACCGCCTCCTTCGCGGCTTCGTCCGGTAGGCACAGGATCGCGATGTTGGCGGCATGGAGCGCATCGCGGCGGGCGCTCTCGTCCTTGCGCTGGGCGTCGTCCAGCACCAGCAATTCAAACTCGCTACGCCCCTGCAACCGCTCGCGGATTTCGAGGCCGGTCGTCCCGGCCGCGCCGTCGATGAACAGCCGGATTGCCACGGCTCAGGCGTCGTCTGCGGGAGCGAGGTCGCTCGCCCGGCACCACCCGGCGGGGCCTTGCGGGCCGGGGCAGCCCCACACCCATTCGCCCGCCACATCGAGCAGCTCGAACCGGCTTCCGGGAGCGAGCGTTGCGAAGACCTCGGCATCGGCGCGCGGGTTCAACCGCAGACCTGCGCCCGCCTCGCCGACAGCGTGGATATGGGGGATGACGTAATGCGCGGCCAGATGCGTGCCTGCGAGCGCCATGTGCGCAAGATCTCCGCGCAGGGGCAGCGTGCCGGGCGCGGGCTTTTCGACCGGGCCCTTGAGGCCCAGCACGCCCGCCGGCACGGCATAGTCACTAAGGTTGCGCGTCGCGCCGCTCATCTGGCTTCCCGATACTGGTGCCGCCGTAGCCTCTCCCCAAGCCCAGCGTGGCAGGCCCGTTAGCGGCAAGTCGGCTCTGGAGCAAGCTCAGGCGGCGTATCTTGCGCGGATCGCGTGCCAGCTGGCGCGCAGGCCCAGCCCGCGCCCGCCGCGCGCGCGGCCGGGTTTGGGGGCGGGGGTCCAGGCAAAGGTGTCGAAATGCACCCAGTCGATGGGGGTTCCGTCTTCCTTGGCTCCCACAAAGCGGTCGAGGAACAGCCCCGCCACGCTCGCCCCGGCAAAGGGATTGGGCGCCGAGTTCGCCATGTCGGCAACGTCGGAGGCGAGGTATTCGCGGTAGGCCTCGTGCAGCGGCAAGCGCCACGCCGCGTCGTCATTGGCGCGGCCCGCGGCGAGGAAGGCCTCGGCGGTCTCGTCACGCCGGGCGAACAGCGCAGGCAGATCAGGCCCGAGCGCCACCCGCGCCGCGCCGGTCAGCGTGGCGAAGTCGACGATCAGATCGGGCTCCTCTTCCGAGGCGCGGGTCAGCGCGTCGCCAAGGATCAAGCGCCCTTCGGCATCGGTGTTGTCGATCTCGACCGTCAGACCCTTCCGCGTCCTGAGGATATCGCCCGGGCGGAAGGCATTGCCGGAGATGGCGTTCTCGACCGCCGGGATCAGCAGATGCAGCCGCACCTTCAGCCGCGCGCCCATGATCAGCCCCGCCAGCGCGATGGCATGGGCCGCGCCGCCCATGTCTTTCTTCATCAGCCGCATGCCCGAGCCCGGCTTGATGTCGAGCCCCCCGCTGTCGAAGCACACCCCCTTGCCGACCACCGCCAGCACCGGATGCGCCGGATCGCCCCAGGTTAGGTGCATCAGCCGCGGCGCATGATGCCGCGCCGCCGCGCGCCCGACGGCGTGGACCATCGGATAGTCCTGCTCGAGCGCGTCGCCGCGCACCACGGTAAGCTCGGCCTTGTGCGCCTTGGCGAGGGCGGAGCACTCGGCCTCCAGAGCGGCTGGTCCCATGTCCTCGGGCGGCGCGTTGACGAGGTCGCGCAGTAGACATTCTGCTTCTGCTTCAGATGCATAGCCTTCAATCTGCCCGACCTGCCCGGTCAGCAGAACGCGCGGGCCCTGCGCCCCCCGCCCCCCGGCGTTGTCCTCGCTTTTGTAGCGGGTGAAGCGGTATTGGCCGGTGATCCAGCCGAACATTGCCGGGCCGGGCTCGGCGTTTGCCACCCGATAGACCCCCTCGGGCAGTTCCTCGGCGAGCTTGGCGAGGCACCACGCGGACAGGCTCTCAGGGTTCGCGACGCCGCCGACGGCTAGCCACCCGTCGCCATCGGGGAGGATCGCGGTCTGATAGCCGCCGCCCTCGAACTTCTGCGCGGCAAGGGCAGCGCGCTGGACGGGCGAGAGCGCCTTGGCGAAGGCTTCGAAGCCATCCTTGTTTACGAGGTGGATGGCGACAGCGGGCTCGCCGCGGTCAGGGCGGATCAGGGCTTTGGCTTCATGCATTCGCGTTCCATAATCGCGCCCGCCCCGATGTCACCAGCAGATTCGGGCCGGGCGAGGGAGAGGGTGGATAAATGTTCGCGAAATGTTCCAAATGAAACATTGGCGAGTGGTTGCGGGCGCGCTGCTGCTGGCAGCCACGCTCGCCAGCGCCGCGCCCGCCGCCGCGCAGGCGGAAGAAGCCGCGCCCCCGCCTGCGCCGCCGCCCGGCACCGTTATATTCACCGACAGCGAGACGCGCACCGTGGCCGGGTCCGAGGTCGTCCGCGAATTCAGCTACACCTGGCCCGCCGAGGTCGCCGCCGTCCCCGCGCTGGTCCGCCGCTTCACCGCCGACCGCGCGGAAAGCCTCGCAGAGCAGAAGGACGACTTCCGCGAAGGTCTTACCTATGCCGATGCCGAGGGCTGCTTCGGCTGCAACCGCGATCTGACCCGCGACTGGTCTGTGATCGCCGACACGCCGCGCTTACTGGTGCTGCAAGGCAGCCGCTACGTCTACAGCGGCGGAGCGCATGGCAACACCGAATTTGACGCGCTGGTGTGGGATCGGAAAGCTAGAAAAGTGTTTGATTCCAATACGATGGTCCTCTCCAAAGCGGCACTGCAAACCGCGCTGGGCGAGGGGTGGTGCGCTGCGCTGAAGGCGGAACGCGCCGAGCGGCTGGGCGAGGAGGCAAGCGCCATGATCGAGGATGACGGCATCTTCCCATGCCCGCCGGTCGACGATCTGGTGGTGCTGCCCTCATCGTCCGACGGAAAGAGCTTCGACCGAATCCAGCTGATCGCCGCGCCCTATGTGGCAGGCTCCTATGCCGAAGGGGTCTACGAGGTGACGCTGCCAGTGACCCCGGCGGTGCTGGCCGCAGTCAAGCCCCGTTACAGGGCGGCCTTCATGCTCGGGAAGTAGCATTTCGGACGCGGGCGCGCTATGTAGGCGCCATGCACGATTATCAACTCGTTGACGGCGATACGACCGTCTACCGCGATGGCTCCATCAAGCTCCACACCCCTGAAGGGTTCGAGGGGATGCGGAAAGCCGGGCGCCTCGCCGCCGAAATCCTCGATGCGCTGGCCGATATGGTCAAGCCGGGGGTGACCACCGGCGCGCTCGACGATGCGATCCGCGGGATGATGCTCGATGCCGGTGCGATCCCCGCAACGCTGGGCTATCGCGGCTATGCGCATTCGAGCTGCATCTCGATCAACCATGTGATCTGCCACGGGATTCCGGGCGAAAAGGTGCTGAAGGATGGCGACATTCTGAACATCGACGTCACCCCGCTGGTCGACGGCTGGCATGGCGACACGAGCCGCATGTTCTATGCGGGCGAGCCGTCCTTGAAGGCGAGGAAGCTGGTCGAGGTGACCTATGAATGCCTGATGCTCGGCATCCAGGCTGCCAAGCCCGGCGCGCGGCTGGGCGACATCGGCGCGGCGATCGAGGCGCACGCGAACCAGTTCCGCTACGGCGTGGTGCGCGAGTTCTGCGGCCACGGCCTCGGCAAGCTGTTCCACGACGCCCCCGAAGTCGTCCACGCCGCCCGCGCGGGCACCGGACCGGAGCTGCGTCCGGGCATGTTCTTCACCATCGAGCCGATGATCAACCTCGGCAAGCCCTGGGCCAAGGTGCTGGGCGACGGCTGGACCGCGGTGACGCGCGACAAATCGCTCTCCGCGCAGTTCGAGCATTCGATCGCGATCACCGAAACGGGGAACGAAATTTTCACCAAGAGCCCGACCGGGCGGGATTGTCCGCCGTATATCTAACTCCCCGTCCCGGGCTTGACCCGGGACCCAGCTTTCTTGCTGGCGGAAAGAAGATCGCTGCCCAAATCAAGCCCGGGGCGGGAATTGGTTGTCAGATCAGCTGATCGAACAAGTCATCCCGATTGGGATTGGTCTTTTCGATCAGCGCGATTTTCCAATCCCGGTGCCATCGCTTCAGGCGTTTCTCATGGTGCTTTGCGTCGACGATGCTGTCCGCTCTTTCAGCCCAAACCAGCCGGGTCAGCCCATGTTCGGCGCAGAACTCCGAACCGCGTCCTTCGCGGTGCTGGAAGACACGTGCGGCCAGATCGCTCGTTGAACCGACATAAAGCGTCCCGCGATAGCGGTTCGTCATAATGTAGACCCAACCGCCTCGGGTTTCTCTTTCCATTGAGGGAGTTAAAAGTGAGCGGGGTCCCGGGTCAAGCCCGGGACGGGGGACGGGGATTGAACTATCCTTCTTCCTCGCCCCGGGTCTGCCCCGGGCCCCCGCTGTCCCAGGTCACAAAAACAACACCGCCAGGACAGCGCTCATCACCACCACCAGCCCGACCGAAAACCCCAGCATCGCCAGCACCGGCCGCGTCACCCGCCCGTGCAGCACCCAGTCATAGCCTGCCGACACTAGCACCGTGATCGGCACCTGCACTGCAATCGCGAGCGGATCGGGCAGGCCGAGGACCTGCACCACGCGGGCATAGGCCGGGGTCATCAGTGCCAGCGTCGCGATCAGCATCGCTTGCCGGTGGGCGGCGATGTCGCGGCGGCTGGCGAAGTGGATTGCGGCGAAATAGAGCGGGATGAAGGTCGCGAAGGCGGCAAGGTTCACCACCGTCACCTCGGGTCGCCCCAGCTCCAGCCCGATGCGCCACGAGATCACCCCGCCGCTAACCAGCATCGCTGCGACGAGGGCGATCGAGGCGCGCCCCGTCGCGCGGTGGGCGGCGAGGCGGTATTTGGCCGCGAGGAAACTCTGGCTCGCGAGCAAAATCAGCCAGGCGATCATGCTCCCGGCGTGGAACACCACCAGCGGGGTATAGCGCGCCTGCACCTGCGGATGCGCCACCGCCTTCAGCGTAAAGGCGAACAGCGTGAAGGCGAGTAGCGCAATCGCGATGCGTCCCATCAGCAGGTGCCCGCGGGTGTGGCTCTCGGGTGCTCTCACTAGTTTTCTCTGGCAGCGCGGATCGCGGCCCCGGCAGCAAACGGCGCGATGGCCACCAGCCCGAGGCTTATTGCTCCAACGAAGCCGAGGCTCACCGGATCCGCCCGGGCGAGCGCGCCCGCGCCGAAAATCAGGATCGGGAGGGCGAGCGGGATGAGCAGCAGCCCCGAAAGCGCCGCGCCTGCGCGCAAGCTCGCGGTCAGCGCGGCGATCATCAACCCGATGGCGGCAAGGCCCGGCGTGCCCGCCAGCAGGCCGAGGAGGAGTATGGAAAAGCTCTCACCCTCGATCTTGAGCAGCGCGGCCGCCGGGAAGGTCGCCAGCAGCAGCGGCGGGCCGAAGCTCAGCCAATGGGCGAGCAGGCGCACCGCCATCATCGCCTCTTCCGTAGCCCCGCGCAGCTTGAGCTGGTCGAAGAAGCCGAGCGCAATGTCCCGCGCCACCAGCTTTTCCAAAGGCAGGATCGCCGCCAGCAGCGCCGCGATCCACACCACCCCGCCGCCGGTCTTGGCGAGCAGGTTCGCGTCGGGCCCGACCGCGAAGGGAAACAGCATCGCGACGGCGACGAAGAACACGGTCGGCAGCGCCGCCCCGCTGCCGGTGAAAGGGAAGAATTGCGCCAGATCGCGGCGGAGCAGGGCGAGGATCATTCTTCCTCCTCTGCGTCGGAGGGCGCGAAATTCTCGATCGCAAAGCTCGTCATCCCCGGCACATCGAGCGGCTGGTGCGAGGCGATCAGCGCGATGCCGTAATAGCTGCAGTGCTCGCGCACGAGCTCGCTCACGAGGGCCTGGCTGGCGGTGTCGAGGCCGGAGAGCGGCTCGTCCAGCAGCCATATGTCCGCGCCCCAGATCATCATCCGGGCGAGCGCCGCGCGCTTTTTCTGCCCGGTCGAAAGGTAGCGCATCGGCACATCGAGCAGGTTGTTAAGGCCAAGCCGCTCGCAATAGGCGTCAAACATCATGGGGCTGTCGAGGTCGATCTTTGCCCAGAACGCCAGCGCCTTGCCCAAGGGCAGATCGGGATCGAGCCCGGTGCGCTCGTCCACCAAATCCAGCGCGCCTTTGCGTTGCACCTCGCCTGCATAGGGCGTCGTCAGCCCCGCCAGCGCGCGGAGCAGGGTCGTCTTGCCCGCGCCGTTGGCCCCCGTGACATGGCACGCCGCACCCGCTTCCAGCCGGAACGAGAGCTTGCGGAACAGCAGCCGATCCCCGCGCCGGCAGGCGAGGTTTTCGGCGGCGAGGAAGGAGAAGGTCGCTTGCATTGGCGCCATGCGTTAGGGAAAAGGCCTTGCGCAAACAAGCGATCCCTCATGCCGGAGCCCCCCATGTCCGTCCCCGAACTCACTGCCGACGAAGCTGCCGCGCTGCTCGCCGCGCACCCGGAATGGACGCTGGCGCGCGAGGGCAAGGCGATCGCGCGGACCTTCCGCTTCAAGGATTTCTCGGAAAGCTGGGGCTTCATGAGCCGCGTAGCCCTGCTGGCCGAGACGCAGGACCACCACCCCGAGTGGTTCAACGTCTACAACCGCGTCGAGGTGACGCTCACCACCCATGATGCAGGGGAGAGCGGGGGGCTGTCAGCGCGCGACGCGAAGCTCGCCGCCGCGATCGACGCGCTGGTGTGAAATGAAGCGCACCGCGCTCGTGCTGCTATTGCTGCTGGGCGGCTCTGCCGTGCAGGCACAGGACCTAAAGGTGGATCGGGTCTGCGATGTCGAAGTGCGCGAGCCGAGCGATTTGTGGAACGCCGACCGGTACTCCGTGCGCTGGACGCATTGGCTGCCAGACCGGGCCAGCGTCGCGATCTATTCCCACATCTATGACGAGCACGACCGGTACCATTTCGAGGAAGAGGGGGCATTCTCGCGCTGGTCGAACAATTCCTTCATCGTCTCGCCCAAGACCAGACGGACCAACGGCAGGTTATGGGCGCGGCTGGCCGCTGGTGAGCGGGTGCTTGCGCCTCAGGAAGTGTCGCGCAGCAAAGGGTTTTACGGCATTGCCCGCTTCAAGGCTGACGAGGTGCATGCGATGATCGAGGGCGCCGAGGAACTGACGGTCACCTTCTACGACCAAAAGCAGGCTGTGATTGAGCAGTTCACCGTCCCGCGCCCCACAATCGAAACCGGTGCGGCGCGGATGGGGTCGGTTTATCAAGAATACCGCACGCGTCTGGCCGAGCCGGAGACCCGATGCGGCAGCGAGATAATTTTCAACCCCTGAGCAAATAATCCGGGGCGTTACTTCCCCAGCAAGCCCTGCCGCCCCGCCGCGCGCTGCTGCTTGCGCACCTTGCCCGGCATCCAGCGCTTGGCGAAGGCGAGGCTGCGCGCGGTCTTGCCGACGAGGTAGTGCAGCTCGTGCCCGTGGACCGCGTTCCAGATCGTCGCGGCCACGTCCTCGACCGGCGTGATCTCGAGCCCGGCGGCGGTGACGCGGGTGCGGATGTTCTCGTTGGTGTTGCGGTTGCCGGTACCGTCGAGCAGAGGGGTGTCGATGAAGCTCGGGCAGATCGAGGCGACCGTGATCCCGTCGGGCGCCCATTCGGCATCGAGGCTCTCGGCGATCCCGCGCACCCCGAACTTGGTGGCGGAATAGACGCTCATCCCGCTGCCGCCGGTGAGGCCCGCCGCGCTGGCGATATTGATCAGCGCCGATCCCGGGCCGCTCGCCTTGAGGTAGGGATAGACCGCCTGCGCGCCGTAGAGCACTCCGCGCAGATTAATGTCGAGGCAGGCGTCGATCTCGTCCTTGGAAAGCTCGGCGAGCGGACCTCCGGTGCCGATCCCGGCATTGTTGACCATCGCGTCGATCCGGCCTCCGGCGGCAGCGGCGAAGGCGGTCAGCGCCTCGTCCCACGCCGCCCGGTCGCGCACGTCGAGGCGGCCCGCCCACTTGGCCTCGCCAGCGATCAGCGAGAGGGTCTCGGCCATCCCGGCCTCGCTGATGTCGGCGACCCCGACGAACCAGCCCTTGGCCGCGAAATGCAGCGCGGTGGCGCGCCCGATGCCGGAGCCGCCGCCGGTGATGAAGATGCTGCGTTGTGCCATGGGGGTTCCCTCTTCCCGATTGCTATTTGCAACCCGTCTAGAGCGGACTGACAGGCTTGTCAGCAGGCAGAGTGCGGCATTTTACAAGAGGCGGCTTGTCCAATTCCCCAACTTCGTCTCACCGGACGTGGTCCGGCGCCCCGCTACCTTCTGCTCTGCCTCGTTTCAAAGAAAGCGGGGTCCCGGGTCAAGCCCGGGAAGGCGGAAAGCTAAAGCGCCGGATTGGCGTAAAAATGCCACGTAAAAATCGCCATCGCCCCGCGCTGCGGCGACCAGCTTTCCGCCAGCGCGCGGGTCGCCTTTTCCGCCGGGCGCTCTTCCAGCTCGAGCAGCCGCTTCACCCCCTCCTGCACCGCAAGGTCGCCCGCGGGCCAGATGTCGGGGCGACCTTCTGCGAACAGCAGATAAATCTCCGCCGACCAGCGGCCGATGCCCTTGATGCGGGTGAGGAGCTCGATGGCTTCCTCGTCGTCCGCCGGAAGCCCCTCGAAATCGAGTTCGCCTGCCTCGACAAGCTCGCACAAGGACCGCGCATAGCCCTGCTTCTGGCGTGACAACCCGCAGGCGCGCAGGGCATCGAAGTCGCGCTTCAGCAGGCACGCGGGCGTGAACTCCGCGCCCAGCTCGGCCTCGAGCTTGCCCCACATCGAGGCGGCGGCCGCGACCGAGACCTGCTGGCCGACGATGGTGCGCAGCAGCGTCTTGTAGCCGCGCGACCTGAGGCGCGGTTCGGGATAGCCGATCCGCGCCAGTTCCGCCGCCAATCGCGGCTCGCGCGCCGCCACGGCATCGAGGTCCTCACGCAATTTTTCCGCTGTCAGTCCCACTGCCACTTTCCTCATCTTGCCTTGCGGCCGAGACTACCTTAGCAGCGCCCTCGAGCCTCTCACAGCGCAGCTTCTTGCGCCCAATAGCCGAAAAGGAATTCCGTTCCATGCCCAGACTGGTCGTCACCAACCGCGCCGGCGCCACCAGCGAGATCGAGGTCAGCGATGGCCTGACCGTGATGGAAGCGATCCGCGACAACGGGTTCGACGAGCTGCTGGCGCTGTGCGGCGGGTGCTGCTCCTGCGCGACCTGCCACGTGGTGGTCGATCCGGCCTTCGCCGACAAGCTGCCGAAGATGAGCGAGGACGAGGACGATCTGCTGGAGTCCTCCGATCACCGCGCGGAAACCTCGCGCCTGTCGTGCCAGATCCCCTTCACCGCGGATCTGGATGGCCTCCACGTCACCATCGCCCCGGAAGATTGATCAGGCCGCGCGCAGGATCGGGCCGTGGACGCTGACCTCGCCCGTTTCCTGCGCGACGACCTGGGGGTAGCGGCCGAGGGCCAAGCTGCTGGCCCGTGGCCGGTGCGCGGACCCGTGTGGCTGTGGCGCGGCGCGGACGGCGAGCCCGCCAAGGCCGCGTGGTATTTCCTCACCATCGACGGCGAGACCGCGAGCGCGATCCGCGCTTCGGCGGTGAACGCGGCCGCCTGGGGCTCGGTCTATGTCGAGGCGACGATCGGCGGCACGACATGGCGCACCTCGCTGTTCCCCTCCAAGGCGCATGGCGGCTGGCTGCTGCCCGTGAAAGCGATGGTGCGCAAAGCCGAAAAGATCGCCGAAGGCACGGTGATCGACGCGGTGCTGGCGCTGACCTGAAGGACTTCGCCGTTGCGGGCCGGAGCCCGAACGCCTAACTCTTGCCCCATGAACATTACCCGTCCCTTCGGCGACACGCTCGCCCTGATCGGCAATACCCCCATCGTCCGCCTCGCCGGGCCCAGCGAAGCGGCGGGCTGCGACATCTACGGCAAGTGCGAATTCGCCAACCCGGGCTCCTCGGTGAAGGACCGCGCGGCGCTGTGGATCATCCGCGATGCGGAAAGCAGCGGCGAGCTCAAGCCGGGCGGCACGGTGGTCGAGGGGACGGCCGGCAATACCGGGATCGGCATCGCGCTGGTGGCGAATGCGCGCGGCTACAAGACGATCATCGTCATGCCCGACAACCAGTCCAAAGAGAAGATGGACACGCTGCGGGCATTGGGCGCAGAGCTGGTGCTGGTGCCGCCGACCAAGTTCGCCGACGCAGGGCATTTCGTCCACACCTCTCGCCGCATCGCGCAGGAGACGCCCGGCGCGGTGTGGGCCAACCAGTTCGACAACATCGCCAACCGCCGCGCCCATATCGAGGGCACCGCGCCGGAGATCTGGGAGCAGCTCGGCGGGCGGGTCGACGGCTTCACCTGCGCCGCTGGCACCGGTGGGACGATCGCGGGCGTCGGGCTCGGCCTCAAGGCCTTCGACGAGAACATCCGCATCGCGCTGACCGACCCCCACGGCGCGGCGCTCTACAATTACTATGCCCACGGCGAGCTGAAGGCCGAGGGGTCTTCAGTCGCGGAAGGGATCGGGCAGGGGCGGATCACCGCCAATCTCGAAGGTGCGGTGATCGACACGCAGTACCGTATCAGCGACGAAGAGGGCCTCGAATGGGTCGCGCGGCTGCTCAAGGAAGAGGGGCTGTGCCTCGGCCTCTCGTCCGGCATCAATGTCGCAGGCGCGGTCGCGCTGGGCAAGGAACTGGTGGCGGAAGGGCGGCCTAATCCGCAGGTCGTCACCATCCTGTGCGACACCGGCTTCCGCTATCTCTCCACCCTCTACAACCCCGAATGGCTCGCCTCCAAGGGCCTGCCGGCCTTCGGCTGGCTGAAGCAGGAGGTTGCGGCATGAGCAGGCTGTCGTGGCGTGAACGGATGCGGCGGATGAACCAGCGCAGCCTGTTCCGGCCCGCCCTGGCGCCGGGCGAACTGGCCGGTGAGCCCGACGACCTGCCGCCGCCCTCGACCGTGCGGGCCGAGGCGATGCAGCGTTTGCAGGTGGGGGTGTTCGGGATCGGATCGATGGTGCTGCTGGTCGGCCTTGCCAGCATCATCGGCGGTCAGGCCGAGCGCAACGACAAGCTCGCCGTGCCCGAGGCCGCGCCCACCACCGAACCGAGCGCCGCGCCCGCGCAGGCCAATCCGCTCGCCGATGCGGGCGTGGTGCCCGACATCGCCGCCGAGCCGAGCCCTTCGCCCAGCGTCAAGCCGCTCGACCTGCCCGCTCCGGGCCAGCGCCCCGCGGGCAATGCCGCGCCGCAGAACTAGCGCGCTCGCCGCCGCGCTGCTCGGGCTGCTGGCGGCCGGGTGCGACGGCGTGCCCGCCCAATCTGCTGCGCCTGAAGGCGCAGGCCTGCGCGAAAAGCTCGGGCTGATGACCAGCCTGCCGCTCTACTGGCCGCTCGGTGCAGGCGTTGAGGAGATCGCGTCCGGCCGCGCGCCGCCGCCGTGGCAGCGTACCGCGCTCGAAGCGGCCTATGTGCTCGAGCCGCTCGACAGCCTCGCCCCGATCCCCGGCCTCACCGCCGATGCCCCCGCGACCGATCCGCTGGCGGGGCTGACGCGGCTGGCGGTGATCCAGCCGCGCGGGCTGTCGCCAGCGGACAATGTCGCGCTCGATGCGTGGGTGCGCGGCGGAGGGCGGTTGCTGCTGGCGCTCGATCCGGCGCTGACGGGGGAATATGACCTGCCGCTCGGCGATCCGCGCCGTCCGGCGGATTCTGCGCTGATCCCGCCGGTGGCGGCGCGCTGGGGGCTGGCGGTGCGGTTCGACGAGGCGCAGGGCGACGGCGTCACTGAGCAGGCGCTAGTCGAGACTGCGCTCCCGCTTGTGCTGGCGGGAGAGGTCGCCATAATCGATCCCGCCGCTGCCGCCTGCACTTTGCTGGCAGGCGGCGCGGCGGCGCGGTGCGTGGTCGGCAAGGGCGAGGTGACCCTGATCGCCGACGCTGCCCTGTTCGAGCATCCCGAACTCGCGGGCGAGGGCGCGGCGACTTTGCGCGCGCTGGTCGCAGCGGTGCTGGGATGAGTCGGCATGGGTGCGCATTGGGGAAAATGCGGGAGCGGCCGGAGTCGCGATCGCGCGGGCGCGGGAAATTGCGGGAAGGCCACGGTTTGTTCCGCGAAAATCAGGGGTTTGGCGGGGGAAGCTACTATGGCGAATGACCTAAGGGGTGAAAGAAAAGAACGTTAGATCAATAAGATAACTACTTTTCCCGTAAAATCCCCGAAAAATCCCTTCCATCCCCAACTCTCTCCCGATATGACCGGGGTCCATCAGACATGCCCGTATGTCTCGCGTCCGCCCGGTGGGGGCCGGACGACCTGCTCGCATGCGTGCGGCCGGGACGGGGAAGGCATGTCCGGGGGAATTGAGCGCGTCTTTGGCGCGGGCAGGCCGGAAGGCTGCGTCCGCAAGGGGTTAGAGGGGAACGCAGGCCCGTGTCTGCTTTTTTGGGATATAGTGGCCAAGCCTGGTCGCCTGCGGGCGACAAGGGCCGCTTTGTCCTTCCTCCGGCCTTCCGCAAGGCGGTGAAGGAAAGCTCGGGCGGGGCCCGCACGCTGTGCCTGTCCGCCCATGCCAAGTATGATTGCCTCATGGGCTTCGGCCTGTCGCGCATCGAGGAGCTCCACAGCGAGCTTGACGAGGAAGCCGCAGCGGCGCGCGAAATGAAGAACGCCGATTTCGACCGCGACGTGCGCGCCGCCCAGCTGTTCGGCTTCGAGCAGCTGCCGTTTGACGACAGCGGCCGCTTCGTCATGCCCGAATATCTGCGCGATCTCGGCAAGGTCGAAAGCGGGCTCTATTTTCAGGGCTCGGGGCGGTTCTTCTTCGTGTGGGCGCCCGAACAGCTGAAGCAGATGGGCCCCGAATGGAAGAGCGCGCAGGCTGCCTGCGCGCGCCTGATGGCGAGCGCGAAAAAGGGGGGCGGCGAATGACCCAGTCCGCGCCCCATATCCCCGTGCTGCTCGATGAAGTCGTGGCCGCGCTCGCGCCGCGCCCCGGCATGACCATCGTCGATGCGACCTTCGGCGCGGGCGGCTATTCCGTCGCTCTGCTGGAGGCGGGCGCGCGGGTCTATGCCTTCGACCGCGATCCCTATGCCATCGAACAAGGTGCCGCCCTCGAGGCGCATTACAAGGGCCGCCTTTCGCTGCACCCCCACCGCTTTTCGATGATGTGTCACGAGATGCGGCGCATGGGCGTGCCCCAGGTCGATGCCGTGGTCATGGATATCGGCGTTTCGTCGATGCAGCTCGATCAGGGCGAGCGGGGCTTTGCCTTCATGCATGACGGCCCGCTCGACATGCGCATGAGCCAGGCGGGCGAGAGCGCCGCCGATTTCCTCAACACTGCCGATGAGGAAGCGATTGCCAACGTGCTCTACAATTACGGCGAAGAGCGCCAGTCGCGCCGCGTCGCGCGCGCGATTGTCGCCGCGCGCCCGCTGTCGACGACCGGCGAGCTTGCCCGCCTGGTGCGCCGCGCGCTGGGCCACAAGCCGCATGACAAGAAGGACCCCGCGACCCGCACTTTTCAGGCCTTGCGCATCCATGTGAACGACGAGTTGGGCGAGCTCGAAGCCGGGCTGGCCGCCGCCGAGGCGCTGCTGGGCGAAGGCGGTGTGCTCGCCGTGGTCAGCTTCCACAGCCTCGAGGACCGCATCGTCAAGCAGTTCTTCAAGGCTGCCAGCGGCGCGGGCCGCTCGGTCTCGCGCCACCTGCCCGGGGAAATCCCGGGGCCGCCCCCCACCTTCGCGCAAGTGTCCAAGGCTATCCGTCCTTCCGAGGCCGAGATTGACCGCAACCCGCGCGCCCGTTCGTCCACCCTGCGCCATGCCACCCGCACCGGCGCGCTGCCGAGGAGTCTCGCCGCATGATGACCAGCACTCAAGCCCGTTCGCTCGGCTGGGCTGCCGTCCTCGCGATCTGCTTTGCGGCCGTGGTGGTGCTGAGCTTCAAGGTCCACGCGGTGCGCAGCGAAGTGCTGCTCGCGGAACGCCAGCTGATTGCGCTCCAGCGCGAGACCATCCTGCTTGAAACCGAGTTCGAGACCCGCGCCAGCCAGCGCCAGCTGGCCGAATGGAACGCGGTCGAATTCGGCTATTCCGCGCCGCGCGCCGGGCAGTTCCTCGATGGCGAGCGCCAGCTGGCGAGCCTTGGCGAGGTGCGCGGGCCCGATGCGCCTTCGCCGATCCGCCTCGCCAGCGCCGATGCCGACGCTGACGCCGCACGGGCCGCCGCGGCTGACGCGCCGATGCGCTCGCCGGTCTCGGGCGAGAAGGTGACGCTCGCCTCGGCTGCGGCCGAGAAGGATGCGGGCGCAGTGTTTGCCGATGCCTTCGGGGACTTCCTGATCGAGGCCTCGCCGATCCGTCCGGCGCGCGCCGAGACTCCGGCCCGCAAGGGCAAGCCTGCCGCTGCAGCGAAGGGAACCGGAGAATGAACGCGCTGGCGGCACGTCTTGCCGCCCCGCTGAGCGGCGCTCACGCCGCAACCCCCGTCATCCCCGCTGGCCGCCTGCCGGGCGCGGGCCTGCGCGCTCAGATGCTGTGGTCGGCGCGGCTGCGCGTGCTGTGGCTGCTCGGCGGGTTCGGCGCGGTGGCGCTGATCGCGCTGCTGCGGATCGCCACGCTCGGCCTTGGCGGTAACGCCCCGCAGCGCACCAGCCTTGAAGAAGCACTGCTGCCCCCGCGCGGCGAGATCACCGATCGCAACGGCGCTCCGCTGGCGCGCGCCTTTCCGGCCTATGCCATGTGGTTCAACCCCAAGGCGATGGGCGATAGCGGCAGCCCGCTGGTGCGCTCTCCGCAGGAAGTGGCGCGCGCGCTGAAAGAGATTTTCCCCGATATCGACGAGGCGCGCATGGCCAAGCGCCTCGCCTCGGGCGACCCCGGCTACCTGCGCCGCCGCCTGCTGCCCGAGGAGGCCAACCGCGTCTTCGCCCTCGGCGAAATCGCACTCGAGATCCCGCGCGAGACCGATCGTTACTACCCGCAGGGCACGCTGGCCGCGCATGTGCTGGGCTATGTGGTCGAAGACAAGGGCGGACAGCTGGGCATGGAGCAGGTGCTCGAGAAGGACCTCAGCCACCCCGACAAGCGCATGGAGCCGGTCGCGCTGTCGATCGACGTGCGCGTGCAGGGCGCGCTCGAGGACGAGCTGCGCAAGGGCATGCTCGCGACCAATGCGCTGGGCGCGGCGGGGATCGTGCTCGATGTCGAGACTGGCGAGGTGATGGCGATGGCCTCCCTGCCCGAATTCGATCCCAACACCGCAGGTGCAAGCGGGGCGATCAACGTCTTCAACCGCGCTACCAACGGGGTCTATGAACTGGGCTCGACCTTCAAGCCGCTGACCGTCGCCGCTGCGATCGATGCGGGCGTGGTGCGCGATCTCGGCCGCCAGTGGAACGCCACGCCGGTGCCGGTGGGCAGCCGCATGATCAAGGATTCGCACGAGATGGGGCCGACCCTCAACGTGCCGCAGGCGCTGGTCCATTCCTCCAACACCGTCACCGCGCGGGTCGCCGATGAAATGGGCCCGGAACGCCTGCGCCGCGCGATGATTGATCTGGGCATGGACCGCCGCCCGTTCATCGAACTCCCCGCCAAGGGCAAGCCGATCTGGCCGCAGGGTGCCTGGAGCCGCGTCACCAACATGACGGTCGGCTTCGGCCACGGCCTTGCGGTCACCCCGCTGCACTTGGCGAGCGCCTACGCCGCGATGGTCAATGGCGGGATCTGGCGCCCCTCGACGCTGATGAAGCTCGCGCCTGCCGACGTGCCGCGCGGCCGCCGGGTGTTCAAGGAATCGACCTCCTCGCGGATGCGCCAGCTGCTGCGGATGATCTCGCTCTATGGCACCGGCAAGAGCGCCGATCCGCCCGGCTACCGCGTTGGCGGCAAGACCGGCTCTGCCGAGAAGGCGGGCGTGGGCGGGTATAACAAGACCGCGCTGGTCTCCTCCTTTGCCGCCGCCTTCCCGATGGACGCGCCGCGCTATGTGGTGGTGATCGTGGTCGACGAGCCCAAGGGCACGATGGCCTCGAGCTTCCAGCGCACCGCGGCCTTCACCTCGGCGCCGATCGTCGGCAAGCTGGTACCGCGCATCGGGCCGATGCTGGGCGTGCAGCCCGACGACAGCCGCGATGTCGACATCTCGGACCTGCGCTATCTGGTGGATAAGGGCGAATGAGGCTCGGCGAACTCTTGCGCGCGGCGGGGCTGGCGGGTGACAGTGACCAGACCGTCACCGGCTTTGCCATCGATCACCGCAAGGTCGCGCCCGGTACAATTTTCGGTGCCTTCCAGGGTGCCACAGTCAATGGCGAGGATTTCATCCCTGCCGCAGTTGGAGCGGGCGCGATTGCCGTCGTTGCCCGTCCCGAAGCCCGCGTCGAGGGTGCGCACCACCTTGCCGACGTCAACCCCCGACGCGCCTTTGCGCGCCTCGCCGCGGGCTTTTTTTCTCCCTACCCGTCCGCCATCGTTGCGGTGACGGGGACCAACGGCAAGACCTCCTGCGTCGAGATGACCCGCCAGATCTGGCGCATGGCGGGCGAGCGCGCGGCGAGCATCGGCACGCTGGGCGTGACGACGCCCGACGGGAGCGTCTCGACCGGGCTCACCACCCCCGACATCGTCACCTTCCTCGCCAACATGGCGGGGCTGGCGCGCGAGGGCGTGACCCATGTCGCCTACGAGGCATCGAGCCACGGGCTCGACCAGTATCGCAACGAGGGCCTGACCGTCGCCGCGAGCGCCTTCACCAATTTCAGCCGCGACCATCTCGACTATCACGGCACGATGGAGGCCTATTTCGCGGCCAAGATGCGGCTGTTCACCGAGGTCGTCGCGCCCGGTAGCCCGGCTGTCATCCATGATGCAGGCGACGGGTCGGAGTGGACCGCCAAAGCGATTGCAACGGCTGAGGCGCGCGGGCTCGACGTGCGCACGGTGGGCGAGGGTGGGGCTTTCCTTAAGCTGATCGCGCGCGAACCCGGGCAGTTGGGGCAGCTTCTTCACATCGAACATGAAGGCACGGTCCGAAAGGTCAATCTGCCGCTGATCGGCGCTTATCAGGCGGCGAACGCGCTGGTTTCGGCGGGGCTGGCGATGGCGACCGGGGTGTCAGCCTCCGCCACCTTCGATGCGCTCACCCGCCTACAACCCGTGCGCGGGCGGCTTGAGCGCGCGGCGCTCAATCAGGCAGGCGCGCCCGCCTATGTCGACTACGCGCATACCCCCGACGCGCTCGAAGCCGCGATTGCCGCGCTGCGCCCGCATGTCGCCGAGGGGGGCAAGCTGATCGTCGTGTTCGGCGCGGGCGGGGACCGCGACGCGGGCAAGCGCCCGCAGATGGGCGAAGTCGCCGCACGCGCCGCCGACATCGCGATCGTCACCGACGACAACCCGCGCAGCGAGGACCCCGCCAGCATCCGCGCCGCGATCATGGCGGGGGCGGGGAGCAACACCCGCGAAATCGAGGGCCGCCGCGCCGCCATCGCCGCCGCAATCGGGGAAGCCGGGGCGCGGGACATTGTGCTCATCGCCGGCAAAGGCCACGAGCAGGGTCAAATATTCGGGTCTGGAGAAAATATGCGGATCGAAGCCTTCGATGATGTCGAAGTGGCGCGCGAATGCGCCGGAGGCCAGTGCTAGATGAATATGCCGCTTGTCCACCCGATGCTGCACCAATGGCCCGTCACTGCGCGCGATGCGCTGCCCATGGCGCTGTGGACCGCCGCCGAAATCGCGGCCGCCACGGGCGGCACCGCCAGCCATGATTTTCAGGCAAGCGGCGTCGAGATGGACTCGCGCGATGTGAAGCCGGGCGATGTCTTCGTCGCCTTGAAGGGCGAGGCGATGGATGGCCACCGCTTCATCGAAGCCGCCTTCGCCAGAGGCGCAGTCGCAGCAATTGTCGACCGCCCGGTGGAGTTCCCGCACGTGCTGGTCGAAGACACCACGCAGGCGCTCCACGCGCTCGCCCATGCCGCGCGTGACCGCGCTGTCGAGGCAGTGCGGATCGCCGTCACCGGATCGGTCGGCAAGACCGGCGTGAAGGAGGCGATCTTCGCCTGCCTCGACCGCGCGAGCCGCGGCGCGGCGCATCGTTCGGTGCGCTCCTACAATAATCACGTCGGCGTGCCCTTGAGCCTCGCCCGCCTGCCCGCGCGCAGCCGTTTCGGCGTGTTCGAGATGGGGATGAACCACCAGGGCGAAATCGCGCCGCTGGCCGCCCATGCACGCCCGCACGTCGCCCTGATCACCACCATCGCGCCCGCGCACATCGAGAACCTCGGCAGCCTCGAGGCGATTGCGGATGAAAAGGCGCAGATATTCACCGGGCTCGTCCCCGGCGGCGTCGCAATCATCCCGGCCGACAGCGAATGGGCCGAGCGCATGATCGGCCACGCCCGCGCTTGCGGGGCAAAGGTCGTGACCTTCGGCCGCGCCGCCACTGCCGATGTGCGGCTGCTCGACGCGATTCCTTCTGCGGGCGGCGGTTCGCTCGTCACCGCTGACCTCGGCGACCGGCGCATCTGCTACACCATCGCCGAGCCGGGCGAGCATTGGATCGTCAACTCCTTGGGCGTCATGGCGGCAGTGCGCGCCGCGGGCGGTGACCTTGCCAGCGCCGGCCTCGCGCTGGCCGAGATGGGCGGCCTCAAGGGTCGCGGCGCGCGGCACACGCTCGCCGTCGCAGGCGGGACCGCGCTGCTGATCGACGAGAGCTACAACGCCAACCCCGCCTCGATGCGCGCGACTCTCAAGGCGCTCAGCCAGACGCCCGCCAAGCGGCGGCTCGCGGTGCTGGGTTCGATGAAGGAACTCGGCGACTTTTCCGATGCCTTCCACCGCCAGCTCGCCGAACCGATCACCGAAGCGGGCGTCGACCATGCGATCCTCGTCGGCCCCGAGATGGGCGCTTTGGCCGAGGAACTGGGGAAAGCTGCATCGACTTCGCTTGGCAAGGGGCCGAGCTTCGCCCATTGCGAGGGGCCTGCCGAGGCGACCCTGCTGCTCGAGCAGTTCGGCCTCGCGCATGGGGATGCGGTGCTGGTCAAGGGGTCCAATTCGGTTGGGCTCGGCAGGCTGGTGTCACACTTTACCGACAATGCTCGCTGACCCGCCCGGGCGGCGCGCGCCAGAGGACGACTGAATGCTTTACCTGCTTGCCGAGTGGCTTGGCTTTGAAGGCATCCTCAATCTGGTGCGCTACCAGAGCTTCCGCGCGGGCGCGACGCTGATGACCGCGCTGGTGATCGGCCTGCTGATCGGCGAGCGCTTCATCAATTTCCTGCGGGTGCGCCAGGGCAAGGGCCAGCCGATCCGCCTCGATGGCCCGCAATCGCACCTCGCCAAGCGCGGCACGCCGACGATGGGCGGGCTGATGATCCTCGTCTCGCTCAGCCTGTCGCTGCTGATCTGGATGGACCTCACCAGCCCCTTCGTGTGGGCCTGCTTTGCGGTGACGATCGGCTTCGGGGTGATCGGCTTCCTCGACGATTACGACAAGGTCTCCAAGAACAGCCACGCGGGCGTGTCGGCGCGGGTGCGCCTGCTGGGCGAGTTAATTGTGGCGGGCATCGCCAGCTATCTGATCGTCAGCCAGATCAACACCAACCTCTACCTGCCCTTTCTCACCGGGGTGAGCATCCCGCTGGGGCCGGCCTATTATGTCTTTGCTGCCTTCGTGATCGTGGGCGCGGGCAATGCGGTGAACCTCACCGACGGCCTCGATGGCCTTGCGATCATGCCCGTGATCATCGCGGCCGGAACCTTCGCGATCATCGCCTATCTGGCCGGGCGGGCGGACTTTTCGACCTATCTCGGCATCCCGCATGTGCCGGGCGCGGGCGAGCTGGCGATCTTCTGCGCGGCCATTATGGGCGCTGGCCTTGCCTTCCTGTGGTTCAACGCGCCGCCCGCCGCGGTGTTCATGGGCGACACCGGCAGCCTCGCCTTGGGCGGCGCGCTGGGCGCGATTGCGGTCGCTTCGCACCATGAAGTCGTGCTCGGCATCGTCGGCGGGCTGTTCGTGCTCGAGGCCGTGAGCGTCATCGTTCAGGTCTTCTGGTTCAAGCGCACCGGCAAGCGGGTCTTCAAGATGGCCCCCATCCACCATCACTTCGAACAGCTCGGCTGGAGCGAGAGCAAGGTCGTGATCCGCTTCTGGATCATCGCCATCGTGCTTGCGCTGATCGGGCTTTCCACTCTGAAGCTGCGATAGGGAGGGGCTTGCTCGCGTGATCACCTCCCCCGCCTTCAAGGGCAAGCGTTACGCGGTCCTCGGCCTCGCCCGTTCGGGCGCGGCGGCGGCCGAGGCGCTGCTGGCGAGCGGGGCAGAGGTGATCGCCTGGGACCGCCAGCCGCATGCGCGCGAACCGTTTGAGGGGCGCTGCCGGCTGATCGATCCGCTCGAGCTTGATCTGACCGGCTTTGCGGGCGTCGTGGTCTCGCCCGGCGTGCCGCTCAACAACCACCCGATCGGGCCGCATGTGTGGCAATATGGTCTGCCCGTGATCGGCGATATCGAGCTGTTCGCCGCCGCGCGCGCGAGCCTGCCGCTGCACAAGGTGGTCGGCATCACCGGCACCAACGGCAAGTCGACCACCACCGCGCTCGTCCACCACATCCTGCACACCGCAGGGGTTCCGAGCGTGATGGGCGGGAATATCGGCGATCCGATCCTCGGGCAGGAGGCGCTGCCCGAAGGGGGCGTCTATGTGCTCGAGCTGTCGAGCTTCCAGATCGACCTCACCTTCACGCTCGATTGCGACATCGCCGCGCTGACCAACATCACGCCGGATCACTTGGATCGCTACGCCGATTTCGCCGCCTATGCCGCCTCCAAGGAGCGCCTGTTCCAGATGCAGGAGAGCGGCACGGCGATCATCTGCGACGAGGACGCGCCCACCACCGCCATCGCCGAGCGGCTGGCCGCGGAAGGGCGCGCGCCGGTGCGGGTGAAGTCCGGCGATCTCGATGCGGCGGGTCTGGCCGAAGGGCGCTCGCCCTCGCTAGCGGGCCCGCACAATGCCCAGAACGCCGCGGTCGCGGTTGCGATCTGCCGCCAGCTCGGCCTTGGCGACGCGCAGATTGCGCAGGGCCTTGCCTCCTATCGCGGCCTCCCGCACCGCATGGAGCGCGTCTGCGAGACCGGCGGCGTCATCTACATCAACGACAGCAAGGCAACCAACGCCGCCTCCGCCGCCCCCGCGCTCGCCGCTTTCCCGCCGGAACCTGCCATCAATGCGGGCGCCCCGCGCCTCCACTGGATCGTCGGCGGGCTGCCCAAGGAAGACGGGCTCGGTGCCTGCGCCGATCACCTCGCCAACATCGCTGCCGCCTACACCGTGGGCGAGGCCGGTCCGATGTTCGCCGATCTGCTCGAAGGACAGGTCAGGGTCGAGCGCTGCGAGCTCATCAGCGAAGCGGTGCGCCGCGCGGCCGAGGCCGCCCATCCGGGCGATGTCGTCCTGCTCAGCCCGGCCTGCGCCTCCTACGACCAGTTCCGCGATTACGAGAAGCGCGGGCACCACTTCCGCCAGATGGTCGGCGCGATCACCGGCTGCGATACCTGTGGCGAGACCGGTGAGGGAAGCGTCCTGCTATGAGCGCACCCGCCTATTCTCCCACCCCTGCGCGCGGTCCCGGCGCCTATCTGCCGCCCGTGCCTGTCCAGCGCCGTTGGCGGGATTCGGTGCGCATCTGGTGGCGCGAGATCGACAAGCTGCTGCTGCTGCTGATCGGCCTCCTCATGGCGCTCGGTATCGTCGCGGTCGCCGCCGCCTCTCCGGCGAGCGCCGACATGCTCTCGACCGCCAAGGAGCGGGTGCCGGACCTCATGTTCTTCCGCCGCCACATCGTCTTTCAGGCGATGGGACTGTGCCTGATGATCGGCCTCAGCTTCCTTAATCGCGACCAGGCGCGCCGCCTCGGCATCATGGTCGGCGCGGTGATGCTGGCGCTGCTCTTCGTGGTGCCCTTCATCGGCGAAGAGAAGAACGGCGCACGGCGCTGGATCAATGTCGGCATGAGCCTGCAGCCCTCCGAGTTTTTGAAGCCGGGCTTCGCGATCATCTGCGCGTGGATCCTCAGCTGGCGGCTGCGCGATCCCGGCCTGCCGGTGATCCTGTTCGTCACCGGCTTCTTCGGCTTGATTGCCGCGCTGCTGATGCTCCAGCCGAACCTTGGTGATGCGATCCTGTTCGGCGGAATTTGGCTGGTTCTGGTGCTGCTGGCGGGGATGCAATGGCAGCGCATCGCGGCCCTGATCGGCGGCGGCGCGGGGGCGCTCACGCTCGCCTACCTGCTCTACGACAATGCCCGCCATCGCATTGACGGCTTCCTCGGCGGCGGCACGGCGTTCGATCAGGTCGACCTTGCCCAGCGCACCATCACCGCAGGCGGCTGGACCGGCGCGGGGCTATGGCTCGGCGTGCGCAAGATGAACCTGCCCGAGGCGCATACCGATTACATCTTCTCGGTGATCGGCGAGGAGTTCGGGCTGATCACCTGCGGGATCATCGTCATGCTCTACTGCGCGCTGGTGATGCGCGCGCTGCTGCGGCTGACCGGCGAGGACAACCTCTTCGCGCTGCTCGCCGCGGCGGGCCTCGTCACCCAGTTCGGCGGGCAGGCCTTCATCAACATCCTCGTCAACCTCAAGCTGTTCCCCTCCAAGGGCATGACCCTGCCGCTGATTTCCTACGGCGGCTCATCGACACTGGCGGTGTGCTTCACGCTTGGGCTATTGCTGGCGATCACCCGGCGCAATCCGTTCCTCGCGCGCGAGGGCGGGAGCTTGCGCGACCTGATCGAACGCAAGGATGCGAGCGCATGACCAGTCCGACCCCAACCGGCGCTTCCCGCCACTTCGTGCTCGCTGCGGGCGGCACGGGCGGCCACCTGATCCCCGCCTTCGCGCTCGCGACCGAGCTCCACCAGCGCGGCCACCACGTCGCGCTGATCACTGACGAGCGCGGGGCGAACATCCCCGGCAAGCCCGATTTCCTGACCGCGCATGTCCTGCCCGCCGGCCGCTTCGGCAAGAACCCGCTCGGCTGGGTCGCGGGTGTGCGCGCGGTGATGGAGGGCCGGGCGATGGCGCTGCGGCTGTTCGAGCACTTTCAGCCTTCCGCGATCATCGGCTTCGGCGGCTATCCTGCCTTGCCTGCGCTGCTCGCCGCCACCGCGGCCAAGCTGCCGAGCATCGTCCACGAGCAGAACGCGGTCTTGGGCCGCGTCAACCGGCTGCTGGCGGGCCGGGTCAATGCGATCGCGACCTCCTATGAGACTGTCGAGCGCCTCAGCCCCAAGCACGCGGCCAAGGTCCACCTCGTCGGCAACCCGGTGCGCGCCGAGGTGCTGGCGCTGCGCGCGTCGGATTTCCCCGCCTTCACCGACGAGAGCCTGCTGCGCATCCTCGTCACCGGCGGCAGCCAAGGCGCGAGCATCCTGTCGCAGATCGTGCCCGATGGCCTCGCCATGCTCCCGCCCGCGCTGCGTCAGCGGTTGCAGGTCACCCAGCAATGCCGCGCCGAAGACCTCGAGGCGGTGCGCAAACGCTATGCCGAGCATGACATTCCCGCCGAACTCGGCACCTATTTCGAGGATATGCACGAACGGCTGGCCGACGCGCACCTGTTCATCGGCCGCGCGGGCGCATCGACCATTGCCGAGCTGACTGCCGTGGGCCGTCCGGCGATCCTCGTGCCGCTACCCATCGCCACCGACGATCACCAGGCGGTCAACACCCGCGAGATGGTCAAAGCCGGCGGCGCGCGGATGGTGCGGCAGGACGCGTTCCAGCCCAAGGAGCTCGCCAAGCAGATCCAGGCCATGGCGATGAACCCGCAGAGCCTCGCCAACGCCGCGCACTGCGCGTTCAATTGCGGGCGGCCCGATGCGGCGAAGGACTTGGCCGATCTGGTCGAGAGCATGAGCGGGATCGATCTGATGGACGTGATCCGCGTCGGCGAGGCGTCCCCGCGGGCCGCACATGCTGCCACCCGCCCTCAGACCGCGCCGCGCAAGGCTGCCAAGGATAAGGTTGATCAATGAAGGGCGTCGGCACCGATATCGGCATCATCCATTTCGTCGGCATCGGCGGGATCGGCATGTCGGGCATCGCCGAGGTGATGCACAATCTGGGCTACAGCGTGCAGGGCTCGGACATCGCCGAAAGCGCGAGCGTCGAGCGGCTGCGCGCGCGCGGGATCACCGTCCATGTCGGCCACCGTGCCGAGAATGTTGATGGCGTAGCAGTGGTCGTCACCTCGACTGCCGTGCGCCGCACCAACCCCGAAGTCGCCGCCGCGCTTGAAGCCCGCGTACCCGTGGTGCGCCGCGCCGAAATGCTCGCCGAGCTGATGCGGCTCAAGTCCACCGTTGCGGTGGCGGGCACCCACGGCAAGACCACCACGACCAGCATGATCGCGACGCTATTGGATGCGGGCGGGATCGACCCCACGGTCATCAACGGCGGGATCATCGAGCAATATGGCTCCAACGCCCGCCTCGGCGACTCTGACTGGATGGTCGTGGAAGCCGACGAGAGCGACGGCAGCTTCCTTCGCCTCGATGGGACTATCGCGGTCGTCACCAATATCGATCCGGAGCACTTGGATCACTACGGCGACTTCGACGGGGTGAAGGAAGCTTTCGTCGAGTTCATCCACAACGTCCCCTTCTACGGCGCGGCGGTGCTGTGCGTCGACCATCCGGTGGTGCAGGCGGTGATCGGCGAGGTGCGTGACCGCAAGGTGGTGACCTACGGCTTCTCGCTCCAGGCCGACATATGCGGGGTCAACATCGCCTCGGAGGACGGGGGCAACCGCTTCGACGTGATCGTGCGCCAGCGCGGACTCGAGGATCGCCGGATCGAGGGCGTCCACCTGCCCATGCCGGGGCGCCACAACGTCCAGAACGCGCTCGCCGCGATTGCGGTCGCGATCGAGATGGGCTGCTCGGACGAAGTGATCCGCACCGGCTTTGCCCGCTTCGGCGGGGTGCGGCGGCGCTTCACCCGGGTCGGCACGGTCGAGCTGGCGGGCGGCAAGGTCGCGGTGATCGACGACTACGCCCACCACCCGGTCGAAATCCGCGCCGTGCTCAGCGCCGCGCGCGAGGCGGTGGCCGCCGGTGGCCGCGTGATCGCGGTCGCTCAGCCGCACCGCTACAGCCGCCTCAAGGACCTGATGAACGACTTCCAGTCGTGCTTCGACGACGCCGACATCGCCTATGTCGCCCCGGTCTACCCCGCGGGCGAGGAGCCGATCGAGGGCGTTGACCACGCCGCGCTGGTCGCGGGCATGAAGGCGCGCGGGCACCGGGCGGCGCGCGAGATCGCGGGGGCCGAGGCGCTTGCGGAAACGCTCAGCCGCGAAGTGCAGCCGGGCGATCTCGTGGTATGCCTCGGCGCGGGCGACATCACCAAGTGGGCCGCGGGCCTCGCGCCTGCGATCACCGCCAGCTGGGAGGCGCAGGCGGCATGAACCAGCCGGGCGACACCCATCACTCCGACAGCGGCAGCGCGCCCACCTGCGCGGTCGAGGGTGCCGTCGCCGCGCCCGTGCCGCTTGACGGCATCCGCGGCAAGCTCACTTGCAAGGCCCCGCTCGCGCCCTATACGTGGTTCAAGACCGGCGGCCCGGCCGACTGGCTGTTCGAGCCTGCCGACATGGACGACCTCAAGGCCTTCCTCGAACGGCTCGACGGCGAGATCCCGGTGATGGCGCTGGGCCTCGGCTCGAACATGATCGTGCGCGACGGCGGGGTGCCCGGCGTGGTGGTGCGGCTCGGCAAGAGCTTCGCCAAGGTCGAGCACACCGGCGAACTGGAACTCACCTGCGGGGGCGGGGCGAGCGGCATTCTGGTCGCTTCGACCGCGCGCGACCTCGGCATCGCGGGATTGGAATTCCTGCGCGGCATCCCCGGCACGGTCGGCGGCTTCGTGCGCATGAACGGCGGCGCTTACGGGCGCGAAGTCGCCGATGTGCTGCTCGACTGCGCGGTGATCCTCACCGACGGCAGCTTCATCACGCTGAACGCCGAGGAACTCGATTACTCCTACCGCCACTCGGCCCTGCCCGATGGTGCGATTGTTGTTTCGGCGCACTTCCGCGGGCATCCGGGCGAGCCTGCCGACATCGGCGCGGAGATGGACCGCATCGCCGCCGCGCGCGAAGCCTCGCAGCCCTTGCGCACCAAGACCGGCGGATCGACCTTCAAGAACCCCGAGGGCCACAAGGCCTGGGAGCTGGTCGACCGCGCCGGCTGCCGGGGCCTCACCCTCGGCGGCGCGCAGGTCTCCGAAAAGCACACCAACTTCCTCATCAACACCGGCACCGCCACCAGCGCCGACATCGAAGGCCTGGGCGAAATGGTGCGCGACAAGGTCTACGCTGCAACTGGCGTGAGCCTCGAGTGGGAAATTCAGCGGGTGGGGCGGCCGTGAGCACCGCGGATACACTCGATCCGGAAGAGCGGAAGTGCCTCGCCGAAATCGCCGAGCATGGATGCCATATCCTCGCGGTTTGGGACGACGAAGGCAACGAACCTGATTTCGCATATTCGGTCGGGTTTCCGGTCAGCGTCGGACAGCCTGAAGTGTTGGTCTATGGGCTGAGCCGGGAGATCATGAAGTCCATGATCAACGAGGTCTGTCGGCAGTGCGGCGAGGGCCTTGAGCTGAGCGACGGGTTGCGCATTCAGGGCCTTCTCGAAGGTCACGATTGCATCGCGAAATGGTGCAGCAGCCGCGAGGCTATCGACGAACACTTCGGCTGGGCCCTCTGGTATCACAGCACGCAGCGCGGGCTCGACGTCGAAGGGTTCTATCAGATCGTATGGCCCGGTGCTGCGAGCGGCCTTTTCCCGTGGGACGAAGGCGTATCGCAAGATGTTATCGATGCGCAGCCTGCGCTGTATGAGAGTGTTGCATGACCGGTCGCGGTAAACTCCACGTTGCAGTCCTGATGGGCGGCTGGGCGAACGAGCGGCAGGTCTCGCTCACCAGCGGCGCGGGTGTGGCCGATGCGCTCGAGAGCAAGGGCCACCGCGTCACGCGGATCGACATGGGGCGCGACGTTGCGCTCAGGCTCCATGAGGCCAAGCCCGATGTCGTCTTCAACGCGCTCCATGGCGTCCCCGGCGAGGACGGGACGGTGCAGGGGATGCTCGACCTGATGGGGCTGGCCTATACGCATTCGGGCCTCGCCACCTCGGTGATCGCGATCGACAAGCAACTGACCAAGCAGGCGCTGGTGCCGCATGGCATCCCCATGCCGGGCGGGCGGATCGTGACGCGCGAGGAGCTTTACGAACGCGACCCGCTGCCGCGGCCCTATGTCTTGAAGCCCGTCAACGAGGGTTCCTCGGTCGGCGTCGCCATCGTCACCGCGGACAGCAATGTCGGCAACCCGATTTCTCCGCAAGCCAAGGGCCCGTGGCAGGAATTCGCCGAGCTGCTCGCCGAACCCTTCATCAAGGGCCGCGAGCTGACGGCCGCGGTGCTCGACGGCCCCGATGGCCCGCGCGCGCTGGGCGTCACCGAACTCGTGATCGAGAACGGCTTCTACGATTTCGAGCACAAATACACCGCTGGCCAGACGCTTCACGTCTTCCCTGCGCAATTGCCGCCCGAAATCACCGCCCTGTGCGAGGCCTATGCGGTCAAGGCGCATCAGGTGCTCGGCTGCCACGGCACCAGCCGCACCGATTTCCGCTGGGATGACGAGGCGGGCGAGGACGGGTTGTTCGTGCTTGAGACCAACACCCAGCCGGGCATGACCCCCTTGAGCCTCGTCCCCGAACAGGCGGCCGGCTGCGGGATCGCTTATGCCGACCTCGTCGAGATGCTCTGCGCCGAGGCGCTTCGGGTCCACGGGCTGAAACAGGGAGGCACGCATGGCGCAGCAGATCAGGCGTAACGGAACCTCCGGCGTCCGCCGTGCCGCCAAGGCGCAGAGCCGCGCGGTCACTGTGAGGAAAGCGCACCGGGGCGCAAGCGGCGTGATCGACCGGATCATGGGCTTCCTCCCCTTCACCGAGGAACAGTGGAGCCGCATCTGGCTCGCCATGATCATCGGCACCGGCGTCGGGATCGCCGCCGTGATCGCCAGCCTCGCCGGCGTCCCCGCATTAGCGCAGGCGCAGGTTGCCGCGATTGCGGCTGACGCGGGCTTCGAGGTGCGCAACGTGCGCGTCACCGGAACCTCACGGATGGACGAGCAGCAGGTCTATGCCCGCGCGCTCGCCCAGCGCAACCGCGCCATGCCCGATGTCGATGTCGCCAAATTGCGCGAGGAACTGCGCGCGCTGCCGTGGGTCAAGGACGCGCGCGTCTCGATCCAGCTGCCGCATACCCTCGCCATCGATATCGTCGAGCGCACGCCGCACGCGGTGCTCGAAAAGGCCGACCGACTGATGCTGATCGACGCAGGCGGGGTCGAGCTTGAGCCGGTCGCGTCCGAAAAGACCAAGGGCATGCTGCGGCTCGCCGGGCCCGGTGCGGGCAAGCAGGCGCGCGCGCTC
The DNA here is from genome assembly GCA_945878845.1 of Erythrobacter sanguineus. Classification (GTDB taxonomy): domain Bacteria; phylum Pseudomonadota; class Alphaproteobacteria; order Sphingomonadales; family Sphingomonadaceae; genus Erythrobacter; species Erythrobacter sanguineus_A. Next base: position 145,888 of record CAMCUB010000002.1, on the reverse strand, counting down.
GAAACGCTGCTCGCCGCCGCGCCCGCTCTCGCGCCCAAAGTCGAGGCCGCCGAGTGGGTCGGCAACCGGCGCTGGAATTTGACTTTCACCACCGGCCAGCTGCTCGCGCTCCCCGAGGGCGAGGTCGAAGCGGCGACGGCGCTGGTGAAATTCGCGCGGCTCGATGGCAAGAACCGGCTGCTCGGCGGCAAGGTGCTGGCCTTCGACATGCGCACGCCGCCGCGGCTCTACATGCGGCTGCCCGATGCGGTCGGCAAGCCCAAGGTCGTCGCGGGTCCGGAAGAGCGGGGGGAGACCACCTGATGGCCTCCAAGCCTACCTCTGCCCAACGCCGCCTCGCGCGCACCTATGCTGCGGTCAATATCGGCAGCTTCCGCATCAGCGCCATGATCATGGGCGAGACCGAGAGCGGCGACCTGCAGGTGCTGGGCTCGGGGCACCGTGCGAGCGCAGGGGTCAAGCGCGGCTATGTCACCGACATGGCCGCCGCCGCCCATGCGATCCGCGACGCGGTGGAGCGCGCCGAGAAGGCCTCGGGCACCCCCGTCAGGAGCGTGTGGATCGCCTGCGCCGGGGCCGGGCTCGCCAGCCATGTGGTCGCGGTCGATATCGAGATCGGCGGACGGCGGATCGAGGACGAGGATGTCGAGGCGCTGCTGGTCGAAGCGCAGGACATGATCCAGCCCGATGGCCGCAAGGTGCTCCACGCCCAGCCTGCGCATTACACGCTCGACGGCGCGCACGGTGTCGCCAACCCGCGCGGGCTTCATGCCGAGCGGCTGGGGGTCGATATCCACGTGATGCTGGCCGACGGCGCGCCGGTCCGCAATCTCACCGAAGCGGTGCAGAACGCGCACCTTGAGGTCGAGGGCGTGGTCGCAGCGCCGCTTGCCGCAGGACACGCCTGCCTGACGCAGGAAGAGCGCGAACTCGGCGTGGCGCTGGTCGAGATCGGCGCGGACATCACCAATGTTGCGGTGTTTGCGGGCGGCATGCTGCTCGGGCTCCACGCGATCCCGATGGGTTCGGGCTCGATCACCGATGCGATCGCCAGTAGTTTCGGCATCCGCCGCAGCCAAGCCGAGCGGCTCAAATGCGTCGCGGGCTCTGCCGTCGCCAGCCCCGCCGATCACCGCGAGCTTATCCCCGTGAGCGGGCCGGGCGAGGGCGGCGAGGGCGGCGCGCCCGTCGGCCCGCTCGCGCGCGGGGCGGACGACAAGAACCGCATCGTGCGCGCCGAGCTGATCGCGGTCGTTACCCAGCAACTGGGCGTGCTCACCGGCGAGGTCGGCAAGGCGCTCAAGACCATGGGCTTTGCCGGCCCGCGCGCAGGCCAGGTGGTGCTCACGGGCGGCGGGGCCGAACTTGCAGGAATGGCCGACTTCATGCAGGGCGCATTGGGGCAACCGGTGCGGCTCGGCCGCCCGCCGCAGCTCACCGGCATGCCCGAAGCGCACCACGCGCCGGGGTTCGCGACGCTGGCGGGCCTGTGCCTCTACGCCGCCGACGACCCGGTCGATATCCGCGCGGTGGGCGCAGGACGCGCCGGAGTCTACCGCGCTTTCTCGCGCGAAAGCGGCTTGTGGGCGCTGGTTATGCGGTTGTTCCGGGCTCTGAAGGAATATTTCTGAGCCGCTTTGTGCGCCCTTTACGCTCTGGCATTGTGCGGTTTTTGCGTCCCGATGCTATGGCCGATGCTGTGGATAAGGGTTTTGCCGCTATAAAATGTGAACGATGTTTATGTCACAGACGATAAATGCGCGAGGAAAGGTGAAAAAATCCTGCCCCTGCGCCCGGAGGACCAGCTGATGAGCATCAATATCGGACCCGCAGCGACCGACGATCTGCGCCCCCGCATTACCGTCATCGGTATCGGCGGGGCTGGCGGCAACGCGATCGCCAACATGATCGCGGCCGAGATCGAGGGCGTCGAGTTCATCGTCGCCAACACCGACGCGCAGGCGCTCAGCACCTCGCCGGCGGAAAAGCGCATCCAGCTCGGGCCCGACATCACTGGCGGCCTCGGTGCAGGGGCGCGTCCGGAAGTGGGCAAGGCTGCGGCGGAGGAAACCGTCGCCGAGATCGAAAAGGCGCTCGAGGGCGTCAACATGTGCTTCATAGCGGCGGGCATGGGCGGGGGCACCGGCACCGGCGCTGCGCCCGTGTTCGCCGAAGCCGCGCGCCGCATGGGCGTGCTGACCGTGGGCGTGGTCACCAAGCCGTTCCTGTTCGAAGGCACCCGCCGCATGCGTGCGGCCGAAGCGGGCATCGAAGAGCTGCAGGCCCATGTCGACACGCTGATCGTCATTCCCAACCAGAACCTGTTTCTGGTCGCCAAGGCGGAAACCACCTTCAAGGAAGCCTTCCAGCTCGCCGACGAAGTGCTCCAGCAGGGCGTGCGCTCGATCACCGACCTGATGGTCATGCCCGGTCTCATCAACCTCGACTTTGCCGACGTGCGCTCGGTCATGAGCGAAATGGGCAAGGCGATGATGGGCACCGGTGAGGGCGAGGGCGAGAACCGCGCGCTTGACGCTGCCGAACAGGCGATCGCCAACCCGCTGCTCGACGGCGTCAGCATGGCGGGCGCCAAGGGCGTCATCATTTCGATCATCGGCGGCGAGGATATGCGCCTGCTCGAGGTCGACGAAGCCGCCAACCACATCCGCGAACTGGTGGATGAAGACGCGAACATCATCTGGGGCTCGGCCTTCAACCCCGACCTCAAGGGCAAGATCCGCGTCTCGGTGGTCGCCACCGGGATCGAGCAGAGCGCCATCGGCCAGTCCGAGCGCACCCAGTCGATCTCGCTCGGCGCGGCGCGCGCGCCCAAGCGTCCGGTGCTCGAATTGTCGGACGATGACGGCTTCGGTGTTGCTCCTGCGCCCGTCGCCGCGCCCGAACCGGCGCCCGCGCCGACCTTCGATCTCGGCGGCCCGGCGGCGAGCGCCTCGGGCGACTATGACGAGGACGACACGCTCGATCTGGGCGAGGCCGACGAGGACGAGGACGAGGACGAGGATGAGGCCGATGCCGGTTACCCGCCGGCTGCGCCGTTCGAGCTCACCGGCATGCAGGCTGGTGACGGCTATGGCGACGAATATGACGACGACGTCGACGGGATCGTCGACCCGCTCGCAGGCCTGCGCGGCGCGGACGAGACCGGCGGCTATGGCGCCGCCCCGGCGCCTGCGGCTGCGGACGACGCGCTCGAACTCGATGATGGCTATGCCGCCTATGGCGATCCGGGGGATGAAGGCCCGGCGCAGGACGATCTCCTCGCTAGCGCTGACCGGCTGGCCGCCGAAGACCGCCCGGTCGAGGCGCGGCTCGGCGGCGGACGGCGTCGCGGGCTGCTGGGCGGTGACGCCGGCGGCGATGGTGCGGGCGGCGGCGGTGCCGGCAGCACGCTGTTCGAGCGCATGGCCAACCTGTCGCGCAGCACGTCGCGTGACGATGACGAGGATGAGGACGGCGACGACAGCCCGGCGCTCAGCATCCCGCGCTTCCTCGGCCGCCAGAACAACCAGTAACCGCGCGCGCGCCGCGCCGCGTCGCAACCCTGCTTCACCGCAGCGGAAGGCCTGCTAGAGCACGCATGATGGTGTCGCGCTTCCCTGTCCTGTGTGCTGTGGTGCTCGGCGCCGCGTGGCTGCCTGCGGGCGGAGCGGCGGCGCAGGAGGTCGTCTCCCAGCCGGTGGTGCAGGCGCTGCCGTCTCCCGAAGTCCAGCGGCTGAACCGCGCGCTTGTCGCGCTGGCCAAGTCCCCGCGCGATCGCTCCGCGCTGGTCGAGGCCGGTCAGGCGGCGCTCGGCGTCGATGATCTCGAGGCGGCGATCGGCTTTTTCGGACGCGCGGCGGAGGTCGATCCGGGGCACCCCGAGGTCACGCTCGGGCTCGGCGCGGTCTACCTGCGCGCGGGCCGCGCGGGCGAGGCGCTGGTGCAATTCGACCGCGCGCTTGCCGCCGGGGCGGACGAACGCTCGGTGCTGACCGACCGCGCGCTGAGCCTCGATCTGGTCGGCGAACAGACCGCGGCGCAGGCCGCCTATGCCCGCGCGCTCGAACTCGATCCCGCCAATGACGAGGCGCGGCGGCGGCTGGCGCTGAGCTATGCCATCACCGGCAACACCGCGCGCTTCGAAGACACATTGCGCCCGCTGCTCGACCGCCGCGATCTCGCCGCGCAGCGCGCCCGCGCCTTCGGCCTTGCGATCATGGGCGAGAGCGACCGGGCGGCAGCGATCGTCGAGCAGGTCATGCCGCGCGACATCGCGACGCGGCTGGTGCCCTATCTCGGCTACATGCCGCGCCTCACCAAGCAGCAGCAGGCGGCCGCGGCCAATCTCGGGATCTTCCCGCGCTCTGCCGATATCGGGCGCGATGACCCGCGTCTGGCGCGCTTCGCGGTCGAGGAGCGCGCCGACAGCCGCCTCGCGCCCGCTGGCCCGCCGCTTGATGCGCGGCCGGCGCAGGTCGCCGCTGCCGTGCCCACGCCGCCGCCGACAACGACGGTCTACACCGCGCCCGTTCCGGCGGCTTCAATCGGCAGCCAGGCCGCGCCCGATCCGGCGCGGGTGGCGACGGTCACTCCAGTCGCTGTCACCACCGCGCCTGCCCCCGCGCCCCCTCCCGCACCAACGCTCGCACCGACGCTACCCGCGCCCCGCCCGGTCGAGCGGGTGGCCGATGTCTTCGCCGATCTCGGCGCGCCTTCTGCCGATGCGCGGGTGTCGGGCGATGCGGTCGACCTCTCGCGAATCGAAGTGAAGCGCGAGTCCCTGCCGCCGCCGAATCCGCCCGTGGCCGCCAAGCCCGCCGAAAAGCCCAAGCCCAAGCCCAAGGAGCCGCCCAAGCCCGTCCATCCCAGCCGCGTCTGGGTGCAGGTGGCGACCGGTAAGAAGCTCGACGCGCTCGCCTTCGATTGGCGGCGGATAGCCAAGGAAGCGGGCAAGCCGCTCGCGCCCTACAAGGCCTATACCGCGCGCTGGGGGGCGACCAACCGCCTCGTCGTCGGCCCCGTCGCCAGCCGCGACAAGGCCGAGGCGCTGGTGCGCGAATTGAAGAAGAAGGGCCTCGACGTGTTCCTGTGGCTGAGCGATGAGGGCGAAGCGGTTCAACCGCTTAAGTAGCCTGCCAACGTTTCTGTGCACAGGCTTTGCACAAGCTTGTCCGGTTCTCCCCAGCCGCCCGGCAACGCGCGATTGCCAATCGGGCCCTCAAGCGTCCATCCCTCCACGCGATGGTGAAACAACCCCTCCACCCCGCGCCCTTGAACCGCTTTGGCAACCGCCCATGAGAGCCGCTGACATGGACTATTCCGCCGAGGACGATGCCGCCCCCGTCGACATGCTCGCCAGCCTGTTCGCCGCGCGCGGCTGGCCGTGCGAGCTGGTCTCGGAGGACGAGATGACCGGCGAGGTGCAGGGCAGCTGGGCCAATTACCAGCTGCGCGCGATCTGGCGGGCCGAGGACAGCGTGCTGCAGTTCCTGTGCCTCCCCGACATCCGCGTCACCGACGACAAGCGCGCCGCGGCCTATGAGCTGCTGAGCCTGGTCAACGAGCAGGTGTGGCTCGGCCATTTCGACATCTGGTCGAACGGCGACGTGCTGCTCTACCGCCACGGGGCGCTGCTGGGCGACCATGGCCGCCTCAGCCTCGACATGGCGCAGGCGCTGGTCGAGAGCGCGATCGACGAATGCGACCGCTTCTACCCCGCCTTCCAGTTCGTGCTGTGGGGCGGCAAGAGCCCGCGCGCGGCATTGGATGCGGCGATGGTCGACGCGGCGGGCGAGGCTTAGGCCAGCGCTCCGATGGACCACCTCCTCATCATCGGCTGCGGCAACATGGGCGGGGCGATGCTCGCCGGGTGGCTGGCGGCGGGCGAGGATCCGGCGCGCCTCAGCGTGCTCGACCCCGCCCTGGCCGAAGCTCCTGAAGGCGTGGCGCTGTACCGCAGTGCCGAGGAGGTGCCAGGGAGCCATGACGCGGTGCTGCTCGGGTTCAAGCCGCAGCAGCTCGGCGTGCTGGGGCCGGCATTGCAGGGCCTGACCGAGGGGCGGACGGTCTGTTCGCTGCTTGCCGGGATCATGCTCGAACAGCTGGCCGCGGCCTTCCCGCAAGGCGCTGCGCACATCCGGGTGATGCCCAACCTTGCCGCTCGCATCAACAAGTCGCCTGTGATCCTCGCCGAGCGCGGGCTGGACACTGACACCCGCGCCGCCACCTTTGAACTGTTCGATTCCCTCGGCAGCGCGGTGTGGCTTGCGGACGAGGCGCAGTTCGATCTCGTCACCGCGCTTGCCGGATCGGGGCCGGGCTTCGTTTACCGCTTCATTGACGCGCTCGCGGGCGCGGCTGCCGATCTCGGGCTCGACGCGCCCACCGCCGCCGCCTTGGCGCTTGCCACCGTAGAGGGCGCATCGGCGCTCGCCGCGGCCTCCGACGCCTCGCCTGCGACCCTCGCCGACCGCGTCGCCAGCCCCGGCGGCATGACCCGCGAGGGGCTCAACGTGCTCGACGAGGACGCCGCGCTGCGCCGCCTTCTGGCCCGCACGCTCGCCGCCACGCGCGACAAGGGCGCGGCCCTGTCAAAGGGCGGTTAAGATTAACAAGCGTTCAGCTGAACAAATTGCACGCTTTGCAATCCGGTTTCGCTTGAAAAGCGCCGAGGAAACCCCGATATTCGCGTGACTGGAGAGCGCGGGCTGTTTCCGCGCTCCATGATGGAAAGGCTAAGGGTTCCACAATGGCTGACTGGAATGACCCCTCGCGCAATGCGCAGCGCCTCGACTCCGTGCCGCGCGCCGAAGGCGATGTCTCGGGCCGCGTGAGCTATGACGAGGGTCTGCGCAAGCACATGCTCTCGATCTACAACTACATGACCTCGGGCGTGCTGCTGACCGCGATCGTCGCGCTGCTGTTCGCCAATTCGCCGCTGTTCGGCATGGCGTTCAACACGGTCGTGACCCCGATGGGCACCGGCATCGAGCCGAACCTGCTGGGCTTCGCTATCATGCTCTCGCCGCTGGCGATCATGCTGTTCTGGTGGTTCGGCGCCGCGCGCGCGAGCGCGGGCACGCTGCAGGTCGCCTTCTGGGCGTTTGCGGTGGCCTTCGGCCTGTCGTTCTCGACGCTGTTCACCAGCTATACCGACGGCTCGATCGCGACCGCCTTCTTCGCTGCGGCCGCTTCGTTCGCGGGTCTGTCGCTGTGGGGCTACACCACCAAGAAGGACATCTCGGGCTGGGGCAGCTTCCTGCTGATGGGCGTGATCGGCCTGATCGTGGCGAGCCTCATCAACATGTTCTTCCCCTCGGGCGCGATGACCTTCGTCATCAGCGCGGTGGGCGTGCTGATCTTCGCGGGCCTCACCGCCTATGACACGCAGCGCCTGAAGAACGAGTACCAGTATGTGCGCGGAACCGAGATGGCCGGGCGTGCGGTGATCTACGGGGCGCTGTCGCTCTACCTCGATTTCATCAACCTGTTCATCTACCTGCTGCGTCTGCTCGGGAACCGTGAGTAATTGGCGCGAGTAAGCAGCCCCGGCGGGCTTCCACCTGCCGCACAGATGTTGAAATGTCGGATGCCCGGGGCCTTTCCATAGGTCCCGGGCATTTGCTTTGTTAGCCGGGGAGGCTATCGCGGAGGCCTTCAGCCTGGAGCAAGCCGCCCCGCTCCATCGTGGCGCGCCGCGCGGCAGCTTCAGACCGCAGCACGAGAGAGAGACACCTGATGAGCGCCGCCGCCACCACCACGCGCACCTCCTTCGGCCTTGCGATCACCACGCTGGCGGTCGGCGCCGCGATCCTCGGCGCCTGCGCCACGCCCGCGCCGCCGCCGCCCCCGCCGCCGCCTCCCCCGCCGCCCCCGCCGCAGCAGGTGGTCGAGGCCGTGCCCTATCGCCCGCTCCCGCCGGGCGGCGCGCATTACGTGATGACCATGCCTGCCAAGGGCCCTGACGGGCGGCGCATCACGGTCAATTCCAACCTCTCGAACGACCAGCTGGTCTGGAACCTTCGCTCGGCCTGGAACGTCGCCGCATTGAACTGCCTCGCGCCCGAATACGAGCCGATCCTCGAAGGCTACCGCGCCTTCCTCACGAAGAACGTGCGGGGCCTGAAGGCGGTCAACGACCGGATCGAGAAGAGCTATACCAGCCGCTTCAAGGTCAAGCGTGACGCGTTCATCGCGCGCGATGGCTACACCACGCAGGTCTACAACTTCTTTGCCGAGCCCGCCGCCCGCGCCGGCTTCTGCCGCGCCGCGCTCGACATGGCGAACCGTGCCTTGATCACCCCGCCGACCGATCCGCTCGCCTTCGCGCAGGCCAATTTCGACGGGCTGATGACGCCGTTCGAGCAGTTCTTCAACGATTTCGAGGCCTATCAGCGCGCCTCGGCCGAGTGGGACGCGAAGTGGGGGACGCTCTACGGCGCCTCGCAGCCCGGCTGGGTGGCCGTGCAGCAGCACCGCGCCGGCCTCGCACCCGAGCCCGGCCCGGGCGCCGCGCAGAGCGTGATCGATCCCGTAACCGGCCTGCCCGTGCCGGTCATCCCGGTGACCGAAGGCGTCACCTCGCAGCCGGTGGTGCAGCCGATCGGCTCCAAGCCCGAAGGCACCGGCGGCAAGTAGGACGGGAGCGCTTCGGCGGCCCAAAAACGCCGTTGCAAGCCTTGCCTCTTCTCGCTAATGCGCGCGCTCGCCCGCTGCCCGAGGGGCAGTCCGGGCGCGCGAAAACTGGAACGGGGCCGTAGCTCAGCTGGGAGAGCGCGTCGTTCGCAATGACGAGGTCAGGGGTTCGATCCCCCTCGGCTCCACCAGTTTTTGTTCCGCGGGCCGGCCTGAGGGTGGGCCTGATCCCGCATCCCTAATCACGCGCTGTCAGCCAAGGGGCGCATGGGTCCTTCCAGACGCTTGGGGATGCCCGCAGCGGCCGAAGACTTCCGCGGCGCGGCAGCGGCAAATTCACGAAACAATCCAGCGCCCTCCTGCTTGCGGAGCATCCGTGGTCAAGTGGGCGCGCTTTAGCAATCTTGCTTTTTTCTCGGCGGATCGTTGGCGGGAAAGCGGAAGCAGTGCAATCAGCCTTGGGGGATTTCCGCAGGGAAGGTGAAACAGGAAGGTGTCGACGCTGCCCGAAAAGTCGGTGCCACCGCACGGCCGGGCCGAGCAGGTCGACCGGCTCGACATTTCCAGGCCGACCCAGCGCAGCGTCATCTATGACGCGCGAACCTGCATCATCCTCGCCCGCTATTTCGGAACGGGCGATGGCGGATGGACCGACGGCGCGATAACCGGGTTCGGCTATGACGGGATCATGCTGACCCGCGGCAGCAATCACACCTTCAACCTCGACTTGAACGACGTGCGCTACGTCATCGAACCCTATTGCGGCAATCGCCTGTCGTGCATTCCGGCCGGTAGCAGCGGCAAGGTGCACTTCAAGATGGAAGCCAACATCGCGTCGCTGCTGTTGTTTCCGCCGGGCCGGCTGACCAACATGATGCCCGAAGGCACGGGCGCGTCGCTCACGCCGATCGTGATGACCGACGACGAACAGATGTGCAGCATCTTCGAGATGATCGAGCACGAGATCACCACCGCCAATGTCGAACAGCCCGGTCACATCGAGACACTGTGCCGGGCGCTGGCTGGCTATCTGGCGTCTTTCAGCACGCAGGAAGCCGCCGAGCGCGGGAAGCGGCTGGCGATCGCCCCGAGCCGGCTGAAGCGTGTGCTCGATTTCGTCGACGAGAACCTCGCAAATCCGATCGGCCTTGCGGACATGGCGGCCGTGGCCGAACTGTCTCCCTATCACTTCGGCAGGGTGTTCAAGCATGCCACGGGCAAATCGCCTTGCCAGCATCTCATCTACTGGCGCATCGCCCGCTCCCAGATCCTGCTCGCCGGAACCGAGCGGAGCATAGTCGACATCGCCGCCGCGTGCGGGTTCCTGAATAAGGCGCATTTCAGCACCGCCTTTTCCCGCCAGACCGACATGTCGCCGTCGCGCTACCGGGCGGCGATCGCGAGCAGCGAGACTTAAGCCGGGATAGCGCCTTCGCTTTACACCCCTTGTCGTCAGCTTTGCCTGACGCTATCCCTCCGCCCGCGCCAAGGTAACGGGAATGCGGTTCGATGCCGCAGCTGTCCCTGCAACTGTAAGCGGTGAGTATGCGGTGCGCGCCCCGAAAGGGGCAGCCACTGGAAGCAGCGACGCTTCCGGGAAGGCGAGCACCGGATATGCTGATCCGTGAGCCAGGAGACCGACCGGGGCGTGTCGCTCTTTGCTTGGCTCAGGGATTGGCCAGGCGCGGAAAAACACTTCTGTTGTGAGCGACATCACCGGGCTGTGAGGGATGGGATCCCCTCGCGGCCTTCATGTTGCTGATGACGGGAGGAATCCGTGAAGAATTTTGCATTTTTGGGAAGCGCTGCGGTGGCGGCGCTGGTCTGGGCTGTGCCCGCTTGGGCGCAGGACGCAGGCGCTGAGGGCGATGAAACCGAACAGCCCGAGGTCTACACCATCGCCGCGCGTGACGACATCATCGTCACCACCAGCCGCGCCTGGACCGATCTGCCCGCGCGCTATCCGGGCTCGGTCTCGGTCATCACCGCCGATGATCTCGACAGGCGCCAGACCCGCAACATCGCCGACGTGCTGCGCGATGTGCCGGGCGTCGCGGTCGCGGGGGTTGCGGGCCAGACCCAGATCCGCTTGCGCGGCAGCGAGGCCAATCACGTTCTCGTGCTGGTCGACGGGATCGAGGTCTCCGATCCCTTCGCCGGCGAGTTCGACATCGGCACGCTGCAAGCCGAGCCCGGCGCGCGGCTCGAGGTGCTGCGGGGTGCGCAATCGGCGCTCTATGGCTCGGATGCGATCGGCGGCGTGGTCGCCTATCAGAGCGCGTCGGGCGACAGCCTTCCGGGCTTTGCCGCAAGGCTCGAAGGCGGCACGCAAGGCACCTTAAACGGCGCGGCGCGTTATGGCGCCCACGGCATCGGCTGGGACGCGGCGCTCTCCGCCGTCGTCGTCAGCACCGATGGCCAGCCCAACGCGAGAGGCGGTACCCGCGACATCGGGCGCGACAGTTACACGCTGGCGGGCAAGGGCAGCGTCGAAGTGACCGAGGACTTCGCATTGCGCGCCGCCGCCCGCTTCATCCGGACCGAGGGCCAGACCAACGACAGCGACTTCGACATCGCCAGCCCCACCTTCGGCTTCATCATCGACAGCCCCGGCGTAACCTTCACCAACGAGGCGATCTATGCCCTCCTCGGGGCGCGGCTCGACACGCTTGAGGGCCGCTGGAGCCATGATCTGTCCGCCCAGATTGCGCAGGTCGACCGCGAGACCGACAGTCCCTTCGGCCTGACTTCGGCAAGCGAGGGCGACCGCATCAAGGCCTCCTATGTCAGCGCCTTCGAGATCACGCGCGAGCACCGCGTGACCTTCGCCGCCGACTACGAGGTCGAAGGTTTCCGCAACGCCTTTGCCGGCAGCGGAGGGTTCACCACCCGGCGCGAGATCGAGCAGTTCGGGCTGGTCGGCGAATATCGCTACGGGGGTGAGAACTTCGACCTTTCCGCTGCGATCCGCCACGACATCAATGACCTGTTCCAGGACGCGACCACCTTCCGGGTCGGCGCGGGCTATCGCATCACCGAAAGCACGCGGCTGCGCGCGGCGGGCGGGAGCGGGGTCAAGAACCCCGGCTTCTTCGAGCTCTACGGCTTCGTCGACGGGCGCTTCATCGGCAACGCGGCGCTGCGCCCGGAAAAATCGACCGGCTGGGAAGTCGGGATCGACCAGCAGTTCGGTCGCTCCACCAGCCTCGCGGTCACCTATTTCGACAGCGAACTGGAAGGCGAGATCTTCACCACCTTCCCGCCGCCGAACTTCATCGCCACCCCGGCCAACCGCGCCACCACCAGCCAGCAGCGCGGCATCGAAGTCGCGATCACCGCGCGGATGAGCCGCGCTTGGAGCCTCGATGCGGCCTATTCCTACCTCGATGCCGAAGAGAACGGGATCGAGGAAGTGCGCCGCCCGCGCCATATCGCCAGCGCGGCGCTGACCTGGGAGGCGCCCGGCGAGAGGGCCTCGGCCACGCTCGTCGTGCGCTATAATGGCGAGACGCCCGACGTCGCCTTCACCGACCCGAGCTTCGTGCCGGTGCGGGTGAGCCTCGAGGATTACACCCTCGTCAACTTCAACGCGCGGGTGAAACTGACCGACCAAATCGGCGCCTTCGCCCGCGTCGAGAACCTGCTCGGCGAGGAATACGAGCAGGTGTTCAGCTTCGTCTCGCCGGGCCGCTCGGCGGTGGTGGGCGTGGAAGCGCGTTTTTGAGTTCCGCAGCCCATCCGGGCTGCGAAATCCTCGCTCACGCGACCTGAAGGTCGCATCGCTGCGGGCGGCCGTTCGGCCTTGCGGCCCTTCGGGCCGGGGTCACTGCCGCCCAAAGCCCTCGCAATTGCAGCAGGAAATGCTTAAGGGGCCGCCATGCATTTCCTCGACCAAGCCAAGATCTATGTGAAGTCCGGCGGAGGCGGCCCCGGGGCCGTCTCGTTCCGGCGTGAGATGTACGTCGAATATGGCGGCCCCGACGGCGGTAACGGCGGGCGCGGCGGCGACATCGTGTTCGAAGCCGTCGCCGGCCTCAACACGCTGATCGACTTCCGCTATTCGCAGCACTTCAAGGCCCCGCGCGGGCAGCACGGGATGGGCAAGGACCGCACCGGCGCTTCGGCCAAGCCGCTGGTCATCAAGGTGCCGGTCGGCACGCAGATCCTGTCCGAGGACAAGGAGGAAGTGCTCGCCGACTTCACCGAGGTCGGTCAGCAGATCGTGTTCCTCGAAGGCGGGATGGGCGGGCGCGGCAATGCCTCCTACAAGACCTCGACCAACCGCGCCCCGCGTCAGCACCAGGATGGCATTCCGGGCCAAGAGGCTTGGGTGTGGCTGCGATTGAAGCTGCTCGCCGATGTCGGCCTGGTCGGCATGCCCAATGCGGGCAAATCGACCTTCATCAATGCGGTCTCCAACGCGCAGGCCAAGGTGGGGGACTATGCCTTCACGACGCTCGTGCCCAAGCTCGGGGTCGTGCGCCACAAGGGCCGCGAATTCGTGCTCGCCGACATTCCCGGGCTGATCGAGGGCGCGGCCGAGGGCGCCGGGATCGGTGACCGCTTCCTCGGGCATATCGAGCGCTGCCGGGTGCTGATCCACCTCATCGACATCACCGGCACCGAAGACGCTGACCCCGCCGAAGCGATGCGCATCGTCGAGGAAGAGCTCGCCGCTTACGGCGCGGGCCTTGAGGACAAGGCGCGGCTGGTGGTGCTCAACAAGCTCGACCTTGCCGACGCCGAACTGGTCGAGGCCTATCGCGGCGAACTGCTGGACGCGGGCGCGGACAAGGTCTTCGCGGTGTCGGGCGCGACCGGCGCTGGCATCCCCGAACTGCTCGACGCGGTGCTCGGCTACCTGCCCGATCGCACCTCGACTGAGACCAAGACGGTCGAGGTCGAGGACGAGGCCGACGAACCCGATTGGTCGCCGCTGTAACTCGCCCATGCTGACCCGCCTGTCGGACATCACCGCCGCGCGGCGGATCGTGGTCAAGATTGGCTCCGCGCTGCTGGTCGGCGGCGGCGCGCCGCGCGAGGCGTGGCTGACCCGCATGGCGGGCGATCTGGCAATGTTGCGGCAGGCGGGCGCGCAGGTGATCGTGGTGAGCTCGGGCGCGATTGCGCTGGGCGCGGCGCGGATGGGGCTGCCGAAGGGCGGGCGCGGGAGCCTCGCCGACGCGCAGGCCGCCGCTGCCGTGGGCCAGATCGCACTCGCCGACCTGTGGAGCCGGGCGCTGTGGGCGCATGGCATTACCGCGGCGCAGATGCTGCTGACGCTCGGCGATCTCGAGGACCGGCGGCGCTATCTCAATGCCGCGGCGACGCTCGACCGGCTGCTGGACGCCGGGGTGATCCCGGTCATCAACGAGAACGATTCGGTCGCCACCGAGGAAATCCGGTTCGGCGACAATGACCGCTTGGCCGCGCGCGTCGCGCAGGCGGCCAATGCCGATGTGGTGCTGCTGCTCTCTGACGTTGACGGGCTCTATGACCGCGACCCGCGCGAGGATGGCGCGACGCTGATCCCGGTGGTGGACGCGGTGACGCCCGAGGTCATGGCGATGGCGAGCGGGGCCTCGTCATCGGGCCTCGGGTCAGGCGGCATGGTCTCCAAGCTGCAAGCCGCGCAGATCGCGACGCGCGCCGGGATTGCGCTCGGTATCCTCAACGGCACGCATGACGCGCCCATCGCGCATGCTCTTGGCGCGGGGACGGGGACGCTGTTCTTGCCCGTCAGCGCTGCCTCGGCGAGGAAGGCGTGGCTCGGCGGACGGCTTGCCCCTGCCGGAGAGCTGCGCGTCGACAAGGGCTGCGCCGAGGCGCTGAAGGGCGGCGCGAGCCTGCTGGCGGCAGGCGTGGTGGGCGTTTCAGGCCAGTTCCGGCGCGGCGATCTGGTCAGCGTGCTGAGCCTGCGCGGCGAGCGCCTCGCACAGGGCCTCGCCGAGTATGACGCCGCAGAAATCCAGCTGATCGCCGGCCGCCGCGCCGAGGAGCAGGCCGAGCGCCTCGGCTACGCCCCGCGCTCCTGCGTAATCCACCGCGACCACATGGTGCTGCTGTGAGCGTCCTTGCGATCACCGGCGCGACCGGCTTCGTCGGCAGTGCCGTGCTGAACGAGGCGCTGAAGCAGGGCCACAGCGTGCGGGCGCTCGCCCGCCGCGAGCAGGCCCCGCGTGCCGGGGTGGAGTGGGTGCGCGGTGATCTTGCGGACGAGCCAGCGCTCGCCTCGCTGGTGCAGGGTGCGGACGCGGTGGTGCATGTCGCGGGGCTCACCAACACGCCTGATCCGGCGCAGTTCGAGGCTGCGAACGTCACCGGCACCGCCAATGTTCTGGCGGCGATGAAGGATGCGGGGGTCAAGCGGCTGGTGTTCGTCTCCTCGCTCTCCGCCCGCAAGCCCGAGCTGTCCGTCTATGGCGCCTCCAAGGCGCAGGCCGAGGGGCTGGTCGAGGCGAGCCCGCTCGACTGGACCACGGTGCGCCCGCCCGCGGTCTATGGCCCGCGCGATATCGACATGCTCGACCTGTTCCGCGCCGCCAAGTGGGGCGTCGTGCCGCTGCCGCCGGGGGGCGCGACCTCGATCATCCATGCCGATGACCTTGCGACGCTGCTGGTCGCGCTGGCTGCGAGCAATGCCGCGCCGACCCGCAGGAAGCTCTACGAGCCGGATGATGGCCGCGAGGGTGGGTGGAGCCACAAGGAACTCGCCGCCGCGATCGGCCGGGCGATGGGGCGGCGCGTCGTCTTCGCCCCGCACCTGCCGCGCAAGGTGCTCGATGCCGCCGCTGCCGCCGACCGCCGGATGCGCGGAGACAAGGCCAAGCTCACCGCCGACCGCGTCGGCTACATGGCCCACCCCAACTGGGTCGCCCGCTTCGACCGCAAGCCGCCGCCGGGCCTGTGGCAGCCGAAGATCGGCGGCGAGGAGGGCCTGAAGGCGACCGCCGAGTGGTACAAGCGCGAGGGCTGGGTCTAGCGCCCATTCTGTCCTCCCGGGCTCGACCCGGGATCGCGCGAACCGTGGCGCTTGGCAGATAGCGGTCCCGGATCAAGTCCGGGACGACGGAGTTAGAGAAACGGCTCTTCGCCCGGCTTGTGGATGCCGCATTCGGTCTTGTCCCAGCCCTTCCAGCGGCCCGAGCGCGGGTCTTCGCCCTCGGCGACCTGCGTGGTGCAGGGCGAGCAGCCGATCGAGGGGTAGCCCGCTGCGATCAGCGGGTGGCGGGGGAGGTCGTGCGTCTCGAACCAGGCGTTGATGTCGGCCGCGGTCCAGTCGATCAGCGGGTTGATCTTGAGCCGCCCGGCACAGTCCGAGGTGTCGAGCTCGAAGCGCGGCAGGTTGGCGCGGGTCTTGGCCTGGAAGGCCTTGCGCCCGGTGAAGCTCGCATCGAACCCTGCGAGCGCCTTTTCCAGCGGCTTGACCTTGCGGATCTCGCAGCACCCGTCGGGATCGTAGGACCAGCGCAGGCCGGTCTCGTCCTTCTTGGCGAGGTCCTCCGGGTCGGGGGTCAGCACCACCAGATTGAGGCCGAGGCGCTCCACCAGCAGGTCGCGGTAGGCGAGCGTTTCGGGGAAATGCTTGCCCGTGTCGAGGAACAGCACCGGCACGCGGGCGTCGACGCTGGCGACCAGATGCAGCAGCACCGCGCTCTCCGCGCCGAAGCTTGAGACGACAGCGAGATCACCCGCGAGCCCATCGCGGATCACGCTTTCGAGCATCTCCTGCGTGGAGCTGCCACGGAACAGGCGGTTGAGGCGCACCGCGTCATGTTCGGTAAAGCGCGGCGCGAGGTCGAGCACGTCGGGGGTGCGGGCGATCATGCCGATCTTGGCAATCGAAACGTCAGGCTTCATGGCGCTTGTCCGCAATGGTGCGCCGCGCGTCCGCAGCACGCTGGTAGACATTCTCCCACGTCGCGAAGGCGCGCGCGGCGTCCTCCTCGTCGAGGCGCTTGTCGGGGGCGAAGCTGTCGAAACCGCAGCGGCGCATATGCGAGAGCTGGTCGATCAGCACCGCGCCGACCGCGCGCAGCTCGCCGGTGTAGCCTGCCTCGCGCAGGATCCGCGCCGAGGAATAGCCGCGACCGTCGCCGAAGGCGGGGAAGTTGACCTCGACCAGCGCAAGCCGATCGAGGAACGGCAGCAGCACCCGCGCATCGTCGCCCGGCTCGATGCGAACCGCAGTGGCGTTGGTCTGGTCGCAGCAGGCGTCGACGGTCACGGTGGCGTGATCGACCGGCTCGTCGTCGCGGAAGCGGAACTGCACTTCGTCGGGGCTCGTCCCAAGGTTATCAGCCATAAAGCGCCTCCTTGAACGGATCCATGCCGATGCGGCGGTAGGTATCGAGGAAGCGCTCCCCCTCGGTGCGGGCTTCGAGATAGACGTCGGTGACCTTCTCGACCGCGGCGATCACGCCGTCCTCGTCGAAGCCGGGGCCGGTAATCTTGGCGAGGCTAACGTCTTCGGCCTCCGATCCGCCGAGCGAGAGCTGGAAGTTCTCCTTGCCCTTCTTGTCGACGCCAAGGATGCCGATGTGGCCCGCATGGTGGTGCCCGCAGGCGTTGATGCAGCCGGAGATCTTCAGCTTCAAGTCGCCGACCACTGCGGTGCGGCCGGTTGCGGCGAAGCGCTCGGAAATGCGCTGGGCAAGCGGGATCGAGCGGGCGTTGGCGAGCGAGCAATAGTCGAGGCCCGGGCAGGCGATGATGTCCTCGATCGTGTCCATGTTGGGGCTGCCGAGCCCCGCCTCGTCGAGCGCGGTCCACAGCGCGTGCAGGTCCGCGATCCGCACGTGGGGCAGCAGCAGGTTCTGGGTGTGCATCACCCGCAGCTCGTCGAAGGAATATTCGCGCGCGAGCTTGGCGACGAGGCGCATCTGTTCGGAGGTCGCATCGCCCGGGATGCCGCCAGCGGGCTTGAGGCTGATCACCGCCGAGACATAGGCGTCGTGCTTGTGGCGGTGGGTATTGCGGTCCACCCAGAGCGCGAAATCGGGATCCGAGCGGTCCACGGTCTTGGGTCCGTCGACAAAGGCGGGCGGGGCGAAATATTCCGCAATCCGCGCCAGCTCCTCGCGCGGGGGCTCGACGCCGACGGTCAGCATATGGGCGAATTCTTCCTCGACCTGGCGGATATATTCCGCCGCGCCAAGCTCATGGACGAGGATCTTGATCCGCGCCTTGTACTTGTTGTCGCGCCGCCCGTAGCGGTTGTAGACCCGCAGGCACGCCTCGGCATAGGTGATCATCTGATCGATCGGCACGAACTCGCGGATCAGCGGGGCGATCATCGGCGTGCGGCCCATGCCGCCGCCGGCGTAGAATTCCGCGCCGACCTCGCCGTCACGCTTGACGATCCGCACGCCGATATCGTGCAGCCGCATCGCCGCGCGGTCCTTTTCGGACGCGATCACCGCGATCTTGAACTTGCGCGGCAAGTAGGTGAACTCCGGGTGGAAGCTCGACCACTGGCGCATCAGTTCGGCATAGGGGCGCGGGTCGACCACCTCGTCAGCGGCCGCGCCCGCGAAGTGATCGGCGCTGATGTTGCGGATGCAATTGCCGCTGGTCTGGATCGCGTGCATCTCGACCGTGGCGAGGTCCGCGAGCGCGTCGGCGCAATCCTCCAGCTTGATCCAGTTGTACTGGATGTTCTGGCGGGTGGTGAAGTGCCCGTAGCCGCGATCATACTTGTCGGCGATGTCGGCGAGCATCTCCATCTGGCGCGCGTCGAGCGTGCCATAGGGGATGGCGACGCGCAGCATATAGGCGTGGAGCTGCAAGTAGAGCCCGTTCATCAGCCGCAGCGGCTTGAACTGGTCCTCGGTCAGCTTGCCTTCCAAGCGGCGACGGGCCTGATCGCGGAATTCCTCGACGCGGGCGTCGACCATGGCCTGGTCGTATTGGTCATAACGATACATCAGCGGGTTCCATTCAGAACAACAACACGCTCGGTGCCGAGGACGGTGCCGAGATCGTAGAGGGTCTTGCCCTTGATCGGGATCGTGGTGTGGGCGGCGCGGATCGCTTCGAAAGCTTCGCGTGTCTCAGGATGGTCGTAGCCGACGAGGGTCGGGTAGCCGACTTCGACCAGCAGATCCCACGAGCCCCCCGGATCGATGCTGGAGACCAGACGATAGGAGGTGATCAATCCCTGTTCCGTCGCCTTCCTGTCCATCGCGAACCAGTTGGCGATGATGAAGTTGGCGAGATTGGCGCGCTCGCCGGGCTTGGCCTTGAGCCTGGTCCACTCGACCGACGCTGTGGTCCGGTCGGGCGTCAGGGCGGGCGCGGGCGCAGGTGCAGGCGGGGCTTCGGCGGCGAGCGGCGCGGCGGTGCAGGCCAGAGCAAGGGCGACGGCGGCGCGCATCAGATCACCCAGTCCCAGCCGGTCTTGTTCGCGGTCGGCACGGCAAGGTCGCGGCGGACGGTGGGGCCGAGTGCGCGCACCCGGTCCTTGATGTGTGCGGGGCGGACATGGCCCGCGGCGTCGATGGTGGCCTCAATGGCATAGGGCACGTTGACGCGGCGCGCAGCTTCCTCGCGGGCGAGGATTTCCTCGGCGTCCTCGCCGACGTCCACGGCATCGTCGACGAACAGCGACCAGCCGGTGCCGTTCCACCAGGTGACAGCGCCCGAGCGCAGGTCGTTGCCGGTGAGGATTTTCATGGCTTGATCTCTCCGAAAAAGCGCCCGTCATCCCGGGCTTGACCCGGGACCGCTTGCAGCAAGGCGCCAAGCTCGACCCGATCCTGACTTGCGTCAGGATGACGGGACAGGCGCGCGGTCACTTCGCCAATGACGATGAGGGCGGGGCTCTTCACGCCCTCTCGCTCCACCAGTTCAGGAAGCCCGGCGAGCAGGCCTCGCAGCACCCGCATCTCGGGGCGCGCGGCGTTTTCGATCACGGCAACGGCCATGTCGGGGGCGAGGCCGTCGGCCATCAGCTTCTCCGAAATGGCGGCGGCGGTGGAGACGCCCATGTAGATGACCAGCGTGCGGCCCTTGCCGGCAAGGCCCGACCAGTCCTGTTCCGCAAGGCCCTTGCACTGGCCCGCGACGAAGGAGACGATGCTCGAGGCGTCGCGGTGGGTGAGGGCGATTTGCGAGGCGGCGGCCGCGCCGTTCGCCGCAGAAATTCCGGGGACGACTTCGACGGGAACGCCCGCCGCACGCGCATCCTCGGCTTCCTCGCCGCCGCGCCCGAAGATGAAGGGATCGCCGCCCTTGAGCCGCACCACGTCATGGCCCGCCAGAGCCTCGCGCACCAGCAGGGCGTTGATCTCCTCCTGCGGCATGGTGTGGCGCGCGCGCTGCTTGGCGACCGAGATCAGCCGCGCGTCCGGGCGGGCAAGGCTCAGGATATCGGGCCCGATCAGACCGTCATGGACGATCACCCGCGCGTCCGCGATCAGGCGCGCGGCGCGCAGGGTCAGCAGGTCCACCGGACCCGGCCCCGCGCCGACGAGATAGATGGTGCCCACGTGCGTCATGGATCCGCAAATGGGCGAGCCGCGCGATCCGTTCCAGCGAGAATGGATTGGCGGGCGCGTAGCTGAGCTATTGCGGGGGCTGGACGGTGCGCTCGCCCAGCGCGGCGATCACCCTGTCGAGCGCCTCGCTCTGCTGTAGATTGAGGTCGCGCTGGGGGAAGGGCAGCTCCACCCCGTGCTCCTTGAACAGCGCCCACAGGTGCTTCAGGACATCGCTCTTGACGTTGCCGACCCCGTCCTCGGGATCGTTGATCCAGCAGTGGATGGTGAAATCGACCGAATTCTCGCCGAACCCGCTCCACCAGACGGTGGGCGGCGGGGTTGCGAGCACCCGCTTCGCCGCCCGCGCGGCCTCGAGCATCAGCCGTTCGGCCAGTTCCATGTCGCTGTCGTAGGCGATCCCCACCTGCACCTGGATGCGCACATTGCGCGAGGAATAGGACCAGTTTTCGACCTGATTAACCATCAGGTTCTCGTTGGGAATCAGATACTCCCGCTCGTCGCGCGTCGTCACCGAGACCGCGCGGATGCCGATGCGGCGGATTTGGCCGAAGGTCTGCTGCCCGCTCTGGTCGGCGACCGCGATCACGTCGCCGGGCTTGATCGACTTGTCGAGCAGCAGGATGATCCCGGCGATGAGGTTGCCGAAGGTCTTCTGCAACCCGAACCCGATGGCGAGCCCGAAGGCGCCCGAAAACACCGTCAGCGCGGTGAGGTCAATGCCGATCAGGTCGACCCCGATCAGGAAGGTCATCACCCAGATCACGATGGTCGCGAGCTTCTCGGCGAGCACCGCCTGCGTCCCGTCGAGCGCCTTGACCCGGCGCAGGGCGGCGCGGGTCAGGCGGGTGGCGAGCATCGCGGCGGCGAGCACCAGCAGGATCGCGCTGACCGTAAAGATCACGTCGAAGGCCGACACCCGCCAGTCGCCGAGCTCGATCGCGAAGGAATCGAGTCGGTTGACGATCCCGCCGATGGTCTGCGAGCGCTCGGCGATGTCCGCACGCAGGCCGTCGGCGCCGCTGACGGTGTCGGCGGCCATCACACCAGCGCCAGAGCTTGGGCGAGATCGGCGATCAGGTCGTCAGCATCCTCAAGCCCGATCGACAGCCGCAGCGCGGGCGCGCCGCCGGTTGGACAGGGCATGCAGGAACGATAGGTCTGCGGGGTGATCGGCAGCGCAAGGCTCTCGAAGCCGCCCCAGGAATAGCCGATCCCGAACAGCGCCAGCGCGTCCGCCACCCGCGCCGAGGCCGCCGGATCGTCGCTCGCCAGCGCGAAGGCGAACAGGCCGCAGCCGCCGGTGAAGTCGCGCTTCCACAGCGCATGGCCGGGGTCGGAGGGGAGCAGCGGGCACAGCACGCGGGCGACCTGCGGCTGGGCCTCGAGCCATTCGGCCACCCGCAGCGCTGCCGTGGTCTGCGCCGCCAGCCGCACGCCCATCGTCCTCAGCCCACGCGCCGCCAACGCGGCATCGTCGGGCGAGACCACTTGGCCAAGCTCGTGGCTGACCCGCCGCAGCGCCGCATACCAGCGCTTGCCCGCACTCGCAGAGCCCATCATCAGGTCGGAATGGCCGCCGACATGCTTCGACAGGCTCATCATCACGATGTCGCAGCCATGCTCCAGCGCGGCGAACCCCAAGGGGCTGGCCCAGGTGTTGTCGATCAGCGTCACCGCGCCCGCCTCGCGGGCAATGCTCGCCAGCAGCGGCACATCGCACATCTCGAAAGTGAGGCTGCCGGGAGCCTCGAGCCAGACAGCCTTCGCCCCCGCCACCGCGGCGCGGAATCCCTCCACATCGCGCGGGTCGAAGAAGTGCGTCTCCACCCCCAGTCGCGCGAGCAGCCCGGACGCCATGCTGCGGGTGGGGTCATAGGCGTTGTCGGTCATCAGCAGCCGGTCGCCGGGCTTGAGGACCGCCAGCATCACCCCCGCGATCGCCGCCACGCCGCTCGGGTAAAGCACCGTGCCATGCGCCCCCGGCTCGATCCGCGTCAGCGCCTCGGCCAGCGCCCACTGCGTCGGCGCGCCCCGGCGGCCATAGAAAAACTGCCCATCGGCATTGTTGCTGCCCGCCGCCTGCCGCTCGGCATCGGTCTCGTAGAGATGGGTCGAGCCGCGCCACACCGGCGGGTTGACCACCGGCCCGGTCCACGCCTTGCGCCGCCCGCCGCGCACCAGCCGGGTGGCGGGCTTGAGGTGCTCGTCGTCCCCGTCGCCGCTCATGCAATAGGCCCCCCGGCTTCTGGGCCTTGCGCCTTGGGCGTGTCGGGATCGGCGCCCCATTCGCTCCAGCTGCCATCATAGAGCGCGGCGTCGTCGACGCCTGCAAGGTGCAGCGCGAAGAGCAGCACGCTGGCGGTCACCCCGCTGCCGCAGGTGGCGGTGATCGGCTGGGCAAGGTCGACCCCGGCGGCTGCGAAAGCGGCGCGCAGCTCCTCCGGCGACTTGTAGGTGCCGTCCGCGTTCAGCACCTCGGTGAAGGGCAGGTTGAGCGCGCCGGGGATGCGACCGTTCTGCCCGCCGTGGACGGGATCTATCCCTGAGCCATAGACCCGGTCGGCCGAGCGCGCGTCGAGCACCTGGCTCTCGCGGGTTTCGAGATTGGCGAGCATGTCGGCCTTGGTCCGCACCCTTGTGGGGGCGGTGAAGGTGGCAGGCGCGGCAGGTGCAGCAGTCGGCGCTCCGCTTTCGATTGGCAGGCCCTCCGCGCGCCACTTGCCGAGGCCCCCGCCCATGATCGCCACGTTCTTGCGTCCGCTTGTCGTCAGCACGAACCACGCGCGCGCCGAAGTGCGGATCGCGCTGTCGTCATAGATGACGATGGCGTCATCGGACCCGACGCCAAGGCTCGCAAGGCGGGTCGCCAGCTGTTCGGGGGTGGGGAAGGCATAGGGGACGGGCGAAGCCGGATCGAGCAAGCTCGCCAGCTCGAGGAAGCGCGCGCCCGGGATATGCATGGCGGCGAACTCGGCGGCGGCATCGCGGCCCGTAGCGGGCAGGTGGTACGAGGCGTCGAGCACGACCAGATCGGGCGTGTCGAGACGGGGGGCGAGCCATTGGGTGGTCACGAGCGAGGCGGGAAGTGTGGTCATGCCCGCGACCCTAGCGCGCGCTGCGCGGCGGCGCAAAGGGCGGCGGAGATGCGGGGCGATATGCAGGGCGAAGCGAGGAAGCCCCTCTCCGCGGCGAGCACGCGGGTAATGTTGGAAAATCAGCGCTTTCCTACACGCCCCGGCGCTGACAAGGTCGCCGCCATGACGGACCTTGCGACCCCTTTTGCGCCGCCTCGTTTCACGGTTTTGGGGTGCGAGAGAGTTTTGCCTTTATACAGTGTCTCATGTGTCTCCAACAGCCGTGCTGGGGGCAGCAGCGTCAGGCGGCAGCGGAGGCAGGGGCCGATGCAGCCGGGACCGCCACCGCCTGCGCCACCAGCCCGGCGATGGCGCCCGGCGGCACGTCGAGCGCGATCGGGTGGACGCGGCCGCTCGGGCTCGGGGTGCCGATGACGAAGGTGCGGACCAGCGCGGGCAGGCTCTCGCCTTCGAGCGTCACGTGGACCAGCGGCACGAACAGCGGGGTCTGCCCCTGCCGCAAGGGCGCGATGGCGGAGAGCGGGAGCTGCAAGGTGCCGGTGAGGCTGCGCGCCTGATGCGGGCCGATGCGGTCGATGCTCGCCAGCCCCTGCGCCGCGCCTGCGGACGGCGTCGCGCCCGCGCCGGTGGCCGCGCTCGCCCGTGCGCAGGCGAGCTGCAGCGCGGCGTGGAGGTCGCTCACCGCGCGCTCCGAGCGGTTGGCGATGGAAAGGCGGTACTCGAGGGTGAACATCATCAGGCTGCGACTGGCCGCGGTGATCTCGAGCGTGAGGTCGAGGCGCGGCGGGACGCTGTCGGCAGAAGGGGAGGTGGCGGTGGCGCCTGCGCCCGGTGCAGCCAGCCGCAGCGGCCGCGCCTTGCGGCGGCGGCGGACAAGGAGTGCGACCCCGGCGAGCGCCACCAGCGCGCCAAGGGCACCGGCGGCGAGCGGCCACCAGTCGGGCAGGGGCCAGCCGGAGAAGGCCGGAGCCTGCGCTGCCCCGTCGGTGCCAACGGGCGCGCTCGCCAGCGGCGGCGCTGCGCCCGAAGCCGCAGGCGCGGGCGCTTGCGGCGCCTGCGTTGCCTCGGGCCCGGCGGCGACGACGGGGCCGGGAGCGGGGGCGGCGGTTGGCGGTGCCAGCGTGGCTGAGGGGGCGCTCGCGCGCGCCGGGGGCGCGTTCTCGCGCGGAGCGGGGGCGGGCCGCGGGGTGGTGGTCGCGGTCGGGATCGCGAGCGGCCGGACCTGCGGGGTCGGCGCGGCGGTCGGCGCAGGCGTGCGAACCGCGCGCGGCGGGATGGCGACGCCCGCGCGCTCGTCGGCAGGGCCGGCCGGCGCAGGCGTTGGCGAGGGGCTCGCGGGCGGCAGGCTGAAGGTCTGCGCGGCGAGCGGCGCGGCGGCAAGCGCAAGGGCCAGTGCGAGGATGGGCGCGAGCATCGGCCCCACCGGGGCACGGCAGACGGAGGAGCGGACGGGGCGGCGGGCAGGCGGACGGAGCATGGCGCGACGGGCTTTGGCGGAGCGGTTGATCGGACAGGGCGTTGCAGGGTGCAGGCTGCGCGCAAGGTCTCGTGAACCCGCGTGTGAACCCGCGCTGTCTCCCCTTAGGCAGGCGGGCGCCCTCGCGTCCAGTTCCGGCCTTGCGCCCTGCGGCGGATCGGGGCAACAGCGCGGCATGGAAAGCACACCCCCTTCGCCCAAGCCCCAGCCCCAGTTCCTCGGGCGCGACACGCCGCTGCCTGCCTCGCCCGAAGAGGCGGTGCTCGACTATGTGCCCAACCCGCGCGCCGGGCTCACCTATCTGGTGCGCTTCGTCTCGCCCGAGTTCACCTCGCTATGCCCGGTCACCAACCAGCCCGACTTCGCGCATCTGGTGATCGACTACGTGCCGGGTGAGACGATCGTCGAGAGCAAGAGCCTCAAGCTGTTCCTCGGGTCGTTCCGCAACCACAACGGCTTTCACGAGGACGTGACGGTCGGGATCGGGGTGCGCCTGTTCGAGGAGATGCGCCCGCAATGGCTGCGCATCGGCGGTTACTGGTATCCGCGCGGGGGGATCCCGATCGACGTGTTCTGGCAGTCCGCTGCGCCGCCCGAAGGCCTGTGGCTGCCCGATCAGGGCGTGCCGTCGTACCGCGGCCGCGGGTAGGCCGGGGCCTCAGGTGCCCGGAACGCTCAGTTCGAGCTGGACGAACTTGGGCACCGTCTTGTTGGCATCGCGCCACTTGGCGAGCGGGAAGGCGCCCGCGCCCAGCGCTGCCAGCGGGATGCCCGCCTCGGCCAGCGAGTAGGGCGAGATGCGGTGGCGGGTCATGAAGCCGCCGCTGCCGTCGGCAATCAGCGGGGTCTCGAACTTGAGGCCCTGGCTGTTCTCGGTGGCGTTGGCGACCTTGCTCACGACCAGCTGGCCGTGGCCGAGATCGAGCACCACTTCGGTGCCGACAGGCACCCCGGCAAGGCCCGTGATGCGCGCGCCGGTCTTGGAGAGGTTCCTGAGGATCACATCGTAATAGTGGTCCTCGTGGATCAGGCCGACCTTGCGGAAGATGGTGATGCGCTCGGCGCGGTGGCGCGGCGGGCCGCTCGGGCGGAACACGCCGGAGCCTTCCGCGAACTGGGCGAGCACCTGCTCCTGAGTGATCGGCCTGGAGAAGATGTAGCCTTGCACGAGGTCGGCGCCGCGCTCCTTGACGAGCGCGAGCTCGTCCATCGCCTCGACGCCCTCGGCGACCGTCTCCATCCCCAGCGCCTTGGCGAGCGCGACGATCGCGGCGATGATCGCGGGGTTGATGTCGCCGTTCTCGGTGCAACCGCGCACGAAGCTCTGGTCGATCTTGATCTTGTTGAAGTGCCCGTGCTTGAGATAGCCGAGCGAGGAATAGCCGGTCCCGAAGTCGTCGAGCGCCAGACGCACGCCGAGCTTCTTCAGATCGCGGAAGATCGCATCGACCGTCTCCAGATCGCCGACGAACACGCTCTCGGTGATCTCGAGCTCGAGCCGCTGCGGGGGGAGGCCCGATGCGGCCAGCGCGGCGGCCACCGCCTTGCGATAGCCGGGGCGGATGAACTGCTTGGCCGAGACATTGACCGCGACGCGGATCGTGTCTGGCCAGGCCAGCGCGTCAACGCAGGCCTGCCGCAGGGCGGCCTCGCCGATGCGGATGATGAGATCGTCGTTCTCGGCGACCGGAATGAACTGCGCGGGGCTGATGTCGCCCGCTTCCTCGTCGTGCCAGCGCAGCAGCGCCTCGAAGCACTTGACCTCGTTGGTGAGCGGATCGACCAGCGGCTGGTAGGCGAGCTTGAGATCCCCGTTGTCGACCGCATCGCGCAGCCGGTCGCCGAGCATCGCGGTCTTGGAGGCCGCATCGCGCAGCTCGCTGGTGAAGAAGCAGAACGTGCCGCCGCGGGTCTCCTTGGCGGAGTAGAGCGCCATGTCGGCCGCGCGGGTCAGCTCGTCAGCCTCGACCCCGTCATAGGGCGCGATGGCGATGCCGACCGAGGTGCCGATGATCGCGCGCCGGCCGTTGATCTGGTAGGGCTGCGAGATCGACTGGACGATGCGGTTGGCAAGCTCGCCCAAGGTGCCGCGGTCGTCCATGTCGGGCAGCAGCACCTGGAATTCGTCACCGCCGAGCCGTCCGACTTCGCCGTGATCCTTGACGATCGATTGCAGGCGGGTGGCGACCTGCTTGAGCAGTTCGTCGCCCGCGGGGTGGCCCATCGTGTCGTTGACCTGCTTGAAGCGGTCGAGATCGAGCATCATCAGCGCGCAGGAGCGCTGGCTGACGCGGAAAGCGGCCAGCATGGCCGAAAGCCGCTCGTTGAGCTTGCGGCGGTTGGCGAGCCCGGTCAGTTCATCGACCTGCGATTGCCGCGCGACCTGGGTCTCGTAGGCATATTGCGCCGAGATATCGACCGCGCTGCCGCGATAGCCGCGGAAATTGCCTTCCGCATCGAGCAGCGGGCGGCCGTTCAGTCGCCACCAGCGCGTGCTGCCGCGCGCATCCTCCACGGCGACGATCTGCTCGTCGAGCTTGGAGCGCGCCTTAAGCTTGAAGGCGAGGCTGCGCTGGGTGGGGGCGCCGACCTCTTCCTCGATATCGTTGAAGACGCGGATGAGGGGCTTGCCGATCAGCTCATCGCCGCCGGAGCCGAGATCGGCGAGCGCGCGCTGCGAGAGGAAGCTGAGATTGCCTTCCGCATCGGTCGCCCAGAACATGCCGATGCCGAGTTCCTCGACCTCGCCAAGCACCACCGAACGATCGGTCGCACCGCTCGTCTCCGCCGCGCGCTGTTCAGCCGCGGCGTTATTGGATTCGCGCTGGTTCTTGCGAAAGCCTAGCCGCATACCTCGTCCTTGCTGTGTCGCACATGATGCTCTGGCGACCCTGTCCCGACATAGAACGAACATGATTGATAAACCGTTACTCCAGCCTTGGACCCGGCTTGCGCGGCAGGCGGAGGCTGGAGCGCGGTGAAGGGCGCGGAACTCTTTTCGGGAAAGGCCGTTGTCGGCTCGTGGGCTTCGCGTGGCATATTCTTTCCCGCGGGCCTCACGACGTGTAATTTTACTGCATCACCGCCGGCGTTCGGGATCACGTCCAGCGAGTTTTGCACCCGGCTCGGGAGAGCCGGTGTTGGCGATAACGGGGGATGGCGTCATTTCTGTCGATACACTGCTGGCGAGCCCGCCCGAGGCGCTGACCAATCCTGTTCGCACCCGTGCCGACTGGGAAGCGATGCGCGCTGCCGCGCTCGCCGATCCGGGTGCCTTCCATGGCGACATCGCAGCCCGCAACATGCACTGGTTCGTGGCCGAGGCTGGCGCTTCAGGCGCATGGCTCGCGCGCGGGGAAGATGGCGGTTGGCACGGCTGGGATGCTGCGAGCGGCGCTCCGGTCTCGCCGGTGCTGCCAGCAGGCTTCACCCCGTGGCACACCGGCTTTGACGGCACCAACCCGCCGCATTGGCGCTGGTTCGTGGGCGGGCGCACCAATGCCGCCTTCTCCGAGATCGACCGCCATGTTCTGGCCGGCCACGGCGATGAAGCCGCGCTGATCTTCGAAGGCGATCGCTGGGACATGTCTGCCAACGCGGGCAAGGGCGCGCCGATCGACTGCTTTACCGTCACCCGCAAGCAGCTGCTGCTCGAGGTCGCCAAGTGCGCCGTCGCGCTCGAGACGCTCGGGCTGAAACCCGGCGACCGCATGGCCTTGAACATGCCGAGCATCGTGCCGCAGATCTACTGGACCGAGGCCGCCAAGCGGATGGGCGTGGTCTACACGGCCGTGTTCGGCGGCTTCTCCGACAAGACCCTGTCCGACCGCATCGCCGACACCGGCGCGCGGGTGATCGTCACGAGCGACGGCTCCTACCGCAACGCGCAGGTCGCGGCGTTCAAGAACGCCTATACCGACCCGGCGCTCGACAATTTCGTGCCTGTGACGACCGCGCTGAACATCCTCGGCGGGCTCGATCTGGAACTGCCCGAGGGCGGTCACGCGGCGATCCTCGACACCGTGCGCGAGGCGCTCGCGGGCGAGATCACGGTCGACCGTTCGGACGTGATGCGCGGCGTGGGCCGGGCGCTGATCAATCTTGGCGCGGAAGGGCGGATCACCAGCGCTGATGCGGCGCGGGTTCGGATCGCGATCGCCTCGAGCCTTGTCACTCTGCCGCCGCGCGTGGAAGCGGTGATCGTGTGCCGCCACACGCACCAGCCCGACATGATCTGGCGCGAGGAGCGCGACCGCTGGAGCCATGAGCTGACCGATGCTGCGCTTGTCACCGTGCTGGAAAAGGCGCGGGGGGCGGGCTTTGCGGTGCAGACCGAAGCTGATCTGCTGGCGCTGCCCGATACCGACTTCGTCCGCGCGATCTGGGCTTCGTCCAAGCCGATGCCGGTCGATGCCGACTATCCGATGTTCTTCATCTACACCTCGGGCAGCACCGGCAAGCCCAAGGGTATCGTCCACTCGCACGGCTATGCGGCGGGCGTCGCCGAGACGATGGCAGCAAGCTTCGATGCGCGCCCGGGCGACACGCTGTTTGTTGTCGCCGATCCGG
Organism: Erythrobacter sanguineus; assembly: GCA_945878845.1. GTDB lineage: Bacteria > Pseudomonadota > Alphaproteobacteria > Sphingomonadales > Sphingomonadaceae > Erythrobacter > Erythrobacter sanguineus_A. The sequence continues at coordinate 116,612 of CAMCUB010000002.1, read as the reverse complement.
GCTGGATCACGGGGCAGAGCTACCTGATCTGCGCGCCGCTGATGACGCGGGTGACTTCGCTGGTGTCCGAGGGCTCGCCGGTCTTCCCGCATGCGGGGCGGTTCGCCTCGATGATCGAGCGGCACAAGGTCCGCATCTTCAAGGCGGGCGTGACCTTCCTCAAGGCAATCATGTCCGATCCGTCGAACCTCGCCGAGGTCGAGCGCTACGACATGAGCGGCCTCAGGGTGGCGACCTTCTGCGCCGAGCCGGTCAGCCCCAGCGTGCAGGCCTTCGGGATGGAGCACGTCACCCCGCGCTACATCAACTCCTACTGGGCGACCGAGCACGGCGGGATCGCGTGGACGCATATGTTCGCGAATGACGATTTCCCGCTGCGCCCCGATGCCCACGCCTATCCGCTACCGTGGATCGTGGGCGACGTGTGGGTCGAAGATGACGAGGGCGCGGGCGGTGATGCGCCCTTCGCCCGCTCCGACGCGGGCGGCGTGCCGTGGCGCAAGGCCGAAATGGGCGAGAAGGGCGAAATTGTCATCGCCGCGCCCTATCCATACCTCGCGCGCACCATCTGGGGCGATATCGCGGGCTTCAAGGTCGAGGACGGCCGCGTCGATCCCGCCTGGCGCGGCGACGCCAAGCGCTGGGAAGAGGGCTATTGGCAGCGCTGGAAAGGCGCATGGGCCTATACGCAGGGCGACTTCGCGATCCAGCATGCCGACGGCTCGTTCTCGCTGCACGGCCGCTCGGACGACGTCATCAACGTCTCCGGCCACCGCATGGGCACCGAGGAAATCGAAGGCGCAGTTCTGCGCGACAAGGCGCTCGCGCCGGACTCGCCGGTCGGCAACGTGCTGGTGGTCGGCGCGCCACACCGCGAGAAGGGGCTTACCCCGCTCGCCTTCGTGGTGCCGGTCGCGGGGCGCAAGCTCACGCATGAGGACAAGCGCCGCCTGTTCGATCTGGTCCGCACCGAGAAGGGCGCGGTCGCGGTCCCTGCCGACTTCATCGAGGTCTCGCAGTTCCCCGAGACCCGCTCGGGCAAATACATGCGCCGCATGGTCCGCGCACTGGTGGTGGGCGAGGATGTCGGCGACGTCACGACGCTGCGCAACCCCGAGGCTCTGGACGAGCTGCGCACGGTCATCACCGATTGGCAGCGCAAGCAGCGGATGAGCGATGAGCAGGCCCTGTTCGACCGGCACCGCTATTTCCTCGTGCAATACAACACTGTCGCTCCGGGCAAGCAGGTCGCGACCGTCACCGTCACCAACGCGCCGGTCAATGCATTGAACGAACGCGCGATTGACGAGCTGGTGCTTGTCACCTCCACTCTGGCGCGCGACGAAAATGTCGTGGCGGTGGTGTTCACTGGCGAGGGCACCTCGTCCTTCGTTGCGGGCGCGGACATCCGCCAGATGCTCGAGGAGATCCACTCGGTCGACGAGGCCATGGTGCTCCCCAACAACGCGCACCTCGCCTTCCGCACCATCGAGAGCATGGGCAAGCCCTGCGTCGCGGCGGTGCAGGGCGTGGCGCTGGGCGGGGGCATGGAGTTCGCGCTCGCGTGCCATTATCGCGTGGCCGAGCCGGTGGCGCGCTTCGGCCAGCCCGAGATCCGGCTGCGGCTGCTGCCCGGCTATGGCGGCACCCAGCGCCTGCCGCGCCTGCTCGCCGACCGGCGCGGGGCCGAGGGCGTGCGCGATGCGCTCGACCTCATTCTGGGCGGGCGGAGCATCACCGCCGAGCAGGCCCATGCGATCGGCGTGGTCGACGCGCTGGTCGAGGGCGCTGAAGACGCGCTCTCCGCCGCGCACGCCGCGGTGCGCGACTTCGTCAAGCACGGCCCCGGCAGCGCGCTCGGCTTCGCCTTCGCGGAGCGGCAGGCGGCAACGCTGCGGTGGGAAGCGGCCTCAGAGGTATCGCTGGACGAGGTGCTGGAGGACGATTTCCTCCAGCGCATCCTGCGCCAGCTCGCATGGGCGGGCCGCGATGTCGCGGGCGCGCGGGCATTGGACGCGGTGCGCACCGGGCTCGAGCATGGCATCACGCAAGGCACCGCGCGCGAGGCCAAGCTGTTCGCCGAAGCGATCATCGACCCCGAAGGCGGCAAGACCGGTATCCGCCAGTTCATGGACAAGGTTGCGCCCCCGCTCCCGGTGCGGCGCGATGGCGTGTGGATTGATGCCGAGCACGAAATGCGTGCTCAGGCGTTGGAAGCAGCAGGCGATCTGCTTCCTGTGGGAGCGCCGTTCTATCCCGGCGTGACCCCGATCCCACGTCACCAATACGCCTTCGGCATCGCCCGCGATCCCGACACCGGCCAGCCGCGTTTCGGCCCGCCTGCGAGCCACGAGAAGGAGCTGATCGTCACCGTCCCCGAGCCCGCGCCCAACGAGGCGCTGCTCTACATGCTGACGAGCGAGGTCAACTTCAATGACATCTGGGCGCTGACCGGCATCCCGGTCTCGCCCTTCGACAGCCACGAGGAAGACGTGCAGATTACCGGATCGGGCGGGATCGCGCTGGTCGCGGCGCTTGGATCCGAGACGCGGGCACAGGGGCGTATCAAGGTCGGCGATCTGGTCACCGTCTATTCGGGGACCAATGACCTGCTTTCGCCGCTGGTCGGCAATGATCCGATGTATGCCGATTTCAGCATCCAAGGCTACGAGACCGAAACCGGCAGCCACGCGCAGTTCCTGACCGTGCAGGCCCCGCAGATGCACAAGGTGCCGCCTGACCTCACGCTGGAGCAGGCGGGGAGCTATGTGCTAAACCTCGGCACCATCGCGCGCTGCCTGTTCACGACCTTGCAGATCGCACCGGGACGGACGCTGTTCGTCGAGGGCGCGGCGACGGGGACGGGGCTCGATGCGCTACGCTCCTCAGTGCGGACCGGGTTGCAGGTGACGGGGCTCGTTTCCTCCGAGGAACGCGCGGCGTTCATTTGCCAAGTGCAGGGCGCGGTCGGCGCGATCAACCGCAAGGATGCGCGCTTTGCCGGCCTCTATTCCGTGGTGCCCGAAGACAAGGCCGAGGCACAAGCGTGGGAAGCCGCAGGCGCGCCGCTGGTCGAAGAATACAAGGCATTGAACGGCGGAAAGCTCGCCGATTACGTCGTCAGCCACGCGGGCGAGACCGCCTTCCCGCGCTCTTTCCAGCTGCTCGCTGAACACGGCACGCTCGCCTTCTACGGCGCGTCGTCGGGCTACCACTTCAGCTTCATGGGCAAGCCGGGGACGGCCTCGCCAGAAGAGATGCTCCGCCGTGCCGCGCTGCGAGGCGGCGAGGCGGTGCTGATCTACTACGGGCCGGGCAGCAAGGAATTGCTCGACGAGACCGGCCTCGAAATGATCGAGGCCGCGCGGCGCTTCAACGCCCGGAGCGTCATCGCCACCACCACCGACGGTCAGCGCGAGTTCCTGCAATCGCTGGGGCTGGAGGATGCGATCGAAGGCATCGTCAGCCTCGAAGCGATCCGCAGGCGTGAGGGCGCGAATTTCCTCTGGCCCGACACCATGCCGCGCCTGCCCGATGCCAAGGCCGATATCGAGGTCTTCAAGGCCGCCGTGCGCGACTATCAGGACCGGGTGATGAAGCCCTTCGGCTCGGCGGTGGGCAAGATCCTGCGCTCGCCCGACAACCCGCGCGGCAACCCCGATCTGGTGTTCGAGCGGGCGGGGCAAGACACGCTCGGCATCTCGACTTCGCTGGTCAAGCCCTTCACGGGCCGCGTGATCTTCGCCGAGGATCTGACCGGCTGCCGCTTCACCTTCTACGCCCCGCAGGTCTGGACCCGCCAGCGCCGCATCTTCATGCCGACCGCCAACATCTTCGGCACGCACCTGTGCAATGCCTACGAAGTCGCGCGGATGAACGACATGATCGCGGCGGGCCTGCTCGAAGTGACCGAGCCCGAGGTTGTGGCGTGGGACGGGTTGCCGGAAGCGCACCAGGCGATGTGGGACAACCGCCACACCGGCTCGACCTATGTGGTCAACCACGCGCTCCCCGAAATGGGCCTCAGAAGCCGCGATGCGCTGCTCGAAGCATGGGCCGCGATGGGCTCCGGGGAACCGGAGCCTTGATGCGTGCGTTGCGCCAATTGAAACGTTCTTAGCTCTCCTCCCCAGGGTTTGAACGAAACATAAAGCGAAGCGCGGCTTCGCAGCAATTCTGTGAGGAGAGTCCCGTGGCTAAATCCAAGGTCATCGCCGCTGCGCCTGCTCTGCAAGGCGATATTCCGGGCCGTCTGGCCGGCAAGATCGCCGTCGTCACCGGCGCGGCGGGCAATCTGGGCGGGCATATCGTCACCCACTACCTTGCAGAAGGCGCAACCGTGGTGATGACGGGCCGCACGCCCGATCGCACCAAGGCCGCTGCCGAGGCGCTGCTCAAGGCGACCGGCGCGGACCCGGCGCGGCTCGCGACCGTGGCGCTCGACGGCGGCGACATCGCCTCGGTCCGCGCTGGCATCGCCGAGGTGGTGAAGCAGTTCGGGCGGATCGATATTCTGGTCAACAACGCCGGGAGCGCCGGGCCCAAGCAGCCGATCGAGAACCTGCCCTTGTCGGCGGAGGAACTCGCCGCGCTCCAGAAGGCCGGCTCGACCGACAGCGAGACCGTTGGCCAGGCGCTGCGCAACATCTTCGGCGTCGCGTGGAATGTCGCGCGCGTCGCGGCCGAGTACATCCCCGAGGGCGGCTCGATCATCAACGTTTCGACCATCTTCAGCCGCACGCCCTATTATGCGCGCGCGGCTTACGTGGTCCCCAAGGCGGCTATGAACGCGTGGAGCCGTGAACTCAGCCTGGAGCTCGGCCCCAAGGGCATCCGCGTCAACCTCGTCTACCCCGGCCCGATCGAGAGCGAGCGCATCCGCAACGTCTTCGCTGCGATGGACTCCGCGCGGGGCGACGCGGCGGGCACCACCGCGACGCAGTTCTTCGACATGATGAGCCTCGAGCGCGCGACCGGCGGCAACGAGAAAGCCAAGACCTTCCCGACGCCGACCGACATCGCCACCACCTGCGTGTTCCTCGGCTCTGACGAGAGCGCGGCCTATAATGGCCACGATTTCGAGGTCACCCACGGCATGTCCGTTCGCAAGGAACAGCGCTCGACCTACCTAGCGCGGCCCACCATGCGCTCGATGGACGGCACCGGCCTTGCCGTGCTGATCGCGGCGGGCGACAATTTCGAAGAGGCGCTGGAAATCGCGCAGGTGCAATTGGCCTGCGGGGCGGAGGTCGTGCTCGGCCTTCCGCGCGCCGCCGATGTCGCCATCGCCGAGAAGCGCTGCGCCGCGCTGGGCCTGTCCGACAAGCTCGCGATCATCCGCTTCAGCCGCAAGGACCCTGCGGGCATGGAAGAAGCGCTGGAGGATTACACCAAGGGCGGCACCCCCGTCAGCGGCGCGCTGTTCCTGCCCGCCCTGAGCGCGGGCGAACTCGCGGGCGCGATCACGACTGCGGATGACACCGTCGTCGAGGCGCTGATGGACGCCGAACTCGCGGGCAACATGGCGCTGGCGCGGACCATGAGCCGCTACTGGAAGCGGCACGACAATCTCTTGCAGCCGCCGCGTTTCGTGTTCGTCAGCCATGCCAGCGACGGGAAGGGCGACATATACGGCCACATCCTGCGCGCCGCGACCGAGCAGCTGATCCGCATCTGGCGCGACGAGAGCGAGATCGACACCGCCCATGGCCGCCGCCGCCAAGCCGAGTGGGGCAACCAGATCGTCCGCTTCACCAACACCGAGGCCGAGAACATCCGTTTCACCGCAGGCCACGCCGCGCGCATCCTCTTGAAGGAAAGCAAGCTCGGCGAGATCACGCTCTATGTCCCCGGCAATATCGGCGAGGCGACCGGCGCGCGCAAAGCGATGCCGGGCTTCTCGGAGAACATCACCGGGCTGCACTTGGGCAAGGTCGCGCTGATCACCGGCGGTTCGGCCGGGATCGGCGGGCAGGTCGCGCGCCTGCTGGCGCTTGCCGGGGGCAAGGTAATGATGGTCGCCCGCCGCGAAAGCGAGCTGGCGGTGGCGCGGGCGCGGATCGTCTCCGAGCTTGAGGACATCGGTTTCGCCGGGGTCGAAAGGCGCGTCCAGACCCTCGCCAATGTCGATGTCAGCAATTTCGAGAGCCTCAAGGGCGCGGTTGACGCGACGTTGAAGGCCTTCGGGCGGATCGATTACCTGATCAACAATGCTGGCGTTGCGGGCGCGGAGGACATGGTGGTCGACATGGGGGTCGACGCCTGGAACTACACGCTCGATGCCAACCTCGTGTCGAACTACTTCCTGATGCACCACGTCGCGCCGCTGATGAAGGCGCAGGGCTCGGGCTATATCCTCAACGTTTCGTCCTATTTCGGCGGGGAGAAGTATCTCGCGGTCGCCTATCCCAACCGCGCGGATTACGCCGTGTCGAAGGCGGGGCAGCGCGCGATGGTCGAGAGCATGGCGCGCTATCTCGGCCCCGAAGTGCAGTTCAACGCGATCGCGCCGGGCCCGGTCGATGGCGACCGCCTCTCGGGCACCGGCGGCAAGCCCGGATTGTTCGAGCGGCGCGGCAAGCTGATCCTCGAGAACAAGCGCCTCAATGCCGTCCACGCCGCCGCGATCAAGGCGATCCGGCGCGGGGTGCGGGTCGAGGCGGTGCTGGCGCGGCTCGCCCGCAATGACACCACCAAGATGAGCCACGACACCAACAACCCGCGCGAGTTGCGCGAGCTGGCGCTGGCCTGCGCGCGCGAAGGTGACGGGGCCTGCAGCTGGGATCAGTATCTGCTCACCCCCACCATCGCCGCCGCGCTGATCGGACGCTTGCGCCAAGCGGGCCTGTTCCTCGACGCGCCGGAGTGGAACGACCGTCCCGCCACGCCCGAAAGCGACGCCGACTGGCTGCTGCGCGTGCCGCCCGAGGACACCCCCTTCCTCCCCGCCGACAAGATCGCGGTCGAGGCCAAGAAGGTCGGCACCGGGGTGCTGTCCAAGCTCTACCTCGGCAAGATGCCGACCGAGCATGACGTGGCGCAGGCGACGGTGTTCTTCCTCGCAGACCGTGCGGTTTCGGGCGAGACCTTCATGCCCTCGGGCGGTCTCTCGGTCGAACGCTCCACCACCGAACGCGAGCTGTTCGGCTCGCCCAAGCAGGAACGGCTCGACCAGATGCGCGGCAAGACCGTGTGGATCATCGGCGAACACCTCGCCGATTACCTCGCCGAAACCGCGCGCGCCTTCATCGAGGATTGCCATGCGGCCAATGTGGTGCTGATCACCCGCACCGCCGAGGGCTTCGAGGCGATCAAATCGCAGCTTGATCCCGACACCGCCGCCTCGCTCACCTCGCTGGTCAAGACCACCGATATCGAAGCCGCGATGGACGAGGCGCTGACCCTGTGGGGCAAGCCGACCACGATCCTCTCGACCCCGATGTCGGCGCTTCCCGGCAAGCTGTTCGGGACCGACGACCCGCTCACCCCGGAAGAGTTCCGCACCGTGGTGGCCGACAACCTCACCCACCACTTCCGCGTATCGCGCCGCGCCTCGCTCTATGATGATTGCCAGCTGGTGTTGACCTCGCCCGACGTGGCGATGGGCGACAAGTCCCCGGCCTTTGCGCTGGCGAACTTCATCAAGACCACGCTGCACGCCTTCACCGCCACCCTGGCGGTCGAGAACGAGCGGCTGGTGCACGATGTGCCGGTCAACCAGATCAATCTCACTCGCCGGGTGCAATCGGAAGAACCGCGCGATCTCGACGAGCATCTCGAAGAGGTGCGCCGTTTTGCCCGCGCGGTGCTGCTGGTCGGTGCGCCGCTGCCGGATGCGGAGGATTCGCGTTACCGGTCGCGGATCTATCGCGGCATGTCGATGACGGTGTAAAACGGCCGACGATGATCCAGTACCTGCCCTTCGAAAAGCCGATCGAGGCGCTCGAAAAGCACGTCGCCGAGCTGGCGGCGCTGCCCGAGGGCCTCGCCGAGGCGCGGATGCTGCGCGAGCGGGCGGATTCGCTGCTGGCCGACACCTATGCGCGCCTCTCGCCGTGGGAGCGCACGCTGGTGGCGCGCCATCCGCAGCGGCCCCGGTTCGAGAAGCTGGTGGCGGGGCTGTTCAGCGAGTTCCTGCCCGTCGCGGGCGACCGCACCTTTGGCGATGATCAGGCGATCATCGGCGGCTTTGCGCGCTTCGAGGGGCGCAAGGTGATGGTGATCGGCCATGTAAAGGGCGAGGACACGCCGGGGCGCCTCAAGCACAATTTCGGCATGGCGCGGCCGGAGGGCTATCGCAAGGCGATCCGGCTGATGGAACTCGCCGACCGCTTCGGTCTCCCGGTGGTGACGCTGGTCGACACGCCGGGCGCCTTCCCCGGCGTCGATGCCGAGGCGCGGGGGCAGGCCGAAGCCATCGCCCGCTCGACCGAGGCCTGCCTTGCACTCGGCGTCCCGCTCGTGGCGGTGATCATCGGCGAGGGCGGATCGGGCGGGGCGGTCGCGCTGGCCGCGGCAAACCGCGTGCTGATGTTCGAGCACGCGGTCTATTCAGTGATCTCGCCCGAAGGCTGCGCCTCGATCCTATGGCGCAGCGCCGCGCAAGGCCCGGCCGCGGCCGAGGCGATGAAGGTGACCGCGGGCGACCTGCTCAAGCTCGGCGTGATCCACCGCATCGTCTACGAACCGCGCGGCGGCGCGCACCGCGACCATGCCGAGACCGCCAAGCGCCTGACGCTGGCGCTGCGCGCGGAGCTCGATGCGCTTGGCCGCATGACGCCCGACGAACTGCGCCGCGAGCGCGAGGAGTTCTTCCTCAGGCTCGGTTAGCGGCTGAAGGTCGAAGATTGGGGTAAGGCCCGACGCGATCATCCATCCCGATCAGTCCGCCAGCCGCTCGGCGTGCCAGGCGACGTGTTCGGCCATGAAGGTCGAGATGAAGAAGTAGGAGTGGTCGTAGCCCTCCTGCATCCGGATCGTCGCAGGAATGCCCGCAGCGGCGCAGGCGGCCTCGAGCAGCGGCGTGCGCAGTTGGCCTTCGAGGAAATTGTCGGCGCTGCCCTGATCGACCAGAAGCTCCGGCAGGCGCGCGCCGGCATCGATCAGCGCTACGGCATCATACTGCGCCCATCCGGCGCGGTCTTCGCCGAGGTAGCGGCCCAGCGCCTTCTCACCCCATGGCACCTGTGACGGCGCGCAGATCGGCGCGAAGGCGCTGACCGAGCGGAAGCGGCCGGGGTTGCGCAGGGCGATGGTCAGCGCGCCGTGGCCGCCCATCGAATGTCCGGTGATCCCCTGCCGCGCCATGTCGGCGGGGAAGCTCTCGGCGATCAATGCGGGCAGTTCGTCCTCGATATAGGAGCGCATCCGGTAGTGCTTCGCCCAGGGCTCCTGTGTGGCATCGACATAGAAGCCTGCACCCTTGCCGAAGTCATATTCCTCCGCAGCATCCGGCACGTCATCCCCGCGCGGTGAGGTGTCGGGGGCGATCAGGATCACGCCATGCGCGGCGCAGGCGGCGCGGTATTCGCCCTTCTCCATGACATTGGCATGGGTGCAAGTGAGCCCTGAGAGATACCACAACACCGGCAGCCGCTCGCCCGGCGCGTGGTCGGGCACGAAGACCGCGAAGGTCATGTCGGTGCCGGTCGCGGCGCTGGCATGGCGGTAGACGCCTTGGGTGCCGCCGTGGCTGCGGGTTTCGGACAGGGTTTCCATCAGGGCAGTCTCCGGTGAATCAGCCCGGGCGCGGTACGGCGTCAGGCGCGCAAGGGCAATGCCACTACCCAGTCGCGCGCCTGCGTGATACGCGGCGCGGATGAGCAAGAGCGAGGCACAGCCAGCGGCCGCGGCGCCGTCGCCCATCGTCGAACTGGCGCGGCGCGATCCCGCCGCCGCTGCCGCCCAGTTGCGCGACATCACGGCCCGCAACCCGGCCGACGCCGGTGCCCACCGCATGCTCGGCCGCCTGCTGCGCCAGCTGGGGCAGGACGAGGAGGCGGCGCGCGCGGAGATGGATGCGGTCCGCGCCGCCGCGCGTGACCCCCGGCTGATCGCCATCGCGCAGGCGCTGCTGGCCAATGATCTGTCCGCCGCCGAAGCCGGGCTGCGCCAGCGCCTCGCCGCCCAGCCGACCGATGTCGCCGCGATCCGCATGATGGCCGAGCTTGCGGGCCGGATCGGGCGCTATAAGGACGCCGAGAACCTGCTGCGCCGTGCGGTCGAACTCGCCCCCTCGTTTACCGCCGCGCGGGCCAACCTCGCGATTGTGCTCTACAAGCAGAACCGTTTCGCCGAGGCGGGCGAGGTACTCGAACAGGTGCTCGCGCAAGACCCGGCCAATGCCAGCAGCCGCAATCTGCTGGCCGCCACGCTCGGGCGGATCGGTGATTATGACGAGGCGATCGCGATCTATGGCGAGCTTGCGCAGAGCTTCCCCGATCATGCCAAGCTGTGGATGAGCTACGGGCACCTGCTCAAGACCGTCGGGCGGCTCGAGGACAGCATCGCCGCCTACCGCCGCGCGCTGGCGGTTGAACCGCATCTGGGCGAGGTGTGGTGGAGCCTTGCCAACCTCAAGACAGTGACCTTCGATGACGCGGCTATCGCGGCGATGGAAGCGGCGCTCGCGGCAGACGTGTCGGACGAGGACGCATTCCACCTGCACTTCGCGCTGGGCAAGGCCTGGGGCGATCGCAGGGATGCGGCGACAAGCTTCCGCCACTACGCCGCCGGCAACGATCTGCGCAGCCGCGAGCTGGCCTATGATCCGGACACGACCACGCGGCAGGTCGACCGGGTGATCGAAGTCCTCACCCCCGGATTCCTCGCGCAGCACGAGGGCGTGGGCGACCCCGCGCCCGATCCGATCTTCATCCTCGGCCTGCCGCGCGCAGGCTCCACCCTGCTCGAACAGATCTTGTCGAGCCATTCCGCGGTCGAGGGCACGATGGAGCTGCCCGACATCCCCGCCATCGCCATGCGCGAGGCGAAAGCGGCGGGCAACGACCCGCGCGATTGGCCGGGCGCGGTCGCGGCAATGGAACCGCAGCGCTTCGCCGAGCTGGGCGCCGAATTCCTCGAGCGCACGCGGGTCCAGCGCAAGACCGGCAAGGCCTTCTATATCGACAAGCTGCCCAACAACTGGAGCTATGCCGGTCTCATCCATCTGATCCTGCCCAATGCGAAGATCATCGACGCGCGGCGCAATCCGATGGATTGCTGCTTTTCCAACTTCCGCCAGCACTTCGCCAAGGGGCAGGCGTTCACCTACGCGCTCGGCCATATCGGCCGCTATTATGCCGATTACGTGCGCGCGATGGATCACTACGATCGCGTGCTGCCGGGGCGCATCCACCGGTTGATCCATGAGCGCCTGCTCGATGACCCGGAAGGCGAAGTGCGCGCGATGCTCGCCTACCTCGGTCTGCCGTTCGAGGAGGCGTGCATGGAGTTCCACCGCAACACCCGCGCGGTGCGGACCGCTTCCTCGGAGCAGGTCCGCCGCCCGATTAACCGTGACGGGGTGGACCAATGGGAGCCCTATGCCGAGTGGCTCGGCCCGTTGCGCGAAGTGCTGGGCGATCTCACCACAACCTATGCTGACCGGCCTGCCTGACCCCCCGAATTGATGTGACAAATTTGTCATAGCGCGCAATCAAACTTCGCTTGTCCGACCTTTCGGATGCGACGCCGCTTGGCATTCGTTGCTGGCTGTGGCGGTTTGTTGCGGGGATCAGACAGACTGCCATAGGGAGGCGGCATTGACGTTCATGGAAAACAACCGGGTGCGGGCTATCACCGCGACCCTTCTTGCAGGGACCGCGATGACGGTCGCAATGCCGGTCGCGGCGCAGGACAGCGTCGAGGACGAGAGCGACAACGTCATCATCGTCACCGCGCAGAAGCGCTCGCAGAACCTGCAGGACGTGCCGATCGCGATCACGGCCATCGGCACCGAGAAGCTGGACGAGCTGCAGATCAACGAGCTGCGCGACATCGCCAAGTTCCTGCCCTCGGTGACGGTTCAGACCGCAGGCCCCGGTTTCAGCCAGGTCTATTTCCGCGGCGTGTCCAGCGGCGAGAACGCCAACCACTCGGCCTCGCTCCCCACGGTCGGCATCTATCTCGATGAAATGCCGATCACGACCATCCAGGGCGCGCTCGACATCCATTCCTACGACCTTGCCCGGGTCGAGGCGCTGGCCGGGCCGCAGGGCACGCTCTACGGCGCAAGCTCGATGGCGGGCACCATCAAGATGGTCACCAACGCGCCCGACACCAAAGACAGCTACGGCGCGATGGATTTCGAGCTGAACAGCGTCAACCGCGGCGATTTCGGCGGGGTGCTCGAAGGCTTCTACAACGCCCGGATCTCCGACACGGCCGCGCTGCGTGTGGTCGCGTGGTATCGTCGTGACGGCGGCTTCATCGACAACATCGCGGGCAGCCGCACCTATGCCAGTTCGGGCATCACCCAGAACAACGCGGCCCTGGTCGAAGACGACTACAACGACGTCGATACCTATGGTGCGCGCGTGGCGCTGGGGATCGAGCTCAATGACAGCTGGACCCTGCGCCCGACCATCATGGGTCAGGTCCAGAATGCCGACGGCAGCTTCGCGCAGGAACGCAGCAGCGCCGTCACCCGATCGCTCCAGACGGTGCAGTACAATCCCGAATTCTCGAAGGACAAGTGGCTTCAGGCCGCGCTGACCATCGAGGGCAAGATCGGCAACTGGGATCTCGTCGCCACCGGCGGCCACATGTGGCGCACCACCGATACGGCGTCCGACTATTCCGACTACGCCTATTTCTATGACGCGCTTGCCGGCTACGGGAGCTATTTCACCGACAACAACGGCGATCTGGTGAACCCGAACCAGTTCATTCAGGGCAATGACCGCTATCGCCGTGTCTTCGGGGAGCTGCGCGTCTCGAGCCCGCAGGATGCGCCGCTGCGCTTTATCGGCGGCGTGTTCGCACAGCGCCAGTACCACCGGATCACGCAGAACTACATCATCGAGGACATCGCCGACGCGATCACGGTGACGGGTACGGAAAGCAACATCTGGCTCACCCGTCAGGAGCGTGTCGACCGCGACTACGCCGCCTTCGGTGAGCTCAGCTTCGACGTCACCGACCAGCTGACGCTGACCGGCGGCGCGCGGCTTTACAATTACAAGAACTCGCTTGCCGGCTTCTTCGGCTTCAGCGCGGGCTACTCGAGCCGCACGGGCGAGGCGGCGTGCTTTGGTCCGGCGGTCATCTCCGGATCGCCCTGCACCAATCTCGACAAGACCACGTCTGACACCGACGCGATCTACAAGCTCAACGCGACCTACAAGATCACGCCCGATATTCTGGTCTATGCCACCTGGTCGCAGGGCTTCCGCCCGGGCGGGATCAACCGCCGCGGCAACCTGCCGCCCTATTTGCCTGACACGCTCGACAATTACGAGCTCGGCTGGAAGACCAGCTTCGGCGATGTCACCTTCAACGGTGCGGTCTATCAGGAGGACTGGAACGAGATCCAGCTCTCGTTCCTCGGCGCGAACGGGCTGACCGAGATCCGCAACGCCGGGATCGCGCGAATCAGGGGGATCGAAGGTGATTTCACCTACCGCGCCAATGGGCTCAGCCTGTCGCTTTCGGGCAGCTACAACGACGCCACGATCCGGCGCGATTTCTGCCGGATCGCCAACCCGACCTTCGATTGCACGCTCGATCCGGGCGACGGGCGCACCAATGCGCTGCTCGCACCGGCGGGCACGCAGTTGCCGGTCACCGCGAAGTTCAAGGGCAACGCGATCGCCCGCTATGAATTCCCGGTTGGCGGTTGGGACGGCCACGCTCAGGGCGCCGCGTCCTATATCGGCCGCCGCCGCAGCGACCTGCGTACGGCCGAGAACGCCATCAAGGGGGACTTCGACCCCTATACGACGGTCGACCTCAGCCTCGGCATGAAGAAGGACAACCTGCGCTTCGAACTGTTCGTCACCAACCTGTTCAATTCGAACGGGGTGATCAACAGCGGGGTGCAGTGCGTCGAGACCGTCTGCGGCGACCCGACCGGCATCAGCAATACCGGCGGGGCGTTCTACGACTTCATCACGCGCCCGCGCATCATCGGGCTGAAGGCGGGCTTCGATTTCTGAGCCTGTGACCCAAACGTCGAACACAACGGAAAGGCCGGGCCACAAGCTCGGCCTTTTTGCTGTCATCGCGCTGGTGATGGGCAACATGATCGGATCGGGGGTGTTCCTGCTCCCGGCGAGCCTTGCCCCGTTCGGCTGGAACGCCGTGCTCGGCTGGATCGTCACCACCGCCGGAACGCTGGTGCTGGCCTGGGTGCTCGCCGCGCTCACCCGCGCACGGCCCGGCGCGCGCGATCCGGCGGGCTTTGTGACCGAGGCCTTCGGCGAGCTTCCGGCCTTTCTGGTGGGCTGGGTCTACTGGGTTTCGGTGTGGACCGCGGTGGTCTCGATCGCGGTTGCCGCGGTGAGTTACCTTTCGTCCTTCATCCCAGCCATCTCCACCATCCCGATGGGCCCGGCGCTGTGCGCCATCGCGCTGGTCTGGGCGATGACACTGCTCAACCTGCGCGGAGTGCGGGCGGCGGGCAATTTCCAGATCGTGACGGTGGTCCTGAAGCTAATCCCGCTGGTGGCGGTGATCGTCATCGCCGCGCTTGTGCTGGGCACCGGCAAGGGAGACATCCGTCCGCTGGTCATGGCCGAACTCAACGGCACCGACCTGCGCGGTGCGGCGGCGCTGACGCTGTTCGCGCTGCTCGGCTTCGAATGCGCGAGTATCGCCGCGGCGCGGGTCGAGAACCCCGCGGTCAACGTCCCGCGTGCGACGATGTGGGGCACGGGGCTGACCGGGGTGCTCTATCTGCTGGTATGCTCGGCCATCGCGCTGATGCTCCCCGAGGCGGTGGCCGCCACCAGCCCCGCCCCTTTCTCGACCTTCGTCGAGCGCTACTGGAGCGCCGGGCCGGCCGCACTGGTCACGGTCTTCGCCATTGTAAGCTGCGTCGGCGCGATCAACGGCTGGGTGCTGCTTCAGGGCGAACTGCCGCGTGCGATGGCCGAGCGCGGCATGCTGCCGCACTGGTTCGCCGCGACCGACAGCCACGGCACCCCGCGCCGCGCGCTGCTGGTGTCGAGCGTCATCGCCACGCTCTGTCTGCTGTTCAATGCGAGCAAGAGCATGCAGGGCATCTATGAATTCGTGCTGCTGCTTTCGACCAGCGCGGCCTTGTGGCTCTACCTCGCCTGCGCGCTGGCGGCGTGGAAGATGAAGGTGGCGCGCGGCTTTGCGCTGGTGGGCGCGGGCTATGCGTTGTGGACGCTGTGGGGCGCCGGGATCGAGGCGAGCGGCTGGAGCCTTGTGCTGATGGCGGCGGGCATTCCGCTCTACCTATGGGCGCGGCGCGGCGCGGCGGTCAGCCTGCTGCCGCCTGAGGAACAAGCGCGTCGAGCCACTGCGCGGCCAGAGCCTCGGCCTCCTCGGCACTGAACGGCGCTTGGCCGAGCGAGAGTTCCAGCCACAGCCCGTCGATCAGCGCGGTGAGCGCGACCGCCACCACCCGCACATCGGCAAGGTCGGGGCTATAGGCGCGCAAGGCCTGCTCCAGACCGCTGCGGAAGCCCTCATAGACCTCAGTCCGCACCGCCGCGACGACCGGATCGCTGAGCGTCAGGCTCCAGAAGGCGACATAGGTGGCGAGCAGCTCGGGCGTCGCAATCGGCGGGCGGAAATTTGCCGCAAGGTAGGCGAGCAGCCGCGCGCGCGGATCGGGGCCGGCCGCGGCCACAGCCGTTTCGAGCGCCGCGTCGATCTGCGCGCCGGTCCAGCGATAGGTCTCGGCAATCGCGTCCGAGAGGCTCGCGAAATAGTGCCGCAGCAGCCCCGCCGACACCCCCGCCTCGGCGCAGATCGTGCGCACCGAGACACCCGCTGCGCCCTTGGCCGCAAGCACGCGCGCGGTCGCCTCGATCAGGCTCTGGCGGCGCGCATCGGGATCGGCGCGGGTAAAGGCGGGTTGTGCGGTCATCTTCAGCTTGTTATACGAACGTAAAGCAAGGATCCGCGCATGGCAACTCACCCCGTCCCCGATGCCGACCCGCTCGAGGGCTGGAGCCTGCCGAGCTGGACCTACCATGATGCGGAATTCCACCAGGTCGAGCTCGACCGGGTGTTCCGCCCGAGCTGGCAGGTGGTGTGCCACGTGAGCGACATCCCCAAGCCGGGCGACTGGCACACGCTCGACTATTGCAGCGAGAGCGAGAGCGTGATCGTGGTGCGCGGTGCAGACGATGTGCTGCGCGCCTTCACCAATGTCTGCCGCCACCGCGGCTCGCGCCTCGTCGACGGGGCGAGCGGCTGCGCCAAGAAGCTGGTGTGCCCCTACCACGCCTGGACCTATGATCTCGACGGCAAGCTGACCGGCGTCCCCGACAGCGCCAGCTATCCCACGCTCGACCGGGAGAAGGCCGGGCTGGTCGCGGTCGAGCTGGAGGTGTGGCGCGGCTTCATCTTCGTGCGGCTCGAGGATGATGGCGGGCCCACGGTCGCGCAGCAGATGGCGCCTTATGAAGCGATGGTCGCTCCCTACCGGTTCGAGGAGCTGGAAGCGCTCGGCCGCGTCACGTTGCGTCCGCGCGAGGTGAACTGGAAGAACGTCGGCGACAACTATTCCGATGGCCTCCACATCCCCGTCGCGCACCCCGGCCTCACCCGCCTGTTCGGCAAGGGCTACGGGATCGAGGCCGAGGCGCATGTAGACCGCATGTGGGGCGCGATGGTCGACCGCGAAAGCGCCAACTGGTCCGAGCGGATGTATCAGCGCTTGCTCCCGCCGGTCCCGCACCTGCCGGAAGAGCGCCAGCGCTTCTGGCTCTATTTCAAGCTTTGGCCCAACGTCGCCTTCGACATCTATCCCGACCAGATCGATTTCATGCAGTGGCTGCCCACCGGCCCCTCCACCTGCCTGATCCGCGAGATCAGCTATGTTCTGCCTGATGACCGCCGCGAAATGCGCGCCGCGCGTTATCTCAACTGGCGCATCAACCGCCAGGTCAATGCCGAGGACACCGCGCTCATCACGCGCGTCCAGCAGGGCATGGCGAGCCGCAGCTTTGCGATGGGCCCCTTGAGCGACAAGGAGGTGTGCCTCAGGCATTTCTGCCGGCGCATCCGTGATCTCATTCCCGAGGCCCGCCTCGCAACCCAACCCAGCCCCGGATGGAGCCGCCGCGCATGACCCAGAAATACGACGCCGTGATCATCGGTGCGGGCCATAATGGCCTCGCTTGCGCCTTCTACCTCGCGCAAGCCGGGCTCAAGGTGCGCATCCTTGAGCGGCGCGATATCGTCGGCGGCGCGGCGGTGACCGAGGAGTTCCACCCGGGCTTCCGCAATTCAGTCGCGAGCTACACCGTCAGCCTGCTCCAGCCCAAGGTGATCCGCGACATGCGGCTGGCCGAGCACGGCTACCGCGTGATCGAGCGGCCGATCAGCAACTTCCTGCCGCAGGAGGATGGCGGCTACCTCAAGCTGGGCGGAGGGCTGGAGCGCACCCAGGCCGAATTCGCGCGCTTCTCCGCCGCCGATGCCGCGACCTTGCCCGCCTATTACGACGCGCTCGAGGGCGTGGCCGAGGTGCTGCGCAGCCTTGCCCTCAAGTCCCCGCCCAATGTCGGCGAAGGCCTGCGCACGCTGATCGCAGGCGCGTCGCAGGGCTGGGGCCTGTCGAAGCTGGACCTTGAAGCCAAGCGCGACGTGCTCGACCTCTTCGTCAAATCCGCCACCAGCTTCCTTGGCCAGTGGTTTGAGAGTGAGGCAGTGAAGGCTGCCTTCGGCTTCGACGCGGTGGTCGGCAATTACGCCAGCCCGGACACTCCCGGGAGCGCCTATGTCCTCCTCCACCACGTCTTCGGCGAGGTGAACGGCAAGAAGGGCGCCTGGGGCCACTGCATCGGCGGGATGGGCACGATCACCCAGATCATGGCCGAGGTGTGCCGCCAATCCGGGGTCGAGATCAGTCTCGAAAGCCCGGTCGCCGAAGTGCTGGTCGATGGCGACACGGTTGCAGGCGTGAAGCTCGAAAGCGGCGAGGAGATCGCGGCCAAGCGCGTGATCGCCAATGTCGGCCCCAAGCTCTTGTTCGGCAAGATGCTCGCCCAGCACCACCAGCCCGAGGATTTCCGCCGCCGGATGCGCGGTTACAAGGCGGGCGGCGGCACCTTCCGCATGAATGTGGCGCTGAGCGAACTGCCGCGCTTCACTTGCCTCCCCGAACCGGGCGAGCATCACCAGAGCGGGATCATCATCGCGCCGACGCTCGCCTACATGGACAAGGCCTTCCTCGATGCGAAAGCCGATGGCTGGTCGAAGCGGCCGATCGTGGAGATGCTGATCCCGAGCACGGTCGACGACAGCCTCGCGCCCCCGGGCCAGCACGTCGCCAGCCTGTTCTGCCAGCAATTCGCTCCTGAACTGCCGGATGGCCGCGACTGGGATGACGAGGAAGACGCGGCTGCCGACACCATCATCGACACGGTCGAAGCCCACGCACCGGGCTTCCGCGCCTCGATCCTCGGGCGGCAGGTCTTGAGCCCCAAGGGACTCTACAAGAAGTTCGGGCTGGTCGGCGGGGACATTATGCACGGGCACATGAGCCTCGACCAGCTGTGGAGCGCGCGCCCGGTGCTTGGCAACGGGGCCTATCGCGGGCCGGTGAAGGGGCTCTACATGTGCGGCGCGGGCAACCACCCTGGCGGCGGCGTGACCGGCGCGCCGGGGCATAACTGCGCGAAGGAAGTGATCGCCGACGGCGGCAGCTTCCGCCGGTTCTCCAGCATCTAGGCGCGGCGGTTGTCGCGGGCACCGGTTTGCCATAGCCTCGCGACCTGCCAACCCACGGGGGAACTACCGATGCGCTTCACACTGCTGCTGTCCGCCGCGCTCTGCGCTGCCGCGCCCGCGATTGCGCAAACGGCGACGCCGCCCGAGAGCCAAGTGGTGGACCTCTCCAGCAAGGCGATCGCGCTGCGCTCGGTGCGGGGGGAGGGCAACGCCACCGACAAGGTCGCCGCGCTGTATCGCAAGGCGCTGATCGACGCAGGGTGGAAGGCGGCCGAGATCGAGATCGTTCCGCTCGACGACACCGCCTATTTCATCGCCACCTGGAAGGGGAAGAACCCCGCGCTCGGCCCGATCGTCATTTCCGCGCATATGGACGTGGTCGACGCCAAGCCCGAAGATTGGAAGCGCGATCCCTTCACCCCCGTCGTCGAGAACGGCTATCTCTACGGGCGCGGGGCGAGCGACACCAAGTTCGACACTGTGCAAGCGATGGTCGCGGTGATGGAACTGCGCAAGTCCGGCTACGTGCCCGAACGCAGCATCGTGCTCGCCTTCTCGGGCGATGAAGAGACGACGATGATCACCTCCAAGGCCATCGCCGAACGGCTGAAGGGTGCCCGGCTGGTGCTCAATGTCGACGGCGCCTCGGGGGCGCTCGACGAGGCAAGCGGCAAGCCCGCTTTCTGGAGCTGGCAGGGCGCGGAGAAGACCTATGCCGATTACGAGCTGGAAGTGACCAATCCGGGCGGACACAGCTCCGCTCCGCGCGACGACAACGCCATCGTCCAGCTTTCTGCCGCATTGTCGCGGATCGGCGCGCACCGCTTCACGCCCGAACTGAATGACATCACGCGCGATTACTTCGCCAAGGCCGCCGGGTTTGTGTCCGATCCGCTGCTCGCCGCGGCGATGCGGGCCTTCGCCGCTGACCCCGCCGACAAGGCGGCGATCGCGGTGCTGCGCGCCGATCCCGCCTATGTCGGCAAGATCGCGACAACCTGCGTGCCGACCATGGCGAGCGCCGGGCACGGCCGCAACGCCCTGCCCCAGCGGGCGACGGCCATCGTCAACTGCCGCATCTTCCCGGGCCACTCCAAGGAGGAGGTGCTGGCGCAGCTTGCCGCTGTCGCTGCGCAGCCGGCCATGACCATCCGCGAGATCGACCCCGAGTTTTCCATCGCCTCGCCCGCCTCCCCCTATGACGAGGTCTTCGTCGGGGCCGCCACGCGGGCGATCCGCGGGGCCTTCGGGGAGGTCCCCGTGATCGCAGCGCAATCCTCCGGCGCGTCGGATTCGATGTGGTATCGCGCCCTCGGCGTGCCGAGCTACGGGGCGAGCGGCACTTTCATGCGCGAGAGCGACGATTTCTCGCACGGCCTCGATGAACGCGTGCCGCTCGGCAATATCGGGAAGAGCCTCGAATATTACCGCCTGCTGCTGACCGAGCTGTCGTCCAAATGAGGGCGCTGCCCGCGATCGCGGCCCTGCTTGCGCTGACCGCACCGGCGCCGTTGCTGGCCGAGGGGCTCTACATCGCGGCGGGCCAGCTGCTCGATGTGACAAGCGGCGCAGTGCTGACCGGCCAATGCATCCTCACCGAAGGCGAGCGCATAGTGCGGGTAGAACCGTGCGGCGAATCGCCCCAAGGCGCCGAGCGGGTGGACTGGTCTGCCTATACCGTCCTGCCCGGGCTGATCGACCTCCACACGCACCTTTCCGACACCGGCAGCAGCGCCGACCTTGCCGATCCGCTCAAGACCTCGCCGGTCGATACGGTTCTAATCGGCGCGCGCAATGCGCGTCTGACGCTCGAGGCGGGCTTCACCACAGTGCGCGATGTCGGCACCTATCGCGGGCTTACCGACGTCGCTTTGCGCAACGCCATCAACAAGGGGCTGGTGCCGGGGCCGCGCATGTTCGTTGCGGGAGCCTATCTCACCCATCCGGGCGGCGGGGGCGAGCTCAATGGCGTGGTCCCCAACGACCAGCTGCCCGCCGACATGCGCCTCGGCGTGCTCTCCAATCCGCAGGAGGCGGCGGAGCGTGCAACCTACCTGTTCGACAACGGCGTCGATTTCCTCAAGCTGATGGCGACCGGCGCGGTGCTGGCGATCGGCACCGAGCCGGGTGAGCCCGAGCTGACCGAGGCCGAAATGCGCGCCGCCGTCGAAGTCGCCGCCGCGCGCGGCTCCTTCGCCACGGCCCACGCCCACGGGGCAGAAGGGATCAAGGCCGCGATCCGTGCCGGGGTGCGCAGCATCGAGCACGCAAGCCTGATCGACGAGGAGGGTCTCGCCATGGCCCGCGACAAGGGCGTGTGGCTGGTGATGGACGTCTTCAACGGCGATTACATCGATGAGGTCGGCACTGCAGAAGGCTGGCCGGAAGAATATCTGCGCAAGAACCGCGAGACCACGCAGGTCCAGCGCGACGCCTTCCGCCGCGCGGTCGAGTTGGGCGTGCCGCTCGCCTTCGGCTCCGATGCGGGCGTCTTTCCGCATGGGCTGAACGCGCGCCAGTTCCGCTATATGGTTGCGAACGGCATGACCCCGCTGCAAGTCATCCGTGCGGCCACCACAAGCGCGGCGCAGGTGATTGGGCGAGAGCAGGAGCTAGGCAAGATCGCCCCCGGCTACTTCGCCGACATGATCGCAGTGACAGGCGTCCCGCTCGCCGACATCACCGTGCTGGAGCGGGTCCCGGCGGTGATCAAGGGCGGGAAGGTCGTTCCCTAGGCTTGCACGGCCCGGACAGACTTGGCGCGGATTTCGTGACGTCCCACAACAACGGTGGTGCCGGCTGCAGGGATCGAACCCGCGGCCCCCTGATTACAAATCAGGTGCTCTACCATCTGAGCTAAGCCGGCTATCCGAGTGGGCCCATAATCCTAGACCGCGCCGAAAGTCCACCCTTCGGTGCGTGCGACCGCGGGGGTGAGGCCCTCGGGGTGCCACAGGTCGCGCGTCCCATGCACGCGGCGCAGCCAGGCGGCGGTCAGCAGCGCGTCCGATGCATGATCGCCGATCGCGCCCGTGCCCGCGACCGGGGGCGAGCCGAGCGCATCGAGCGCATCGTTCAGGCCCTCGTAGCTGCGCAGCTTGGTCGCAGCGCCCGTCACCCCGCCAAGACGCGCGGCCATCGAGGTGTAAATCTCGGTCACGACTGAACCTTCGGCAGGGAGCGGATCGACCGGCCATACGGGCACCCGGCCGCCCAGACGGTGGAGCATTCGCATTCCCGTCAGGCTCGACTTGCCCACCTGCGCTGCGCCCACGAGGTTGAAATTGCTCACCGGCCGCACGCCCTGCTGGCGCTGTGCGGCCTCGGCGATGCGGAAGCGGCCCTCGCGGGTGGCGGCGCCGGGGAGGAGGAAGCGGTCGCCCTGCGCGCCTGCGCCATGGCGGAAATAGCGCGCGGCCTCGGGGTGGGCGAGGAAGCCGCCTGCCTCAAGGTTGGGATCATCGGCGCACACGGCATCGATCAGCGCCCACAATTGTCGCGCGTCCGGCGGCGAGGCGTCCCATCCGGGGAAGAACGCCCCGGCATCGTGGAACGGCAGGGAGATACCCAGATCGAGCCCGACCAGCGTCGGCAGCTTCATCGCGCCTATGAGCGCGAGCACCTCGGCCCGCGCCCATCCGCGCGGATCTGGCGGGGCGAGCAGTGCCGGGGGGCCTCCGTCAGCCTTGGCGAGCGCCACGGCGATTCCCTTTTGGCGCGGTCCTTTCGCCCCGGACCAGTCGACCGCGAGGAAATGCGCGAAGCGGGGCGCTGTCACGCGCATGGTCCGGGTGCGATCTGCCAGCGGGCGGTCTCGGCAGCGTGGAAGGTGCGCGTGACGGTTGCAATGTCGGCGGAAACGGCGTCGGAGCTTGGCTCATGCCCTTCGAAGGCAAGGTTGACGCAGGTCTCGCCCTTCCATCCGCTGATCGACCAATCGCCGAAGCGGTTGGTGAAGACCGCAGGGTCGGTGATCACCATGTCCTCGCCCTGACCCTTCACCCGCGTCACCTCGCCGCCGAGCTGTGCGAGCGAATCCGCGCGGACCTCCCACACCGCAAACCCGCTGAGCGCGCCGAAGCCCATCTCGGTAAACTCGACACTCGCGAAGCGCGCGCCGCTCGGTGAAAAGGTCGGCCTTACCCCGGTGTCGATCACCGTGCCTTTGCCGGCGCGGTCGAAGACCGTGAAGCCATAGGCTTCGTGCGCCTCCCATTCCCAGCCGAGCAGGCGATCTCCTCGCAGCCAAGCCATGTCCTGGATGCGATAGAGCCCGACGGTGCTGTGGCATACGGTAGCGCCCGATTGGGTCAGAAGGGCCATTTCCACATCGCTGCTGGCGGCGAAGGCATGGAAGGCCTTCGGAATCTTGACCGGGACGGACGGCATTGGATCTTCGGGATAGGCCACATGCTCGGCATTGCAGCGCGCGATGTCGGGCGTGGCAGATGGGGCCGGGACGGGAGAAGGGCTGGCGTCAGCTGCGGCAGGCGGTGCGGCGGGTTCCTCCCCGCATCCGGTTAGCGCCAGCGCGGCGATAGCCAGCAGGGGAACGGCGCGCCCCATCATCGCTTGCGCTTGACCACCGGCTTCATTGCCGCCGCCTGTTCATGCGCCAGCCGGATCATGTCGCGCACGCGCTCGGGATCGGGGCTGTCGAAGCGCACCAGCACCGCGCCGTAGCCCTCGTAATGCGGGGTCTGCCAGAAAGTCTCCGGCCCCGTCGCCATCAGCATTTCGGCGGTGGCGATGTCGATGTGGAGCACGAAGGATGTGTCACTCTCGCGCCCTGTGCCGAGGATCGCGCGTCCGTTGGCGGCGATCTTGATTGCGGGTTTGCCATAGCTGCTCGAGAGTTCGGTGCCCGGAAGACCGAGCGCGAAGTCGCGCGCCGCCTCCCAAGTGTCCAATGCCCCGCTCATCCCCGCTCCCCGCGCAGCTTGTCCCAGTAATCGAGGCGTTTGCGCACCTCGCGCTCGAAGCCGCGCTCCACGGGGGTGTAGAATGCCTCGGGGGCCATGCCTTCGGGCCAGTAATTGTCGCCCGAAAAGCCCTCGGGCGTATCGTGGTCATAGGTGTAGCCCTTGCCGTAGCCGAGCTTTTCCATGAGGCCGGTCGCGGGGTTGACGATATTCATCGGCGGCATGAGGCTGCCGGTCTCCTTGGCCGCCTTCCACGCTGCTTTCTGCGCCAGATAGACCGCGTTCGATTTGGGTGCGGTGGCGAGGTAGAGGCAGGCCTGCACCAGCGCCAGCTCGCCTTCGGGCGAGCCGAGGAATCGGTAGGCTTCCATCGCCGCCATGCATTGGGGGAGGGCGTGGGGATCGGCCATGCCGATATCCTCGACCGCCATGCGCACCAGCCGCCGGGCGAGGAACAGCGGCTCCTCGCCCGCCACCAGCATGCGCGCCAGCCAGTAGAGCGCGGCTTGCGGATCGCTCCCGCGCACCGATTTGTGGAGCGCGGAAATGAGGTTGTAATGCCCGTCGCGGTCCTTGTCGTAGACCGCGACGCGGCGCTGGAGGAAGGTGCCCAAGCCCGCCGGGTCGAGGGCCTCGGTCAGCTCTGCGGAATACAGGGTTTCCGCCTGCCCCAGCAGAAACCGCCCATCGCCATCGGCCTGTGCGATCAGCGCCTCGCGGGCCTCGGGGGTGAGGGGGAGGGGGCCTTCCAGCGCCTCGGCCTTCTCCAGCAGCGCCGCCAGCGCGGCTTCGTCAAGCCGGTTCAGCACCAGCACCTGCGCGCGGCTCAGCAGCGCGGCGTTGAGCGCGAAGCTCGGGTTCTCGGTGGTCGCGCCCACCAGCGTCACCACCCCGCGCTCGACATAGGGGAGGAAGCCGTCCTGCTGCGCGCGGTTGAAGCGGTGGATCTCGTCCACGAAGAGCAGGGTCTTGCGGCCTGCCTTGGCCATCTTCTCGGCCTCCGCAAAGGCCTGCTTCAGGTCGGCCACGCCCGAGAACACCGCGCTAATAGCGGCATAACGCATCCCCACAGAATCGGCGAGCAGGCGGGCGATCGAGGTCTTGCCGGTGCCCGGCGGCCCCCACAGGATCATGCTGGCAAGCTTGCCTGCCGCCACCATCCGCCCGATTGCACCTGCCGGGCCGGTAAGGTGCTCCTGCCCGACCACCTCGGCAAGCGTGGCCGGGCGCAGCCGGTCGGCAAGCGGTGCGTCATCGCTCGGGGCGTCGCGCGGGGCCTCGGGGGCGTCTTGTCCGAACAGGTCAGTCATTCGTCGGTCGGGATAGGCCACCCAGCGGAAAAGGAAACTCTCTGCCGCTTGACTGCTTGCAAAGATAGGTCTGCGATATATCTTGGACGTATCGCAGATATATCCGAGGAGGAATGCATATGACCTGGAACCGGTATGGCCGCGGCGGCGGCTGGGAGAAATTCGCCGAGACGATGGCGATGATGGCAATGAACGGTAACATGAACTTCGCCGGCCCCGGCTTCAAGGCCCGCGCGCGCTGGGACGAGGAAGGCCCGCGCGGCCCCGAGGGCGAAGGCGCCGAAGAAGCCCGGGGCCGCCGCGGCCGCCGCGGGCGGATGTTTGCGCAGGGCGAGTTGCGCCTCGCGCTGCTCGCGCTGATCGCCGAGCAGGAGCGCCACGGCTATGAGCTCATCAAGGCGATCGAGGAAATGACCGGCGGCGACTATGCGCCGAGCCCCGGTGCGGTCTATCCGACGCTGCAGCTGCTCGAGGACGAAGGCGCGATCGCGGAGGCCGAGGCCGAGGGTGCGAAGAAGCCCTTCACCGCGACGCAGCAGGGCCGCGACGAGTTGGACAGCCGCGCCGAGGAAGTCGAGGGCCTGATGCGCCGTCTCGGCCGCCATGGCGAGCGCACCACCACGGTCCGCTCGCACGATCTGTTCCGCGCGATGGGGAACCTTGGGTCGGTGCTCAAGAACCGCGCGCGGGCGGGCAAGCTCGACGAGCGTACCATCAATGAGATCGTCGACATGATCGACGAGATGGCGAAGCGCATCGAGCGGCTGTGACGCCGTTGTTGCGGTGAATGCAACAAAAGCATATTCTCTCCCCCGTCCGGGTCGCAGCGGATGGGGGAGGGGAAGCCCATGACTGAGATGACCGCAAGCCGCACGGCGACGCCGTGGCACCTTTGGGTGGTCGGCGTGGTGACGCTGCTGTTCAATGCGATGGGCATCCTCAGCTATGTGACGACCAAGCTCGGGATGCTGGCCGAGATGGGTCTGACCCCCAGCCAGATCGCCTTCATGGAAAGCTATCCCGCATGGATCAGCGCCTTCTGGGCGCTCGGCGTGTGGGGGGCCTTTGCCGGGTCGCTGCTACTGCTGGCGCGCTCCAAGTGGGCGGTGACGGCGATGGTGGTGGCGACCATTGGCCTCGTCGGCACGACTGTCGGCAATTACGTGGTGCTCGAAGTGCCCGCCGACATGCAGGCCCCGGCGCTCGACGTCGCGATCTGGGTCGTGACGCTGTTCCTGCTGTTCTACGCCCGCGCGATGGCGAAGGCGGGGGTGCTGAAGTAGTTACGCGCGCCCTCAAGTAGCGGAGCGGTAGGGCGACAAACTACGCCTTGCGCCGTTCCTCGACCAGCTGGACATAGGTGTCCGCGACCACCGCGTTGATCGCTTCCCACGAATATTCGCAGGCGCGCGTCTCGCCGGCCGAGCCGTGCGCGGCGCGCAGCGCGGGATCGCTGCAATAGGGCGCAAGCGCCGCGGCGAAGGCTTCGGCGTCGGTCTTCATGCTGCCCGAGGGTGCGACCAGCTGCCCGGTCACGCCATCGGCAACGAGGCTCGCGCTGCCCGTTGCCCCTGCGGCGACCACCGGCAAGCCGCTCGCCATGGCTTCGAGCGTCACGTTGCCGAAGGTCTCGGTGACGCTGGGGTTGAAGAACACGTCCCCGCTGGCGAGCGCCTGGCCCAGCGCCTCGCCGGTCTTGAACCCGGCAAAGATCCCGCTCGGCAGGTTCGCCTCGAACCAGCCGCGCGCCGGGCCGTCGCCGATCACCAGAACCTTGTGCGGCGCGCCCATGTCGCGCAGCCGCGCGGCGGTCTCGGCGAAGACGTCGAGGCCCTTCTCCATCACCAGCCGCCCGAGGAAGACGATGGCAACGTCATCATCCGCCAGCCCGAGGCGGCGGCGCCATTCGGGATCGCGGCGGGCGCTGGAAAAGATCGTGCGGTCGACGCCCCGGCTCCACAGCCCGATGCGGGTGTGCATGCCCATCGCGGTCAGTTCGTCGATCATCGACTGCGAGGGCGCGACCAGCGCGTCGCAGCGGTTGTAGAAGCGCTGCAGGCCCTTGATGATCAGCGGCTCGAGGAAGGCCATGTTGTAATAGCGCGGATAGGTCTCGAACCGCGTGTGGACGCTGGCGAGCACCGGCAGGCCCCGTGCACGCGCCCAGCGCAGTGCGGCGTGGGCGGAAGGGTCGGGCGAGGAGAGGTGGACGATATTGGGCGCGAAGGCCTCCAGATCGCGCTTCACCGCCGCGCCCAAGTGGGTCGGCACGCGGTATTCCCCGCGCCCCTTCACCGGCATGGGGATATTGGGCACGCCGACCAGCTCGCCGGTCGGGGCGAAATCGGGATTGGCGACCTTAGGCGAATAGACGCGCACCTTTGCGCCGCGTGACAGCAGCGATCCCACCAGCCGGTTGAGCGCCTGATTGGCCCCGTCGCGGGTGTAGTTGTAGTTGCCGCTGAACAGGGCAATGCGGAGGTCGGATATATCCATGGAGCCGCCCCATTAGGCGAGGCGAACGTATTTTGCGAGAGGGAGGTTGTGCCTTCGTCTGCGCGGGAGCGGGTGATTTTCGACAAGCGCCGATATTCATTGACTCCGCGCCCCCCGCCTCTAATGCCGCCCACGGGCCACGCGGTCCCAACGCCGCGCGAGCTCTCTGCAAGGAGAGAATACATGACTGAGTACACCCGCGGGCTCGCGCACGAGCCGACGCTGAAGCCTGAGCGCCCCTTTTTTTCCTCGGGCCCCTGCGCAAAATTCCCCGGCTGGTCGCTGGACAAGCTCAAAACCGAATCGCTTGGCCGCTCGCACCGTTCGAGCCTTGGCAAGGCGCGCCTGAAGTACGCGCTCGACCTGTCGCGCGAACTGCTCGGCATCCCTGACGATTACCTGATCGGCATAATGCCCGCATCGGACACTGGCGCCATCGAAGCCGCCATGTGGTCGATGCTCGACCCTGCGCGCCCGGTGACGGTCGCCGCGTGGGAGAGCTTCGGCAATGTCTGGATCCAGGACGCGGTCAAGCAATTGAAGCTGCCCAACCTGCAGGTCCTCACCGCCGACTACGGCGAGATCCCCGACCTCACCACCGTTCCCCAGCGCAACGACGTGGTGTTCACCTTTAACGGCACCACATCGGGCGCGAAGATCCCGAACACCGACTGGCTCGAAGCGGGCCGCGAGGGTGTGACGATCAACGATGCCACCAGCGCGATCTTCGCAATGGAGATGGACTGGGCCAAGCTCGATGCCACCACCTATTCGTGGCAGAAGGTCATGGGCTCGGAAGCCCAGCACGGCATGCTTATCCTCAGCCCCAAGGCCATCGAGCGGATCGAGAGCTACAACCCCGCCTGGCCGCTGCCCAAGCTGTTCCGCATGAAGAAGGGCGACAAGCTCAACCGCGGGATCTTCGAGGGCGAGACGATCAACACCCCCTCGATGCTGGCGACGGAAGATTACATCGCCGCGCTCGAATGGGCCAAGTCGATCGGCGGCCGCAAGGCGTTGATTGCGCGCGCTGATGCCAACTCGGCGCTGGTCAAGGACTGGATCGAGGCCACCCCGTGGCTGCGCAACATGGCCACCGACCCCGCGCTCCAGACCAACACCGGCGTGTGCATGGTGTTCCAGGGCGACTGGTACGAGAGCCTCTCGGCCGACGATCAGGCCGCCGTGCCCAAGAAGATCGTCAAGCTGCTCGAAGAGCGCAATGTCGGCTTCGACTTCAACGGCTACCGCGATGCGCCGCCGTCCTTGCGCATCTGGTGCGGCTCGACCGTCGAGCAGGAGGACATCAAGCGCCTGCTGCCGTGGATCGAGTGGGCCTACGAGAAGGTCAAGAACGGCTGAGGCCGTCCAAATTCGCGTCGCCCCGGACCTGATCCGGGGCCGCTCTCCCCCATTGCTTCGCGCATCTTGCGCATAGTCCCGGCTCAAGCCCGGGATGACGAGTGGAAGGTATTCAAAATGACCCGTCCCAAAGTTCTCATTTCCGACAAGATGGACCCCAATGCCGCGCGCATTTTCGAAGAGCGCGGCTGCGATGTCGACGTGATCACCGGCGAAACGCCCGAGCAGCTCATCGCCCGCATCGGCGACTATCAAGGCCTCGCGATCCGTTCCTCGACCAAGGTCACCAAGGCGATCCTCGATGCCGCGACCAATCTGAAGGTCATCGGCCGCGCCGGCATCGGCGTCGACAATGTCGACATCCCCTACGCCAGCGGCAAGGGCGTGGTGGTGATGAACACCCCGTTCGGCAACTCGATCACCACTGCCGAACACGCCATCGCGCTGATGTTCGCCCTCGCGCGGCAGCTGCCCGAAGCCAATGCTCAGACCCAGGCGGGCAAGTGGCCCAAGAGCGGGTTCATGGGCGTGGAAGTGACCGGCAAGACCCTGGGCCTGATCGGCGCAGGGAACATCGGCTCGATCGTTGCGAGCCGCGCGCTCGGCCTGCGCATGAAGGTGATCGCTTATGATCCCTTCCTCACCGAAGACCGCGCGATCGAACTCGGGATCGAGAAGGTCGATCTCGACACGCTGCTGAGCCGCGCCGACTTCGTCACGCTGCACACCCCGCTGACCGAGGAGACCCGCAACATCCTCAGCCGCGAGCGGCTCGAGAATGCCAAGAAGGGCATCCGCATCATCAACTGCGCGCGCGGCGGGCTGATCGACGAGGCGGCGCTGAAGGAGTGCCTCGAAAGCGGCCAGGTGGCCGGCGCCGCGCTCGACGTGTTCGAGACCGAGCCGCCCGCCGCCGACCACCCGCTGTTCGGCGCGCCCAACTTCATCTGCACCCCGCACTTGGGCGCGAGCACCACCGAAGCGCAGGTCAACGTCGCGCTGCAGGTGGCCGAGCAGATGGCGGATTACCTCGTCAATGGCGGCGTCACCAACGCGCTCAACGTGCCCTCGCTGAGCGCTGAGGAAGCCCCCAAGCTCAAGCCCTACATGGCGCTCGCCGAGAAGCTCGGCAGCCTTGTCGGCCAGCTCGCCCATGGCAACCTCACCCAGATCGGGATCGAGCGCGAGGGCGCGGCGGCTGAACTCAACGGCAAGCCGATCACCGCCGCCGTGCTCGCGGGCTTCATGCGCCGCTATTCGGACACGGTGAACATGGTCAACGCGCCGTTCCTCGCCAAGGAGCGCGGGCTTGACGTGAGCGAGATCCGCCACGACCGCGACGGGGCGTTCAACACGCTCGTGCGCGTCACGGTGGAAACCGCGCAGGGGCCGCGTTCGGTCGCCGGCACGCTGTTCGGCACCGAGGCCCCGCGTCTCGTCGAAATCTTCGGCATCGGCATCGAGGCCGAGCTGTCGGGCCACATGCTCTACATCGTCAACGACGACAAGCCGGGCTTCATCGGCCGCATCGGGACGTTGCTGGGCAACCACGGCATCAACATCGGCACCTTCAACCTTGGCCGCCGCGAGGCGGGCGGGGAAGCGGTGCTGCTGCTGAGCCTCGACGAAGCCCTGACCCCCGAAGTGATCGCCGAGGCCGAGAAGGTCCAGGGCGTGAAGCTGGTCAAGGCGCTGGCGTTCTGATCTCCCGCCCTTCCTCGTCATCCCGGGCTTGACCCGGGATCGCTCGCGGTGCGGCCCCGTGTCTGCCGCCAGCGATCCCGGCTTTCGCCGGGATGACGATTTGGGTAGGGGCATTGCAACATGACCCAACCCAACGACCTCCTCCCCGAAGGCCTCGAGGACCGCCTGCCTGCTGAAGCCGCGCGGATCACCGCGATGATGCGCGCTTGTCTCGATGTGCTCGATGCGCATGGCTATGACCGCGTGCGCCCGCCGCTGCTCGAGTTCGAGGCCTCGCTGGTCGGTCGCATGGCGGGCGTCACCGTGGGCGAGACGAGCGCGATGTTCCGCTTCGTCGACCCGGCATCCTTGCGCACCCTTGCGCTGCGCTCCGACATCACCCCGCAGGTCGGCCGCATCGCTGCGACCAGCCTCGCCGCCGCCCCGCGCCCGCTCCGGCTCGCCTATTGCGGCGACACCGTGCTCATCAAGGCGAGCCAGCTCGATCCCGCCCGTGAACGCCTGCAACTCGGGGCCGAGCTGATCGGCGCGGACTCTGTGGCAGCCGCAGGCGAGGTGGTGATGCTCGCCATTGAGGCGCTCAAGGCCGCAGGCCTCACCGGCATCGCGGTCGACTTCACGCTCCCTGACCTCGTCGACACCCTCGCCGAGAAGGCCTTCCCGCTTGCCCCCGAGGCGCGCGAGGCCGTCCGCCGCGAGCTCGACACCAAGGACGCTGGCGGACTCAAGGCCGCAGGCGGCTCCGCCTACCTCCCGCTGCTCTACGCCACCGGGCCCTTCGAGGCGGCTCTGCTCTCGCTTCGCGCGGTCGACGCGGGCGGCGCCCTCAAGTCCCGGCTCGACGGGCTCGAGGCGATTGCCGCAGCCGTCGGCGACGCCGCTACCATCACCCTCGACCCGACCGAGCGCCACGGCTTCGAGTATCAGTCGTGGTTCGGCTTCACCCTCTATGCCGAGGGCCTGCGCCGCGCGGCCGGGCGCGGCGGCACCTACCGCATCGCGGGCAGCGAGGAGGCCGCGACCGGCTTCACCCTCTACCTCGACCGCCTCGCCGACATCGCCCCGCAGCCCGAGGCGGTGCGGACCTGCTACCTCCCCCTCGGCCACGACCGCGCCGCGGCGGCGATGCTGCGGTTCGAGGGCTGGCGCACCCGCGCGCAGCTTGCGCCGGGCGAGGACCCCCGGATGCTGGACTGCGGCTACATCCTGCAAGGCACCGCGCCCGTTGCGCTGGAGGACACCCGATGACCAGCAAGCCCACGCCGATCACCCTCGCAAACGACCCGCTCGCGCCGTACCTGATCGCGCCGGGTTGGCGCGTCGGCGACCTCCTGTTCCTCTCAGGCCAGGCGAGCATCGGGCCGGACGGCAGCATCGTTGGCGTCGCTGACTTCGACGCGCAGCTCGCGCAGACCTTCGCCAATATCGAGACCGTGCTGGCCGCGGGCGGCAGCGACCTGTCGAAAGTGGTCAAGGTCACCATCTACCTCACCGACATGGCGAACTTCCCCGCCATTCTCGAAGCGAGGAAGCGCTGGTTCACCCCGCCATATCCCGCCGACACGACGGTCGAGGTCAAGGGCCTCGCGCTGCCCGAACTGATGGTCGAGATCGACGTCATCGCGGCGGTGTAGGGGGCAGATCGCCCGGCTAGCCTTCTGATATTGCTGTGGTAGGATGAGCCATGCGGCGCGGCGCTCTCATCCTTGCCCTGATGCTTGCGGCCTGCTCCGGCGCGGACGAACGCGCCCCCGACACGCCGCCCACCGGCGCGGTCGCTGCGGCACCTGCGCCAACCCCCGCGCCCGCGCGCACCTCTGCCGCCGCGCGGGTCGATTGCCAAGGCGAGCGCAACGGCGGCTATGACAACGCCAAGGTCTGCTACTACGACCAGTGCGACAAGGGTGATCTGGAGGCTTGCCGGATGGCCGAGAGCTTCAACGGCAACATGTTCCAGGAGGGCGGGGCGGACCCTCCCGAGGGACTGCCGGTCGAGGAGATGAGCTACCTCGACGCCCGCAAGATCATCCTTGGCAAAGGATGGGTGCCGCTCCAGGGGCCCTGCTCCGGCTTCACCGCCAATGACTCCTGCTCCGACTTCCCCGAGGTCGGCTATTGTCAGGGCACGGGGCTCGCCCACTGTGACATGAACTTCCGGCGCGGGGAGCGCTGCCTCGTCGTCGTGACGACGGGTGGTTACCCTAACCCCGCCTATCCGGAGGACTCGCTGGTGCAGTGGGTCCGCTTCCACGATGCGCCCTGCAAGAAGGACCCCAACGATCCCTGATCGCGGGCGGATGACCGCAATCCGATCTTCCCCCGTCCCGGGCCTGACCCGGGACCCCGCTGTCTCGAACCATAGCTCAAGGCAGCCGGACCCCGGGTCAAGCCCGGGGCGGGGTAGGGGGAGAGTGCAAGCGTTCAACCCAGCACTTTCCTCAGCCACGCGTCCATCACCTGGGTGGCGGGGTAGTCGGGCTGGCCGAGCTTGCGGTTGATCTCCATGTGGCCGCGCAGCCCGTCGCCCGCAAAGCCCGCGATCTCAACCGCGGTGCCGCCTGCCTTGAGCGCTTCGGCCAGCCGCTTCGATTGGTCGACCGCATCGCGCCGCTCGACGTGGAGCAGCAGGAAGGCCGGCGCATTGGGCGCGCCCGCCTGGCGCATCGGCGAGAGCGCCTGCTGGCGTGCCGGATCGGTGCCGAAGGCCTGTTCATAGGTTGCCTTCATGCGCGGCCCGGCCATGGTGAACTGGGTGGCGACATCATAGGCCGCGCCGTCATTGGGCATCACCCCGTCGATGTCGGCAAAGCTGAGGCCAACCTTCTTGAGGTAGCGCTCGTCGGTCCCGACCAGTGCGACCAGATGCGCGCCCGCCGAGTGCCCGGTCAGCACCACGCGGCTGCGGTCAATGCCGAGGCTGTCGGCGCGCTTCAGCAGGTGGGCGAGCGCAGCGGCGACGTCGGCCGCTTGCTCCTCGACCGTGTTGCGGGGCACCAGCCGGTAGTCGATCGAGGCGAAGGCATAGCCCTGTTCGAGCATGTGCGCGGGCATGGCGCGGCCCACGGCATTGTCCTTGCTGCCCCGCTTCCACCCGCCGCCATGGACGAACAGGACGAGCGGCGCCTTCTCGGCGCCCTCGGGCACCCACAGGTCGAGCCCCTGGAGGCTGTCCTTGCCGTAGGAGAGCGTCTGCGGCGGCGGGGCCTTGGCGGCCTCGGCCCCTTCTGCGCCCCCGGCTCCACGCTGCCCGGCGCGCCCCGCGCCCCCGCGCTGCTCGATCCGCGCGCGCAGGCTCGCGCGGCAGCCTTCGGAGAGCTGGTCGGCCTTCTCCATCAGGCAGGTGCGCATCTGCGAGCGATCGGTGCCGCACAGCTTGATGATCTCGGCGCGGCACTCCTTGGGCAGGCGTTCGCCGCCGCCGGGGCGCTGCTGCGCGAGGATCGGGGTGGCGAGCGCGGCGAGGGCTCCGGCGGCGAGTATGAGCTTGGCGGGAGTGTTCATCGGGGCGTTCCTTGCAGGTGGGCGATTCTCCCCCTCCAACGCCCCACGCGCCCGAACCCTTCGCGGAGCCCGTCATTCAGCTTGCGCTTCGCAGGGCTGAACCATGAGACACATGAGACACAGTATAGAAGCGAAAATCCCTCCCCCGCGCGCGGCCCTTCCGGACCGTCGTCGGACGCGGGGGAGACAGGGGCAAGGAGGCGATCGGCAATCATGAAGCAAAGACTGCCGCGCGAGGGGGGAGTAGGAAAGCGAAATAGGAAAGCCCCCCGCTTGCCTCACTGGGCCCAAACGCCTAGGCCCCGCGCGCACAATTCTCCCGCCACCCGCCAGAAGGATAGCCATGGCCAACGTCACCGTGATCGGCGCCCAGTGGGGCGATGAGGGCAAGGGCAAGATCGTCGACTGGCTCGCGAGCCGCGCCGATGCCGTGGTGCGCTTTCAGGGCGGGCATAATGCCGGCCACACGCTGGTGATCGACGGCAAGACCTACAAGCTCTCGCTGCTGCCCTCAGGGATCGTCTCGGGCACGCTGTCGGTGATCGGCAATGGCGTGGTGCTCGATCCCTGGGCGCTGCGTGACGAGGTCGCCAAGGTCGAAGGGCAGGGCGTTTCGATCACCGACGACAATCTCGCCGTGGCGGATAACTGCCCGCTGATCCTGCCGCTCCACCGCGACCTTGATGGGTTGCGCGAGACGGCGGCGGGCAAGGGCAAGATCGGCACCACCGGGCGCGGGATTGGCCCGGCCTACGAGGACAAGGTTGGCCGCCGCGCCATCCGCGTGTGCGATCTGGCGCATCTCGATACTTTGGAGCCGCAGCTTGACCGCCTCTGCGCGCACCATGACGCGCTGCGGGCGGGCTTCGGCCAGCCGCCGGTTGACCGTGCCGCGCTGCTCGAGGAACTGCGCGAGATCGCGCCTTTCGTGCTCCGCTTCGCCCAGCCGGTGTGGAAGCGCCTCAAGAAAGTCCGCCGCGCAGGCGCGAAGATCCTGTTCGAGGGCGCGCAGGGCGTGCTGCTCGATGTCGACCACGGCACCTATCCCTTCGTCACCAGCTCCAACACGGTGAGCGGCACGGCGGCGAGCGGCAGCGGCCTCGGCCCCAATTCGACCGGCTATGTGCTCGGGATCGTCAAGGCCTACACCACCCGCGTCGGCTCCGGCCCGTTCCCCACCGAGCTCGAGGACGAAATCGGCCAGCGATTGGGCGAGCGCGGCCATGAATTCGGCACCGTCACCGGCCGCAAGCGCCGTGTGGGCTGGTTTGATGCGGTGCTGGTGCGCCAGTCCTGCGCGATCTCTGGCGTGACCGGCATCGCGCTCACCAAGATCGACGTGCTCGACGGGCTGGAGAAGGTCGCGATCTGCACCGGCTATCGCTTGCACGGGAAGGTCTATGACTACCTCCCCAGCCATTCCGCCGACCAGGCCGCCTGCGAGCCGATCTACGAGGAAATGCCCGGCTGGTCTGAGAGCACCGCGGGCGCGCGGTCCTATGCCGACCTTCCGGCCAACGCGATCAAGTATATCCAGCGCATTCAAGAGCTGATCGAATGCCCCGTCGCGCTGGTCTCGACCAGCCCCGAGCGCGACGACACGATCCTGATGCGCGATCCGTTCGTGGATTGAGCCCGTTTCTCCCCCTCCCCTCGCGGGAGGGGGTTGGGGGGAGGGGGGCTGCGCTGCCCGGCTGCACGCGCTCCTGTCCCCTCGAGGGCCAGCGGATTTTCCCGCATTGATCGCAGTGGCCCGCGCAGGTTACTCTCGCCGCCATGACCCGCCTCGCGCTCCTCATGCCCCTGCTGCTTGTCGCCGCCTGCTCCGCGCCGCCGCCGGACGAGGCGCGCGGTCCTTCCTCGCAATCCCCGCTTGAGCGGGAAGCGGCGCGGATCCTGCCCGAGCGGCGCTTTGCCAGCATCGACTACCTGATCGTCGACAAGTCCGAACGGCTTATGGTCGCCTATGCCGGGGGCCAACCCGTGAAGGCGTGGCGCGGGCTGCAGTTTGGCGACGCACCGCAAGGCCACAAGCAGTTCGAAGGCGACGAGCGCACGCCCGAGGGCAGCTACACGATCGAGGGGCGCAATCCGGGCAGCGCCTATCACCTCAGCCTGAAAGTCTCCTACCCCAACCCCGAAGACCGCGCCTTTGCGCAGGCGCAGGGGCGCTCACCGGGGGGCGACATCTTCCTCCACGGCCAGCCCAACAGCCTGCCCTTCGGCCGCGTTCCGGGCGATTGGACCGACGGCTGCATCGCCCTCTCCAACGCCGAAATCGAAGAGCTGTGGCGCATCGTTCCCGACGGCACCACGATCGAGATCAGGCCCTAATACGCAGATTTACTTGACCTGATCTGTTTTTGTTCTACTCTCGTTCCAACATTGTTGGAGTCGAGTCGATGCTGACCAATGCTACGAAACAGGAAGATTTCTCCTACGACCTCGCCGATGACGGCGCCGGGCTGCCCGCGCGGGTCGCGATTTTCGGGGCCGAGGAGGGCTTGCGCCGCCAGATCGCCGCTGACCTTGGCGGGGCGGGGTTCCGCTCGATCGACGGGGGGAGCTTGCGGGCGCTGCTCGAAGGGCCGATCGCGCTGCTGGGCGATGTGGTGGTGGTCGATTGCGCGGTCAGCGGCTCGCGCGGGATCGACGCGATGATGCTCGCGGGCCTCGCGCGGCTCGATATGCGGGTGGCGCGTTCGGGGGCGAAGCTGATTGTCGCGACCAATCTTGAAGGATTGGACGATGTCTTCGCGGTGCTCGACCAGTCTTCCCCTCAGATCCTCGTCAGCCCCAGCCGCGCCGAGCGCGTGATCGCGGTTGGCCGGGTGATGGGCGAGGCCGGCGCGGCGCGCCTGCGCGAAATGGGCGAGGAAGACCGCGTCGCGCTGCTGCGCCTGTCGCAGCAGGTCGAAGCGATCGCCCATTCGCTCGACCGGCTGAGCCATGCGCCTGCTCCCGTGAGCATTCTTGGCGAAATGAAGCGCGATTACCATGCGCCCGAACCCTCGGCTTTCGGCAGCTTCGGTGCTGCGCCTGCCGCCCCCGCGTCGCTCCCAGGGTCGCCGTCCTCCGGACTGCCGCTCCCCGATCCGCATGTGGTGCGGCAGATCATCGCCAACCGTCAGGCGCGCAGCCGCTTCTTCGATCCCGAGCTGTTCGGCGATCCGGCGTGGGACATGCTGCTCGATCTCACCGCCGCACATGGCGAAGGCGCGCGGGTCTCGGTGACCTCGCTGTGCATCGCGGCCGGCGTCCCGGCGACCACCGCGCTGCGCTGGCTGACGCAGATGGTCGAGAGCGGGATCTTTGTGCGCGTCCCCGATCCGGCCGACAAGCGTCGCGCCTTCATCGCGCTGAGCGACAAGGCGGTGGCGGCGATGTCGGGCTATTTTGCCAGCCTGCGGATGCCGGTGCTGCAAGCGGCCTGAGGGCCGAGGGCCTCGCGCCCCCAACCGGGGTCAGCAGGGTTTGACGTAGCCCTCGCGCACTTCGGTGGTCATGCGATGGGCGAAGATTTCGCGGTCTCTTCCGGAGAGGGCGTTGATCAGAGCAAGGTTCGCCTCTGCTCGTTCGATCTCCTGCTGGGCACGATAGGCCGCCTCGGCGCGGACGGCCTTTGCGAAGGCTTCGGCATCGAAGGGTTCGGCCCAGGCGGCCTGCGCCACCGCTTCATGATGGATGCGCCATTCCTGCGGACCGGAGGCGCGTTCGGCGCGCTCGCGGTCGCGGGCACCCAAAATGATGTCGATCCCCTCATGCGACATGCATTGGAACGCCAGATCGCGGGCGTAGCGGTCCCACTCGCGCTGAAATGCTGGCGATCCCGGCGGCGGGGGAGGCGGCGGGACGGGACGCGCCTCGAACGTGAGCTGCGCGGCGAGCAGCGGGGCGACAAGCAGGGACAGGAGCATGGCAAGCGACCTTTCGCGTAATGCCTCAGTCCGGCGCAGTCTCCTCGCCTATGCGCCGGATCGCAAGCGTCATTCCGGAGGCCTCCCGGGCCAGCGCGAACGGCAGTCGCCGCGCATCAGCGCGCGCGCGGGCAAGGATTGCGGGCGGAATGTCTGCTTCCGCCAGTAGCGTATCGGCGATCCCCAGCAATCGCGCCTCGCGCAAGGTGAGGTCTTCCGGATCGTCCGAGCGCAGCACGATGGTCACCACCGCCCCCACCGCAGGCGCAGTCGCATCTTCGGCCCACGCAGCCACCCGCTCTTGCGAACCCGGATCGAAGGGATCAAGCGGGCCGCCCTCGGCCAGCGCCGCATCCACCGCCCGCCGCCGCTCCGCCCCGTCGGGCAGCCGCGCGCGCAAGCCCGGCCGCGCCGCCTCGAGCGCCCGCGCCAGCGCGCCGAGCGTCGCGGGGAGCACCCGCTCAAGCCGCAGCCGCACATGCTTCGCCAGCCCTGCGGACGCGCCGCCGGTGCCGATCGCCACCAGCAGCGGATCGCGGTCGAGGATCGAGGGTGTGGTGAAATCGCACAGCTCGGGCCGGTCGACGACATTGACCAGCATCCCTGCGCAGCGCGCATTGATCGCCGCGACCTCGCAGGCCCGCGCGTCCTCGTAGGCTATGAAGGCAAGCCGCACGCCCTCGTCGATCGCTCGGGCGAGGTCGTCGACGATCACGCCGCCCGCGCGCTCGACCAGTCGCCGCTTGGGCTCGGCCGCGGGGCCATCGCCCAGCACCAACACCTGTTGCCCGGTGATCTGGTGGAACAGAGGCAGGCTGGCGATTGTGCTCATCGAAAGGTCAGGCGAGCCATTCGGGCACGCGCTCGGCATCCATGATCGCGCCCGCCTCGATCCGGTCGGCGACCACGGCGAACTTGTCCCCGTCCACCAGCACCTCGGCGACGAAGCCGCGCGAGTTGTAGGACGAGGCCATCGTCGCGCCGTAAGCCCCCGCGGTGCGGAACACGGCGAGGTCGCCCGCTTCGAGCAGGTCGCATTCGCGGCCCATCGCGAAGGTATCGCCGGTCTCGCAGATCGGGCCGACGATGTTGGCGGTCATCTGCGCGCCCTTGGGCTCCACGGCTTCGAAGTGGTGATACGCGCCATACAAGGCAGGCCGCGCCAGATCGTTCATCGCCGCATCCACGATCACGAAGGGGTCCTTGATCCCGCGCTTCACCCGCACCACGCGGGTCAGCAGCACGCCCGCATTGCCCGCGATCACGCGGCCGGGCTCGAAGATCAGCTTGACGCCCCAGTCCTTCGTCACCCGCGCAACCATCGCGCCATATTCGGCCGGAGCAGGCAGCACCTCGCCGACGCGATAGGGCACGCCGAGCCCGCCGCCGAGGTCGACATGGGTGATGGTGTGGCCTGCGCTGCGCAAGTTGGCGACAAGCTGCCCGAGCTTGCCGAAGGCGGTCTCGAGCGGCGCAAGATCAGCGAGCTGGCTCCCGATATGCACCGCCACCCCGCGCAAATTCACCCCCGGGAGCCCCGCGAGCTTGCCGAAAATCTGCCCCGCCTCGCTGATCGGCACGCCGAATTTGTTGTCGGCCTTGCCGGTCGAGATCTTGTCGTGCGTGCCCGCATCGACATCGGGGTTGATCCGCAGAGTGCACTGCGCGGTCATCCCGCGCGCGGCAGCGATTTCGGCGAGCTCGACGCCCTCTTCCTCGCTCTCGATATTGAACTGGCCGATCCCGGCATCGAGCGCGGCGGCCATCTCCGCGGCGGTCTTGCCCACGCCCGAGAAGACGATCATCTCCGGCGCGACGCCCGCCGCGAGCGCGCGGCGCATCTCGCCGACCGAGACGACGTCGGCGCCCATGCCCTGCTGCTGGAGCACGCGCAACACGGCCAGGTTGGGGTTCGATTTGACGGCGAAAGCGATCAGCTTGTCGGGCACATCGGCCAGCGCCTCGCGGAACACCCGCGCGTGGCGTTCCAGCGTGGCGCGCGAATAGACATAGACGGGGGTGCCAACCGCCGCGGCAATCACCGGCAGCGGCAGGTCTTCGGCGTGCATCACGCCGTTATGGTGAGCAAAGTGGTCCATCTGGTCTCTATTCGGGGGGCAGGTCGAAGGGATCGTCCTGGCGCTCTTCCGAGCGGCGGCGCAGTTCGACGCTGCGTTCGGGCGCGGCGAGGGCCTCGCGGCGCAGCAGCTCTTCGGCGGACGGCGTGGCGGCCGCGCCATAGGGCGCCGTGGGCGTCGCGGCCCCCTCGGGCGGGGTCAGCGGGGAGACGGTGCCGCAGGCCGACAACAGGAGCGCTCCGGCAAAAGCAGCAGCGATGCGCATCACTCGTCCTCCATTCCCAGGGCCTTCCGCGCGGCGGCGACCTGCATACGCACCTGATCGGGCGCGGTTCCCCCATAGGAGGCGCGCGCGGCGACCGAGGCGTCGACCGAGAGCGCAGCATAGACGCTTTCGTCGATCCGCGCATCGATTGCCTTGAGGTCTTCGAGCGGCAGCTGGTCGAGCGCGATGCTGCGGCTTTCGGCCAGCTTCACCGCAGCGCCGGTGATGTGATGCGCCTCGCGGAACGGGATGCCTGCCTGCCGGACGAGCCAGTCGGCCAGATCGGTCGCGGTGGCATAGCCGAGCTCGGCGGCGGCGCGCATCCGGGCGGTGTTGAAGGTGGCGCCCGCAATCATCCCGGTCATCGCCGCGATGCTGAGCGCCATCAGCGAGGCGGCCTCGAACACCGGCGGCTTGTCGTCCTGCATGTCCTTGGAATAGGCGAGCGGCAGGCCCTTCATGGTGATCATCAGGCTGGTCAGAGCGCCGATCACCCGCCCCGAATGGCCGCGCACCAGTTCGGCCGCGTCGGGGTTCTTCTTCTGCGGCATGATCGACGAGCCGGTCGAGAGGCTGTCGGGCAGGCGGATGAAGCCGAAGGGCTGGCTGGCCCACAGGATCAGCTCTTCCGCCAGCCGCGACAGATGCAGCGCGGTCGCCGAGCAGCTCCACAGGAAATCGAGCGCGAAGTCGCGGTCGGAGACGGCGTCCAGCGAATTTGCGGTGGGGCGGTCGAAGCCCAATGCCTGCGCGGTCGCCTCGCGGTCGATGGGGAAGCCGGTGCCCGCGAGCGCCGCGGAGCCGAGCGGGCATTCGTTCATGCGCACCCGAGCGTCGGCGATCCGCGCGCGGTCGCGGCGGAACATCTCGTAATAGGCCATGAGGTGGTGGCCGAGGGTCACGGGCTGCGCGGTCTGCAAGTGGGTGAAGCCGGGCATGATGCTTGTCGCGTGCTCACCCGCGCGGATGACGAGCGCGTGTTGCAAGGCGGCCAGCCCCTCGTCCATCTGCGCGAAGGCGTCGCGCACCCACAGGCGGAAGTCGGTCGCGACCTGATCGTTGCGGCTGCGCGCGGTGTGCAAGCGCCCTGCGACCGGCCCGATCAGCTCGGCGAGCCGGGCTTCGGTGGTCATGTGGATGTCTTCGCGGTCCCAGTTCTCGGGAACCCCGTTTGCCTCATACTCGGCGGCGACGGCATCCAGCCCGGCGCTGATCGTGGCGGCATCCTCCGCCGAAACGATCCCCGCCGCGCCAAGCATCGCCACATGCGCCTTACTCGCGGCGATATCCTGCCGCCACAGCGCCTTGTCGAAGGGGATCGAGGCGTTGATTTCGCGCATGATGGCGCTAGGGCCGTCAGCGAAGCGGCCGCCCCACATGGCGTTGGTCGCCGTCCCCTGATCGGAGCCCGTCATGTCCCGCTCGCCGCTCATCCTTGCCGTCTCGCTCCTCATGCTGGCGGGATGCGATAGGGCCGCCGAGGCCCCGGCGCAACCGGTTGGAGCGCAAGGCGAGGCGAAGGCGGCGACAGGCGTTGTGGAGCGCAAGTTTGCCGGAACCCCGCTCCCCGATCTGCAATTGCGCGATTCCACGGGCGCGGTGCTTGATCTCGGCCAGCAGGACGCCCCCGTGCTGCTCAACCTGTGGGCGACGTGGTGTGCGCCGTGCGTCAAGGAAATGCCGCAGCTCGACGCGCTGGCCGGGGAGCTGGAGGGCGAGGTCAGGGTCATCACCGTCAGCCAGGATGTGCGCGGGGCCGAGCTGGTGACGCCGTTCTTTGCGAGGAACGGCTACAAGCGGCTCGAACCGTGGCTTGATCCCGACACGGCGCTTTCCGCCCAGTTCAACCCCGAGGGCGTGCTGCCGCTCACGATCCTGTTCGATGCGAGCGGCAAGGAAGTGCTGCGGGTGACGGGCGGCTACGACTGGGGCTCGCCCGAAGCGGCGGCGTTGGTGAGGGACGCGCTCAAGCCCGCGTAATCGGGCGGGGCGAGGCCAAGGGGCGCGAACGGGAAGCCGAACAGCCCGCTCATCAGCTGCGCCTGAATGCCCTTCGCAGGCCAATGGCGCGAGAGCGGGGCGAGGACGCGATCGCGCAGGGCCGGCAGCACGCGTGAATCTGACTGGTAGAGCGGGGTGAACAGCTTCGTCACCCACTGGTAGAGCCACACATGATCGCTGCGCCAACCGGCGGCGAGCCGCAGTTTTTCGGAGAGCGTGCGCCCCTCGGCAAGGCCGCGCGCGAGGCTCCACGCGTCGAGCAGCGCCATGTTCGCGCCTTGGCCGAGCTGCGGGCTCGCCGAGTGCCACGCGTCACCGATCGCGATCATCCTTTCGCCCACGGGGGCAGGGTGGGTGCGGTGGGCATAGCGCGCGAAGGTCAGCTGGTCGCGGGTTTCGATGCGGGCGAGCAAGCCTTCCAATGCGGGCCAGAGGCGAAGCACTTCGGCCTTCCATGCGTCCAGTGGGGTCGCTGCCCAAGCCGGGTAATCCTCGGCCTTCAATGACCAGAAGAACGCGACCTCCGGCCCCCCGCCGCCGGCCCGCGTGC
Organism: Erythrobacter sanguineus; assembly: GCA_945878845.1. GTDB lineage: Bacteria > Pseudomonadota > Alphaproteobacteria > Sphingomonadales > Sphingomonadaceae > Erythrobacter > Erythrobacter sanguineus_A. The sequence goes on along the minus strand of CAMCUB010000002.1, from coordinate 73,633 downwards.
CGATGGGCAGCACGCCCGCCATCTGGCTCGCGCGGCGGTAGCGCTGTTCGAGCAGATTGCCCGCAAAGGGATCGCCCGCAGCCAAGGTCAGGCTCGCCCATAATGCGCCAAAGGGGAGGATGTTTTTCGGAGCGGGGTCGAAATGCGTGCGCCAGCCGCTGGCATCGACGACGAGGTCGAAAGGGGAGCTGGGCTCGCGGCCCTCGAAGACAAGGCGGCGGCCTGCAGCGTCGCAATGGCTCCCGGCAACCGCGTGATCGGCCCAGATCATCACCCCCGGCTGGCGCTCGGCGGCCTCGAACAGCACGTCGAACAGGCTCGCGCGGTGGATGCCTAGGCCGAAGGCTCCGGGGAGGCCCAGCGCGGCATAGGGCGCATCGAGCACGCAGCGGCCATGCTCCTCGATGCCTTGCAATGCATCGACCCGCGCGCCCCGGCGGACCACTTCCCCGGCCAGCCCCAGTTCGGCGAGCACCGCCAAACCGCTCGGCTGGATCATCAGCCCCGATCCGACCGGGCCGGGCGAGACGAAGCGGTCGAAGATCGCCACCGAGTGCCCCTGCCGCGCCAGCAGCAGCGCGGCGGCAAGGCCTGCAGGCCCGCAGCCGATGATGGCGATCGAAAGCGGCTCCATCCTGTGCCCCTAGCAGCGCGGCTCACCGCGCAAATCCCTGTTATCGCGGGGCTAGCCGGTGACCAGTGAATTTAGTGCAAAAGCGGTTCGCTTCAGCCCGGGCGGCGCGTGGCGATGGCCTCGCCCATGCGCAGCGGGTCGCCCGGTTTGAGGTCTGCGCGCCACGCCACGCGGCCGGGTTCGAACAGCAGCACGACGGTGGAGCCCAAGTAGAACCGTCCCATCTCGTCCCCAGCTTTGAACGTCCGGCCCTGCCGCGCGAAATCCTCGTGCACCGGCGCGCTGGCGTGGGTGCGGAACTGGTTGGGCCACACGGTGTCGATCCCGGCGACGATCATCGCGCCGACCATGATGCTGGCGAAGTGCCCGTCCGGCCCGTCGAAGCGGCACGACAGCCGCTCGTTGCGGGCGAATAATCGGTCGACCCCTGCGGCGGTGGCGGTGTTGACCGAGAACAGGTCGCCCGGGATGTAGCTGGTCTTGGCCAGCGTGCCGCTCGCGGGCATGTGGACGCGGTGGTAGTCCTTGGGGCTGAGGTAGATCGTCATGAACGATCCCCCCTCGAACCGAGCGGCCTCATCAGCCCCGCAGCCGAGGATTTCGGCTACCGAATAGTCGCGCCCCTTGGCCTGGATGATCCGCCCGCCGCTGACGGGCCCAAGCTGGCTCACCGCGCCATCGGCGGGGGAAAGGATATGCTGCGCCGCATCCGCCAACGGCCTTGCGCCGGGCTTCAGTTCGCGGGTGAAGAAATCGTTGAAGCTCGCGAACTCGCCGATCCCGCGCGCGGCTTCATTGAGGTCGACGCCGTAAGCCGCCACGAACCGCCTGATCAGCATATCGCGCAGCCACGGCGTCTCGCTTGTCGCAAGGCTCCCGGCGAAGCGCGAGAGGGCGTGCTGCGGGGCGATATGCTGGAGCGCGATGAACAGGTCGGACATGGCCGCAGCGCTAGGGGCCTGCGTGCGCGGGCGCAAGCAACTCGGGCTAAAGCGTCGGCGTCTGGCCGCCGTCGACCTTGATCGCGCTGCCCGTGATGAAGCCGGCGCGCGGGCTGGCGAGGAAGGCGGCGATGTCGCCGAATTCCTCGGGTCGCCCCAGTCGCCCGGCGGGAATCGCGCCAATCGAGCGGGCGGTGACCTGCCCGGCCTCCAGCCCCTGCGCCGCCGCGATCCCGGCGTGGAGGCTGGTCAGCCTGTCGGTGGCGATCTGGCCGGGAAGCAGCAGGTTCACGGTCACGCCGTCCGCCGCGACCTCGTTCGCGAGCGTCTTGCACCATGATGCGAGCATCGCGCGCACCGCATTGGACAGCACCAGCCCCGCAATCGGCGTGACGAGGCTGGTCGAGGCCACCGCAAGGATCCGCCCGAAGCCGCGCGCGCGCATGTCGGGCAGGAACTCCTGCGCCAGCGCCAGCTGGGCGTTGAACATGCGCGGCAGCACCGCGGCGAAATCGGCAGGGCTGGTGGTGGCCGCAGCCCCCATCGGCGGTCCGCCTGCATTGAGCACGAAAATATCGGGCGAGGCCCCGCCTGCGCGCACTGCATCGATGATCGCTTGCGGCGCGCCCGCGTCGTCGAGATCGGCGAGAATGTGCCGCCGACCGGGAAGCCCCGCGCCCGAGCGCGCCACGGTCATCACGCCCGCGCCCTCGGCCGCCAGCGCCTCGGCAATCGCGCGGCCCAACCCCTTGCTCGCGCCCAGCACCAGCGCCGTCTTGCCTTCGAGTTCGAGGTCCATCGCGTGTTCTCCCGCAGCGGTCCGCGCCGTGGGCGGTGACGGGCTCGAACCGCCGACCCTCTCGGTGTAAACGAGATGCTCTACCAACTGAGCTAACCGCCCCACGGCGTGTGGGCCGGGCGCGGTTTAGCTGTGTTGGTGCGGGGGTCAAGCTGGTAGAGTGGGCAGCGGATGACCATTCACACGCACCTCAACGATGGCACCCCGGTGTGCATCCGCCGCGTGAACCGCGCGGACGAGGCGCGGCTGAAGGAGGGCATCGCGCAGCTTTCGCCGCAGTCGCGCTACTTGCGGTTCTTCTCGGGGATGCGCGAGGCCCCGCCGCAGGTGCTGCGCGTGCTCGCCTCGCCCGACGGTCACGATCACCTCGCCTGGGGGGCGCTGCGGAGCGATCTGGCCGATCCCCCGGCGCTGGGCGTGGTCCACGCCTTTCGCGACAAAGAGGATGCCGAGGCCGCCGAATTCTCGGTCGCGGTGGTCGATGAATATCACGGGCGCGGTCTTGCGCGGCTGCTGACCGCGGTGCTGCTGCTCGATTGCGCGCGCGAGGGTTATGACCGCTTCAACGTCAACATCCTCCCCGAGAACCGCCCGGCGCTGGCGCTGGCGCGCTCGCTCGGGGCGCAGGGGGTGGGGTTTGAAGCCGGGGTTTCGGAACTGGCGATCGACATTCCCGAGGCGCTCGCCGCGCTGCGCGCCGAGGCCGATGTGCCGGGGCTGGCGGCGGTGTTCGAACAGTTCGGCGACGAGCAGCTAGGCGATCAGGCTGACGGCGGCTAGGGGCGGGCGGATGAACAAACCCTCGCGCATTCTCGTCCTCGGCACCGGCGGCACGATTGCGGGCGCAGGCGCGGGCGGGACGGGGGCGGCGTACCGGCCCGGCGGGCTGTCGCTGGAGGTGCTGGTCGGGCATCTCGCCGCGCTCGGGCTGGCGGTGGAGCTGGTGCCGCAGGAGATCGCGCGGATCGGCTCGCAGGACATCGGGTTTGCCGAATGGCAGGCGCTCCATGCGGCCTGCGCGGGCGCGATGGAGGATCCTGCGGTCGATGCGGTGATCATCACCCACGGCACCGACACGGCGGAGGAAACCGGGCTGCTGCTCGACCTCACCTTGCCCACCACCAAACCGGTGATCCTCGTCGGCGCGATGCGCCCGGCGGATGCCGTCGGCGCGGACGGGATGCGCAACTTCGCCAATGCGGTGAAGGTCGCGAGCGATGCGGCGGCGAGCGGGCGCGGCGTGATGCTGGTGATGGGCGACGCGGTGCTGGCGGCGCGCGATGCCCGCAAGGCCGCGACTTCCGCCATCGACGCCTTCCGCACCTTCCCGAGAGGGCCGCTGGCGCGCGTCACCCCTGCGAGCCTCGACTGGTTCGGCCCCGCGCACAGTGTGGGTGCCCTCGCGCGCTATCCCTTCCCGGCCGAGCTGCCCCGCGTCGCGATCCTCACGGCCGGGGCGGGCATGGACGCCAAGCCCGTCGAGGCGCTGCTCGGCATAGGCGCGCGCGGGATCGTGCTCGCCGGCATGGGACAGGGCAATGCGCCCAAGGTGGTGCTGGAGGCCCTCGCCGCCTGCGCGGCCTCGGGGGTGCCGGTGGTGCGCGCTGCCCGCGTCGACGAGGGTCTGGTAGACCGCAATGTCGAGGTCGATGACGACGCGCTCGGCCTGGTAGCGGCGCGCGCGCTCGGCCCGGCCAAGGCGCGGGTGCTGTTGATGGTGCTCGTCGCGAATGGGGTTACCGACGCCAAGGTGGTGCAGGCGGCGTTCGACGCCGGGTGAGGTGCCCGCGCAAGCACCGCGTGTTCCTTACAAATTCCAGCCAGATGCGCTAGCGCTGCCCCGGCAACCCGGCGGCACAACCTGCCCGGCATAGAGATAGTGAGTTTCCCCATGTTCGACGAACCGGGCTTTGCAGGCCGCCATGATCTGGAGCCTGATGCCATCATGCTCGAAACCTTCGTCTATTGCAGCCGCGCCGCCGAAGGCGTGGACGCCGCCGAAGTCACCCGCCTCGTCGAGTTCTCGCAAACCCGCAATGTCGCGCGCCAGATCACCGGCGTGCTGGTGTTTGGCAGCGGGGTGTTCTTCCAATGGGTCGAGGGCCCGCCCGCCGAAGTGCGCGCCCTGATCGAAAACCTGCATGGCGACAGCCGCCACCACGACATCGTCACGCTCGACCGGAGCGTCGAACTGCGCGAGCGCCTCTATCCGCATTGGGAGATGGAGCAGGTCGAGGCCAGCGACATCCGCGCGGTGCTGGAAGACGCGCTCGAGACGGCCGAGGACCAGAACAACATCGCAGCATTGCACCGCATTCTCGGGCATTTGGGGGCGGGGCCACTGTCCGAGGTTGGGCGGCAGTGAGGGTGCCGCTTAGAAGAGATGAGGGGCGACGGATGAGGGTGAGGGGCGTCAGCTTGGCACTTGCATAGACGCGCAGCATCGGTCAGCTTTGGCCCCGGATCAGCGGTAACGCGATTCGAACGAGGACTGTGGGGCACGCATCAGCGGCCTAGTATGCGAGCATAAGCTTACCCGCCTCGGGACGGCATCATGCCGGAGCATACCACAATGACTTAGTTGTCATTGGAGGTATGCGTTGAAAAAATTGCAGAAAATCAGAAATTCGAAGTTCGGGATGCAAGGCGGCCGATGCTATTACTGCTGCCAGCCGATGTGGTGCGGCAATCCCGCCGATTTCGCCGAGACTCATGGCCTGAAGGTCGCTCGGACCCGCGACTTGCAAGCGACTGCCGAGCATCTTGTCGCCCGCAGCGAGGGGGGAACCGATACGCCGGAAAATGTCGTTGCGGCTTGTTGGTACTGCAACACCCACAGGCATCGGACCAAGCGCCCGCTCGCCCCCGAGGCTTATGCGCGGAAAGTCCGGTCAAGGGTGAGCCGGGGGCGATGGCACAGGATCAGGCTGAATGCAGACGGTGTCGTTCGCGGTGCAGCCTTGGGAGAGTTCGAAAAGGCTGCCCCTCCCGTCACCCCAGCGAAAGCTGGGGCCTAGAGCCTCACAGAGCGGCGCTTGCCGCCCGAGGTCCCAGCTTGCGCTGGGATGATGAGAAAGGGGGAGGGCAGCGCGCTACTCCCCCTCCATTCGTAACCGCGGCTCCCTCACCCCCAAGGCGTGACCAGATACTTCTCGCCGGTCTTCATCTGGCGGTAGTCGGTGATCGCGGGCTTCTCCAGCATCCCCTCCAGCGTCACCTTGGCCTTGTAATGCGAGGCGAAGGTGGTGGTGAGGTTCGCCTGCACGCGGCTGCGCATCCGCACCACGGTCTCCATGCCCGCACGGGCGAGGAACGGCGTCAGCAGCCAGCCGGCGATGCTCCACTGCAGGCCGTAGGAGGGCGTGAGGATCGTCGGGTTCTGGAGATCGAGCCGGCCGTAGATGTACATCTTCTTCTGCTGGTTCGAGCCGTAGCGCGAGAACTCGCTCATCTGGGTGACTGCGACCTGCTCCATCGCCTTCAGAACGCCGTCCGAGGCCTGCCCGCCGCCGATCGGATCGAAGCCGAGGAAGGCGCCGGTCTCGGCGATCGCGGCGCGCAAGTCGGCCATGTAGGTGGGGGCAGAGCTGTCGACCACATAGGTCGCGCCCTGCTCCTTGAGCATCGCGACGTGTTCGGGCTTGCGGACGATGTTGACCAACTTCATCCCGTCCTCAATGCAGATGCGGTTGAGCATCTGGCCGAGGTTCGAGGCGGCAGCGAGGTGGATGATGGCCGAGTGGCCTTCCATCTTGGCGGTCTCGACAAAGCCCAGCGCGGTCATCGGGTTGACGAAGCTGGAGGCGCCGGTCTCGGACGAATGCTCGCCGAGCGGCAGGCACATCATCGCGTCGGCGATGGCATATTGCGAGAAGGCGTTGCCCGGCACGCAGGCGACGCGCTGGCCCATGAGGGCCTTGGCCATGTCGCTGTCACCGGTGGCGATGACGGTGCCCGCGCCCTCGTTCCCGGCGGGGAGGCGCTGGCCGTGGCGGGCCTTGTTGCCGGTGAGGAAGGGCTCGGGCATGGTCGCGACGACCTTGCCGGGGGTGTACTCGGCGCTCTCGAAATCGGCGGCGCTGGTGAGGATCGCGAGATCGCTCGGGTTGATCGGCGCGGCTTCCATCTTGACCAGCACCTGATTGCCGGTGGGCGCGGGGAAGGTGCTTTCGGCCACTTCGAGCGTCAGCTTGCCGTCGGCGGTGAGGGTGGTGAAGAGCTGCTTTCCGGTGGTGGTCATTGGTCGTCTCCCGTCAATTTCGTCATTGCGACCCCGGCCTTGAGCCGGGGGAAGCAATCCATGGCCCGGCGGCTCTGCGGATCGCTACGCTGCGGCATGGATTGCCGCGTCGTCTCTCCCGAGGCTCCTCGCAATGACGAGGGGAAAGGTCAATCGGGATAGGTCGCTTCGACGAAATACAGCCCATGCGGCGGAGCATTGAGCCCCAGCGCGCCCCTGTCCCGCGCCGCGAGCGCCTCGGCGATGCGACCTTCCGGCCACGTCCCCGCGCCGACCAGCTTGAGACACCCCACCATCGAGCGCACCTGATGATGCAGGAAGCTGCGCGCGGCGGCGTGGATGTGGATTTCCTCGCCCACCCGCTCCACGTCGAGCAGATCGAGCGACTTCACCGGATCGGCCGCCTGGCAATGGACCGAGCGGAAGGTGGTGAAGTCGTGCCGCCCCACCAGCGCCTGGGCCGCACGGTGCATCGCCTCGGCGTCGAGCGGCTGGGGCACATGCCACGCCTTGTCGCGCATCAGCGTGAGCGGCGCGCGGCGGTTGGCGATGCGGTAGAGATAGCGCCGCCCGGTGCAGGAAAAGCGCGCGTGCCAGTCGTCGGGCACTACCTCGCAAGCGGTGATCGCGATGGGATCGGGGCGCAGCTGGGCGTTGAGCGCCGCTGCCAGTCGGAACGGATCGAACGGCTTTTCGATATCGACATGACTGCGCATCGCCAGCGCGTGGACGCCAGCATCGGTGCGCCCGGCCGAGTGGAGCGTGACGCTCTCGCCTGTGATCCGCTGGAGTGCATCCTCGATGGACTGCTGCACGCTCGGGCCATGCGACTGACGCTGCAGACCGAAGAACGGCGTCCCGTCGAATTCGAGGGTGAGGGCGAAGCGGGTCACCCCAGCACCGTCCCCGCCGCCACCGCTCGCCCGCGCAGGAATTCCCCGCGTTCAAGCACCGGCTTACCCGCGCGCTGGAGCCGGAGCGGCCGGATCGCGCCAGTCCCGCAGGCGATGGCGAAGTCGTCGTCCAGCACCGTGCCCGGAGAGCCGCTGGCGTCCACCACCTCGGCCAGCAGCAGCTTCACGCGCTCGCCTTCCAGCTCGAACCACGCACCGGGAAAGGGGGCAAGGCCGCGCACCAGCCGCTCAATCACCTCGGCATCTGCGGCCCAATCGATCTTGGCTTCGACCTTGTCGATCTTGGGCGCATAGATTGCGACGCTGTCGTCCTGCACCTCCGGCGGGAAGGCGGCGAGATCGGCCAGCACCTCCACCATCGCCGCCGCGCCCGCAGCGCCAAGCTCGCCAAACAGCTCGCCGGTCGTCTTGCGCCCGACCGGAACGCTCACCTTGTGAAGCATCGGCCCGGTATCGAGCCCCGCTTCCATCTGCATGATCGTCACGCCCGTCTCGGCGTCGCCCGCCATCACCGCGCGGTGGATCGGCGCTGCCCCTCTCCAACGGGGGAGCAGCGAGGCGTGGATGTTGAGACAGCCGTGGCGCGGCGCATCGAGCACCGGTTGCGGCAGGATCAAGCCGTAGGCCGCGACCACCGCAACATCGGCCTGCAAGGCGGCGAACGCCTCCTGCGCCTCGGCCCCCCGCAAGGACACGGGCGAACGCACCTCCACCCCCAGTCGCTCAGCCTCGAGCTGCACCGGGGACGGCATCAGCTTTTTCCCCCGCCCCGCCGGGCGCGGCGGCTGGGTGTAGACGCAGACGACCTCGTGCCCGGCCTCATGCAATGTGCGCAAAGCCGGAACCGCGAAATCGGGCGTTCCCATGAAGATGATGCGCATAAGCTTTGCGGGCAGCCTTTGTGAAGCGAAGCGCAGCCCCTATCTCTCCCCCCATGGCATCGCAAGAGATCGAGGCACTGAGCGCCGCGCTCGCCCGCCTGCCGGGCCTTGGGCCGCGCTCGGCGCGCCGGGCGGTGCTGTGGCTGGTCAAACACCGCGAGTCTGCGCTGCCCGCGCTGCTCGAAGCGCTCGCAGGCGTCGCCGAGACGCTGGTTGAGTGCCACACCTGCGGCAATGTCGACACCCGCGACCCCTGCGCCATCTGCGCCGACCCGCGCCGCGATGCGCGCGCGCTGTGCGTGGTCGAGGAAGTCTCCGACGTTTGGGCATTGGACCGCGCGCGGCTGTTCCCCGGGCGCTACCATGTGCTCGGCGGGCGGCTCTCCGCGCTGGACGGGATCGGCCCCGAAGACCTCGGCATCGCCAGCCTCCTCGCCCGCGTCGAGGCGGGGGGGATTGACGAGGTGGTGCTTGCCATGAACGCCACCCTCGAAGGCCAGACCACCGCGCACTACCTCGCCGAGCGGCTGGAGAGCTTCCCCTTGCGCGTCACCCAACTGGCGCACGGCCTGCCGGTTGGCGGCGAGCTCGACTATCTCGACGAAGGCACGCTGGCCCAAGCCTTGCGGGCGCGGCGGCCGGTCGGGTGACCCGCCTCCAACGCTTCTTCACTTGGCTGCTCGGCCCCGGGGTCGAGCGCGAATCGCGCGCGTGGGCGTATGAATGCGGCCAATGCGGCCACCGCGAAAGCGTGTGGGACACAGGCGGCATCCGCTACAAGGCGAGCGGGGAAAAGTCCTATCGCGGGCGATGCCCGGCCTGCGGCCACGTCGGCAAGCGCTGGCTGCGCCGATCACTTTGATCGGAGCATCGCGCTTGCACCATGCCGCCACGGCCCCTATTTTGCGCCGCATGGCTATCCGCGAAATCCTCGAAGTGCCGGACCCCCGGCTGAAAACCATCTCGACCCCGGTCGAAGCCCACGAGTTCGGGCCCGAGCTCAATGCGCTCGTCGAAGACATGTTCGAGACGATGTATGATGCCCCCGGCATCGGCCTCGCCGCGATCCAGGTCGGCGTGCCCAAGCGCGTTCTGGTGATCGATCTCCAGCCCGACGATCCCGACGCGCCCCCGGTCGAGTGCAGCCACGACGGCCACAAGCACACCCACCCGGCAACGAAGAACGAACCGCGGGTGTTCATCAACCCCGTGATCGTTGACCCGGCCAAAGAGCTTTCGACCTATCAGGAAGGCTGCCTCTCGGTCCCCGAGATCTACGCCGACGTCGATCGCCCCGCGACCTGCACGGTCCGCTATCAGGACCTCGAAGGCAACACCCACGAGGAACATCTCGAAGGCCTGCTCGCGACCTGCCTGCAGCACGAGATGGACCATCTCGAGGGAATTCTCTTCATCGACCACCTTTCGCGGTTGAAGCGCGCGATGGTGCTGAAGAAGCTCGAGAAGATCAGGCGCGCGGCGTAGCGCAATGACCGGCGGGTGGCTAGGATGGCTCGGCAACATGCTGCCAATCCTGCTGCTGATGCCGCTGTTCTGGCTGGTGGCCAGTTTTCTTTTCGAATCGCTTCGCTCGGACCAACCATCGGGGCCTGACACGCCGAAAACCCGAAAGAGCATCCTGACCGGTGCGCTTTGGGACGTCTTTCTCGTGGAACTTTGGACTTTCGTTCTGGTGGACGAGATGCGCGACGCCGACGGCAGTCGGTTTTTCATCGGCGTATTGACGATGGCCATCTGTCTGGTGACATTTCAGATTATCCGATCTTTGCTTGAAGCATACAGGCTTGGCTCTGCTGAGACGACGTCTCCCCGGGCTTGACCCGGGGCCCCGCTTTCCTGTTGGAAAGTATGTGACGGGTACTGGCGTTCCCCATACGTTCCATGTAAGCTCATCGCATGGACCCTGCGATTCTCTCGATCATTGCCCTCCTTGCCGGCGCCGCGCTCGGCTGGTTTCTCGCCTCGCGCCCGCTTGCAGACCTGCGCGCGCGGCTGACGGCGGCTGAGGCCGCGGGGACCGAGGGCGAGGCGAAATTCGCCCGCGCCATCGCCGAACTGGGAGAGGCGCGGATCGAGGTTGCGGGGCTGAAGGAGCGCGCGGCGCAGGCCGACGGGCTGGTCGCCCGGCTCGACTCGGTGCAGGCCGAGCGGGCACAGCTCGCCGAGCGGCTGGCAGCGCTCGAAAGCGCCGCAGCCGAGCGTGAAAAGGCGTTTGCCGAGCAGAAATCCGCACTGCTCGGCGCGCAGGAATCGCTGAAAAAGGAATTCGAGAACGCCGGCAACCGCGTGCTCGAAGCGGCGCAGAAGAACTTTCTCGAACGAGCTGACGCGCGCTTCCGCCAGTCCGAGGAGGCGGGCGAGGCCAAGATCAAGGCGCTGCTCTCGCCGGTGGGCGAGAAGCTGGCGAGCTACGAAAAGCAGGTCGCCGATCTCGAAGCCAAGCGCACCGATGCCTTTGGGCATTTGTTCGGCCAGATCGAGGCGTTGCGCGTCGGTCAGGAAGCGGTTCGCACCGAGGCACTTCGACTCGGCAACTCTCTTCGCAACGCGCCGAAGGCGCGTGGCCGCTGGGGTGAGCAGCAGCTTAAGAACGTACTCGAACAGTGCGGCCTTACTGAGCACACCGATTTCGTTACTGAACAGTCGGTCGAAACCGATGATGGACGTTTGCGCCCTGACGCCATAGTGCGCATTCCCGGCAAGAAACAGCTGGTGATCGACGCGAAGGTCTCACTGAACGCCTACCAAGATGCCTTCGAGGCTGAGGACGAAGATGCGCGCAAGGTGCATCTCGACAATCATGCCGCCTCGATGCGTAACCACATCCAGACGCTCGCCACCAAGAGCTACCAGTCGCAGTTTGAGGACGCGCCCGACTACGTGATCATGTTCGTTCCTGGCGAGCATTTCATCGCCGCCGCGCTTGAACACGATTCCGCGCTGTGGGATTTCGCATTCAAGAATAAGGTACTCCTCGCAAGCCCAACGAATCTCGTCGCGATCGCGCGGACCATCGCCCAGGTGTGGCAACAAGAGGGGCTTGCCCGTGAAGCGCGCGAAATCGGTAAGCTTGCTGCGACGCTGTACGATAGCCTTGCAAAAACGCAGGACGACTTGATGAAAACCGGCGTCCATCTCGGACGTGCCGTCAATTCGTTCAACGATTTCGCGCGGACTTACGAAGGCAATGTGATGAGCCGGGCACGCCGCCTGACTGAAAAGCACATTCAGATCGGCAAACGCGAGATCAGTGACGAAGTGCCCTTGGTCGAGGTCTCGCCCCGTTACAGCAATGGAGGCAACGAGGATGTTGCCGCGCTCGAAGCACCTGATATGCTGGAGGAAAGCGCAAAGCGCGACGCGGCGGAGTAAGGCGGATGGGTGACGGGGTGATGCGTGACGAGGGTGCAGGCTGGCATCTGGCCCAGATCAACATCGGCAAGATGCTCGCGCCCAAGGGTGATCCCGAGGTTCAGCCGTTCTTCGATGCACTCGAGCGGGTGAACGCGATCGCCGATGCCACCCCCGGCTTCGTCTGGCGGCTGCAATCGGACAGCGGCGATGCCACTGACTTCGAGGTCGCCGCCGCCGATCCGTTGCTGCTGGTCAACATGTCCGTGTGGCAGGATGCGGAAAGCCTGTTCGACTTCGTCTACCGCTCGGCCCACACCCCCGAAATGGCGCGGCGGCGCGAATATTTCCACCGCTTCGAGGGCGCCTATCAGGCGCTGTGGTGGGTGCCCGCAGGCCATCGGCCGAGCATCGACGAGGGCCTCTCGCGATTGTGGCTGCTCGACCGCTACGGCCCGACCCCGCAGAGCTTCACCTTCAAGGCGCGCTTCCCGCAGCCCGGTCTCGGCGATCCGCCGGTCGACATGAAGCCCGACCCGTGGTGCATCGGCAACGCGTGACAAGCGGCGACATGAAGGGGAGCGCGGGGCGCTTTCCTACTCTGCCGCAAGGGTGCATGACCCGGCCGGCTCTTTCGCATCGTCCGCCATGGCTCGATTCCGACGCTGTTTCGCGCGCAGACTTTTTTGTCCGTCCGCGCAAAATCCGCCATCAACAATTTGTAAATGTGAACGAAATCGTGTGGTTGGAAAGTTGACAGGGTGTAGCCTTTGTCACCTTGCCTACAAGCTTGCGAGCACCTCGTAAGCCAGCACCGCCCCCGCCACGGCGGCGTTCAGCGAATCCGCGCGGCCCTTCATCGGCATGGTGACGCGCAGGTCGCAGGCCATTTCGTATTCCTCGGGCAGCCCCTGCGATTCGTTGCCGACGAGGATGAAGCACGGCGCCGCGTAGGGCGCGCCGCGATAGGGCACCGCATCGCGCAAGCTTGCCGCGACCAGCTGGCCGTCCCCGCCGCGCAGCCAGTCCGAAAAATCCTCCCACCGCGCTTGCGCCAGCCCCACGGTGAACACCGCGCCCATGCTCGCGCGCACGGCTTCGGCGCTGAAGGGGTCGGCGCAGTCGTCGATGAGGATCAGCCCGCCAGCGCCCACCGCGTCGCAGGTGCGCAGCATCGTGCCGAGGTTGCCGGGATCGCGCAAAGCCTGCGCCACCAGCCAGATCGGGGCGCTCCCCCTGTCCAGTCGCGCCAGCCCGGTGTCCCATTCATCGAACACCCCCGCGACGACTTGAGCATTCTCCTTGCCGGTGATCTTGGAGAGGATGTCGGGCGTGGTCGCGATCACCTCGCCGCCTGCCGCCATGACGTCAGCCTCGAGTCGCTCGAGCAGCGGGTGTTCGCGCCCCTCGGCCATCACCAGTGTCTGCGGCACGCGGCCCGACGCGCGCGCGTCCTCGAGCAGGCGCAGACCCTCGACGAGGAACTGGCCGCTCCGCTTCCTGTGCTTCTTGTCCCGCAGGCTCCGCAGGTATTTGACCGTCGGGTTGGAAAAGCCGGTGATGTGCTTGCGCATACGCCTTGAGGGCAGCCGCCCCTAATCCTCGCCGAAGCCGTCGGCGATCAGCGCGATCAGATCGGCAAGCACGCCGTCCGCGCCGTCACCTTCGACCGCGACCTCGACCGTGTCGCCCTTTGCCGCGCCGAGCATCATCAGCCCGAGGATCGAGCCGCCGGCCGCGCTGTGCGGGGCCTTCGAGACCGTCACCTTGACGCCCTCGGGCAGCGCAGAGACCGCGCCGACGAACTTCGCGCTCGCCCGGGCGTGCAAGCCCCGGCGGTTGACGATGGTGACGTGTTGCCGTGCTTCCCCCACGCGCCTCTCGCCCCTTAGGCCTTGGCCCGCGCCGGGGGAGCGGCGTCCGCGCCCAGCAATTCGCTGGCGATGGTGATGTAGTTGCGTCCGGCGGTCTGCGCGGCGAGCACCGCAGCCGTCACGTCCATCGCCTTGCGCGCGCCGGCAAGGCGGATCAGCATCGGCAGGTTGATCCCCGCGATCACCTCGACATGGCCCGCATCGAGCAGCGAGATCGCCAGGTTCGACGGCGTGCCGCCGAACAGGTCGGTGAGGATGATCACGCCCTTGCCGGTATCGACCGCGCCGATCGCATCGGCGATGTCGGCGCGGCGCTGTTCCATGTCGTCATTGGGGCCGATGCAGACCGTAACGATCGCATCCTGCGGGCCGACGACGTGCTCCATCGCCTCGACGAATTGGTCCGCGAGGCGGCCGTGGGTTACCAGGATCAAGCCGATCATGTGTGAAAATGGGTCCGTTAACTGCCCGCCGGTCGGGAGGCCTTAGGCGTTTCTACCTTAACCGACAATGTGTCATGCACCCAAAGTGCAAACACGGCGGCGTGCTATTGCGGGGCAACCCTAGGGCCGGTCGCCTTCGATGGCGTCGGCCGCGCGCGAGCCCAAGTTGCGGTGGCGGACAGTGGGCGAAAATCCCGCGCCGCGCAAGGCCTCGGCCATGGTCTCGGCGGTGTAGACCGAGCGGTGGCGTCCGCCGGTGCAGCCGAAGGCGATGTGGACATAGGGCTTGCCCTGCGCGGCGTAGCGCGGGAGCAGCAGCAGCAGCAGGTCGCGAATCCGGGTGAAGGCCTCGCCAAAGGCGGGGTCTTTTTCGATATGTTCGCCCACGGGCGCGTCCTGTCCGGTCTGCTCCTTCAAACCCGGCACCCAGTGCGGATTGTCGAGGAAGCGCATGTCGAACACCAGATCGGCGAGCGGCGGCATGCCGCGGGCAAAGCCGAAGCTCGAGATGGTGACGGTGAGCGCGGCCTCGGCCTCAGGCGGCGCGAAGAGCTCGCGGATCTTGCCTTGCAGGTCGTTGCTGGTCATCGCCGTGGTGTCGATCAGCACGTCGGCCCAGCGCCTGAGCGGCTCGAGCAGCTCGCGCTCGGCGGCGATGCCTTCCTGCACCGGGCGGCCATCGGCCATCGGGTGGCGGCGGCGGGTCTCGTTGAAGCGGCGTTCCAGCTCGCCCCCTGCGCAGTCGAGGAACAGCGAGGTGAGCGCGAGGTCGGGGCGCGCGCTCAAGTCCTTCACCAGCGCGATGATGTCGGCGGGCACGAAGCCGCGGGTGCGCGAATCGAAGCCGATTGCGAGCGGCCCGCGCGTGTCGTCGGCCGCGGTCAGGAGGCGCTTGAGCATCCGCACGGGGAAGTTGTCGATGGTCTCCCAGCCCAGATCCTCGAGCACCGCGAGCGCGGTCGATTTGCCCGCGCCCGCAAGCCCGGTGACGAGCAGCAGCGGACGCTTGTCGGGGGACGGGGGCGAGGCAGTGGCGGCGGTCATCGCACCCCATCTGGCGCTTGTGCGGTGCAAAGGGAAGATGCCGCGAACACGAGGCCGTGCATCCTGAGCGCCCATTCGGCGCGCTCGGCGGTCGCGATAGGGCCGGGATCGAAGGCGAGCACCGGCACGGCGACACCTGAGATCTCGCGGGTGGGCAAGGGGGTTTCAGGCAGACGCTGAGGCGGCGGGCCGCCGAGCGCGAGAATCAGCGCGACCGGGGCGGGCGGGGCGACTTCAAGCCGCGCAAGGCCCACCCCGCGCACTTCCAGCAGCCCGGCGATATTGGGCGGCGGGCTGGCGATCAGCTGGCCGTGCGCGGGCGTCAGGGTCACCCCGTCATCGCCGATCAGCCCCGCGCCGCGCTCGATCAGTGCAAGCGCGAGGCTCGATTTGCCGCTGCCCGGCTCGCCCTCTATCAGCAGCGCGCGGCCGCCGATCGCAACCGCGCTGGCCTGCACCACCAGCCCGCTCATGGTGCCGAGGGGAGGGTGAGGCGCAGGCACGCCCCGCTGGCGCCGTCGGCGCGGGCGTCGGCGATCAGCGAACCGTCATGCGCCTCGGCAATCGCGCGGCCGATGGCGAGGCCGAGGCCGGAGTGGTTGCCGAAACTCTCGCCCTCGGGCCGGTCGGAATGGAAGCGCCGGAACACCGATTCGCGCGCGTCGGCGGGGATGCCGGGGCCCTCGTCGGTGACTTCGGTGACGACCATGCGGCCCGCCGGGCGCAGGGTGACGCGCACCGTGCCGTCTTCGGGCGAGAAGGAGACCGCGTTGTCGATCAGGTTTTCGGCGACGCGTTCGAGCTGGGTCGGCACGCCCATCACTCTGAGGCGCGTGCCCGGCGGCACCCGCGCGTCGAGTTCGAGCCGCCGCCCGCCGTTCATCCCGCGGCTCTCGCGGCTGCGGATGAGGTTGGCGAACAGCTCGGCCAGGTCGACGCGTTCGAGGGTTGCGCGGCTGATCTCGGCATCGACGCGGCTGGCGGCGGAGATCTCGGTGACGAGGCGGTCGATGCGGCGCACGTCGTGGGTGGCGATGGCGATCAGCTCGGCGCGCAGGGCCGGGTCCTCGACGCGGGGCAAAGTGTCGATGGCGCTGCGCAAGCTCGCAAGCGGGTTCTTGATCTCATGCGCGACGTCGGCGGCGAAGCTGTCGACCGCGTCGATCCGGCCGCGCAAGGCACCGGTCATGTCCGAGACCGCGCGGGCGAGCAGGCCGATCTCGTCGCTGCGCTGGGGCAGGCGCGGCACCTCGACTTCGCGGTCGCGGCCCTGCTTCACCCGCACCGCCGCGCGCGCGAGCAGCCGCAAGGGCGTGACGATGGTGCGCGCAAGGAACAGC
The DNA here is from genome assembly GCA_945878845.1 of Erythrobacter sanguineus. Lineage (GTDB taxonomy): Bacteria > Pseudomonadota > Alphaproteobacteria > Sphingomonadales > Sphingomonadaceae > Erythrobacter > Erythrobacter sanguineus_A. The sequence goes on along the minus strand of CAMCUB010000002.1, from coordinate 57,151 downwards.
GAGAGCGTCGCCGAGGCGGCCATCACCAGCAGCATCGCGAGGAACAAGGTGGTGCGCGCCGCGCGCACGCTTTCGGTGATGTCGACCGCGTTCCTCACCGTCAGCAGCGTCGCGCCCTGAAGGCCAACGGGCACCGCGGCGGTGATCACCGGGGTGCCGTCTTGCCAGTCATAGAGCCGCACCTGCGAGAGCCCGAGTTCGCGCGCGCGGGCGAGTTCGGGCCAGGCATTGGCCTCCTGCGCGTCGGGCTCGACATAGTCCTGCACCGGCTCGGCCGAGACGATGGTGTCGACCGTGCGATCGAGCCAGACCGAGAAGCGCTGCTCCCAGTCATCGTCCGAGGTGTCGTTGAAGCGGAAGGCGGGATCGGCCAGCGCAAAGCTGTCGGCGGTGAGCTTGCCCTTGGCGTCGAACATGCGCAGCCGCATGCGCTGTTCTTTGCCGATCTGCACCAGCAGCGCCTCCTGCCGCTCGCGGCTCGCGCCCGCCAAGGCCTCGGCGGTGATCTGGGCCTCGATGCGGGCGAGCTTGAAGCGCTCGTTGATCAGCTGGGTGCGGTAGCTGTCGAGATAGAACAGCCCGCCGCCGAGGATCAGAAGCGGCAGGATGTTGACCGCCAGAATCCGGCCGGTCAGCGCGAAGCGGCCGGTGGCGCTCAGCTGCTCGCTGCTCCCGTTACCGGAGCGCTTGCTCTCAGCCATCGGTGAAGCTGTAGCCCGCGCCGTAGAGCGTATCGATCGCATCGAAGCTCTGGTCGACCAGCTTGAACTTGCGGCGCATCCGCTTGATGTGGCTGTCGACCGTGCGGTCATCGACGAAGACGTCGTCGGGGTAGGCGGCGTCCATCAGCTGGTTGCGGCTCTTGATCACGCCGGGGCGGATCGCGAGCGCCTCAAGGATCAGGAATTCGGTGACGGTGAGGCTGACCGCCTCGCCATCCCACGTCACCTGATGGCGCGACGGGTCCATGAACAGGCGCCCGCGGGTGAGCGTGGCGGGCGCGGGATCGGGCGAGGTGGAGGGCGCATTGTCCGCGCCCAGCGGTTCGGCGCGCCGCAGGATCGCGCGGATGCGGGCGATCAGCAGGCGCAAGCTGAAGGGCTTGGCGATGTAATCATCGGCGCCCAGTTCGAGGCCCGCTTCCTCGTCGCTCTCGTCATCCTTGCTGGTGAGGAAGATGACGGGGATGGCGGAGTTTTCGCGCAACCGGCGCAGCAGCTCCATCCCGTCCATCTTGGGCATCTTGATGTCGAAGACGGCAAGGTCGGGCGGATTGTCGAGCAAAGCCTTCAATGCCGTCTCGCCGTCGGAATAGAGGCGGGTGGCAAAGCCTTCGGCCTGCAATGCGATCGAGACCGTGGTGAGGATGTTGCGGTCATCATCCACCAACGCGATCTGGAGCTTGCGCGCGCCGGGCCCCGGACTGCCGGCGCCCTCGGGCGGCAGGGCTGCGGCTTCGGGTGGTGTCCCGGCCTCGCTCGCCATCATCCGTGCTCCGCGTAGCTGATCATGCCGCATGGGTAGCGCCATCGCGGCCCGCCTGCAACGCCTCGCCCGCGCGCCCAGGAAAGCGGCGCTTTGGGGCTTGTCATAATTGCTATGCCCGCTCGGTTTGACGGTCGGGCACGCGCGACTTAAGGCGCGCGCTAGGTATCGGACAGGTTTGCACGGCGGCGCTGCGCCTGGTGTTGCATACGTATGCGCAAGTGCTACGGGATGTGACGCAGGCGCGACGGGATTCGCAGGCAACGAATGTCCAGTCCCGCTCGTGACCCATCCGCTGCTGCCCCAAGGCCCACACGCCAGGAGACGTAAGTTGACCCCGCTCGCAACCCCGCTGGCCGCCCAGAACCTTATCACCGGTGCCACCATCTACCCCAATCTCGGGACCTCGGCGCTGGTCGAGCATGCGTTGAAGAAGGGCGAGGGCCAGCTGACCAAGCATGGCGCGCTGCTGGTCGACACCGGCCGCTTCACCGGGCGCAGCGTCAAGGATAAGTATATCGTCCGCGATGCCGAGACCGAGAGCACGATCAACTGGGGCACGGTCAACCAGCCGATGAGCGAGGCGCATTTCGCAGCGCTGAAGGCCGATTTCCTCAAGGAGCTCGAAGGCTCGGACGAACTCTACGTCGCCGACCTGTTCGGCGGCTCGCAGCCGGAATATCGCGTCAACGTGCGAGTCATCAATCAGATGGCATGGCACAACCTGTTCATCCGCACTCTGCTGGTGCGCCCCACGGCGGAAGAACTGGCGAGCTTCGTCCCCGAATACACCATCATCAACCTGCCCAGCTTCAAGGCCGATCCCGAGCGTCACGGCTGCCGCAGCGACACGGTGATCGCGGTGAGCTTCACCGAGAAGCTGATCCTGATCGGCAACACCGAATATTCGGGCGAGATGAAGAAGGGCGTGTTCGGCCTGCTCAACTATCTCCTGCCCGCGCAGGGCGTGATGCCGATGCACTGCTCGGCCAACATCGGCGCGGACGGCAAGAGCGCGATCTTCTTCGGCCTGTCGGGCACCGGCAAGACCACGCTCAGCGCCGACGCCAGCCGCACCCTGATCGGCGATGACGAGCATGGCTGGTCGGACACCGCGGTCTTCAACTTCGAAGGCGGCTGCTACGCCAAGATGATCAACCTCTCGGCCGAGGGCGAGCCCGAGATCTACGCCACCACGCAGATGTTCGGCACGATCCTCGAGAACGTGACGATGGACCCGGCCACCCGCGAGCTCGATTTCACTGATGGCAGCAAGACCGAGAACACCCGCGGCGCCTATCCGATCGAGTTCATCCCCAACACCTCCGAAAAGAACCTCGGCCCGGCGCCCTCGAACGTCATCATGCTCACCGCTGACGCGTTCGGCGTGCTGCCTCCGATCGCGCGGCTGACCGCGGATCAGGCGATGTACTACTTCCTCAGCGGCTACACCGCCAAGGTTGCGGGCACCGAGATCGGCGTGACCGAGCCGGAAGCCACCTTCAGCACCTGCTTCGGCGCCGCCTTCATGCCGCGCCACCCCAGCGTCTACGGCAACCTCCTCAAGGAGCGTATCGCCAAGGGAAGTGTCGAATGCTGGCTGGTCAACACCGGCTGGACCGGCGGCAAGTATGGCACCGGCAGCCGCATGCCGATCAAGGCGACCCGCGCGCTGCTCAATGCGGTGCTCGATGGCAACATGGACGATGTCGAGTTCCGCAAGGACCCCAATTTCGGCTTCGACGTGCCGGTGCATGTGCCGGTGCTCGCCGCGGCCGGGATCGACCAGACGATCCTCGATCCGCGCAGCACCTGGGCTGACGCGGCCGAGTATGACGCGACCGCCAAGAAGCTGGTGCAACTGTTCATCGACAACTTCGCCCAGTTCGAAGCCCATGTTGACGAAGGCGTCCGCCAGGCCGCACCCGCGCCGGCGACTGTCGCCGCCTGACGCCATCCACGAGTTGGAGAGGGAGAAGCCCCGCCCGGCGCAAGATCGGGCGGGGCTTTTTCGTTGAATCGTCGCGTGCTTGCTGCACAGTGCGCGCCGACTCGATACTAAGGAGGGACCTCATGAGCATTCTCGACGGTATTCTGAAGAACATCGGCGGCGCGCCGGATGATGTGGCGAACCTGGCCAAGCAGATCGGCATCGATCCGGGCATGGTCGAAATGGCGATCGGCGCGCTCGGCAAGACCCATCAGCTCGACGGCGACACCGTCACGCTGGCGGCCGAGAAGACCGGCCTCAGCCCCGACATCCTCAATCAGGTGGTCGCCGCGATCGGGGGCGAGGGCTCGCTCACCCACTTCGCCTCGATGCTCGACATGGACAAGGACGGCAACCCGCTCGACGACATCATGGGCATGGCCTCGGGCCTGCTCGGCGGCGGCAAGAGCTGAGTTGACGCGGGGGCCGGGGCGCTGCCTCGGCCCACGCCCTCAGGCCCACGCGCTTAGGCCTCGTCCCCCGGCACCTCGACCTCGGGCACTTCGACCGGATCGGGCAGCTTGCCGAGCAGGAGCGGGGTGCCTTCCGGGGCATCGACTATCGCCGCGATGATCTGCTTGGCCTTGGCCGCCGCCCAGCCGCCGTGTGGATTGGCCGCGACCGGCGCGAGGATTGAGCGGGCAAAGGTGATCTTGCCTTCGCCCAGCAGCATCAGACCCGCCTGAATTTGCAAACCGTGATCGAACGGGGCGAGCACCGCCGCCCGCTCCAGCGCCGCGCGCGCGTTCTCGTTCGGCTCCTTGCCCTGCTGAACCTGCGCGCGGTAGAAATAGATCAGCGGCAGCGGGTGATCGTTCTCCAGCTTGTTGAGCGCGATAAAGGGCCTGACCGCGGCGGCATAGGCGGCCGCACGCTTGTCGGCGTCAACCTCCTCGGCCTGACGGAACAGCGCATAGCCTTTCTGGACATAGGCATTGGCGCGCGCAGGATCGCGGGCGATCGCCTTGTCGGCCGCCGCGATCGCCTCGGCGTCGTTGCCCGCGTCAAACTCGGCCTCGGCCAGCGCGGTGAGCACGCCCGGGTCCTCGGGGAACTTCGCCGCCACCGCCCGCGCCTCGGCCAGCAGCACCGCGGCTTCCTCTGAGCCCACGCCGCGCTGCGAGCGGATCTGGAGCGGCATCATCGCCGCCTCGCCCGCGGTCAGCTGGCGCAGGGTGACGGGGCCGATCGCAAGCTTGTCGGGCGGCAGCTTCAACGCAGGCGCGCTCGACTGGCGCAGATAGACCTTCAGTTCGCGTTCCAGCTTGTCGAGATCGCCGAACGCCGCTTCGCCCGCCGCCTTCTGGTCCATGCCCTTGGCGAGATTGAGGAGATAGGCGTTCGATTGCCCGCGGCGCGTCTCGCTGAAGAACAGGTAGTGATAGAGAGCCCAGCTCTTGGCATAGAAGGTGTCGTAGCCCTTGACCTTCTTCTGCTCATAGAGCGCCGGGTCGAACAATTCGCGCACATGCACCGGATCGGCAAAGGCCAGATCGCCCGCGCGGTGCTCTGCCGGGCGGCCGATCCACATGCTCCCGCCGCGCTCGAAGCTGGCCGCTGCGAAAAACTCGGCCGCCCCCTCGTCGAACCAGCGCGGCTTGGCAAAGCGCGAGGAGGACAGGAGGAAGTGGTGGGCATATTCGTGGAGCAGGATGATGGTCGAGAAATCGGGATAGCCGTTCTGCTGGTTGCGGATATCCTGCACGAAGGCGCGGCTGCCCCCGGCGCGCGGGATGTAGAAGCCGCCGATCTTCTTGTCGCCTGACAGCGTGCGCATCGCCTTCTCGCCGCCCACGACATAGATGACGACGCGGTTGGAGGGGCTGGGCGTATCGGACTTGCGCCCGGTCACGAACACCATCGCGCTGTGATAGCGCTCGAGGTTTTCGGCAAAGGTCTTGATGTCGGCGGCCTTGTCATCGGCATAGATGACGAAGTGATCGGAGGAGGCCTCGTACCATTCGGCGGCGGCCGGCGTGGCGGCGGCGGCTAGCGCAAGCGCGGCAAGGGCAAGGCGGATCAGCGCGGAAATCATGGCGAGGCGTCCCTTCGGCACCGGCTCTGCGTTGACGGTGCGAACGCGTGCAGCATATCGGTAATTTGCGGCAATGCCAGAGGCTTGGTGCAGGGGCCTTTCGAAAAATCAGCCCACCTGCGGCCGCGTGTCCTCGAGATATTGCCAGATGCGGCTGACCACCACCGATCCCTCGCCCACCGCGCTTGCGACGCGCTTGACCGAGCCTGCGCGCACGTCGCCCACCGCGAAGATACCGGGCGCGGTGGTGGCGTAGTCGTCGGTCTGCCCGGCGGCCGCGCCGGTGAGGACGAAGCCCTTGGCATCGGTTGCGGCAAGGCCCGAAAGCCAGTCGGTGTTGGGCGCGGCGCCGATCATGATGAACAACGCGCGGGTGTCGATCCGCTGCTCGCTCTCGCCGGTCCTGAGCGTGAGGCCCTCCAGCCACGTCTCGCCGTGCAGTGCGGTGACTTCGGAATGGTAGTGGATGGTGACCCGCGGATCGGCCTCGAGACGCTGCGAGAGGTAGCTCGACATCGAGGCCGCCAGACTGCCCGATCGCACCACCAGATGCACGTGGGCCGCGGCGCGCGACAGGTACATCGCCGCCTGCCCCGCCGAATTGCCGCCGCCGATCACCACCGCTTCGGTCTTTGCGCAGAATCGCGCTTCCATCTCGGTCGCCGAGTAGAAGATGCCAGCGCCTTCCAGCTCCGCGAGGTTCTCCAGCGGCAGGCGGCGGTATTGCACGCCGGTCGCCACCAGCACCGCGCGGGCGCAGAGTTCATCATCATCATCGAGGGTGAGGCAATAGGCCCCGTCCTCGCGGCGGCTCATTGCCTCGACCCGGCGCGGCATCACGAAGCGCGTGCCGAACTTCATCGCCTGCACTTGGCCCCGCCAGGTGAGGTCGGTGCCGCTGATGCCGGTGGGAAAGCCCATGTAGTTCTCGATCCGGCTCGACGTGCCCGCCTGTCCGCCGACCGCAGTGTCCTCGACCACCAGCGCCTCGATCCCCTCGCTGCCGGCATAGACCGCCGCCGCCACGCCCGCAGGGCCGCCGCCGACGATCACCAGATCGTAGGTCCGGCGCGAACAGATATCGAGGTCCATGCCGAGATATTGCGCGACCTTGCGCGGGGTCGGGTCCTCAATCCGCTGATTGAAGCCGAGGATCACCGAAGGCTTGTGCCCGGTGAGGTCGCACACCGCCGCGGTCTCGGCGTCGCGCTCGTCCATGTCGTAGCTCTGGAACGGGATGCGGTTGCGCGACAGGAAGCGCTCGACCGCCTGCACTGCGGGATCGCGGTCCGCGCCGATCACCTTGATCGCATCATTGCGCGCCTCGAATTGGCGGCGGCGGCGCGCGGCGAAGACGGTGATGAGGTGGTCGGACAATTCGGGCACGCGGCCCATCAGCTCGAGCATCGGCGTGCGCGGGGCCTCGATCACCCGGGTGTCGACCGCCGCGCGCATCCGCATGATGTTGGTCGAGCGGTTGAGAAAGGCGATCTCGCCCATGAACTGCGTGGCGCCGAGGCTGGAGGGCAGCATCCGTTCATCGGTGTAGGGATCGACCACCTCGATCTCGCCTTCGAGGATGTAGACGAAGCGGTCCATCGGCTCGCCGATCTCCATGACGATGGAGCCGGCGGGATAGAATTTCTCGCCCCCGATCGCGCAGATGGCGTCGACATGATCAGGCGCGAGCGGCACCCGGCGCATGGTCTCAAGGTCTTGTCCCAGTGTTTCCATGCGGCCCTCCTCTCGCCTTGCGGATTGCAAGATGGGGTCAGGTTAGCGGTTTGCAACGCGCTGCGGTGCGCGAGGATTGCTGCATTCGTGCGCGGGGTCAGTCGGCGATGGCTTCTGCGGCTTTCTCGGCGTCTTCCATCACCTCGCCCGCCGTCGGCCTACCCTTGGCTGCACGATCCTTGCGGTTTCTGAGCACCTCCTGCATCCGCTCGCGCACCAGCGGCTCGTTGCAGCGTTCGGGAAGCGGGGCGGCGGCGCCCGCTTCGATCAGGTCGGCGCAGGCGGCCCCGGCGAAATCCACGCTCATCAGGTCGAGCGGGTTGGAGGCGCTGTCGCCAGCGTCGATCACCTTGCGCATCAGCAAGGTCTGGTCGTGCAGGAACCGGCGGCTCTTGGCCTCCCGGCGCTGTTCGTAGGGCACTGCCTTGTCGGTCGGCACAGTGACATCGAGCGCGGTGAGCGGCAGGCTGTCCAGCGCTGCGCGGGCCGCATCAAATTCGCCGAGCTCGCGCCGGGCATTGGCGAGGCGGAAGCGCAGGAACAGGCTGTCGAGGTCAGCAGGATCGGGCGCGATTGCCCCTGCCGCCTCGGCAAAGGCGCGCTGGTAGCCGGCCTTGATCGCGGGGGCCTCGTCCACCTCCCAGCTCGCTTGCAGCAGCAGGAAGGCCGCGCGCTGCGGATTGTCCGGCTCCATCCGCGCCGCCAGCCAGGATGCGCGGAAATACTGCGTTTCGGAGCGCAGCGCCTTGTATTCGGGTGAGGCGACCAGCGCGGTCAGCGCGGGGATCTCTTCAGGCTTGAACTTGCGATAGATCACCAGCGCGTTCGACGGGCATTCGGGCATGGCGAGCGGGAAGAACCAGCTGCCAAAGGGCTTGCCGTCAGGCCGCTGGCCGAAGACCGAATAGCTGCCGGTGGTGGTGAAGGTGAATTTCTCTCCCCCGACCGGGCAGATCTCCTCCCTCTCGACCGGAAAGCCGGCATGGGCGGGCGCGGCGAGCGCGGCCAAGGCCAGCGCCGCTGCCGCGCCCGCGCGCTTCATGCCTTGGCGCCCGCGATGTAGCGGCTCACCGTGTTGGCCATCACGCTCAAGGGCGCATTGCCGCCCAGCACCACGGCGGTGTTGAAGCCCTTGAGGTCATATTTCGACCCCAGCTCGGCCTGCGCGCGGGCGCGGTTTTTGACGATCTCGGAATGGCCGATCTTGTAGCCGCAGGCCTGCCCCGGCCATGAGCAATAGCGGTCGACCTCGGAGGCGACCTCCTCGACCTTCGAGCCGTTCTCCTCGACGAAGAACTGCCGGCCTTGCTCGCGCGTCCAGCGCTTGTGGTGCAGCCCGGTGTCGACCACCAACCGGCAGGCGCGGAAGGCGAGGGATTGCAGATACCCCAGCCGCCCGACCTTGAATTCGTCATAGGCCCCCAGCTCGTCGGCGAGCTGTTCTGCATAGAGCGCCCAGCCTTCGGAGAAAGCGTTGAAGGCGAGGATCGAGCGGATCAGCGGCAGGCGGTTCGAGAACTCGCCCTCCCACACGTGCCCCGGGATCGCCTCGTGGAAGGTGAGGTCGGCGAGGTCATATTTGCGGTGGAGGTCGGTGGTGCGCAGGTTGATCCACATCCGCCCGGGAATGCTCCCGTCCTTGCTCCCCGCGCCGCCATAGGCCCCCGGCGCGCCGGGCTCCTCGGCGAGCGGCAAGCGGCGCACTTCCATATTGGGATCGACCAGCGAGTTGAAGGCGCGCGGCATCTGCGACTTGATCCAGCCGAGGCGCTCATTGATGAAGGCGAAGATCTCCTCGCGGCCCTTGTCACCTTCGGTGAAGTGGTAGCGCGGATCGGCGCTCAAGGCGCGCATCCGCTCGCCTACCGAGCCCTCGGTGTAGCCAATCTCGCGCAGGATCGGGTCCATCCGGCCGTGGAGCGTCCGCAATTCGTCGAGGCCCTGCTGGTGGATGTCGTCGGGGGTGAGGCGGGTGGTGGTCGAGGCGCGGATCGCCCAGTCGTAATAGTCCTCGCCGTCCGGCTGCGCCCACATGCCGGCCGAATCCTTGGCGGCGGCGCGCTGCACCTTCAGCTCGGCGAGCTGGCGCTCCAAGGCGGGGACGATGCCATTGGCAGCAATCCGCTCGGCGAGCGGGGCGGCGCGATTGGCCTCGCCAAAATCGGCGGCAGCCAGCGGCCCGGCATAGCTTTCGCTCGCCGCGGCAATGCTCGCCTCCATCTGCTTGATCGCCTTGTCGAGCAGGAAGGCGGGCGGCACCAGACCCTGTCCGCGCGCATCCTTGATCCGTTCAAGCTCGCCGTCTAGCAGCACGGGGACTTCGGCGAGGCGGCTCATATAGGGCCCCATGTCCTCGGCAGTCTTCAGCGGCTGCCCCGAGCTGAAGAAACGGGGCAGATCAATATAGCCGCCGACGTTCTGGATGACGACGTAAGGCGCATTGCGCCAGCTGCCGACCGCGACGTCGCCATAGGGCTTGGCCATGCCCTCGATCGCGCTGGAGAAGGCGGTTTCGACCACCTCGAAGCCGATCTGCTGGTCGCTGGTCAGGCCCTCCTTGGGATAGGCGCGCACCTCGGAGACCAGTTCCTTGAGCGTCGCCGCATATTCAGCGCGGCCCGCAGCCCCGCCTGTGCCGAAGGTCGATCGCCACGCGGCATATTCGCCGGTGTCGACGCCCAGCCCGGTGGCGCGGCCGGGCTCGTGGGCGAGCATGGCATAGGCAACCCGCTCGAGCGCCGCGTCGGGCGCGAGGCCGGTGAGCGCGGTGCTCGCGGCAGCGGGCGCAGGCTTGGCGGCGCATGCCGGCAGCAGGGCAAGCGTGGATGTGCCAGCCAGACCCGCAAGGGTCTGGCGGCGGGTGATGCTGGTGGCGGTCTCTCTCATGCCCGCGAAGGTAGGCGGCGCGCTTGGCCCAAGTCAATGCGCGAGGGCGGGGGCGCGCTGCGTAGGCCTTCAGTCGGCGAGCATCCCGCCGACCTTGCCGCCTTCCAGCGCCAGCAGGCCCATCACCGCGTGGTGCAGCGCGATGTTCTGCTCGGCGGTGCCTTCATAGCCCTCCAGCCCGAGCTCGCCCGCCAGTTCCTTGCGGTTGTCGAAGGAGGGATCGAGGCCGACCAGCTTCATCAGGTCGACGATCGAGGTCTGCCAGTTGAACTTGTCGGCATCGGGCAGCGAAGCGATGTGGGCTTCCATCTGCGCTTCGGTGAGCGGCTCGGGCTCGGCCGGAGCCGCGGGAGCAGCGGCGGGCGCGGGGGCGGCAGCGGGTGCCGGTGCGGGCGCAGCCGCTTCCTTCTTCTCGCCCCAGATCGCGCTCTTGATCGACGTGAAAATACCCATCATAGCCTCCCTCGTACCGCGGGTTCGCGGTGTTCATCTACCGAGGCTAGGCCCGCGATGTTCCCCCGCCGTGACACGGATGTGACGCTATTGTTGCGTGCTGCGGGGGGCGACCGACAGGGGCGCTGGCGGGAGCGCAAGGAACCGACATGACCGACATCGTGCTCGCCATCGTGATGCTCGCCGCCTTTGCGCTGGTCGCGGGGGCCTTCGTGCTGTGGCGGCGCACCGGCGAGGCAAAGAACCCCGCGCTGATGGTGCTGCTGGCGGTCATCGCGGTGATCAATGTGCTGATCTGGACGGTGCCTGCGCCGGACGGCAAGGCGCCGATCGAGCAGGTCAAAGAGGTCGCCGGAGAGGGCTAGGGGGTAACCCTCCCCGGCGTAAGAAGATCATCGACGCCGCAGGCGTCGCAAGCCCGAACGGGCGCCCGCAGCGGCGGGGCCTTCAGGCCCCGTGAGCGAGGAACGGCGCGCCCGGAGGGGCGCGCCGCCGTAAAAGAGCCTTACTCGGGGATGCTCCACCTGACCGAGTTGGAATAGCTCCCCGCAACCGGCTTGCCATTGCCGTCACGCGCCGCATCGAAGCGGGCGCGCTTGCTGACGAGGTCGCAGGTCGCCTTGTCGAGCGCGGCGTGCCCGGTGGAGCGGGTGATGGTGCATCCGGTCACCTTCCCGCGCGCGTCGATCTGGAGCGTGAAGCGCGCGGTGCCCGAAAGCTCCTCGGCGATCCAGCGCGGGCGGTAGTCTTCATTGGTGACCCACGTGCCGGGGTTGCCCTTGGCCTTCGCGCCGACCGGATCATAGAGCGAGGCGGCGCTGGGCGTCGGCCCGGGGATACCGTACTCGATCGGCCCGGTGGTCACCGGATCGCCGGTGGTGGGGAAGGTGTTCACCGGATCGCCCTGTCCCAGCTCGACCGGGAAGGGAGTCGGCGGGGTCGGGGTCGTAGTGGTGGTGGTGGTCGTCGTCGTGGCGTCGCTCTGCTTGGTCTCCGGCGTCGGGGTCGGCGGCGGGGGCGGGGGCAGGGGGATTTCCGCGATCGGGGTCGCCTTGGGGTTCGGCCGGGTGGGGACGGTCGTCACCGTCACCGCAAGGCCGACGATCAGCAGGGCGCCGAAGGCACCGGGAATGCCGAAAGCTCCGGCGAGCGCGGCGGCGTTGGGACGGCGATTGGCAGACACGTAAGTCATGCAGGGGTTCCTCTCTCCATCAGTGTGGGAGCGGTCGCCGGAGCACCTTTCGCAAGCAGAACACTCCGGCTCCGCTCGACGCGTAAGGTACTATGACTTTAGTTAGGCGCGAAGCAATTTCGCGTTGCATTTCAGTACTGTAAATTTTCCAAGTATTTCAGTAGAGAAATGATTGGAGTCTTTGTGTTCCGCATCGCATCCGCGATGCGAAATCCTCGCTCACACGCCCTGCGGGCGCGTCGCTGTGGGCGGGCGTTCGCCCTTGCGGCCCGTCCTGCGGCGGGCCGAACCAGCGCGAGTCGAATGGGAAGCGGTGATTTCGGTCGCGCCAGCGACCGCGAGCGCACGGCGCGACCCGCAGGTGCCCCGCAGCGAAGCGAAGGGAACAGCGCCGAGGACTGCACGCCGGAGGGCGTGCAGCCATCAAAATCACTTAATCGGGCAGTCCGGGCTCAGGCGGAAGTCCAGATAGTTATCCACCGAGCGCATCAGATCGTCGAGTTCGTTCTCGAAGAAGTGGTTGGCGCGCGGGATTTCCTCGTGGTGGATGGTGATGTGCTTCTGGGTGCGCAGCTTGTCGACCAGCTTCTGCACCGCGCCCGGCTGCACCACCGTGTCGGCCGCGCCCTGCACGAAGATGCCGGAAGCGGGGCAGGGGGCAAGGAAGCTGAAATCATACATGTTGGCCGGCGGCGCGACCGAGATGAAGCCGCGCACTTCGGGGCGGCGCATCAGCAATTGCATGCCGATCAACGCGCCGAAGGAGTAGCCCGCGATCCAGGTGCTCTGCGCTTCCGGGTGGATCGACTGTACCCAATCGAGCGCCGAGGCCGCATCGGACAACTCGCCGATGCCGGAATCGAACGACCCTTGCGAGCGCCCGACACCGCGGAAGTTGAAGCGCAAAGTCGCGAACCCGCGGTCAGCAAAGGTCTTGTAGAGCCGCTGCACGATCCGGTCGTTCATCGTCCCCCCGCCTTCGGGGTGCGGATGGAGGATCATCGCCACCGGCGCACGCGGGCGCGGGGGCGGGGAGAAACGGCCTTCGAGACGGCCCTCGGGACCGGGAAAGATGACGGACGGCATGGTGAACCCTGACAAAATGATCGCGCGAGCGCCGGGTGGCGCCGAAAATTGTGCGGCCTATATAGGGACGATAGCGAAAACCGCAATTTCTTACGGGGAACAGCACCATTCCCGAACGGGTCTATCTCGATCACGCCGCCACCTCCCCCCTGCGTCCCGAGGCGCGGGCGGCAATGGCGGAGGGTTTCCGGCTGTGGGCGAACCCTTCCTCGCCCCACGCGGAGGGCCGCAAGGCGCGCGCCGCGCTCGAGGATGCGCGCGAGCGGATCAAGCGGATGCTGGGCTGGGAAGGCGAGCTGATCTTCACCAGCGGGGCGAGCGAGGCTTTGTGGATCGCGCTCAATCGGGCGAAAGTGGACCGGCGGATTGTCAGTGCTGTGGAGCATGACGCGGTGTTTCGGGCCGCGCCGGATGCAACCGTGATTCCGATCCCACCCTTTCACGCCGAGCCCGACCGCGAGGCTCTTGCCGAGGCGCTTGGCGAGGGCGGAGCGATTTTTGCGCTCCAGTCGCTGAACTCCGAGACCGGCACCCGGCTGCTGGGCGCACACGCCGATCAAAGTCACGATCTCGTGCGGCAGGTGCGCGAGGGCGGCGGCGTGCTGCTCGCCGATTGCTCGCAGAGCGCAGGCAAGATGCCGCTGCCCGACGCGGATATGATCGTGGTCAGTGCGCACAAGTTTGGCGGTCCGATCGGGATTGGCGCACTGTTGGTGCGCGATTTCGCTCTGCTCGAACCGGGCGGCGGGCATGAGCGCGGCTACCGGCAGGGCACCGAAAACCTGCCCGGCGCGCTCGGCATGGCGGCAGCACTGGAGGCAGGCGGGCTGGACAGCTGGGCGACGAATGAAGGCGAACGGCTCGAATTCCGGCAGGCGGTCTGGGCGGCAGGTCAGGCGATTGCCGTCGGCCCGCAATGTTCGCACATCATCGCCGTCGCCCACCCCACCATGAGCGCGCAGGCGCTGCTGATCCGGCTCGACGCGATGGGCTTTGCTGTCTCGGCAGGAAGCGCGTGTTCTTCGGGAACCTTGAAGAAAAGCCGGGTGCTGGACGCCCTCGGCCTGTCCGATGATGTGGCGGCGCGCACGATCCGGGTGAGCTTGGGGTGGTCGACCACGCCAGACGAGCTTGAGCGGTTCGCCACGGCTTGGGCTTCGCTATGCTGACCTTCTCCCCCTTCCCGGGCTTGACCCGGCACCCCGCTATCTTGAGCTTGGCCGCGGAAGAGAGCGGGGCTCCGGGTCAAGCCCGGGGCGGGGAGGGGAGGCCATGATCTACCTAGACTATCAGGCCACCACCCCGCTCGCCACCGAAGCCCGCGACGCCATGCTCCGCTGGCTCGGCGGGCCGGAGAGCGATACTTTCGGCAACCCCCATTCCCCCCACCGCATGGGCCGCATGGCCGCCGCCGCGGTCGAGACCGCGCGCGAGCGGGTCGCGGCGCTCCTGCCCGGAAGCGGCAAGCTGATCTTCACCTCCGGCGCGACCGAGGCGATCGACACGGTGATCCTCGGCACGCCGGGGGACGTCCTCACCTTCGCCACTGAACACGCCGCAGTGCTCGATTGCGCCAGCGCGGTCGAGGCGCAGGGGCGGCGCTTCACGGTGCTCCCCGTCACGCCCGACGGCCGCGCCGATCTCGCCGCGCTCGAGGCTGCGATCACGCCGCAGACGGGCCTCGTCGCGGTCATGGCGATCAACAACGAGATCGGGGTCAGGAACCCGCTCACCCCGGTGGTCGAGATTGCCCGCCGCAGCGGCGCGCGGGTGCTGGTCGATGCGGTGCAGGCCTATGGCAAGGTGCCGGTCGAGGTCGCGGCGGACTACATCGCGATTTCCGCGCACAAGGTTCACGGCCCCAAGGGGATCGGCGCGCTGTGGCTCGGGCCCGACGCGCCCGCGCCCACGCCGCTGCTCCATGGCGGCGGGCAGGAGGGCGGGCTCAGATCCGGCACGCTCTCGCCCGCCCTGTGCGCCGGGTTCGGCGCGGCGGCGCAGGTGGCGCAGGAAAGCTTCTCGGAGCAAATGTTTCACGTGGAACATTTGTGGAACATGGCGCGCGAGGCCTTCGCGGGCTGGGAATTGAACGGCAGTGCGGTGGATCGCTGGCACGGCAATCTCAACATCCGGCGCGATGGCTTGGATGTCGCCCGCCTAATGTCCGACTGCCGCCAGATCATGTTCTCCGCCGGGAGCGCCTGCGCCTCCGGATCGGGCCGCCCCAGCCACGTCCTGCGCGCCATCGGGCTGACCGAAGCAGAGGCAAAGTCCTCTATCCGCCTCGGTTTCGGGCGCTATACGACGCCCGAGGACATCGAATCCGCCGCCGCCACGATCAACGCCGCCGCAAGGGAACAGGGCCTGTGAGCATCACCATCACCTTCCTCGACCACAGCGGCAAGCCGGTGGCGACCAGCGCCGCGCCCGGCGACAACCTGCTGCGCGTCGGCCAGGCGGCCGGGCTCCCGCTCGAGGGGACGTGCGAGGGGCAGATGGCGTGCTCGACCTGCCACGTGATCGTCGCGCCTGAATGGTTCGACCGCCTGCCGCCCGCCGCCGAGGAGGAGGAGGACATGCTCGATTTTGCCGCCGGCGCGCGGCGCACCTCGCGGCTTTCGTGCCAGATCGAGCTGACTGCGGAGATGGACGGGCTCACCGTCAGCGTGCCGGTGGAGAGCAATGACGCCCGAAAAATCTAGCGGATGAACGCAAGGCTTGAACAATCCGACCAGCGCGATGCATAGTACCCGTCTGGGAATGGGGGTCCGCAGGTGATCAGAAATTTCATTACTCTGCTAGCTTTTCTCGCAAGCCTCATGATTGCTGCGGTTCCGGCTCATGCTGGCGGCAAGCATGCGCTTTTGATCGGCAATGCCTCCTACCAAAAAGTTGGCGAGGGGTCACAATGGTCCAGCCTCCCCAACCCGGTCAACGATGTCGAAATGGTGGCCACTTCGCTGCGTTCGATCGGGTTTGAAGTCACCCTTGTGGCTGACGGGACATGGTCCGAAATGCGCAGTGCCGTCGATCGCTTCAGCAACGCGATCGACGATGCGGACATCGTGGTGTTCTACTACGCCGGGCACGGGTTTGAATATGGTCGGCGCAACTATCTTGTGCCGGTCGATGCGTCGCTGCGTACGAGCGCGGACAAGGTTGACCAGGTGTTCATCGAATTCGAAGCACTGGCGGATCGGTTGACGCATGATGGAACCACGATTTTCATGCTGGATGCCTGCCGCACCGGGGGCAATGTCAGCCCGACCGCTGTTGCCAACGGGCAGGTCACCCGCAGCGCGCCTGCGCCGGTCATCTTCGAACCGACCACGCGTCAGGCCGCGAATGTATCAGCGGGGATTCGCGAATTTGATTTCGAACCGGGTGCGCGGGTCGCGGTGCTCTATTCGACCGGGCGCGGTATCCCCGCCTACGACGCGGCACCGCCGCCCAAGAATATCAGCCCCTTCGCTATTGAAGTTGCAAGCAAGGTGACCGTGCCCAAGGTGGATGTGAGCCTGGTGTTCAACGCCATCCGTCAGGGCGTGTTTGAACGCACGCAGGACTATTGGCCGCCGCAAGTGCCGTTTACTTACAATTCGCTGTCGCCCAACACTTTCCTCGCTGACGCGGTCGCTGATGAGGCTCTGGCGATCGCAAGGCCGGCGGCGGCTGCCGGCGATGAACCCGGCCGGCGCCCGATTGCGCTGACTTTGGACGAGATGGCTCGGATCGACGAGCCGATTTTGATCATGCGGGTGCTGGCGCAACATTCGCTTGAAGAAATCAAGGCGCTGGTGGCGCAGGGCGATCCGCTGGCGACCTATCTGCTGGGTTACATGCAGCATTTCGGCATCGGCACGGACAAAGACCTGGCAGCAGCGCGGGCAACGCTGGAGGCGGCCGCGAAGCAGGCAACGCCTTTCGGTCAGCTCGAACTCGCCTATTTCCTCGATACCAATGCAAGGGATGCTGCCGACAAGGAACGCGCGGTGGCACTTTACAGCGCTGCTGCCGAACAGAACTACGTCAAGGCGCGCGCGCATTATGGCAGGGTGTTGATCGCCGGAACGATCCTGCCGCAGACTCCGGAAAACTACGCTGCCGGGGTGGCGCAGTTGCGGCGCTCGGCCGAAGGCGGTTACCCCTATGCGCTCTACGGCCTGATTTATGCGGTCCCTGAGGAGCGCGACCAATGGATGGCAAAGCTGCATGAGCTTTCGCGCGCAGGGCGCGGTGATGCCGACCTGCAGCTGTGTTCGATCCTGGTGCGCGAACAAGCCTTGGCCGAAGCTGAACCGTTCTGCCAAGGCGCAGCGCGCGCCGGGTACCCCGATGCCTTTGCGCATTTGGCGCGGGGAGCCAATGGTGGCTGGGCCGGGCCGCGCTCGATTGATGACGCGCGCTTTTGGATGCGGCAGGCGCTTTCACGCGGGGATCTGGATGTCGAGCTCTGCGCGCAGATGCTGTCGCTGCAATATGAATTGGCGGTCGAAACCGGCACGCAGGGTTCGGCGCGCATTCTCAACTGTTCGCGAACCTAGCAACAGCCGGCTAGGGCCGAGACCTAACCATCGCCTTATCCAAGCGAATGGAGCCGCGTCAACTCTGTGGAAAGTCCTCTCCCGGCACCGCCTCGGGATTGCTAGACGGGCGCGATGTCCGACACTGCTATCACGCCGCCCGAAGACCCGTTTGACGCGATCGTCGATGCGCCCTTCGATGCCGCGCTGTCCGAGCGCTATCTGGTCTATGCGCTCTCGACGATCACCGCGCGCTCGCTCCCCGACCTGCGTGACGGGCTGAAGCCGGTCCACCGCCGCCTGCTCTGGGCAATGCGCCAGCTGAAGCTCAACCCGAGCGATGCCTACAAGAAGTCGGCGCGCGTGGTCGGCGACGTGATCGGCAAGTATCACCCGCATGGCGACCAATCGGTCTATGACGCGATGGTCCGCCTCGCGCAGGATTTCAGCCTGCGTTATCCCTTGGTCGACGGGCAGGGCAATTTCGGCAATGTCGACGGCGATAACGCCGCCGCCTACCGCTATACCGAAGCGCGCCTGACGCGCACCGCATTGGAACTGATGGCGGGGCTCGACGAGGGCACAGTCGACTTCATCCCCACCTATAATGGCGAGGAGATTGAGCCCGAGATCTTCCCCGGCCTGTTCCCCAATCTGCTGGCCAACGGGTCGAGCGGTATCGCGGTGGGGATGGCCACCAGCATCCCCAGCCACAATGTCGCCGAGATCATCGACGCGACGCTGGCGCTGATCGACAATCCCTCGGTCAGCCACGAAGAGCTGATGGAGCTGTTCCACGGCCCCGACTTTGCCACGGGCGGGCAGGTGGTCGACAGCAGGGCCGCGATCGCGCAAGCCTATCTCACCGGCCGCGGCGCCTTCCGCCTGCGCGGCCGCTTCTTCGCGCCCGAGGCCAAGGACGAGGCCGATATTGCCGCCGGGATCGAGCGGCTCGGCGGCGGCCAGTGGCAGCTGGTGATCTCGGAAATCCCCTACCAGGTGCCCAAGGGCAAGCTGATTGAGCAGATCGCGCAGGCCATCGCCGACCGCAAGCTGCCGATCCTCGAGGATGTGCGCGATGAAAGCGACACCGCGATCCGCATCGTGCTCGTCCCCAAGAGCCGCAATGTCGATCCCGAGCTGCTCAAGGAAAGCCTGTTCAAGCTGACGGACCTCGAAACCCGCTTCAGCCTCAACCTCAACGTGCTCGATGCGCGGCCCGGGTTCGGACGCACGCCGATGGTGATGGGGCTGAAGGAACTTCTCGAAAGCTGGACCTTCGCGCAGATCGACATCCTCCAGCGCCGCGCCAAGCACCGGCTCGAGAAGATCGCCGACCGACTGGAACTGGTGCGCGGCTACATCATCGCCTTCCTCAACCTCGACCGGGTGATCGAGATCATCCGCACCGAGGATGAGCCCAAGCCGGTGATGATCGCCGAGTTCGAGCTGACCGACCGCCAGGCCGAGGCGATCCTCAACATGCGGCTGCGCAGCTTGCGCAAGCTCGAGGAAATGCAGCTGCGCAAGGAGCAGGACGAGCTGCTGGCCGAAGAAGCCGATCTCAACGCCCTGCTCGAAAGCCCGGCCAAGCAGCGCACGCGGCTGAAGCGCGACCTGCGCGCGCTTCGCAAGGCCTATGCCGAGGACACCCCGCTCGGCAAGCGCCGCACGCTGATCGCCGAGGCCGCGCCGACCGTCGCGTTCAGCATGGATGCGATGATCGAGAAAGCGCCGGTGACGGTGATCCTCTCGCAAAAGGGCTGGATCCGCGCAGCCAGTGGCCACGTGCCATTGGATCAGGAGTTCAAATATAAGGAGGGCGACAGCCTCGCCTTCATCCTCCACGCGCAAACCACCGACAAGCTGCTGCTCGCGGCTTCCGACGGGCGGTTCTTCACGCTGGGCTGCGACAAGCTCCCCGGCGCGCGCGGGTTCGGGGAACCGGTCCGCACCATGCTTGATCTCGAGAGCGAGGCGAGCGTGTGTGCGCTGATGATCCATAAGCCCGGCGGCCGGCTGCTGCTCGCCTCGAGCCACGGCAAGGGCTTCGTCGCGCAGCTTGACGAGCTGCTCGCCGAGACCCGCAAGGGGCGTCAGGTGGTGAACCTGAAGGACGGCGCCAAGTTGACGGTGATCCGCCCGATTGGCGAGGCCCACGATCACGTCGCGGTGGTCGGTGACAACCGCAAGCTGGTGGTGTTCAATCTGGAAGAACTGCCGGTGATGTCGCGCGGGCAGGGGGTGCAACTGCAACGCTACCGCGACGGCGGGATGGCGGACGCCACCACCTTCGTGCTCGCCGATGGCCTCAGCTGGCAGATGGGCGGATCGGGTGAGCGGACCCGCACCGAGACCGAGATCCGTATGTGGAAGGTCGCGCGCGGCGCCGCCGGACGGATGCCGCCGCAGGGTTTCCCCAAGTCGGGCAAGTTCGGCTGAGGGGGAGAACTTCCCCTCCCGCTTGCAGGAGGGGGGTATTGGTCAATTCAGGCCGCGCCCGTGCCCAATTCCTCGGCGAGCATCGCCTCGATCCGCTCGGCGGAGGGGAAGCCCTCGGCGACCCAGCGCGCCTCGACAGTCTGGAGGATGCGCGCGACCAGCGGCCCCGCAGTCACTCCGCGCGCGACGATCGCGCCGCCCTTCAGGGGGAACACGGGCACGCTCCAGCCTTGCAGCACCCGCGCATCGCCGCGTCCCAGCAGCAGGCGGTCGATGGCGAAAGGAGGCGTCAGACGATAGGCGAGCGCGCGCGGGTTGGCGGCGTCTTCCGCCTTGCGCTGCGCCGCCGCGACCAACCGGGCGCGCTGCGCCTTGGAGAGCCGGAGACGCGCTGCGACCGTTTCGGCGATCTCCGGCATGGGCGGAAGCAGCGCCGCGAGCCTCCGGATGGGATCGGGGGCGATGCCTTGTTCGGCCTCGGCAGCGATCAACCGGCCGAGCGCGGCGACTTGCGGCGGACAGGCCTCGGGCAGGATCACCGGCAGCACGCCGCGCGCGCGCATCCGGGCGATGGTGGGGTGGGGATCGGGCAGGCCGAGCAGCGCCAGCAATTCGCTCGCGATCCGCTCGCGGCTGAGGCCCTTCAAGGTATGGGCCAGCTCGGCGCAGGCGTCCTCGGCCTCCTGATCGAGGTCCGCGCCGAAGCGGGTCTGGAAGCGATAGTAGCGCAGGATCCGCAGGTGGTCCTCGGCGATCCGCGCAGCCGCCTCGCCGATGAAGCGCACCCGGCGCGCCGCGAGGTCGGCGAGCCCGCCGAAGTAATCGACGATCTCCAGCGTCTCGGGGTGGGCGTAGAGCGCGTTGATGGTGAAATCGCGCCGCGCGGCGTCCTCGGGCCAGTCTTGCGCAAAGGCGATGGTGGCGCGGCGGCCATCGGTGGCGACGTCGCGCCTGAGGGTGGTGACCTCGACCGGCCCGTCCTTGAGGATCGCGGTGACGGTGCCGTGGTCGATCCCGGTCGGCACGGTGCGGATGCCCGCGCGCCCGCAGGCGGCGATCACCTCGGCGGGCATGAGCTTGGTGGCGCAATCGACGTCGGCCACCGCCACGCCCAGCAAGCCATCGCGCACCGCCCCGCCGACCCAGCGGATGTTCTCTGCCCCGAGTGCGCGCGTCAGCAGGACAAGCCCTTCGCGCTTGGTCCAATCGGCGTCGCTGAGATCACGCAGCATCGCGCAGCGCCTCCAGCGAGATGCGGCGCGACAGGTTGGCGATGATCGCCGCAGTCACGCCCCAGATGCGAAAGCCCTGCCAGTCGAGCTCGAGATAGCGCCGGTTCGCGCCCCGCCAGAACACCTCGTTGGTGGTCCAGCTGGTGGGATCGAGCAGCAGGGAGAGCGGCGCTTCGAACCACGCCTCGACCTCGTGCGGATTGGGGACGAGCGGCAGGCCCGGGGGCACCACGCCCACCACCGGCGTCACCAGAAAGCCGGTGCCAGTGTGGTAGACATCGCTGGTGCCGATCACGCGGACGGTATCGCGGGGGAGGGCGAGCTCCTCCTCGGCCTCGCGCAGCGCGGCGGTGACGGCATCCTCGCCGGGATCGATCTTGCCGCCGGGAAAGGCGACCTGCCCGGGATGATCGCGCATCGCGCGGGGGCGCTGGGTGAGGATCACCTGCGGATCATCCGCCACATCCGTGATCGCGATCAGCACCGCGGCGGGCGTCGCGCGGCCGTCTTGAGCGAAATGCGCATCGCTCAGCAGATCGGGGATCGCGCGCGCATGGCCAGTCGCAAAGGCGCGGGCGAGGGGATCGTAGAGGCTCATGGCAGCAGGCGGAACGTCTCGCCGCGGCTGGTGACCTGCCAGCCGTTGTCCTCGGCCCCCTCGGCCAGCGCGATCTCTGCGAGCTGCGCCCAGGTCGAGCGGTTGAGGCGCGCCTCGCACCCGCGCCGCACATGGAGGTAGAGCGCGGGCTCCTCCGCCGTTCCCGCCGCGCGCAAGCGATGCTCGGGCCCGGCGATCACGAGTTCATCGGTGTTGGTCCGGAACGCCAGCGCATCGTCCTTGCGCACGCAATCAGTTGCGATGAAGGCCGCATCTTCCACCTCGATGGCGAGCTTTTCGACCGGGGTGACCAGCCAATGATGCCCGGCATCGTCGCGGGTGAGCAGGCTGGCAAAGGCGCGCACCATCGCCTCGCGCCGGATCACGCCGCCCTCGTGGAACCACGTCCCGTCGGCGGCGATCACCATGTGGCTTTCGCCGATCCTCGCGGGCGACCAGCTTTCGACCGGGGGCAGCTGGCGCGCTTCGACCAGCGCGGCGATCTCGGCGAGGGTCAGGCCGGCAAGGTGGGGGGGCGGATCGTAGGGCATTGCGGGAACGGGATGGCAGATGGGGCGGGGAAGGTGAAGGGGTTACGAACCCCTATCCCTCCCACGGTCCCAGCATTCCCTCCGAAGGCATGGCGGCAAGGCCGTGGCCGCGCGCGAGCAGGCGGTCTTGTTCATAGGGCCCGGGGCAGCGCCAGCCGCCGGTCATCGCCGCGGAAAAGCCCCAGCGGCCGTAATATGAGGCATCGCCGATCAGGAATTGCGGAAGGGCGCGGCCGCCCGAGGCGGCCAGCCGCGCATCCTCGGCCAGCATCGCGCTCATCAGGCCCACACCAAATCCCTCGCCCTGCCGCTCGGGCACCACCGCTACGGGTCCGACCATCACCAGCGGCACCTGCCCCTGCTTGGTCTGCAAGCCCACCGGCCAGCACTGGATCGTCGCGACCAGCAGGTCGTTTTCGTCGAGCGCGGCGAGGCTGAGGCCGGGGAGCCACGCCATGCCTTCGCGGATGCGATAGGCGGTGCGCGCGTGGCGGTCCGGCCCGAAGGCGCGGTCGAGCACTTCCTCGATCATGGCAGGTTCGACCGCCTCGAGCGGAATGATCGTCGCGGAGTTCGCCGCGCGGGGGCTTGCGCTCATTTCGCGGTGAGCTTGAGCAACCGCGCGCCCTTGCCGTCCTGCGTCACCCAGACCGCGCCGTCGGGGCCCTGCGCAATGGCGCGCAGGCGCGAATCGAACTCGTGGCGGGCGACTTCGCGCGCGCTCTCGCTTTCGATCGCGACATCGACGATCGACTGCGTGGCGAGGCCGGTCATCAGCGCATGGCCCTTCCACGCGGGGAACTGGTCGCCGGTGTAGATGATCATCCCCCCCGGCGCGATCACCGGGTTCCAGCTCAAGGCGGGCTGGGCGAAGCCATCGCCCGCTTCGTGATCGGGGATCGGATCGCCATTGTAATGCTCGCCGTTCGAGCGCACCGGCCAGCCGTAATTGGCGCCCGGCATGACGAGGTTCAGCTCATCGCCGCCCGCCGGGCCGTGCTCGACTTCCCACAGGCGCCCCTCAGCGTCCCACGCCATCCCGAGGATGTTGCGGTGGCCCATCGACCAGATTTCGGCGGTGACGCCGCCCTTGTCGGCCATCGGATTGCCCGCAGCGGGCGTGCCGTCGAGGTTGAGGCGCACGATCTTGCCGAGCGTTGCGGCGGGGTCCTGCGCGGGCTGCATCTTCTGCCGCTCACCGCTGGCGACGTAGAGATACTTGCCGTCGGGCGAGAACAGGAGGCGGTGCGAATAGTGGCCGCGGCCCGTGACCTTGGGGGTCTGGCGCCAGATGACGTTCAGCCCTTCGATGGCGCAAGCCGTGGGCGCCGAGCACACCAGCTGGCCCTTGCCGACCACCGCGCCGCGCACGTCGCCTTCGCCCGCTTCGGCCCAGCTCAGATAGATCGTGCGGGTGCCGAGCGTGTCTGCGGCTTCGGCAGGCAGGAAAGCTATGTCGCCAAGCCCGCCCTGACCGCCGTAATCGACCTTGGGCGCGCCCGCGACAGTCGCGGTCTCGCCGGTCTTGGTGTCGAGCAATTTCACCGTGCCCGACTTCTCGGTGACGAACAAAGTCGCGGTGCTGGGCGCGAAGGCGATTGCCCAAGGCTCCTCGAAGCCCGCGACGTCGGTCGTCTTGAAGGCCTCTGCGGCCATCGGCGCAGCGCTTTCCCCGGTTTGCGCATTCGCACAGCTTGCCAGCATCAGCGCAGAGGTCGAAAGGACGGCCAGCAAACGGGCAGAACGGATCATGCTTGGGGTCACTCCGGATTTGATCGCCTCGCAAGTGCCGCTGGTGATCGGCGTTGACGAGGCAGGGCGGGGCCCGCTCGCCGGGCCGGTGGTGGCCGCGGCGGTGGTTCTGGGCGGGGCGATACCTGCGGGGCTCGACGATTCCAAGCGCTTATCGCCCGCTCGCCGCGCGGTGCTCGACGAAGCGATCCGGCAAGGCTGCGGCTGGGCGGTGGCGGTGGTGGAGCCGGACGAGATCGACCGCGTCAACATCTTCATGGCGACCATGCTGGCGATGACCCGCGCGGTCGCGGCGCTGACCGCGGCGCTGGGGCGCGAGGCCAGCGAGGTGCTGATCGACGGCAATATGACCCCCCACGGCCGCTGCGCCGGATGGTGCTGGCCGGCGCGCGCGATTGTTGGCGGGGACGGGATCGAGCCGGCCATATCCGCCGCCTCGATCATCGCCAAGGAATGGCGCGACCGGATGATGCTGGAGGCCGCCGCCGCGCACCCGCATTACGGGTGGGAGCGCAACAAGGGCTATGGCACCGCCGAGCATATGGAGGCGCTGCGCAGGCACGGGCCGAGCCCGCTCCACCGCCGCAGCTTCGCGCCGGTGGCGCAGTTGGTGCTGATCTAAGTCGCCTTAGGGCGCGGGTGAGTCCTCCCCGCCACACCCCCGCATCTGGAGTCCCGGGCAAGCGGCGGGACTCTACATCTTGTGCCGGACTCGTTTCGTTCCGCCCGCATCCTCCCGCATGTCGTACAAGCGCCACAAAATTAGAGGCTTGACGCGGACTCTTCAAAGACTCATGCCTGTGGATAAGTTCCCACACATGACAGGCGAGGGCCCCGTGGCAGGCGTGATAGAAAAGGTGAAGTCGCGTGCAAAGAGTGTTAAAAAGACGCTCGAAACCGCGCGTGCGCTCGATCTGCCGCTGGGGCGCATCCTGCCCGGCGACTGCATCGCAGCGATGCGCTCGCTGCCCACGGCGAGCGTCGATCTGGTCTTCGCCGATCCGCCCTACAACCTCCAATTGGGCGGCGATCTCGCGCGCCCCGACGGCAGCCATGTCGATGCGGTGACCGACCACTGGGACCAATTCGACAGCATGGCGGTCTACGACAAATTCACCCGCGAATGGCTGACCGAGGCGCGCCGCGTATTGAAGCCCGATGGCGCGCTGTGGGTGATCGGCAGCTACCACAACATCTTCCGCGTCGGCTCGATCCTGCAGGACCTCGGCTTCTGGATCCTCAACGACATCGTCTGGCGCAAGACCAACCCCATGCCCAATTTCAAGGGCACCCGCTTCACCAATGCGCACGAGACGCTGATCTGGGCGAGCATGGGCGAGAAATCGCGCTACCACTTCAATTACCGCGCGATGAAGACCCTGAATGACGAGCTGCAGATGCGGTCCGACTGGGTGCTGCCGATCTGCTCAGGGGGCGAGCGGCTCAAGGAAAACGGCAAGAAGGCCCACCCGACCCAGAAGCCCGAAGCGTTGCTCTACCGCGTGCTGCTGGCGACGACCGAGAAGGGCGACGTCGTGCTCGATCCCTTCTTCGGCACCGGCACCACGGGCGCGGTGGCCAAGCGTCTGGGCCGCGACTGGATCGGCTGCGAGCGCGAAGACTTTTATCGCGGCGTCGCCGAAAAGCGCATCGCCCGCGAACTGCCGCTCGATGAAAGCGCGCTCACCACGATGCAATCGGCCCGCACCGCGCCCAAGGTGGCGTTCGGCGCGGTGGTCGAGGCAGGGCTGATCCCGCCCGGCTCGCAGATCTTCGACAAGAAGCGCCGCTTTATCGCCACCGTGCGCGCCGACGGCTCGCTCGAGTGCCAGGGCAAGACCGGCTCGATCCACGGCCTCGGCAAGGACCTGCAAGGCGCGCCGTCATGCAATGGCTGGGCCTTCTGGCACTACGAGCAAGGTGGTGACGTGCAGCCGATCGACGCCGCACGCCAGCTCTACCTGCTCGCCGCCGAGGACTGATCGCCCCGCCGTGGCCGATTCCGTCTACATCCACCCGCTCACTCTCGTCTCCGGCCCGCAAGCGGTGGAGGGTGCGGCGGTGCGGCTCGGCGGCTCGATGGCCTATGCCCGCGAATTCGCGTTGGTGCTGCGTGACGGGCGGGCGGTTGCCGAGCGCATCACCGGCACGCCCGCCGAGATCGAGGCGGCGCTCGCGCGCCTGTCAGGCGCTCTGGCGGACGAGGCGGCGGCGCAGTGGGCCAATCTTGCCAAGAGCCACCCGCCGCTCACGCTGGGCGCGCGCACCGTCCGGCTTGACCAGCCGCAGGTGATGGGGATCCTCAACGTCACCCCCGACAGTTTCTCGGACGGTGGCCAGCATGACGCAATCGAGGCGGGCCGCGCCCATGCCGCCGCCATGCTCGAGGCCGGGGCGGCGATCATCGACATCGGCGGGGAAAGCACCCGCCCGGGGGCAGCGGCGACCTTCGAGGACGAGGAAATCCGCCGCGTCGTCCCGGCCATCGAATATTGCGCCGCGATGGGCGCCGCAATCAGCCTCGACAGCCGCCGCGCGGGCGTCCTGGCGGCGGGGCTGGCGACGGGCGCGCATATGGCCAACGACGTCTCGGCGCTGCGCTACGACCCGCGCTCGAAGGAAGTGGTCGCGACCGAGGGCTGTCCGGTGGTGCTGATGCACGCGCCGGGCGCGGGTGAGGACCTGCACAAGGGCCCCGGCTATGTCGATGTGGTGAGCGAGGTGTTCGATTTTCTCCACCACGCCCGCGCGCAGGCGGTGGCTGCCGGGATCGCCGAGGATCGCATCATCCTCGACCCCGGTATCGGTTTCGGCAAGACGCTCGCCGAGAACCTCGCCCTGATCAATGCCCTGCCGCTGTTCCACGCGCTCGGCAGCCCGCTGATGCTGGGAGCGAGCCGCAAGCGGATGATCGGGGCGCTGTCCCGTGAGGAAGGGGCCGATGCGCGGCTGGCGGGCTCGATCGCGCTGGCGATCAAGGGGATGGAGGCGGGCGTCCACATCTTGCGTGTCCACGATGTCGCCGAGACGGTGCAGGCGAGGAACGTGTGGCGCGGGCTGAATGACGCCGCGCTCACCGATTACAGCACCCTGCCGCCGCTGTGAGACCCTGCCACGGTTCTGTCACGGGCCGCCGCCAGAACCGGCCTGCAAACCCTTGAAGACGGAGAACCCGATGCGCCTCGCCCTGCTATCCGCCGCCGCCCTGTTTGCGCTCGCCGCACCGCTCGGCGCCCAGACCCCGCAGTCGGTCGAGGTCACCCCCGACCAGCTGCTATCGCCCTATTACGAGGCGCTGAAGGCCAAGGTCGCCATGCCGGTCGCCGGGCCCAATCCGGCGCTTGCGCCCGCAACCACGCTGACTCGCATCGCGGTCGGCAGCTGCAACCATCAGAGCGCCGCGCAGCACATGTGGGCGCAGATCGCCTCGGCCAATCCGCAACTGTTCCTGATGATCGGCGACAATGTCTATGGCGATGCCGGGTGGGATGGCGACGCGGGGCTGGCTTCGCTCCGCAGCGCCTATGCCTTGCAGGCCTCGCACCCGGAATTTGCCGGTTTCCGCGCCAAGGTGCCGATGATGACGACCTGGGACGATCATGATTTCGGCTTGAATGATGCGGGCGGCAGCTTCCCGTTCCGCGGCTGGTCGGAGACGCTGTTCGAGACCTTCTGGGGCTCGTCCAAGGCGGTGAAGGCGCGGCCCGGGATCTACGAGAGCACCATCACTGGCCCGCAGGGCAAGCGCGTGCAGGTGATCATGCTCGACACGCGGTTCTTCCGGTCGGACCTGAAGCGCGGCCCCTGGACCAAGGACCGCCTGCCGCTGGGCGGCTATCTGCCCGATGACAGCGCGGGCAAGACCGTGCTGGGCGAGGCGCAATGGGCATGGCTGGCGGCCGAGCTCGCCAAGCCCGCCGACCTCCGCATCGTGGTCTCCTCGACCCAGGTGCTGACCACCGCGCACCAGTTCGAGGGCTGGACCAACTTCCCCGCCGAGCGCACCCGCCTGCTCGACCTGCTGGGGACCCGCGAGGCGAGCGGGCTGGTGCTGCTCTCGGGCGATCGCCACTCGGGCGGGGTCTACAAGGTTGACCACGGCGGCCAGACCATTTGGGAGCTGACCAGCTCCTCGCTCAATCTCAGTTTCGGGGACGATATCGAGCGCACCACCGCGCGCGAGCCGGACGCGGCGCGGGTCGGCAAGTTCTTCCCCATCGAGAACTATGGCCTGGTCGATATCGACTGGCAGGCCAAGCAGGTGACCGTCAGCCTCAAGGGCAATACCAGCGCCACCTTGGTGAACCAGACCTTCGGCTGGTGAGACCGCTTGCCGGGGCGAGGGCTTTGTGCAAGTCTCTGGGAAATAACGGAGAGAGAGGGACGATGATGCTGCGTAAATCAATGCTCGCAGGGATCGCGGCGGTGGCGGTGCTGGGAGGCGGCGCGGCGCTGCCCGCAGCGGCGCAGGATGCGACCGACATCTTCGGCAACAAGATCGTCGGCGGAAAGGAACTCGCCAAGCTGATCGAGGCGGCGCAGGCGCACCCGTTCGGCAGCGAGCTGAACCCGGTGCGCGCCGACATGCCCGGCGGCCAGCGCGCCTACCTCAACCGGTTGCGCTGCGCCGATGGCAAGCGCCCCGCCTACTTCCGGGTCGGCAGCTTCGGGGTGGGGGTCTATGATCGGATCATCGATGGCTACGAAGTGACGTGCAAAGACAGCACGCCCGAAAAGTCAATGATCTACATGGACATGTACCACCCCGGCCACAAGGAACCGGCGGCGGTGCCGGGCTTCACCATCGAGCCGGCCTGATCGCCCTAAAGCGTAAAGCCGCCGTCCGAGACCATGACGTGGCCGGTGATGTTGGCGGCGGCATCGGAGAGCAGATAGAGGATGCTGTCGGCCATCTCCTCGGAAGATGCGAAGCGGCCCGAGGGCGTGGTTTTCGCCATCTTCGCCATGGTCGCCTCGCGGCCGATGGCGGCGACCGAGGCCTTGAAGTCCTCGCCGCTCTCCCAGATGGCGGTGTCGACCCCGCCCGGCGCGATGGCGTTGACGCGGATCCCGGCCCGCGCGTTCTCGGCCGCGGCGATGCGCGCCATGTGCGCGACCGCGGCCTTGGAGACGCCGTAGGGGCCGATGCCGGGGACGGGTTTGAGACCAGTGGTCGAGGCAGTGATGACGATGCTCCCGCTTTTGCCCGCTATCGCGCGCAAGGAGGTGGCGAGCGTCATGAAGGCGCCGTCGAGGTTGACCGCCATCACCCGCCGCCAGTCGGCGAGGCTGAGCGAGGCGAGCGGGCCGCCCGCGCCGATCCCGGCATTGACGATGGCGTGGTCAAGCCCGGCAAGGCGCGGTTCGAGGTCCTGCCACAGCGCCTCGTCGGCAACACTGCCGACAATGCGGTGCACCTCGCACGCCCCCAGATCGAGCGCCTCGAGCCCGGGGCCATCGACATTGACCAGAAACAGCCGCGCAGCCCCGCGCGCCGCCAGCGCCTTTGCACACGCCGCCCCGATCCCCGAGGCAGCACCGGTAACGAGCGCGACGCGCCCCGCGAAATCCTGAACCTGTGTCATGCCGCGCTGCTAGGCTGGCGCGGCGCGCCGATCAAGCCGACCAATCACGCGGCATTGTCGATCCCGAGGTCGGAGAGCTTACGATACAGCGTCGAGCGCCCGATCCCCAGCCGCCGCGCCACTTCGGTCATGCGGCCGCGGTAGTGACCGATGGCGAGGCGGATCACGTCAGCCTCGATCTCTTCGAGCGGACGCAGGTTGCCGTCGGGGGTGTAGAGCATGATGCCCACGCCCTCGTGCGTGCTGGCAAGGGTCACGCTGCCCTGCTCTCCGAGCATCTCGGAGAGCTGCGGGAAGCTGTCGGCGGTGAGCGAGTTGCCCTCGCAATAGACCGCCGCGCGGAACAGGACCGATTGCAGCTGGCGGACATTGCCCGGCCAGTCATAGGCGGCGAGCAGCGCAAGTGCGCCGTCGCCGACCGAGAGGTGGTTGAGGCCCGGCTGCTCGCCGATACGGGCGAGGAAGTGGCGGGCGAGGGCGGGGATATCCCCGGTGCGCTCGCGCAAGGGGGGCAGGACGATGCGGGTCGCGCCCAGCTTGGCGGCGAGCCCGGCGTCGAATTGCCCGGCCGCAACCATCCGGTCGAGCCCGACATTGCTGGTGACCAGCAGCCGCACGTCAACGCGGAAGCCGTAGCTTGCGCCGACGGGGCGGATGATGCCGCTGTCGAGCGCCTCGGCCAGGCGATGCTGGAGCGCAGGCGTGAGGCGGTCGATCTCGTCGAGGATCAGCGTGCCGCCGTCGCAGTGCTGGAAGGCGCCGATCTGGCGGTCGAAGGCGCCGGGGAAGCTGCCGGGCTCATGGCCGAACAGCACCGAATCGATCGAGCCGGGGGGAACGGAAGCGAGGTTGATGATCCGGAAGGCTTCCTTGGCGCGCGGGGATGCGCCGTGCATCGCGCGCATCAGCATTTCCTTGCCGGTGCCGCTCTCGCCCTCGATCAGGACATGGCCATGCCCGCGCGCGGCCTTGGCGGCCTGGGCGAGCGCGGCGCGGAAAGACGGCGCGGTGCCGATCATCGCGTCGAAATCGAGGCTGGCCGACATTTTCTCGGTCAGCGGGGCAAGCTCGTCGCGCGGGGATTCGCGGGTGGTGACAGACCGCAGCGCCTCCATCAGCCGGTCGGGCGAGACGGGCTTCACGAGGTAATCGCTGGCGCCTGCGCGCATCGCCTCGACCGCCAGCAGCGGCGAGGCGCTGGTGGTGAGCATCAGGATCGGCAGGGCCGGGCGGCGCGACTTCAATTCGGCGATCAGCGCGCAGGCATCATCGCCCGGCACCCACTGGTCGAGCAGGATCGCGGAAAGCTGCATCCCCTCGCGCGTGCCGAGCATGGCAATCGCGGTCTCGGCGTCAGGGGCGACGATCGTGCGCCAGCCATCGCGCGCGGCGATCGCGGTGATGAGGCGGCCCTGCGCGGGCTCGTCATCGATGAGCATGACGATCCGCGCGTCATCCTGCGCCTGGGGGAGGCAATCCATCTCTGCCATCAGTCGTGCCGTTCGGCTCCCTTGCTGGCGCGGGCGAAAGAGCCCGGCACCGACATCGACAGCGAGAAATAGCGGGGAGGGGTAAAAACCCGATTAAGACTGTGCCGCTGCGGGACAGGTGTACAAATCGCTGCGGGCCGGGGACGGCCGCGATCCTCTCACTAAAGGTGACTTGAGAACCACGCGCGGCTCCGATACGGGAGCGGCATGGGCCGCGCGGCCCGTTTTTTTCGATAACCATTCGGCAACCAATCGCTCGCCCGAGCGTTAGGCCGCCCAAGGGGAAGAGACATCATGAGTGTTCACGACATGGATAAGGCCACGGCCACCTACAGCGGCTTCATGGCCACGCTGAAATGGGCCGTACCGGTGATCGCGGTGATCACCTTCGCTGTCGTCGCTGCGATCGCCAGCTAAGCGCGCCCTCGTGAAAATCGCCATCCTGACAGAGCGCGCCTCGGGCGAGACGCGCGTTGCCGCCACGCCGGAAACGGCCAAGAAGTTTGCGGCCCTGGGCTGCACGGTCGCCGTGGAAGCGGGGGCCGGGGTGGTCGCCTCGATCACCGACGAAGCCTATGCCGAGGCCGGCGCGAGCGTCGGTGACGCGGCCGCGACGGTCAAGGATGCCGACATCGTGCTCGGCATTCAGGCGCCCGACGTGGCCCTGCTGGCTGGCGCGAAGCCGGGCGCATGGGTGGCGGCGTTGTTCGATCCCTTCACGGCGCGCGAGCGGGTGGATGCCTATGCGGCCGCCGGTTACGAGGCGCTGAGCATGGAGTTCATGCCGCGCATCACCCGCGCGCAGTCGATGGACGTCCTGTCCTCGCAGTCGAACCTTGCGGGCTACAAGGCCGTGCTGGCGGCAGCCGACGCCTACGGCCGCGCCTTCCCGATGATGATGACCGCGGCCGGCACCGTGCAGGCCGCGCGCGCCTTCATCATGGGCGTGGGCGTTGCTGGGCTTCAGGCGATTGCGACTGCCCGCCGCCTCGGCGCACAGGTCTCGGCGACCGACGTGCGTTCGGCCACCAAGGAGCAGATCCAGTCATTGGGTGCCAAGCCGATCTTCGTCGAGAACGTCGCGGGGATCGAGGGCGAAGGCTCGGGCGGCTATGCCACCGAAATGAGCGAGGAATACCAGAAGGCGCAGGCCGAACTGGTCTCCAGCCACATCGCCAAGCAGGACATCGTCATCACGACTGCTTTGATTCCGGGGCGCGCTGCTCCCAGGCTGATCACCGACGCGCAGATCGCGACGATGAAGCCCGGCAGCGTGATCTTCGACCTTGCAGTGGCGCAGGGCGGGAACGTCGAGGGTTCGGTGGCCGACGAGGTCGTGGTCAAGCACGGCGTCAAGATCATCGGCTACGCCAACACCCCCGCCGCGCTCCCCGCCGACGCCTCGGCGCTGTTCGCGCGCAACCACTACAACTTCCTCAGCGCCTTCTGGGATAAGGAAGCCGGCAAGCCCGTGCTCGACGAGGAAATCGGCAATGCGATCCGCCTGACGCAGGGCGGCAAGGTTGTGAACGAGCGGCTGCTGGGATGAAAGCGCTGCGCCTGACCTGCCTCGCGGTTTCCGCATCCGCTGCGGCCGCGCTGCTTGCGGTGCCCGCTGCGGCGCAGCTTTCGGGCCCCTATGAGCTCAGCTGGGATATCGTGCCCACCGAGGTTCCGGCGCAGGATTTCTGGGTCAAGGAACAGGGCGTGGTGATCGAAACCCGCCTGCGCCCGCGCGGCCTCTTCGCCCCGCAGGCCGACATCCTCGATGCGGCCGGGGTGGTGCAAGTGCCCAAGGGCAGCCAGATGGTGCAGGTGCAGTCCGCCTATCCGATGGCCTGCAACGTCAACAAGATGGCTGCGGGCATCGCCAAGTCCAAGCGCGTCTGCGTGATCGACAGCGACCGTGACGGGGCGATGGACATGGCCTTCGCCAACGGCGCGGGCGGCGATTACTGGATGACGCTCGAATCCGACCTGTCCAAGGTAAAGCTGTTCCCGATCAAGCCTGCCACGATGGACACGCTTGATCCCGCGACGATGACTGACGCGCCGTATTTCTCGCTCAACTACCAGCGCATTCTTGACGGCGGCATCCAGATCCCGCTGACGCAGGAAGGCGGCAACATGGTGCGCTTCCATTTCAAGGTGGGCCGCGAGAAGCGGCGCGAATGGATGGTCCGCGAATGCCGCGAGCCGACCTTGCCCTCGCAATGCGCCAGCGCCAACTTCCCCTCGGTCCTTGCCATTGCCGGGCTCGAACTGGAATTGCTCGAGCGCCGCAAAGAGGATGTGCGCATGCGCATCCTCAAGCCTTTCGGCGGGCAGCCGGTGAAGTTCACCGAAATCTTTGACGGCTACAACAGCGGCTCGCTGCTTTACGCGACCTCGCCAGGGCAGGTGGAATAGCGCGATGGGCCTGATCAACGCCACCGTCTGGGACGCCGCCGATGCTGCCGATGACCTCGGCTATGCGCTCGGCGCCGGCGAGCAGGTGCGCTTTGCCTTCAAGATGGTGCGGGATTCGATCATCTTCACAGATCGCCGGATCATGATCACCGACATTCAGGGCCTGACCGGATCGAAGCGGCGGTATCTCTCGATCCCTTACCGCGCGATCACCACCTTCGCGCTCGAGAGCGCGGGCCACTTCGATCTCGATACCGAACTCACCATCACCGTCTCGGGCAGCGAGCCGATCGCCTTGAACCTCAGCCGGGGTGCCGACGTGCCCGGGCTGGTCACGCTGCTGACTGAATATCTCGCGCCCGGAAAATAAATCGCCAAATAGGGGCAAAACATGGATTTCATTGCAATTCTCAGCATCTTCGTGCTGGCCTGCTTCGTGGGCTATTACGTTG
The DNA here is from genome assembly GCA_945878845.1 of Erythrobacter sanguineus. Classification (GTDB taxonomy): domain Bacteria; phylum Pseudomonadota; class Alphaproteobacteria; order Sphingomonadales; family Sphingomonadaceae; genus Erythrobacter; species Erythrobacter sanguineus_A. The sequence goes on along the minus strand of CAMCUB010000002.1, from coordinate 23,256 downwards.
TCTGGTCGGTGACCCCGGCGCTGCATACCCCGCTGATGGCGGTGACCAACGCGATCTCCTCGGTGATCATCGTCGGCGCGCTGATCGCGTCGGCTGAGGCGAACAGCCCGATCGCCAAATATCTCGGCCTGTTCGGAGTGGTGCTTGCGAGCATCAATATCTTCGGCGGCTTCGCGGTAACCGAGCGCATGCTCGCGATGTACAAGAAGAAGGAGAAGTAAGCTCATGACCTTCTCCCTCCTTGCCGCAGGCGCAGAGCACGGCGCCGGAACCCCCGCCTGGGCGATGCTCGCCTACCTCGTTGCGGGCGTGTTCTTCATCCTCGCGCTGCGCGGGCTTTCGAGCCCCGCGACCTCGCGCACCGGCAACCGCAACGGCATGATCGGCATGGCGCTGGCCGTCGGCACGACGCTTGTCACCCATGACATCGCCAACATTGTCGAGATCCTGATCGCGGTCGGCATCGGCGGCGCGATCGGCGTGGTCGTCGCCCGCCGCATCGCGATGACCGCAATGCCGGAGCTGGTCGCGGGCTTCCACAGCCTCGTCGGTCTGGCGGCAGTCGTGGTCGGCTTCGGTGCGTGGCTCGATCCGCAGTCCTTCGGGATTATTGATGCCATGGGGCAAATCAAGCCGGAAAGCCGCATCGAGCTCGGCCTCGGCATCGCCATCGGGGCGATCACCTTCTCGGGATCGGTCATCGCCTTCCTCAAGCTTTCGGGCCGGATGAGCGGCTCGCCGATCATGCTGCCGGGACGGCATGTCATCAATCTGGGCACGCTGGCGGCGATCATCGTGCTGATCGGCCTCTACACCGTCTCGCCTGCCGGCGCTGCGGGTGAGGGCTGGATGGTGATTGCGGTCGCGCTGCTGGCCTTCATCATCGGCTTCCTGCTGATCATCCCGATCGGCGGGGCGGACATGCCGGTCGTGGTCTCGATGCTGAACAGCTACTCGGGCTGGGCCGCGGCGGCGATGGGCTTCACGCTCGGCAACACCGCGATGATCATCACCGGGGCGCTGGTCGGCTCCTCGGGGGCGATCCTCAGCTACATCATGTGCCGGGCGATGAACCGCAGCTTCATCAGCGTGATCGCGGGCGGCTTCGGTGCCGACGCGGGCGCGGCTGGCGGAGCCGGAGGCGCGCGCGAGCAGCGGCCCTACAAGCAGGGCTCTGCCGAAGACGCCGCCTACATGCTCGAACAGGCCGAAAGTGTCATCATCATCCCCGGCTACGGGATGGCGGTCGCGCAAGCCCAGCACGCGCTGCGCGAGATGGGTGACAAGCTCAAGGAAAAGGGCGTGTCGGTGAAATACGCCATCCACCCCGTCGCGGGCCGTATGCCCGGGCACATGAACGTGCTCCTCGCTGAAGCCAGCGTGCCCTATGACGAGGTGTTCGAGCTTGAGGACATCAACTCCGAGTTCGCCCAGGCCGACGTTGCCTTCATCATCGGCGCGAATGACGTGGTCAACCCGGCGGCCAAGACCGACAAGTCCTCGCCGATCTATGGCATGCCGGTGTTCGACGTCGACAAGGCCAAGCAGGTGTTCTTCATCAAGCGCTCGATGGGCGGCGTCGGCTATGCCGGGGTCGACAACGACGTGTTCTACATGAACCAGACCGTCATGCTCCTCGCCGATGCGAAGAAGATGGTCGAGGAAATCGTCAAGTCGCTCGACTGATTGTTTAGCTCGGCGTCAGTCGCCGAGGTCGTCGAGGATCAGCTTCAGCAGGCTGTGATCGGGCGCTGGTGCGTGCCGGTCATGGCCTGCAAGGCGAAGCGTCTCGTTCCACAGATGGACAGCCAGCGCCTGCTCGGGCCACTGGATCCGCTCGACCCCGGAACGCGGCTGGAGCAGGATCGGCGCCGCATCGCGGTAGCTCAAGGGGTAGAAAGTGTCGCGTGGCAGCACATGCCGCGTGTGCCCCATGTCGTGCACCAGTGCGGTGAGCAGGTGCGGGCCGGTATAGGCCCAGGGTCCGATCGTCCCGACCTGCGTGGCGATCTCCACCGCGCGCTCGAGCAGCGGGTGGACGGCGCTGCCGCCGAGTACCGCGTTGTTGACCATCACCTCGTCCTGAAACCCGGCCACCAGCGGCAAGCCGGGCCAATCGGGCCTGAGGCACACGACATCCGTGTCCACCCAGATCAGTCCGGTCTCGAGGATCATCGCATAGCGGAACAGGTTGGCGAAGGCTGCCGCAGTCCCCTTGTGCGGGCCGTGACCTGCCCGGAAAAACTTGTCGCGCGGCACAATGCTTGCCGCATCGCGGACGTCCACCCCGTCCGGAACCGCGCCGACCGACTCGAATGCGTAGAGCGCGATTCTATGGCCATGCCGCAAGAACGAACGCAGGCAGCAGCGTTCGAGCCTTGATAGCTCACCAGCAAAGAACGTCCCGAAAGCTGCCACTGGTCCTGCGCGTTAAGTTCACATTTCAGTCAAGTAAAGGTCGATACGGTCGCCCGCATCGCAGCGGAAGCTTGGCTTGAAGACGTCTGTGCATAATGGCAAAACCATGGCGACGCCTATCGGCGGCTGCGCCGTAGCCGAGGTTGAACGGGCGGCATCGGGGCCGGTCCGGACTAGGGGAACGACACAGGTATGCGAAAGCTGATCATCGGCGTGTTGCTGGTACTGTTGCTGGCAGGCGGGGCGGTCTACACTGGCCTCGCCAACCCGCTCGTGGAGATGCAGGTCAAGGGCGCGCTGGTGGAATCCGGCATCGGCGAAAAGCGCGCCGCCTGCATGGCCGAGCGGATGGTCGACCGGCTCACTATCGGCCAGCTGTGGAAATTGCGGCAGGGCATGGTCCCGCAGGAAGGCGAGCCCGAGGAAGGCTTCGGCCTCGGCGAGCTCGTCAAGCGCCTGCGCCGCGTCAATGATGGCGAGGCGGTGGCGGTGCTCACCACCTCGGCCGGGCTGTGCGCGGTGGGGCTTGGTTAGCGCCTGACGCTTGCATTTCCTCCCTCCGATGCGCCACAAGGTCAGGCGGAGGGAGAACATCAATGAACAAGCTGGCACTTGCCGCCGCGCTTCTGGCATCCGCTGCCGCCGCGCCGCTCGCCGCCGATACGCACCGCATCGAAGCCGGCGAGGGCGCGGCCGAGCGCTTGCAGAAGGCGCTGATCCTCGCTCAGCCGGGTGATGTGGTCGAACTGGGCGAGGGGCGCATCACCCTAACCGACGGGCTCAGCCTCGATGTCGACGGGGTTACCGTGCGCGGGCAGGGGATGGACAAGTCGATCCTCGATTTCACCGCCCAAGCCGGTGCGGGCGAGGGGCTGCTGGTCACCTCCGACAACGTCACCTTGCGCGACTTCGCGGTCGAGAACCCCAAGGGTGACGGCATCAAGTCCAAGGGCGCGGACATGATCGTCTACTCGGGCATCCGCGTCGAATGGACCGGCGGGCCCAAGGCGACCAACGGCGCTTACGGCATCTATCCGGTCGAGAGCACAGGCGTGCTGGTCACCAACTCCACGGTCTCGGGCGCGTCCGACGCCGGGATCTACGTGGGCCAAAGCCGCGACATCACGGTGAGCGAGAATATCGTCACCTACAACGTCGCAGGAATCGAGATCGAGAACAGCCGCAACGCGCTGGTCGAAAACAACATCGCCAGCCGCAACACCGGCGGTCTGCTGGTGTTCGACCTGCCCGGTCTTCCCGTCATAGGCGGCGGCAATGTGATCCTGCGCGAGAACGTGGTGAGCGACAACGACACCCCCAACTTCGCGCCTCCGGGCAATATCGTCGCCAGCGTGCGGCGCGGCACGGGCGTGCTGGTGATGGCCAATGACGGCGTCTTGATCGAGGACAATGCCTTCGAAAACAACCCGACCGCACATGTCATGGTGGTCGCCTATCTCCAGAAGTTCGACGACGCGCGCTACAATCCCTATGCGCGCAACGTCATCGTCGGCCCCAATTCCTTCGGGCGCGGCGGGGACGATCCGCAGCTTGACGGCAAGGAAGCGCTGCTCGCGGCCTTCGGCGGGGCGCTGCCCCCGGTGCTGTGGGACGGGATTGCGCAAGGTGACACTGGCCTTAGGATCGCTGAGGGTGTGACCGGCTGGACGCTCAACCTCAAGACACCCGGCCAGAGTATCGCCGAGGCGCAGCCCGGGCCGCTGATGCTGACCCCGATCGAAACCTGGGAATTCCCCGAAATCGGCGCTCCTGCGGCGCTGGAGGCGCGGCTGAAGTGAAGCACGGCCTCGGCCTCCTCGCGCTCGCCTGCACGACGCTCGGCGCGGCGCTTGCTCATGGGGCCGCGCCCGCGCCGCAGCTTGTGAACGACGCCGCAGTGACCGGCACCGCCTTTCCTGAGAACCTGTCGGCGTTCGGCTTCTTTGCCGATGGTGCCCGGCAGGTTCCCGCGGCGCGGGTCTATCCTTACGCGCTCAACACCCCGCTGTGGACGGACGGCGCGGACAAGCTGCGCTTCATCTACCTTCCGCAAGGCACGCAGCTCACCGCCGACGGAGAAGGCCTGCTGCAATTCCCGGTCGGTGCCGCGATCCTCAAGACCTTCGCTTTCGGGACAGGCGCAGACCGCCGGTTGATCGAGACCCGCGTGCTGCTGCGCCGCGCCGATGGCTGGGTGGCGCTGCCCTATCGCTGGAACGCCGAGCAGACCGAGGCGACGCTTGCGCTCACCGGCGGACGGATCGACCTCGTCACCCCGGCGGGCGAGGCCATCACCTATGCCATCCCCAACAAAAACCAGTGCAAGACCTGCCATGCGAGCAGCAACAAGGTCACCCCCATCGGCCCCAAGGCGCGCAATCTGACCGCGGTGTGGCTCGGGCAGATGGTGAAGGCAGGCGCGCTCGACCGGGTGCCGGCAGGGGCGGGGACGCTCCCCATCTGGGCGGCGCGCAAGCCCAAGGACGCCGCCGCGCCGCTCGCGCGGGCCTATCTCGACGTCAATTGCGCCCATTGCCACCAGCCGGGCGGGGGCGCGTCCAATTCCGGGCTCGACCTGCGCTGGGAGCAGGACGACCCGCAGGCTTTCGGCATTGGCAAGCGCCCGGTCGCTGCGGGACGCGGAGCGGGGGAATTCGAGTTTTCGATCGTCGCCGGCCACCCGGACGAATCGATCCTCCTCTACCGCATGGCCAGCGCGGCGCCCGGCATCGCCATGCCCGAACTCGGCAAGGCAAGCGTCGACAAGGAGGGCGTTGCGGTGGTGCGGCGCTGGATTGCGGAGATGGACAAGTGATCAAGTGGGTGTTGCGCGGATTGCTGGCGCTGATTGCGCTGCTGGTGGTCGCCTTCCTGATCTTCCGAACCCCTGACACCGACCCTGCCGCAATGCGCGCCAAATATGGCGGCCCGCCGTCGCAATTCGTCGAAATCGGCGATGGCGTGAAAGTCCACCTGCGCGACGAGGGGCCGCGTGATGCGCCCGCGATCATCCTGCTCCACGGGTCAAACGCCGATCTGCATACCTGGGAGCCGTGGGTGCAGGCGCTCAAGACCCGCTACCGGGTGATCCGTTTCGATCAGGTCGGCCACGGCCTCACCGGCCCCGACCCCAAGGAGAACTACGCCACCACCAATTTCGTCGCCGATATTGGCGAGGTGGCGGACAAGCTGGGCCTTGCGACCTTCATCCTCGGCGGCAATTCGATGGGCGGCAAGCACGCGCTGGCCTATGCTATTGCCCACCCCGAGCGTCTCACCGGCCTCGTGCTGGTCGACGGCAGCGGCGGGCCGATGCTGAAGATTGCGCGTCTGGAAAAGGACGATGAGGACTCCGGCAATATCGGCTTCACCATCGCGCGGATGCCGGGGGTGAACCTGATCGCCGAACAGATCACCCCGCGCAGTCTGATCGCCCAAAGCCTCGAGCAATCGGTCTCGGTGAAATCGGTGGCGAGCGAAGCGGCCATCGACCGTTACTGGGAGCTGCTGCGCTACCCCGGCAACCGCCGCGCCACCCTCGCGCGTTTCAGCATGCCCTATGATCCGCTCGCGGCGGCCGACATCGCCAAGGTGCAGACCCCGACGCTAATCCTGTGGGGCGAGGAGGATCGCATCATCCCGGTCGAAGCGGGGCAGTGGCTGGCGAAGACCCTGCCCGCCAACACCCTGCGCATCTATCCCGGCATCGGCCACCTGCCGCACGAAGAGGCCCCGGCCAAGACGCTCGCCGACCTTGAAGCGTGGCTTGCACAGCACGCTCCTGCGCCAAAGCAACCCTGAGTTTGCAACCTGACATGTGCGCACTGGACGTGAGCGACGCTTGCCCCCTACACCTCTTCGCAACTGCACACTGACCGGAAAGGGGCCCCCGCCTTGCGCAAACTCGGGATCATCGGCGGCATGAGCTGGGTGTCGACCGCGACCTATTACGACCGGATCAACCGCATCGTCCAGAAACGCGCCGCGCCGATGGCGAGCGCGCCGCTGCTGATCGAGAGCCTCGACTTCTGCCAGCTCTACGCGCTCACCGCCGAGCGCGACTGGCAGCGCGCGGCGAGCGTGCTGGTCGAAAGCGCGCGGCGGCTGGAAGGGGCGGGGGCGGAAGGCCTGATCATTGGCGCCAATTCGATGCACCGGCTCTATGATGACGTCGCGGCCGCGGTGAACATCCCGATCCTGCACATCGCTGAATATGTCGGCCTCGCGATGAAGCGCGCAGGGAAAACCAGCGCCGCCTTGCTCGGCACCCGCAATGTCATGACCGAGAGCTTCTATCGCAAGCGCCTCGTCGCGCACGGGATCGACCTGCTGCCGCCCAACCTTGCCTATGTCGAGATGCTCGACAAGATCATCTATGACGAGCTGATGGTCGGCAAGGTCACCCGCGAGGCCGAGCGGACGCTGAAGACGATCATCACCAACACCGAACAGGAGGGCGCCGCCGCAGTGGTGCTGGCCTGCACCGAGCTCGACCTGGTGGTCGACGTCGACGCGAACGTCTTGCCGATCTTCGACTCCACCCGCATCCACTGCGAGGCGGCCGCGAACTGGATTCTCGAGCAGGAAGTCGTGGGGTAAAGCTCGGCTCGTCCGTCCGCGCGGGCGGCTGGCCGCATCCCGACGTTGCATGGGGTGCAACGAGTTAACGTTCTTACTATCTGCGCCCACGGATTTTGTCACGGAAACGTAATAGGCATTATCCGGGTCTTCGGGTCGCACCGACGGGCCCTTGGGGCCGCTCTCCTCCCCCCCAATCACCGGAGGGCGGCCCCATATTTCTCCCCAGCTTTGCGGACGCCAAGCGATTGTATTTCGTGGTTTCTCCCCGCGTTCCCGCCCCGTTCCGGTTGAGCCGCCGCGGCCTTGCTCCTAAGCGCTGAGCCGTGACCCCCCGCGCCCCCTACGCTGCCGATCCCGCCGCTGGCCCTGCCCGCGAATTCGCGCGCGCCGATGCGGGCGAGCAGCGGGGCCCGCGCAGCCCGTTCCAGCGCGACCGCGACCGGATTATCCATTCGATGAGCTTCCGCAGGCTCAAATCGAAGACGCAGGTGTTCATCGCGCCCGACGGCGACCATTACCGCACCCGCCTCACCCACAGCCTTGAGGTCGCGCAGATCGGCCGGGTGATCGCCCGCGCGCTGGGGCTCGACGAGGACCTGACCGAAGCGCTGTGCCTCGCGCATGATCTCGGCCACCCGCCCTTCGGCCATGCGGGCGAGGCGGCGCTCAGTGACGCGATGGAGCGGCATGGCGGCTTTTGCCACAATGCGCAGGCGCTGCGCACGGTAATGCGGATCGAGTGCCCCTATCCCGAGCATGACGGGCTGAACCTCACCTGGGACCTGCTCGAGGGGCTGGCCAAGCACAATGGCCCGGTCACCGCCCCGGGCTGGGCGCTCGCCGAACTGGACGCTGCCTTCCCGCTGAAGCTGGACAGCTGGCCCTCATTGGAAGCGCAGGTCGCAGCCGTCGCCGACGACATCGCCTATGACAACCACGACATCGATGATGGCTTGCGGGCGGGCTTCCTTACGCTCGATGACCTGCTGACGCTGGATTTCCTCGCAGACCAGTGGCGTAGCGTCGAAAAACGCTTTCCCCACGCCCCGCGCGAGCGTCTGCTGCGCGAGATGATACGCGACCAGATCGGGATGATGGTGAACGACGTTATTGCGCATACGGCGCAAGCGGCCCGCGGGCTTGGCTCGGTCGCCGAAGTGCGCGCCGCGGGCCGCCAGCTCGCCGGGTTCTCGCCCGCGATGGCCGCGCAAGAGCGGCGGCTGAAGAGTTTCATGTACGAACGCCTCTACTACCACCCCGAACAGATCGCTGCGGCCGAAAAGGCGCGCGATGTCGTGGCGCGGCTGTTTGCGGCCTATGCGCAGGATGCGACGCTGATGCCCGCGGACTGGCTCGCGCGGCTGCCGCAGGCCGAGCCGCAGCGCAGCCGCGTGATCGCCGATTTCATCGCGGGGATGAGCGACCGGTTCGCGATCAAGGCGGTGGGCGAAATCTACGGCTCCCGGCCCGAGGGATTGATCAATGTATGAGCCGCGCGTGACCGGCCCTGTGCGCATCGCACTGGTGGGCGCCACCGGCCTGATCGGGCGCCGCGTGATCGAGATCGCGAGCGAAGGCGATCAGGTGCGCATCCTCGGCATCGCCCGGCGCGAGGCACCGCTGCCGCCCGGCGCGCGGATGGAGATGTTCGTGGCCGAACCCGCCAAATGGGGCGACGTGCTCGACGCGGTGCGTCCGCGCGCGCTGATCTGCGCGCTCGGTACCACATGGAAGAAGGCGGGGCGCGACGAGGCGGCCTTCCGTGCGGTCGATCACGATCTGGTGCTCGCCACCGCCGAGGCGGCCAAGCGCGCCGGCATCCCGAACATGGTGCTGCTCAGCGCCGCCGGGGCCGACAAGCGCAGCAAGGCGCTCTACATGCGCACCAAGGGTGAGACCGAGGAGGCAGTGAGCCGGATCGGCTTCAAACGCCTCGACATCCTCCACCCCGGCCTGCTGCGGGGGCAGCGCGAGGGCGACCTGCGCCTCGCCGAGCGCGCCGCGCTGATCGCCGCGCCGCTGATCGACCCGCTGCTCTCGGGCAAGTGGGAGCAATACCGCTCGATCGATGCCGGGCTGGTCGCCGAGGCCGCGCTCGGCCTTGCGCTGCGCCGTGCGGGCGGGCGCTTCACCCACGACAACGAGGCGATGCGCCGCGCCGCGCGGGAATGGCGCAAGACGGCGACACACGAGGAGGAGGCGGACTGATGGACTGGGCGCTGGTGTTCAAGACGGTGAACCTGCTCGCGCTGGTCGCGTGGACCGCGCTGATTCTGCTCCCGCGCTGGCCCGCGCTGCTCTCGGCGATCCTCTATCTGGGCGTTGGCCTGCTTTGCCTTGTCTATGCCACTGGCCTGATCGGCGTGGTGAGCGGGTTGATCCCCAACACCGGCGGGGGCGGGGCCGATTTCACCACCATCCCCGGCATCCGCGCGATCTTCGCCAGCGATGGCGGGGTTACGATCGGCTGGACGCATTACCTCGCCTTCGATCTCTTCGTGGGCCTGTGGATTGCGCGCGATGCGGACGCCAAGGGTATCTCGCGCTTCATTCAGGCCCCGATCCTGTTTACGACCTTCATGGCAGGGCCGATTGGCCTCGGCATCTGGCTGATCGCCCGCGAGCCCGCCGCACGGAGGCAAGGGCGCTTCCGCTGAAATTCGCCGCTGGACGGCGCGCGCGGCTGGGCTAATCTCGCGGGCAAAAGCATGTCCCCCGGGAGAGAGACACCAGCATGGCCCAGATCGCGCAGCACGACTTCCTGACACTCGACGAAATCCTCGCCCATTGGGCCAGCGTGCAGCCCGATGCGCCCGCGATCGAGGGCGGAACCCAAGCCTTCACCTATGGCGAGGTCGACCAGCTCTCGCGGCAGATCATCGCAATGCTGGCAGCGCGCGGCATCGGCGCGGGCGACCGGGTGGCATTTCTGGGCAAGAACGCGGCGAGTTACGGCCTCCTCTACTGCGCCTGCGCGCGGGCGGGGATCGTGATCGCGCCGATCGGCTGGCGGCTCGCCGCGCCCGAGATCGCCTATATTCTCGGCGATACCGGGGCAAAGCTGCTGGTGGCGACACCCGACTTCATGGAGCTTGCCGCAAAGGCGGCGGCCGAGCTTTCGAGCCCGCCCGAATTGCTGGACGAGCCTGCGCTGTTGGCCGGGGCACGCGCCTGCGAGGCGGCGGCCTTCACGCCCTGCGGCGCGGATGATCCGATCCTCCAGCTCTATACCAGCGGCACCACAGGCCACCCCAAGGGCGTGCTCCTGTCCAACGCCAATCTCACCCGGTTGCGGGTCGAAGGGATCGCGGCGGGCCTCACCTATTACACCGATTACCGCGCGGGCGATTGCATGATGGTTGCGATGCCGATCGCGCATATCGGCGGCACGGGCACCTTCAGCCTCGCTCTGCTGGCGGGTATCCGCTGCCGTTTCGAGGCCGAATTCACCCCCGGCGGCGTGCTCGCGGCGATTGAGGCGGGGACGACCCACATGTTCCTCGTGCCGGCTGCGCTGCAGATGGTGATCCAGCACCCGCAGGCGGCCAGCACCGACTTCTCCAACCTGCGCTACCTCATCTACGGCGCCGCGCCGATGCCGCTCGAACTGCTCAAGCAGGCGGTGCAGACCATGCCGAACACCCAGTTCCTGCAAGCCTATGGCATGACCGAGACGACCGGCACGGTCTCAATCCTGCCGCCCGAGGATCACAGCCTTGAAGGCAACCAGCGAATGCGCTCGGCCGGCAAGGCGCTCCCGGGGGTCGAGATCGCGGTGCGCGGGCCCGATAACGTCGAAGTCCCGCGCGGCGACATCGGGGAGGTGTGCATCCGCTCGCCTTCGAACACCGCGGGCTACTGGAAGCTGCCCGAAGCCACCGCAAAGACCATCGATGCTGACGGCTGGCTCCACACGGGCGATGCCGGGGTGATGGACGAGGACGGCTATGTCTACATCCAGGACCGCATCAAGGACATGATCATCTCTGGCGGCGAGAACGTCTATCCGGCTGAGGTTGAAAGCGCGATCTACGGCCACCCCGCCATCGCCGAGGTCGCGGTGATCGGCGTGCCGAGCGCCAAGTGGGGCGAGGAGGTCAAGGCCTGCGTCGTCGCCAAGCCCGGCATGGAGATCGACCCGGCCGACGTGATCGCTTGGACGCGCGAGCGGATCGCCGCCTTCAAGGCGCCCAAGAGCGTCGATGTGATCCCGGTGATGCCGCGCAACGCCAGCGGCAAGATCCTGCGCCGCGAATTGCGCGCGCCCTATTGGGAGGGGCAGGAACGCCAGATCTCGTGAGCGCCAAACGCCACGCGCCCGCGGCCTTGCGCAACCGCGAGGCGATTGCCGAGGTGCTCTCGCGCGAATTGCCGGCGTCTGGCACTGTGCTCGAGATCGCGGCAGGTTCGGGCGAGCATGCGGTGTTCTTCGCGGAGCATTTCGGTGCGCTTACATGGCTGCCCACTGATCCATCACCCGAAGCGCTTGCCTCGATCGCGGAATACCGCGCGGACTACCCGGGCACGAACTTGTCCGCGCCGGTGATGCTCGATGCGGCAGACCCGGACAGCTGGCCGGTCGGTGAGGCTGCTGCATTAGTGTGCATCAACATGGTCCACATCAGTCCTTGGGCTGCGACCCAAGGGCTTTTCCGGGGGGCTGCCCGTTTATTGGGCACCGGCGGCGGGCCGCTGATCCTCTACGGCCCGTTCGTCGAGGATGGCATCGCAACCGCTGCCTCAAACCTCGCCTTCGACGAGAGCCTGAAATCGCGCGATACGCGCTGGGGCCTCAGGCGTGCCGAAGATCTGGACAGCCTCGCGGCCGCGCACGGACTTGCCCGAGCTGCGCGACACGCGATGCCTGCCAACAATTTAAGCCTGGTTTTTCGCCCGATTTAGCCGCCAGGACTAGTCAATCGCGCGCTTGCCGGCGCGCCCCACGGACTTGATGTCCTCGCCAACGCCTTCCACCGTGTTGCAAGCGGTGGTGGTCAGCGCGAGCGCGGCAAGGGTTGCGGCGGCGAAGAGGGTGCGGATCATAGGGCGGCTCCAATCGGTCAATCTGACCCGATCAAAGCCGCCCGTAGCTTAAAATTTCCTGACAATGCGGCCAATTGCCGATCAGACCCGGTGTGCGGGGTCAGATTTCCTTCTTCACCTCGCGCGAGGCGGACTTGAGATCGTCGCCGGCACCGTCGACGGTGTTGCAGGCCGCCGTGGACAAGGCCGCTGCAGACAGGGCGATGGCGACAAGCAGGTTACGGGTGATCATGGCTGGTGCTCCTAAGGGACAATCCCTCGCAGGCGTACCGGTGCCGGGTGCCAGAAGGTCCATGCCACGTCGTGCTATTCGCCGGAATGCACCCGGGATCGGGCCAGTTGCCGCTCGCGCCACGCAATCAAGAGCCCTGCGCCGATGATCAGCGGCGCGCCGAGCCACAGGCTGGCAGGCGCGGCGCGGTCGAAAACGTAGTAGCCGTAGAAGCTTGCCCACAGCAGCGCGGTGTAATCCATCAGCAGGATCACCGCCGCCGAGCCGAAGCGCAGCGAGGTCGTCAGCAGCATCTGCGCCGCCGCGCCCACCAGCCCCATGCCGAGGATCAGGGCCCATGTGAGCGGATCATGCGCGGCCCAGACAAAGGGCAGGGCGAGCGCCGCGACCGGCGTGGTCAGAGCGGCGAACCAGAAGACGATGCTCCACGGGTTCTCGGTGGTGTTGAGATCCTGGATCTGGAAGCTGATCAGCGCGACCATGAAGGGCGCGACAAGCCCGACCGCGATCCCCGCGAGTGTCACGCCTTCGTGCAAGGCGCCGAAGGGCTGCATCACCACGAACACCCCGGCAAATCCCATCGCCACCGCGCTCCAGCGGTAGGGGCCGATGCGCTCGCGCAGCAGCACGATGGCGAGCAGCACGGCGAAAACCGGGGCGGTGAACCCGAGCGTGGTCGCCTCGGCCAGCGGCAGGAGGAGCACCGCGCCATAGGTGAAGATCATCCCGAACAACCCGCTAGCCGCGCGCCGGGCATGGGCGGGCAGGCGCCGGGTCTTCAGCAGCGCGAGCCTGCCGGTCAGCGCCAGCCCTGCGGCGAGCAGGATCGTGGTGATGAGCTGGCGCCAGAATATGAGCTCGCCAAGATGCGCGCCGCGTGTCCCTGCGAGCTTTACCAGCATGCCCATCGTCGCCAGCGCGGCGGCGGCGAGCAGCCGCACGAAGAGCGCGAGTAGCGGGCGGGGCCGGGCGATCGTGCCATCCATCACCGGCGGGCTTGGAGGAGCGCCGGGGATTGCGCAAGCCGCACCTCGCCCTACATGGCGCGGCATGGATGTTATCGCGCAATTCGAACTGCTGAGCGATGCCGCGCAGGTCGCGTGGGCAGGCGGCGCGTGTCTGGTGTTCGCGGTGTTCGCGAGCCTGATGGAATGGCGCCGCGGCCGCTCGCGCAATCTGGCGCGGCTTGAAAAGGTTGGCTGGGTGCCGTGGACCGGGCTGTTCCTGCTGAGCGCGATGCTCGGCGCAGGGCTGCTGGCGATGGCGCTGCCGGCGGTGCTGAAGGGTTAACCGACGCCTCCCCGTTGCTGCGAAACGAGGAGAAACTGTTTAGCCTCATCGACGAGAAACGAACCCGAAGGGTTCGCAAGGCCAACCGGCCGCCGGCCGGTTAGGCCGAATGATCCGGGCCGGAGGGCCCGGATCGCCTGCCTCGTCAGAGGCAGGCCTCAAGATACGCCTGATCGAAGCCAAACTGACGCGCCTTTTCGAGCGTGTAGGGGCGCAGGCCCGACGAGCGGAACTCGCCGAGGATCTTGCCGTCTTCGGTCTCGTCCAGGTATTCGAACTTGAACAGTTCCTGCGTCACGATCACGTCGCCTTCCATCCCGATCACCTCGGTGATGTTGGTGGTGCGGCGCGAACCGTCGCGCAGACGCTTCACCTGCACGATCAGGTCGACGGATTCGGCGATCTGGCGGCTGATGGCTTCCTTGGGGATCTTGATGTCGCCCATCAGGATCATGTTTTCCATACGGCCAAGGCATTCGCGCGGGCTGTTGGCGTGGAGCGTACACATCGAGCCATCGTGACCGGTGTTCATCGCGGCGAGGAGGTCGAAACACTCCGAGCCGCGAATTTCCCCGAGGATGATGCGGTCAGGACGCATACGCAGAGCGTTCTTCACGAGGTCGCCGATGGTGATCGCGCCCTGGCCTTCAAGGTTCGGCGGGCGGGTTTCGAGCGGCAGCCAGTGCGGCTGCTGCAAGCGAAGTTCGGCCGCGTCTTCGATGGTCAGCACGCGCTCGCCCGGGTCGATCATCTTCGACAGGGCGTTGAGCATGGTGGTTTTACCCGAACCCGTACCGCCCGAGATGACGATGTTCATCCGGCACGCGCCCGCGATTTTCAGTGCGGTCGCCATCTTGTCCGACATCGAACCGAAGTCGCGCAGCATGTCGATGGTGATCGGCTTTTCGGAGAACTTACGAATCGAGATCGCTGTGCCGCGCAAGCTGAGCGGCGGCACGATCACGTTCACACGCGAGCCGTCCTTGAGGCGGGCGTCCGCCAGCGGCGTGGTCTGGTCGACGCGGCGGCCGACCTGGTTGACGATGCGCTGGGCGATCTGGAACAGGTGCTGTTCGTCGCGGAAGCGGATCGGGGCGAGCTGGAGCTTGCCCTTCTTTTCGATGTAGGTCTGGTCCGGGCCGTTGACCATGATGTCGGACACGTCCGGATCGTTCAGCAGCTCTTCCAAGGGGCCGAAGCCGAGCAGCTCGTCGATCAGCACCTTTTCCAGCGCGAACTGTTCGCGCCGGTTGAGGGTGACCTTCAGCTCGGCCAGCACTTCCATGATGATCGGGCGGAATTCCTCGGAGAGCTCCTCCTTGGACAGCGTCGCCGCCGCTTCGGGGTCGACGCGTTCGAGCAGGCGCGGGAGCACCTGTTCCTTGATCTTGTGGACGCTGGCTTCAAAGCCGCCGACTTCGGAATTGGATTCGTTGACCGCGGCCATGCGCTCGTTGAGGCGGTCGATCGCCTCGGAGGTCGAGGCTGGCTTGGCCAGTGAAGGCGAGGGCGCGGGGCGCGGCGCGGCGGGCTCACCCGGGATCGGCGGGAACTGCTCGCCGCCGCGCGGGGCAGCGGCCCCACCCTTCATCGGGCGTGCGACGCCGAACGCGGGCCGTGAGCCCGGCCCCATGCCGCCTGCATTGCCCTTCTTGCCGAATGCGCTCATTCCCAGCCCCCAAGGGTCTCAATCAAATTGCATCCCACTCACCCTGAACAGGCGAACGTGACGTCACGAGAAATGGTGAATAGGAGGGAATGGTTGTTTTTTTCCTAAGCATGTCTGACGCACCCGCCATGGGGCGCGATTGTTGGGCTTGCCGTTAAGGAACGGCAGGTTAGAGCAGGGCCAAATCAAATAGAGAAAGAGCATAAGACATGTGCGGCATCATCGGGATCGTCGGCCAGGGCAGCGTTGCCGACCGCTTGGTCGACGGGCTCAAGCGCATGGAATATCGCGGCTATGACAGCGCCGGGATCTGCACGCTGTCCGATGGTGCGCTGGTGCGGCGGCGGGCCGAGGGCCGGCTCGCAAACCTTGTGACGGTGCTGGCCGGCGACCCTGCGCCGGGCAATGTCGGGATCGCTCACACCCGCTGGGCCACCCACGGCGCGCCGACTGCCGCCAACGCCCACCCGCACGCGACCGCCGAAGTCGCGATCGTCCACAACGGGATCATCGAGAACTTCAAGGAACTGCGCGCCGAACTCGCCGCGAGGGGCCGCACCTTCGAGAGCGAGACCGATAGCGAGGTAGTCGCACACCTGATCTCGGCCGAGGTCGAGGGCGGGGCCGATCCGGTGGCGGCGGTGCGCGCCGTGCTGCCGCGTCTGCGCGGCGCCTTCGCGCTCGCCATCGCCTTCCGCCAGCACCCCGACCTCCTGATCGGCGCGCGATTGGGCTCGCCGCTGGTGGTGGGCTACGGGCCGGAAGGCCAGGATGCAGAAATGTATCTCGGCTCCGACGCGCTGGCGCTCGCACCGCTCACCCAGCGCATCGCCTATCTCGAAGAAGGCGATTGGGTGGTGATCCGCCGCGACAGCGCCGAGGTCTTCGATGCCGAGGGCCATCCGGCCACGCGCGAGATCCGCTTCTCCGGCGCCTCGGCCGCGGCGGTCGAGAAGGGCAATTACCGCCACTTCATGCAGAAGGAGATCTACGAGCAGCCCACCGTGGTGGCGCAGACGCTCTCTTCCTACCTGCGCCGTTCGGACAATTCGGTCGCGCTGCCGCAGATCGATTTCGACCTTTCCTCGATCCGCCGCCTGACGATCGTCGCCTGCGGCACCTCGTTCTATGCCGGGATGGTGGCGAAATACTGGTTCGAACAATTCGCCCGCGTCCCGGTCGATATCGATGTGGCCTCCGAGTTCCGCTACCGCGAGCCGGTGCTGGAGGAGGGCGGCCTTGCCCTGTTCATCTCGCAGAGCGGCGAGACGGCCGACACGCTGGCGGCGCTGCGGCACTGCAAGGCGCATGGCCAGACCATCGGCGTTGTCGTCAACGTGCCGACTAGCACCATGGCGCGCGAGGCCGACCTGCTGCTGCCGACCCACGCCGGGCCGGAAATCGGCGTCGCCTCGACCAAGGCCTTCACCTGCCAGCTCGCCGTGCTCGCCGCGCTGGCCGCGCATATGGCGGTGAAGAAGGGCCGCCTCGACCGCGATCAGGAGGCCGAGATCGTGCGCCACCTGCTCGAGGCACCGGCCGCTCTGAACGCCGCGCTGGCGCATCACGAGGATATCGCCGCGATGGCGCACCTCATCGCGCCCGCGCGCGACGTGCTCTATCTGGGGCGCGGGCAGGATTACCCGCTGGCGCTGGAAGGCGCGCTGAAGCTCAAGGAAATCAGCTATATCCACGCCGAGGGCTATGCCGCGGGCGAGATGAAGCATGGGCCGATCGCGCTGATCGACGATGCCGTGCCGGTGGTGGTGATCGCACCGTCGGGGCCGCTGTTCGAGAAAACCGTCTCCAATATGGAGGAAGTGCGCGCGCGCGGCGGCCAGGTGGTGCTGATCTCGGACGCCGAGGGCATCGCTGCGGCGGGTGAGGGCTGCATCGCAACCATCGAAATGCCGGTCGTCCACCCGCTGATCGTGCCGCTGGTCTATGCCGTGCCGGTGCAGCTGCTCGCCTACCACGTCGCCGTGGTGAAGGGCACTGACGTCGACCAGCCGCGCAACCTCGCCAAGTCGGTGACGGTCGAATAGCGGGCTGCGCGCGGATTAACCAAATCCGCAGGGCTGATCCTCTCGGAGCTTTACTGCCCACTAACCATTCGCGGTTAATGTGCGTGACGTGGGCAAAGAAGTCACCTCACCGCAACCGGCGCTTCCCACCGAGTTGCCGCTCTCCGACGTGCTCGGATTGACACGCAATCCTGCGTTCGATTCAACGCGCCTGCGGGCCGATGATGTGGCTGGACTTACCACGGCAAGCCGCAACCGGATGATCGCCAACGCGATGGTCGCCGCCTTCGCCGCCAGCATCTTCGCGCCGCTGATCGGCTTTATGGTGGTGCTGCCTTGGGCGGGGGTGCTCGCGGCCATCCTCTTGCGCACCCGCCAGACCGACATGCAGCTGGTCGAGACCGGCGCGCGGCTCGGCCATGCGAGCCTCGAGCGCGCACAGAGCATCAACGCGCTGGCGGGCGCCGCCTGCTGGACGGCAGCGCTGCTGATGTTCCCGTGGCTTGCGGATGGCGCCGAAGCTACATCCATGCTGCTGATCATCGTGGCACTGATGTGCGCCTCGACCTTCGTCTATTCGACCTCGCCGCTCAGCGTGCTGATCTACATCGCGGTGCTCGGCGCTGGGATGATCGCCAGCCAAGTGCTGGCGGGGGAATGGCATGCGGTGGGCGGGGCCATCCTGTTCACCATCGCCAACCTTGTCGCCACGATCGAGATCCGCACCACCTTCGTCAAGTCGCGCCTCGCCGAGGCGGCGGTGGCCGAGAAGGAGGCGGTGGTCTCGCTGCTGCTGCGCGAGTTCGAGGAGAACGAGGCCGACTGGCTGTGGGAAGTCGATCCCGCCCGGCGCCTGCACTCGGTCTCACCGCGCTTCGCCTTTGCGCTCGGCAGCCCGCAGGCCGAGGTCGAGGGCAAGCCGCTGCTCGAGATGATCGCGGGCAACCGCTGGTCGAGCGGCCAGTTCCCGCCGAGCCTCCACGATCTGGCCGAAAGGCTCAAGAACCGCGAGAACTTCTCGAACATGCTGGTCCAGGTTTCGATCCTGGGCGAGGAGCGCTGGTGGGAGCTTTCGGGCACGCCGATGCGCGACGAACATGGCCGGTTCACCGGCTTCCGCGGGGTCGGCTCGGACGTCACCGAACAGCGCAAATCCTCCGAGAAGATCGCCTATCTCGCCCGCTACGACACGCTCACCCAGCTGCCTAACCGCCTGCAGCTGACCGAGGCGCTGGGCGAGGCGCTGCGCTATGCTGTCCAGTGGCGCACCCGCTGCGCGCTGCTGATGGTCGATCTCGACCGCTTCAAGGCGGTGAACGATTCGCTTGGCCACATGACCGGCGACAAGCTGCTCGCGCAGGTTTCTTCGCGGCTGCAATCGCTGATGGGCGAGAACCAGATGGTCGGGCGTCTGGGCGGGGACGAATTCGCCGTCGTGATCCGCGACGCGGGCTCCCCCCAGGTGGTCTCCGATCTTGCCCGGCGGGTGATCGATCGCCTGTCGGAGCCCTATCAGGTCGATCACCACACGCTCTATGTCGGCGCCAGTGTCGGTTCGGCCGAAGGCCCGCGCGATGGCGGCACGGTGGAAGAGATGATGCGCAACGCCGACCTTGCGCTCTATCAGGCCAAGGACATGGGCGGGGGCGAACATTGCCGCTTCGAACCGGAGCTCCACGCCTCGGCTGAGGAACGCCGCCAGCTCGAGGTCTCGCTGCGCACCGCGCTGGGGCGCGACGAGATGGTGCTGCACTATCAGCCGGTGGTCGACGCGAACACCGAAGAGCTGGTGAGCTTCGAGGCGCTGGTGCGCTGGAATTCGGCAGAGCACGGCTTCGTCAGCCCCGGCAAGTTCATCCCGCTCGCCGAGGATACCCGGCTGATCGTGCCGATCGGCCGCTGGGTCATGCGCAAGGCCTGCGAGGAAGCGCGCAACTGGCCTGAACACGTCAAGGTCAATGTCAACGTCTCGCCCGAACAGCTGCTCGAACCCGGCTTCCATGCCGAGGTGGTGCAGGCGCTCGCGGCGACTGGCCTGCGCCCCGAACGGCTCGAGGTCGAAGTGACCGAGAGCATCTTCCTGCGTGACGCCAGCGTGGCCCGCAATGCGCTTGAGCAAGTGATGGCGTTGGGCTGTTCGGTCGCGCTCGACGATTTCGGGACGGGCTATTCCTCGCTCGGCTATCTGAGGAAGCTCAAGTTTTCGACCATCAAGGTCGATCGCAGCTTCGTGCAGGGCGCGGCGCAAGGCAGCAAGGAGAGCCTCGCGATCATCAACGCGGTGGTGGCGATGGCCCAGAGCCTCGACATGACCACCACGGCCGAGGGGGTGGAAACCGGCGAGGAAGCGGCGCTGATCCGCAATCTCGGCTGCGACAAGATCCAGGGGTTCTATTTCGGCCGGCCGATGACCGCCGAAGATGCCGCCAAACTGTTCAGATCGGTGCGCGAACGCCGCGCTTGATCCCGCGTCAGGCGGTAGCGAAGCTCGCCAGCGCGCTTTCAAACAGCCGACGCCCGTCCGCACCGCCCAGGGCCGGCACCGCCGCTGCCTCGATCGCGCGTTCGGGGTGGGGCATCATGCCCAGCACCCGGCCATTGGCGGAGAGCACCCCGGCAATGTCACGCGCTGAGCCGTTGCACGCTTCGGCATAGCGGAAGGCAATGCGCCCCTCGCCTTCAAGCATGTCGAGCGTTTCGGCATCGGCGTAATAGTTGCCATCGTGATGCGCGACGGGAATGCGGATCGTCTCGCCCGCGGTGTAGAGCGCGGTGAAGGGCGATGCGGCGTTCTCGACCGTCAGCGCCACGGTGCGGCACACGAAGCGCTGGCCGGCATTGCGCAGCAGTGCGCCGGGAAGCAGCGCCGCTTCGGTCAGCACCTGGAAGCCGTTGCACACGCCGAGCACCGGCACGCCGCGCTCCGCCGCTGCGATCACCGCGCGCATGATCGGGCTGGTCGCCGCCATCGCGCCCGAGCGCAGATAGTCGCCATAGGAAAAGCCGCCGGGCAGGGCGACGAGATCGAGCCTGTCCGGCAGTTCGGCATCGCCGTGCCACACGCGGATCGCAGGGCTACCCGCGACCGCTTCGATTGCCGACGCCATGTCCCGGTCGCAGTTGGAGCCGGGGAAGGTGATGACCGCCGCCCGGAACGCCATCAGTTTGCGCCTTCAATCGTGAAGCTCTCGATCACCGTGTTGGCGAGCAGCTTCTCGCACATCTGGCGGATCGTCGCTTCGTCGGTGCCGTCGGCCAGATCGAGCTCGATCAACCGGCCGATCCGGACATCTTCGACCCCCGTGAAGCCGAGGCCCTCGAGCGCATGGTGCACCGCGCGGCCCTGCGGATCGAGCACCCCGGGCTTCAGTCTGACGAGAACGCGCACTTGCATGGCCTGATGCTCCATTCTGGCTGGCGGGCCGCTTGGGTCTCGCCGGATCGCGGGGCCGCTATAGCGCTCAGCGGCGCGCGCGCAATCGCGGGAATCGCGCTTCTCAACATGCGGGGCAGGCGGTCCGGCTTGACCCGCAATTGTCATATTGCGGTCATGTGAGCGGGTGATTGTAACCCACTTGCAACAACTGTCCAAAGATCGCCCGCAAAGCGTCGCTTTCGCGCAACATTTGCGGTGTGGCTATCTCGCGCGAATCGGGAAGAAATGTCACGGGCTGGCCCGCACCTACGCACCTACGCACCTACGCACCATCCGACCATACCAAAGGCCATAGCCAAGGGGGTTTTCCGATGTCTCACCGCTTCTCCGCCATTCGTGCTGCCATGACGGGCTCCACCGTCCTCGCCGCTGCCGCCGCTTTCGGCTTTGCCGCACCCGCCGCCGCCCAGGACGGCGCGAGCGCCGATGATGAGGGCCAGCTGGCCACCATCATCGTCACCGCCAACCGCCGCGAGGAAAACCTTCAGGACGTGCCGGTTTCGGCCGACATCCTCGATTCCGAGCGCATCGGCGCGATCTTCAGCGGCGCTGGCGACATCACCGCGCTGGCCGGCACTGCGCCCGGCCTCAACGTCGAAAGCTCGAACGGCCGCGTTGCCCCGCGTTTCTATATCCGCGGCCTCGGCAACACCGATTTCGACCTCGCCGCCTCGCAGCCCGTCTCGGTGCTGCTCGATGATGTCGTGCTCGAAAACGTCACGCTCAAGAGCTTCCCGGTGTTCGATGTCGAGCGCGTCGAGATTCTACGCGGGCCGCAGGGCACGCTGTTCGGCCGCAACACGCCCGCCGGCGCGGTGAAGATCACCAGCATCAAGCCGAGCCAGGAATTCTCGGCCTCGGGTTCGCTCTCCTACGGCAGCTACGACACCATCTCGGTGAACGGCGCGGTCGGCGGGGCGCTGGTGCAGGACAAGATCGCGGTCCGCATCGCGGCCCAGCTCCAGCACCGTGCCGACTGGATCGACAACGGCTTCACCGGCGACGACAATTCGCTGGGCGGCTACAACGACTTCGCGGTGCGCGGCCAGGTGCTGTTCACCCCGACCGAGCGTTCCAGCATCCTTGCCGCGGTCAATTACCGCAGCCTCGACGGCTCCTCGACCTTCTTCCGCGCCAACGTGCTCGGCCGCACCACCGCGCAGCCGAACAACACCAACAGCCTCAACAACAATTATGACCGCGACCGGGTGTTCTACGACGCCGGTGGCGGCAACCTTGCCGATTACGAGCAGGTCGGCCTGACGCTGACCGGCGCCTATGAATTCGACGGCATGACCCTGACCTCGATCACCAGCTACTGGACTAGCGAAGGTTCGAGCCGCGGCGACGTCGACGGCGGCAACCTCGTCACCGGGCCGGGCTTCATTCCGTTCCCCTCGGACACGCAGGATTCGCTCGATCTCGAGCAGTTCACCCAGGAAATCCGCCTCGCCTCGACCACCGATGGCCCGCTCAGTTGGCAGATCGGCGGCTACTACTTCTCGAGCGATTTCGACGTCACCACGGTCGGCTTCACCTTCCCGCCGCCGGTCACCGTCAACCACACCAATGACGCCTGGGCGCTGTTCGGGCAGGTGTCCTACCAGCTGACCGACACCCTGCGCGCGACCGGCGGCATCCGCTACACCGACGACCAGAAGGACTTCGTCGTGGTCTCGGGCGCCGCGCCGCAGCCGCGCAGCGTGGGCGACCAGAACGTCGACTGGGACATCAGCCTGTTCGCCGACGTGAGCGAGGATGCGAGCATCTATGCCAAGGTCGCCAACTCGTTCCGCGGGCCGACCATTCAGGGCCGTGACGTCGCCTTCTTCAGCGCGCCCTCGGTCGCGCAGTCGGAGAACATCACGTCCTATGAAGCCGGCTTCAAGAGCGAGTTCGCCGACCGCCGCGTGCGTCTGAACGGTGCGGTCTATTACTACACCGTCTCCGACCCGCAGTTCACCGCAGTGGGCGGCGCGGGCAACCTCGTGCAGCTGATCAACGCGAACAAGGGCGAGGGCTACGGCTTCGAACTCGATAGCGCGTTCCAGATCACCCCGCGTCTGCTCGTCACGCTCGGCGTTGCCTACAACAACACCGAAATTCAGGACCCCAACCTTGCGGTGGGCTTCTGCGCACAGTGCACCGTGACTGATCCGACCCGTCTGGTCGGTGGTACCCGCCGTGCCTTCATCGATGGCAACCCTTTCCCCAACGCGCCCGAGTGGAGCGGCGATCTCACCGCGCGCTACGGCATCCCGGTGGGCAATTCGGGTGAGTTCTACATCTTCACCGACTGGGTGTACCTCGGTGAGACCAACTTCCTCCTCTACGAAAGCGCCGAGTTCAACGCCGGCAGCCGTTTCGAGGGCGGTCTGAAGATCGGCTATGCGGGCAATGACGGCCAGTGGGAAGTCGCTGCCTTCGCGCGCAACATCACCGACGAGGACAATGTCCTCGGCGTGGTCGACTTCAACAACAACACTGCTTTCGTGAACGAGCCGCGCGTCATCGGCGCGCTGGTGAGCTTCAAGTACTGAGCTGAAGGTTAGTGCCCCCCGCT
>CAMCUB010000001.1 GCA_945878845.1 Erythrobacter sanguineus | reverse complement strand
GGGGCAGAGCGTCGATTATCCCGATTACGGCTACCGCCTCGCCGAGATTGTCGCCGAGGGCACGGTCGAATTCGGGATCGCGCTGTGCGGCTCTGGCATCGGCATCTCGATCAGTGTCAACCGCCACCCGCAGGTGCGCTGCGCTCTGGTGAGCGAGCCGCTGTCCGCCGCCCTCGCCCGCGAACATAATGATGCCAATTGCATCGCTTTGGGCGCGCGGCTCGTAGGGATTGAAATGGCGAAGTCCTGCATTGCCACTTTCCTCGACACCGAATTCGCCGATGCCGGCGACCCGGCCGGTCGCCACCAGCGCCGGGTCGGCAAGCTCGGCAAGCCGCCCTTCCAGCCCGATCACATCGAGACCCATCAATGAGCACAGCCCCTCTCGACTTCGCCGCCCGGACCAGCCCCATGGACGGCTTCTGGCACAATGACCTGGCCCATGCGGACCCCGAAATCGCGGCGGCCATCGGCAAGGAACTCGCCCGCCAGCGCGACAAGATCGAGCTGATCGCCTCGGAGAACATCGCCTCGCGCGCGGTGCTCGAAGCGGCCGGTTCTGTGTTCACCAACAAGTATGCCGAGGGCTATCCGGGCAAGCGCTACTACGGCGGCTGCGACTATGCCGACGTGGTCGAAACCCTCGCGATCGAGCGCGCCAAGCAGCTGTTCGGGTGCAATTTCGCCAATGTGCAGCCCAACTCGGGCTCGCAGATGAACCAGGCGGTGTTCCTCGCCCTGCTGAACCCGGGCGATACCTTCATGGGGCTCGACCTCAATTCGGGCGGGCACCTCACCCACGGCTCGCCTGTCAACATGAGCGGCAAGTGGTTCAACGTGGTCTCTTACGGCGTCAGCCGCGAGACCGAGACCATCGATATGGAAGAGGTCGCCACCAAGGCGCGCGAGAGCAAGCCGAAGATCATCATCTGCGGCGGCACCGCCTATTCGCGCACCTGGGACTTCCCCGCCTTCCGCGCCATCGCCGATGAAGTCGGCGCGGTTCTGCTGTGCGACATGAGCCACATCTCGGGCCTCGTCGCGGGCGGCGCGCATCCCTCGCCCTTCCCGCATTGCGACATCGTCACCTCGACCACCCACAAGAGCCTTCGCGGCCCGCGCTCGGGCATCATCCTGTGGAATGACGAAAAGTACACCAAGCCGCTCAACATGGCGGTCTTCCCCGGCCTTCAGGGCGGCCCGCTGATGCACATCGTCGCGGCCAAGGCGGTGGCCTTCAAGGAAGCGCTCGACCCGAGCTTCAGCGACTACGCCCACCGCATCGTCGAAAACGCCCGCGCGCTGGCCGCGAGCCTTGAGGAAGCGGGCCTGCGGATCGTCTCCGGCGGCACCGACAACCACTCGATGCTGGTCGACCTCACCGCCAAGGACGTGACCGGCAAGGACGCCGAGAAGGGCCTCGACCGCGCGTTCCTGACCTGCAACAAGAACGGCATCCCCTACGATACGCGCTCGCCCTTCGTGACCAGCGGCATCCGCTTGGGCACTCCGGCCGGCACCACCCGCGGCTTTGGCCCCGAGGAATTCCGCACCGTCGGCAAGCTCATCGCCGAAGTGGTTGAAGGCCTTTCCAAAAACGGCCCCGAGGGCGATGCTCAGATCGAAGAGAGCGTGCGCCAGCGGGTCAGCACCCTGTGCGCCGCCTTCCCCGTCTATCCCGGAATGTAAGGAACCGCCGACATGAACGAACCGAACGGAAGCCAGGACTGGGTCGAAGACGTGAAGGCCGAAGTTACCGGCATGGCCAAGGAGGGCGTCAACCACCCCTCCACCGCGCCGGTGCTCACCGGGGCCGCGATTGGCGCTGTGGCAGGGGCGATCCTGCCGGTGATCTCCTGGCCGCTTGGCCTGATCGCTGGCGCGGGCTTCGCGCTGTATCAGAGGATCAAGAAGTAAGCCTCTGAATGCGATGCCCCTTCTGCGCCCATGACGATACCCAGGTAAAGGACAGCCGCCCGACCGAGGACAATGCCTCGATCCGGCGCCGTCGCCAGTGCTCGTCCTGCGGGGCGCGCTTCACCACCTTCGAACGCGTGCAGCTGCGCGAGGTGGTGGTGGTCAAGTCCGGCGGCAATGGCGAGATCGCGCGGCGCGAGCCGTTCGATCGCTCCAAGCTCGAACAATCGGTTGCGCTCGCCTGCCGCAAGCGCGGGATCGATCAGGAGCGGCTCGACCAGCTGATCAGCGGCATCCAGCGCCAGGTCGAAACCTCGGGCGAGGCCGAGGTGCCCTCCTCGCATATCGGCGAGCTGGTGATGGAGGGGCTGCGGCAGATCGACTCTGTCGCCTATATCCGCTTCGCTAGTGTCTACCGCGATTTCTCCGAAGCGCGCGACTTCGAGGAATTCGCCAGCACCGTGCAGCAAGCGGCGAAAGAATAACAATAACATGGCCGATCTCAACAAGCCGGTGATTGTGCTGGTGCGTCCGCAATTGGGCGAGAATATCGGCAAGGCGGCGCGGGCGATGCTCAATTTCGGGCTGACCGAGATGCGGCTCGTGACCCCCCGCGACGGCTGGCCCAACCCTTCGGCTGGGCCGGCGGCGGCGGGCGCCGACATCGTGCTCGAGCAAGCAAAAGTCTACGCCACCACCGCCGAGGCGGTTGCGGACTGCGCCCATGTCCATGCCACCACGGTGAGAAAGCGCGGCGTGACCAAGCCGGTAATCGGCGCGGACGAGGCGGGGCGGCAGGTGCACACCCTCGCCGGTCGGCACGCGATCATCTTCGGCCCCGAGCGTTCGGGGCTCGAGACCGAGGACGTGGCGCTCGCCCGCAATATCCTGACCGTGCCGATCAACCCCGAATTCGGGTCATTGAATCTGGCGCAGGCCGTGATCCTCGTCGCCTATGAATGGGCGCGGATCGGGCGCGAGATTGCGGGCGCGGGCGAAAATTTGGTGCAACCGACGCAGGAGGACACCCTTCCCCCCGCCCCTCAAGAAGAGCTCGAAGGGATGATCGCGCATTTCGAGAAGCTGCTCGAAACGCGCAATTACTTCTTCCCCTATTCGCGCGCCGAGGCGACCCGCCGAACCTTGCGCGGATTGCTCACCAAGCCCGGCTGGAACCACCTCGAGGTGCGCACCTTGCGCGGCATCCTCAGCAGTCTCGAACGCCCGCCCGAGGGCCAAGATCCGGTCACATGACCGTAGCCGAACTGCCGCAATATTCCGATAGGCGCGATCAATGTCGCCAACGGGACAAGCGAAACAGATGCGGATTGTCGAACCGGTGACCGCGCCCGAGATGGCGCTGCCCTTGCAAGCCTGGCCCGACCATTCCCCCGCCCGGATGACCCGCGACTTCATGCTGTGGCGGCACCTGCGCGTCATCCGCGCCCGCGCCATGCGCCATGTGCATCTCATTGCCGACCGGCTGCGCGGCAATGCCGGCCCCCGCGCCGCGCGCTCGGTTTACGGTGTCAGGATGCAGAGCAACTGGGCGGATCGCACCTTTGCCTATTGCCAATATGGCACCTACGGCCCCTATTTGGCTGACCTGCTCGCCAGCATCGATCGCCCCTTCGCCTTTCTCGACATCGGCGCGAACCAGGGCCTGTTCTCGCTGATCGCGGCGAGGAACCCCTTGTGCGAGCGGATCATCGCCCTCGAACCCGTGCCCGAGACGCACCGGCTGCTCGCGGCCAATCTCGCGCTGGCGGGGTTTGGCGAGCGCGCCCGGGCGCTCAATGTCGGGCTGTCGGACACCGCGGGCACGCATGCCATCACCATCAACCCGGTGCATAGCGGCCAGGCAAGCCTCGAGGCGCATATGGAAGGCCGCGCTGCCTGCCGCAGCATCGCCATCGAGCTGGTCACCATGGCTGGGCTCGACGCGCATCTCCCGCCGGATCTGCCGCTGTTCGTCAAGATTGATGTCGAGGGGCACGAGCCGGTCATCATCGAGGAACTGCTCGCCTCGCGCCACGCTGCCCGAGTGATCGGCATCTTCTACGAGCACGATAATCGCTGGACAGACAATGCCACGATCGCCCGCGCCCTCTACCGGGCGGGCTTTGCCAAATTGAAGCGCTACGGCCGGGGCAAGCATTTCGATGTCCTCGCCGGCCCTTCGCCGGTGCCGCTTGAACGGATCCCGGCCTTCGAGCAGGGCATCGCCGAAGCCGAGCGCCAGCGCGCCTGACCCGGTCTGCGGCGGCGCAGGCGTCTTCGCGCTTGACCAGCCCGCCATTCCTGCTATGCGCGCGCTTTCGTAAATGGGCCCTGCACCCCGGTGAAGCAGGCGCCGCATCACGGTTCATGTCGTGATGGAGCGATTCCGGGTTGAAGCCTGCCGCTGTGGCGGGCCAGCACATTGAAGGAAACGACTTATGTCGAAGCGCAAGAGCGCCAAGCACAAGCTTGACCGCCGTATGGGCGAAAACATCTGGGGCCGCCCGAATTCCCCGGTGAACAAGCGCTCCTACGGTCCCGGCCAGCACGGCCAGCGCCGCAAGGGCAAGATGAGCGACTATGGCCTGCAGCTGCGCGCCAAGCAGAAGCTCAAGGGCTACTACGGTGACGTCACCGAGAAGCAGTTCAAGCGCAACTACCTCGAAGCCTCGCGCATGAAGGGCGACACAAGCCAGAACCTGATCGGCCTGCTCGAGCAGCGTCTTGACATGGTGGTCTACCGCGCCAAGTTCGCGCCGACCATCTTCGCCGCGCGCCAGATCGTCAGCCACGGCCACATCTATGTGAACGGCCAGAAGTGCAACATCGCTTCGCGCCGCGTGAATGTGGGCGACGTCGTCAGCCTCGGCAGCAAGGCCAAGGAAATGGCGCTGGTGATCGAAGCGCAGAGCCTCGCCGAACGTGACATCCCCGATTACGTCATGCCTGATGGCACCGACAAGATCACCTTCACCCGCGTGCCGAAGCTCGACGAGGTGCCCTACCCGGTGACGATGGAACCGAACCTGGTGGTCGAGTTCTACTCGCGCTGATCCGGCTTCCTGCCGCACGGCAAAGCAAGAGGGCGATCCTGCGGGGTCGCCCTTTTCTTTTGTGCGCGAGGTTCTAGGGTCGCCTCGGGGCAAGCGAGGGGAACCGCCGATGAACGTGCTGCTGATCGATGCGCACCCGGACGAGGGGCGCTATTGCTCGCACCTGCTCGGGGTCTATCGCGGTGCCCTCCCCGCAAGCGCCCAAGTGACGCTGGTGGCGCTGCGCGACCTCGCCTTCAATCCCAACCTCGCCCACGGCTATCGCAAACGCACCGACTGGGAGCCCGATCTCCAGCGTCTCGCCGAAATGCTCGACGCCTGCGATCACATCACCTTTGCCTTCCCGATGTGGTGGGGCGCGGAGCCGGCGACGCTCAAGGGCCTGCTCGACCGGCTGTTCCTCCCCGGTTTCACCTTTGCCTATCACGCCAATGATACCTGGTGGGACCGCAACATGGCGGGCCGGTCCGCCGATGTGATCGTGACGATGGACACCCCGCCGATCTTCCTGCGGCTCGCCTACGGCAATGCGCTGATCCACCGCTGGAAGAAGCAGATCCTCGGCTTTGCGGGGTTCAAGCCGGTGCGCATCCTGCCGCTGGGGCAGGTCAAGTTCGGCGGGGCCGAGAAGAAAGGCGCGAAGTGGGAGGCCAAGGTGCGCGCGCTCGCGCAGAGCATCCGTCAGGCGGAACCCGCGAAGAAGGAACTGCAGCTCGCGCGGTTTCTGGAGCGAAAGCCGGGTTAGCTGCGGATCCGGTCCCACTCGGTAAATTCGTAGGCGATCGAGCCTTCGACGAGCCGTTCCCAGATATCGGCGACGACCTCGGCCGGAACCCCTTGCGCCTCGGCCTCGGCGACCGCGGCGGCGATCACGCTGGCCTTCCTCGCCTCGTCCCGCACCGCATCGCGGCCCGGCTTGATCCGGGCCGCAGCGCGCATGTAGCCGAAGCGCTTGGCCAGCAGCGCGACCAGCTCACGGTCGAGCGCATCGACGCCCGCGCGCACTTCGATCATGGTCTGGCAGTCTTCCGGCTTCAGGGGCGTATTCGTCATGGTGCCCGCCCTAGGCGGTCGAGACCGGCCTTGTCGAGTGCCTTCGCATGGGCTTACTTTTGCCCGAGCGCGGCGTCGAGGAACTGCCCGATTTCGGTCAGCATTGCCGCACGCACCGCGCTATCGCCGAGATCGTGCTGGAGATCGGGGTACTCGCGGTAGAGCACCGATTTGCCCTCCGCCTTCAGCGCCGCCTCCATCCCGCGCGAATGGCGCACTTCCACATTGAGATCGAGCGTTCCGTGAAACAGCGCGACCGGCGCGGCAAAGCGCGAGGCGAAGCGGCGCGGGCTGCCGGCGTTGACGTGATCGCCCGTGCCCACGAAGTCGCGCACGAGGCGCGAGGTGGTATAGGCGCCGGCGTCCTCGACGAGGTAGTTGAGATCGGTCACCGGCGCGATCGCCACCACCGCCTTGAACAGCGTCGGATCGGTGACCTGCGATTGCAGCGCGGCATAGCCGCCGTATGACCAGCCCGCGACGGCGAGCTTGTCGGGCTGCGCGATCCCCTGGCTGACCAGCCAGCGTCCCGCATCGTTGACATCGCCGATCGCCACGTCCCACGCCTTGAAGCCGTTGCGCCCGTACCATGCCTCGCCATAGCCTGCCGAGCCGCGGTAATTGGGCTGGAGCACGGCATAGCCCCGCGCGGTAAGGAACTGGACGATCCAGTCAAAGCCCCACTCGTCGCGCGCCGCCGGGCCGCCATGGGGCAGGACCACAGCAGGCAGGCCCTTGCCGTCGGAACCGGGCGGCAGAGTCAGATAGGCCGGGATCTGCGTGCCATCGGCCGCGGGATAGGTCACGGCCTGCATCTTGCCGAGCGGGACATTGGCAAGGTTCGCGCGCACATCGATCAGCGGCTCGAGCGTGCGCGCCTGCTTGTCGAACAGGTAAACCATGCCCGGCTGGGTGTCGCTCGAGGCGATCAGCAGCAGCCGGTTCTCGTCCGCGCTCGCGCCGACGATATTGACCACCGGCTTGCCGGGCAGCGCTTTGCCGAGATCGGCGGCGATCTTGGCGAGCGCCGGGTCGAAATAGGCGATGGCACGCTTTTCGGTCGCATAGCTCGCCCCCACCGCGCGGCGCTGGCGGCCGATGCGCAGCAGGGTGTCGACATCGACATCGCCGCGCGCCAGCAGGATCTTGCCCGCCCCGCTCCCGTCGAGCGGGAATTCGGCGATCGCCCCGTAGCCGTCCTTGTCGATGAAGCCGTAAGCCACATTGCGAATGCTATCGACCGAGACGGGCGCAAAGCTGCCCGCCGGTTGGCCGTCGATCGTCAGATTTTCGAAGGGTTTCCAGCTGTCGCTGTCCGGCGCGCGGTAGAAGTAGAGCTCCTTGCCGGTAAGAATGCCGTTGCCGTCGAGCAGCGAGCGCTTCTTGATCCGCACCCGCCCGGACGCGTCGGCGACATAGCGCGAGGCCATCTTGTCGGGGGTCTCGAAGACATCGCGCTTGCCGGTCGTTGCATCGACAAGGTCGATCCCCAGCCCCTCGGCCGCGCTGGCGAGGCGGCTGCCGCTGGTGTTTTCGGGCACGTAGCTGCGCGTCAGCAGCACCTTGCCCGGCTCGCCCGCGACATCGAGCGCGATCACGTCCCCGCCGAATTGCAGCGCCTGAAGTGCGAGCGCCGACTGGCGGACCGTCAGCACCTTGGGGTTCGACCCGTCATCCTCGATCGCGAGCATGCGGTCATAGGGCACCAGAATGCCGTCATCATTGCGAGAAATGCCGGAAACCTGGCACACGATCCGCGTCTCGGTCGCCCATTCGCATTGGTCGAGGTCGGACTGGACCTCGTTGTTGACCGTGATGACGCGCGGCTTGGCATCGCCGGCAAGGTTGATGACGGTCAGCACCTCGGACGAGCCGGGACCAGCGGAAACATAGACGATCTTGTTGCCCGAGGGCGACAGGCTGATGTCGCGCACAGTCTCGCGGCTGCCGAAAATCTGCGCGGTCTTGGCAAGATCATTGGGCGCCTTGGCAGCTTCCTGTGCTGCCAGAACGCCGCTCATTCCGAGCAGCATACAGGCTGTGCCTGCGCGCAGCGGCGCGGTGATAGTGGCAAATGTCATGTGCAACTCCAGACCCTTACATATCCGAGGATAGTGGCCAGCGGCTGAAGTTCAATCCTTGAGGCGCAGATAATCCGTCCGGAATTGCCGCGCAAAGCCTGCAAAATCCCCGCCCGCAATCGCCTCGCGCATCGCCTGCATCAGGGCCTGATAGAAGCTGAGATTGTGCTCGGTCACCAGCATCGCGCCGAGCATCTCGCCCGACTTCACGAGATGGTGGATATAGGCGCGGGAATAGGTGGTGCAGACCGGGCACCGGCAGCGCTCGTCCAGCCGGCCGGTATCCTCGGCAAAGCGGGCGTTGCGCAGGTTGAGCGGGCCGTTCCACGTGAACGCTTGCCCGTTGCGGCCCGAGCGGGTCGGGAGCACGCAATCGAACATGTCGATCCCGCGCTCGACCGCGCCGACGAGGTCGTCTGGCTTGCCCACGCCCATGAGGTAGCGCGGGCTATCCGCGGGGAGCATGTCGGGGGCATAGTCGAGCACGCCGAACATCGCCTCCTGCCCCTCTCCCACCGCAAGGCCGCCGACCGCATAGCCATCAAAGCCCACGTCGATGAGCTTGTCGGCGCTGATCCGGCGCAGGTCTTCGTGCAGCGCGCCCTGCTGGATGCCGAACAGCGCAGCGCGGGCGGCGTGTTCCTCGCCGCTGTCAAAACCCTCGCGGCTGCGCTTGGCCCAGCGCATCGAGAGCTCCATCGAGGTCGCGATCTCGTCACGCGGGCGGTCGGCGCGGGGGCATTCGTCGAAGGCCATGACGATATCGCTCCCGAGCAGGCGCTGGATTTCCATGCTGCGTTCGGGCGTGATCATGTGCTTCGAGCCATCGAGGTGGCTTTTGAACTCAACCCCTTCCTCGGTGAGCTTGCGCAGCTCGCTGAGGCTCATGACCTGATAGCCGCCGGAATCGGTGAGGATCGGGCGCTCCCAGTTCATGAAGCGGTGGAGGCCGCCCAATCGCGCCACACGCTCGGCGCCGGGGCGCAGCATCAGGTGGTAGGTGTTGCCGAGGATGATGTCGGCGCCGGTCTGGCGCACGGCCTCGGGCTTCATCGCCTTGACCGTGGCGGCGGTGCCGACCGGCATGAACGCGGGCGTGCGGATCCCGCCGCGCTGCATGGCGATCGTGCCGGTGCGCGCCTTGCCGGAGGTCGCGTGGAGGGTGAAGGAGAAACGGGGCGGGGTCATTGCGGCTGCGCCCCTAGCGGCCATGGGCCGTGCTGTCACGTTCCAGCAAGAGAATCGGGGCAAGCAAAAGGGGCCGGGAAACGTGCCTCGTATCCCCTGCCCCTTCGCGTGTCCGCCTGAGCGGCTAAGGCTTAGAACTTGATGCCTACGCCCACGGTGCCGCGCAGGGTGTCGAACGCGATGGTGTCGACATTGGCGCGCAGCACGACGCTGCTGATCGGCACTTCGACGCCGACGCCGACGAGGTAGTCACCCGCGGTGGTGTCGAGATCGAAATCGTTCTCGTCGAAATCGGGGTCGTCGATCAGTTCGCCGGCGTCGAGGTCGACCCACTGGTAACCGCCGCGGGCGTAGATCTTGCTGCCGCCCTTGGTCTTGAAGCCGAGACGACCCGACACGCCATATTCGGACTCGATCGGGCCGCTGCCGAGGTGGAAATTGCCTTCGACGCCGGCGAACATGCTTTCGCCGACAGGCACGTCGATCGCGGCAAAGCCGCCGTAGATTTCGGCGGTGTCATCGATGTTGAAGTCATTGAACTCGCCGTCGTCAGCGTCGAGGTCGCCGAGATCGACGCCGAGGTCATGCATGCCGACCGATGCGCCGATGGTGATGTCGGGCTTGGTGGTGTCCTGCGCCTGAGCGGCAACGGGAAGCGCGAAGGCTCCGGCTGCCATAAGCGAGGTGAAGACGAGCTTCTTCATGTGCTTTGTTCCGTCCATTTGCATACCGCCGCGGGAGGTGCGACGTCGGACGGAGGCTAGGAGGATCGGCCTGCCTGCGAAATAAACAAAGCTAGGGTTATTCTTTAATGTCGGGCTGACGGTGCATAATGTCGGATAAATGAATGCAAAGGCTAATCTGGATTACTCTCGCAGCCGCCACCCGGTGCGGAAGATCACCGCGATGATAATCACGCAGGTGGTCAAGAGCCCGAGCGTCAGCCCGAGCGAGACGGCGATTGGCACATCCGCCACACCGTAGAAGGAATAGCGCAAGCCGCTCACCAGAAAGGCGATCGGATTGGCGAGCGCGATGGCGTCCCAGGGCTGCGGCAGGTCGCGAATCGAATAGAAGGTGCCGCCGAGGAAGGTCAGCGGGGTGAGGATCAGCATCGGAATGATGCCGAGCTTCTCGAAGCTGTCGGCCCAGACGCCGAGGATGAAGCCGAACAGTGCAAAGCTCGCCGCGACCAGCATGATGTAGAATGCCGCGAGCAGCGGGTAGGCGATCTCGTAATCGACGAAAAGCCGCGCGGTGGCGAGGATGATCGCGGCGAGAATCAGCCCCTTGGTGGCCGCCGCGCCAACGAAGCCCGCCAGCGTTTCGGCCACGCCCACGGGCGCGGAGAGCAGTTCGTAGATCGTCCCGGTGAAGCGCGGCATGTAGATGCCGAAGCTCGCATTGCTAGTGGTCTCGCCGAGCAGGGTCAGCATCAGCAGGCCGGGGATGATGAAGGCCCCGTAGGGAACCCCGCCGACCGGCTCCATGCGCGCACCGATCACGCTGCCGAACACCACGAAATAGAGCGAGGTGGTCAGCACCGGCGACAGGATCGACTGGAACGCGGTGCGGAAGGCGCGCGCCATCTCGCGCTGGTAGATGGCAAAGGCGCTGCGCGGATTGAAGTGCATCACGCGGCCTCCTTCTCGCCGAGCAGGCTAACGAAGATGTCCTCGAGCGACGAATCGTGGATGTCGAGGCTGGTGAAGCCGATCCCCGCTCGGGTCAGGCCTTGCGCGAGCTGCGCTACCTCGGCGCGGCCCTTCCCCTCCCCGTTCCCGCCGCGATAGATGAGGCGGGTGCCGCCCTCGGACAATACGGCGCCGAAGCCCGCCAGCGGTTCCGGCACTGAGGCAAGCGGCGCGGCAAGCTCGATCACCGCCTCGGTGGTGCCGAGCCGCTCCATCATCGCGCGTTTCTCGTCGACCATGCGGATGCGCCCGCCCTGGATGATGCCGACGCGGTCGGCTATTTCCTCGGCTTCCTCGATATAGTGGGTGGTGAGAATGATGGTGACGCCGCGCTGCTTGAGCGCGGCGATCTGCTCCCACATGTCCTTGCGCAGCTCCACGTCCACGCCCGCGGTGGGCTCGTCGAGGAACAGCAGTTCGGGCTCATGCGCCAGCGCCTTGGCGATAAGCACACGGCGCTTCATCCCGCCAGACAGCGCGCGGATCTGCGCGTCCTTCTTGTCCCACAGCGAGAGGCTGCGGAGAATTTCCTCGATCAGCGCCGGATCGCCCGGCTTGCCGAACAGGCCGCGCGAATAGGAGACCGCGCGCCACACGGTCTCGAACATGTCGGTGGCGAGTTCCTGCGGCACCAACCCGATCCGCGCACGCGCCTTGCGCCAATCGCGTGACAGGTCCTGCCCGAAGGCGGTGATGGTTCCGCCCGTGGGCCGCACCAGCCCGCACACCGCGCCGATCAGCGTGGTCTTGCCCGCTCCGTTGGGCCCGAGCAGCGCGAAGATCTCGCCCGGATGGATATCGAGATCGACATTATCGAGCGCACGCGGGCCGTTGCGGTAGGTCTTGGTCAGGCCGCGGATCGAGAGGATGGGTTCGGGCATGCCCCCCGGTTACGGGAGCAACAGCGAGGAGTCACCATAGGAATAGAAGCGATATTCGTGCGCGATGGCATGGGCATAGGCCGCCATCATCCGCTCGCGCCCCATCAGCGCAGAAACCAGCATCATCAGGGTCGATTTGGGGAGGTGGAAATTGGTCATCAGCCCGTCGACCGCCTTGAGCCGATGGCCCGGCGTGATGAAGATCGCGGTGTCGCCCGCGAAGGGCTGGATGATGCCGTCCTCGTCCACCGCGCTTTCGAGCAGGCGCAGCGAGGTGGTGCCGACCGCGATGATCCGGCCTCCCGCCGCGCGCGCGGCGTTGAGCTGGTCGGCGGTCTCGGGCGAGATGCGGCCGAACTCGGCGTGCATCTGGTGGTCGTCGGTGTCCTCGGCCTTGACGGGGAGGAAGGTGCCCGCGCCCACGTGCAGCGTCAGCATCGCCCGGCCGATCCCGGCGGCGTGCAGCGCCTCGATCAGGCGCGGGGTGAAGTGCAGCGAGGCCGTCGGCGCGGCGACCGCGCCTTTCTCGACCGCGAACATGGTCTGGTAGTCCTCGAGGTCCTGTTCATCGACCCCGCGCTTGGAGGCAATATAGGGCGGCAGCGGCATGGTGCCGGCGCGGTCGAGCAGGACTTCGACCGGCTCCTCGCCCTCGAAGAACAGGGTCAGCGAGCCGTCTGCGTGGCGTACTTCGGCGATGGCGGTGACACCGCCGCCGAACACCAGTTGGTCGCCGATTTTCACCTTCTTGGCGTTGCGGATGAAGGCCTGCCAGCGGCGCAAGTCGATGCGCTTGTGGAGCGTCGCGCCGATCTTCGCTTCACCCCCGGCGCGGCGGCCTTCGAGCTGGGCGGGGATGACGCGGGTGTCGTTAAAGACCAGCACATCGCCTGCGCGCAGCAACTGCGGCAGATCGCGCACACCCCGATCTTCGAACGGAGCATCACCCCCGCGCACCACCAGCATCCGCGCCGCGTCACGCGGGCGCACCGGGCGCAGCGCGATGCGCTCGGGCGGCAGATCGAAATCGAACAGGTCAACCTTCATCGCGCGCGCCCCTAGCGGGAAGGCGCGGGCGGCGGAAGGGCCTTACTTGCCGGCAGCGGCGTTCAGCATGTCGAGGGTCACCGGCGCGTCCTCGGCCACGGCAGCGGGCGGAGGCGGCGGGGCCTTGCCGTCGGCGGCGATCGAGGCCTGGACGATATAGGTCGGCGTCGTCGGCGGCTCGCCCCGGACGATCGCATCGACCGCTTCCATGTTCTCGATCACCCGGCCGAAATTGGTGTATTTCTTGTCGAGGCTGAAGCGCGGGTAGAAGACGATGAAGAACTGGCTGTTGGCGCTGTCTTCCTCGGCCGCGCGCGCCATCGAGAGCGTGCCGCGCACGTGGGGCATGGGGTTGAATTCGGCCTTGAGATCGGGAAGCTCACTGCCGCCCTGCCCCGTGCCGGTCGGATCGCCGCCCTGCGCCATGAAGCCCTCGATCACGCGGTGGAACACCACGCCGTCATAGAAGCCTGCGCGGGTGAGGGTCTTGATGCGCTCGACATGGCCCGGGGCCCAGTCCGCCATCAGCCGCGCCTTGACGCGCTGGCCGTTCGACAGGTCGAGCACCCAGATATTCTCGGGATCGGCCGCAGCATCATAATTGATCGCAGCATAGGTGCGCACGGCGGCGGGCGCGGCGTCCTCGTCGGGCTTTTCGGCATTCTCGCCGAAGGCCACCGGGGGCGTGTCGTCCTTCTGCCCCTGCGCTAGGGCAGCGCCGGGGGCGGCGAAAAGAGCGATTGCGGTAAGGGCAGTGGCAAGCTTGGCTTTGATCATGGTTCCATCCGGATTGTGACGGGCGTGTAGCCTCGCAGGACTGTCACTGCAATGAATGAAGGACATGCAGATGCGGATGGCGCACCTGCGCTCAGTAATCGCCCTTCAGCCCCTGCTCGCGCACGCGGGCCATCACTTCCTCACATACCGGCGGGCTGACGAAGCGGGCGATGTCGCCGCCATAGACCGCGATTTCCTTGACCAGCTTGGAGGCGATCGGCTGAAGCGAGACATCGGCCATCAGGAACACGGTCTCGATCTCCTCGTCGAGCTGCTGGTTCATGCCGGCCATCTGGTATTCGTACTCGAAGTCGGCGACCGCGCGCAGGCCGCGGATGATGACGCTCGCGCCCTGCTTCTGCGCGAATTTCACCAGCAGCGCGTTGAACCCCACCACCTCGACATTGCCGAGCCCGAGATTGGCCACTTCGCGCTCGACCATGCGGAAGCGTTCTTCGGTCGAGAACATCGGGTTCTTCGACGGATTGGTGGTGACCCCGATGATCAGCCAGTCTACCAGCTTGGAGCCGCGGCGGATGATGTCCGCATGACCCAATGTGATGGGATCGAAGGTCCCGGGATAGATCCCGACGCGGCGTGTCATCTTGTGTTCTCTCCCATATTTCCGCGCGCTGCCGCCTTCAGGCGATCCGCGCCGAGGGCGTGACCCATACGTTGCCTTGCCCGCGCAGCTTGTAGACGAAGCCCTCGCCCGACCTGAGCGCGCTCCGCAGGCCCGACACCAGCGGGCCGATGCTGACGTCGAGGCTGGCCGAATACATCAGCATGAAATCGCCATCGACCACGACTTCCTGCCCGTGCTTCACCGCGATTTCGTCGATCTCGTAGACCGGTACGGGGCTTTCGACCGCGAACACGCCAGCGCCTGTGATCTTGGGCTGGGCAAGGCTGTTGCCCGAGAACAGCCCCTGGATCGAGGCGTGCATGTGGGTGGAGAGCGAAATCTCCGCCGCGCAGGCATAGAAGGCCTTGTCGTCGAGCAACAGCGCATCCTGCGGGCCATCCATGGTGGCGAGGATGAAGTGGCGGCGCACCGGCTCGCACCAGATCGTGCCCGAGCCGCTGTATCGGGTGGCATGGGCGGATTCGCCCGTCGCGGCCGAGGCGGCGGCGCGGGCGAAGAAGCCCTTGTTCGCCTCGTGCCGGATCACGTCGACGGTTAGGTTGCCATAGGAATATTGCAGCGCGCCCGGCTGGATCAGCACCGCGCCATTATTGAGCTCGATCTCGAGCTGGTGCACTTCGGTGGGCTCGGCGATGTAATGCAGCTGGCCTTCAACGCCCGTCGGCAGGCCGCGCGCGACCATCTTCTTTTCGACATAGCGATGCACCCGCATCGTCACGCCGCCGCGGCTCTCTTCCTGAATGCATTGACGGAATGCCATGGGCCCACTCCCTTCTTGCTGGTTAACGATCGCGCTCGACGATGAAGCGGGCGAGCGCGCGCAGAATATCGGCCTCGCTGCCATAGGAGGCGAGCCGCAGCACAGCCTGATCGACCAGCGCGCGGGCCTGATCGCGGGCCTGATCGACACCCATCAGCGTGACGAAGGTCTGCTTGCCCTGTTCGTTGTCCTTGCGCAGCGCCTTGCCGGCTTTCTCGATATCGCCTTCGACATCGAGCAGATCGTCAGCGATCTGGAACGCCAGACCAATGTCGCGGGCATAGGCACGCAGGTGCATCCGGGCCTGCGGCGGCACCTTGCCGAGGATCGCGCCCATCTCGACCGCGGCGGCGAGCAGCGCGCCGGTCTTCAATTGCTGGAGCTTGGTGATGGCCTGAAGATCGTAGACCACGCCTTCCTCGTCCGCGACCATGTCCATCATCTGGCCGCCGGCCATCCCGCTCATGCCGGACGCCTGCCCGAGGGTCAGGATCAGCTCGCTGCGGGTGAAGGGATCTTCGGAAGTGGCATCATCGGCGAGAATCTCGAAGGCGAGCGCGTGAAGCGCGTCGCCTGCGAGCACGGCGGTGGCCTCATCATAGGCCTTGTGTAGCGTCGGCTTGCCGTGGCGCAGATCGTCATTGTCCATGCACGGCAGATCATCGTGGATCAGCGAATAGACATGGATCGCCTCGATCGCCGCGCCCGCCCGCAAGGCGGCATCGCGTGAGACGCCGAACAGCGCCGCCGTGCTGCAAACGAGCAGCGGACGCACCCGCTTGCCCCCGCCGATCGCGGCATAGCGCATCGCCTCGATCAGGCGCGCGCTGGTGTCATCGGGCACGGGCAGGAGCGCGTCGAATACCGAATCGATTTCGGACTGAACGCGCCTGATTTCCTCAGCCAGCACGTTGCCGCTTGCCTCTGCCAGCATCGCCCTCAGCCCTCCGTATCGAAGGGGCGGGTGCCGGTCGCCCGGCCATCGGCGGCGGTCACGATCCGCTCGATCCGCGCCTGCGCCGCATCGAGCCGCTGCTGGCACGCCGCCCGCAAGGCTTCGCCGCGTTCATAGAGGCTTATCGACTGGTCGAGCGGCACGTCGCCGCGTTCGAGCTGCTGCACGATCCCCTCGAGCGCGGCCAGCGCCTGCTCGAAGCTCATGGCGGAAATGTCCGGCGCTGCTGCTGCCGGTGATGAAGTGCCCTCGTCCATGCCCACGAGCATTGACGGGGCGCGCCGGCGCGGTCAAGGCTGCGCGCGGCGGGCCGGGATCAACAACACAGGATTATCGCTTTCATGCTGCTGAAGTGGATCATCGCTTACGGCGTCGCGGCCGTGGCCTTCCTTGCCTTTGACATCATCTGGCTGCGCTGGGCGGCGGGCAATCTCTACAAGCCGGTGATCGGCGAGATCATGGCCGATAAGTTCAATGCCCCGGCAGCGGTGGCGTTCTATCTCATCTATATCGCGGGCATCTGCTGGTTCGCGATCCGTCCGGGCCTTGAAGGCGGCGGGGTGCAGGCGGCGATGCTCAACGGGATTCTGCTGGGCGCGCTGTGCTATGCGACCTTTGACCTGACCTCACAGGCGGTGATGAAGGTTTGGGCGACCCATATCTCGGTGCTCGACATCCTATGGGGCGCTTTCGTCACGGGCGCGGCGAGTTCGATCGCGTGCTGGGCGGTGCTGAAATTTGCACCGGCCGCGCCGCTCGTGCCGCCTGTCAGCTAGCATTACAGGCGCCCCTGTGTTCATCGGCCACTTCGCCCCCGCTTTCGTCGCCGCCGCGGTCAGCCCGGAGCGGCCGCGGCTGGGGGCCATGTTCGTGGCCGCGCAATTGGTCGACTGGGCGTTCTTCACGCTCGCCCTGTTCGGGATCGAGGCGATGCGCATCGATCCCACGGCGAGCGTGATGGTGCCCTTCGATCTCCATCACATGCCCTATACCCACAGCCTGCTGGGCGCGGGCGTCTGGGCGGCAGCGGTTCTCGCATTGGTCGCGATCTATCGTCGGAGCCTGCGCCTCGGCGTGCTGGCGGGGATGGTGGTGCTTTCGCACTGGGTGCTCGATCTTGTGGTCCACGTCCCCGACCTGACGATCGACGGCACGCCACCCAAGCTCGGCTTCGGGCTGTGGAACATGCCGTGGGTGGCGATGCCGCTGGAACTGGGGCTGACCTTCGGCGCCTTTGCCTTCTACCTGGCCCGCACCCGGGGTCCGGCAGGGCCGCCGATGGTGCTGGCGGGCGTGATGCTGGCGCTCCAAGCCGTCAACTGGTTCGCCCCCCACCCTGCCGCTGCCGGTCCGTTCCTGTACATCCAGGCGCTCATCGCCTTTGCGCTGCTGACGGTTCTGGCCGCGTGGGTCGGGGAGAATCGCTGGTTCCGCCGACGCGGCGGCTTGGCGACGTCGGCACGGTGATCTAGGGGCCTGCCGCAAGGAGTCCCTCACATGACCGCCATCACCCCCGAAATCGTCGAACAGCACGGCCTTTCCGCCGAGGAATACGCGCGTGTCCTTGCCGCGCTGGGCCGCGAGCCGAACCTTGCGGAACTCGGCATCTTCTCGGTGATGTGGTCGGAGCATTGCTCCTACAAGTCCTCGCGCATCCACCTGAAGAAGCTCCCCACCGAGGCCCCGTGGGTGATCTGCGGCCCGGGCGAGAACGCGGGCGTGATCGATATTGGTGACGGGCAGGCGGCGATCTTCAAGATGGAGAGCCACAACCACCCTTCCTATATCGAGCCCTATCAGGGCGCTGCGACCGGCGTTGGCGGCATCCTGCGCGATGTCTTCACCATGGGCGCGCGCCCGATGGCCAATGCCAACGCGCTGCGCTTCGGGCGGCCCGAACACCCCAAAATGAAGCATCTGGTGCAAGGCGTGGTTGCGGGCATCGGCGGCTATGGCAACTGTGTCGGCGTGCCGACGGTTGCGGGCGAGACGAACTTCCACCCGGCCTACGATGGCAACATCCTCGTCAACGCGATGACCGTAGGCGTCGCCGATCAGGACAAGATTTTTTACAGCGCCGCGACCGGCCTGGGGAACCCGATCGTCTATGTCGGGAGCAAGACCGGCCGCGACGGCATCCACGGCGCCACGATGGCGAGTGCCGATTTCGGCGAGGATGCCGAAGCCAAGCGTCCTACCGTGCAGGTCGGCGATCCCTTCACCGAGAAGCTGCTGATCGAAGCCTGCCTCGAACTGATGGCGACCGATGCGATCGTCGCGATCCAGGATATGGGCGCGGCGGGGCTAACATCTTCCTCGGTGGAAATGGCCAGCAAGGGCGGCGCGGGCATCCGGCTCGACATGAACAAGGT
The DNA here is from genome assembly GCA_945878845.1 of Erythrobacter sanguineus. GTDB lineage: Bacteria > Pseudomonadota > Alphaproteobacteria > Sphingomonadales > Sphingomonadaceae > Erythrobacter > Erythrobacter sanguineus_A. The sequence continues at coordinate 201,691 of CAMCUB010000001.1, read as the reverse complement.
GCCGTGCCGCGAGACCGGCATGACGCCTTACGAGATGATGCTCTCGGAAAGTCAGGAGCGGATGCTGATGGTGCTCCAGCCCGGCAAGGAAGCGATGGCCGAGGCGATCTTCACCAAGTGGGAACTCGATTTCGCGGTGATCGGCGAAGTCACCGACACCGGCCACATGGTGCTCGAATTCAATGGCGAGGTGGTGTGCGACATCCCGCTCGCCCCGCTCGCCGACGATGCCCCGCTCTATGACCGGCCCTACCTCTCCAAGGAGGAATATGCCGTCTGGGCCGGCGTGAAGCCTTTGGGCGAAGTGCCCGCGACCGACGATGTGGCCGCTGACCTCCTCACCCTGATGTCCTCCCCCGACCTCGCCTCGCGCCGCTGGATCGCCGAGCAGTACGATTCGCAGGTCGGCGCCGATACGCTCCAGACCGGCGGCGATGCGGGCGTGGTGCGGGTGCACGGCACCGGCAAGGCGCTCGCCATCACCACCGACTGCACCCCGCGCTATGTCTTCGCCGACCCCTACGAGGGCGGCAAGCAGGCGATTGCCGAGGCCTATCGCAACCTGTGCGCGGTGGGCGCGCGGCCGCTGGCGGTGACCAACTGCCTCAACTTCGCCAACCCGCAGCGCCCCGAGATTATGGCGCAAATCGTCCACGCATTGGATGGCATGGGCGATGCCTGCCGCGCGCTCGACTTCCCGATCGTGAGCGGTAATGTCAGCCTCTACAACGAAAGCAAGGCGACCGGCGGCGGCTCGGCGATCCTCCCCACCCCGGCGATCGGCGGCGTCGGCATCATCACCGATCTGTCGAAGATGATGACCATGCACTTCAAGCAGGCGGGCGATGCGATCTATCTCGTCGGCCCCGAGTTCTGGGCCAAGCCCGATCCGACCCGCTCGCACCTCGGTCAGTCGCTGTGGCTGCGCGTGGTCAAGGGCATGGAAGGCGGCCGCACCCCGCCGACCGACCTCACGGTCGAGCGCAATGCGGGCGAGATCATCCACGAGTTGATCGCCGATGGCCTCGTCAACGCAGTCCATGACCTCAGCGACGGCGGCCTTGCGGTCGCGCTCGCCGAAATGGCGCTGGCGGGGAACATCGGGGCCCAGACGGAAGCGGGCAACCCCGATTACACCCCCGCCCAGTGGTGGTTCGGCGAGGATCAGGGGCGCTATCTGATTGCTGTCCCCGATGTCGCGGCGCTCAACGAGGCGCTGTCCAAGGGCACCCGCAACGACGAGACCGCACAGATCGGCTTCCAGCGCATCGGCACCGTCGGCGGCGATTCTGTCCTCGGCGTCTCGCTCGCCGAGCTGCGCGCGGCCAACCAGCGCTTCTTCACGGAGTGGATGGAAGGCTGACGGCCCGGGCGGCGCGGAAAAGCGCTCCGCCGAGCAGCGCCAGCCAAGCCAGCTGTGCGATGTAAGTGAACATCGCGCCGTAGAAGCGCATGTCGATGATGCCGGTTACCAGCAGCGCGGCGGTCAAGCCGCCCGCAAGCACGCCTGCGCCCCCGATAAAACGCCAGCCCGCCTGCCACAGCGCGGCTGCGAAAAGTACGATCCCGGCGCCGGTCGCGATCGCGCCGAGCCGTGCCAGCGCCTGATTGAGTTCCCACCCAAACGCGCCAACGCCGAGCGCAATCTCGCCCGCCGGATAGGCGCCGAGCGCGGGAGCCACGAAGCCGTTAATGGTGCCCGCAAGAATCGCCGCGAGGGTTCCCAAAGCGAACAGCGCCGCAGCCTGCGCAGTCAGAAGCCGCCAGCCCAGAGCGCACGCCACAAGCGCAAGAACCGCCGGCTGCACCGCGATCAACATGATGAGCCCGCCATGCACAGCCCGGACCAGCCCCGCCCCGTCCCCGCCGTGCGGATGATGGTGCATCAGAACCGCAGCCGCCAACGCCGACAGCGCCAGCACCGCGCCCGCTGCACCCAGCGATTGCAACTTCCTATCGTCCATGCCTATCACTCCCTTCAAGTGAGGCCGGTGTTCCCGTCGCGAGGGGTGAAGACAATGAACGATTGGCGCGAAAAGTCCGGTGCGATCCCGACAAGCCGCACCGCCACCCGCGCCCAGATTTTCGCGACCTTCAACCGGCTGATGCTCGAAAGCCAGAACAGCCGGCCCAAGGTGGCCGAGATCGTTGCCGAAGCGGGCGTGGCGCGCTCGACCTTTTACGACCATTTCGATGGGGTCGAGGCGCTGTTCGATGAAAGCCTGTCGATGCTGCTCGGGCAGGTCGCGCAATGCCTTGTGGGCCGTCGCTCGCGGGGCGACATGGTGTGGCTGATGGAGCACATCCACGAAAACCGCGAGCGCGGCCGGGAGATGCTGACCGGACCGGGCGCCGAGCGGACCGAGGCGCTGCTCGCGCGGCTGCTGATGCGCGAGCTCGAGGGGCATGAGGAAGCCCGCCTCCACGCCATCCTGATCGCCGGTACGGTCATGGCTGCGCTGGGAGCGTGGGTCTCCGGCAAGCTCTCCGCTCCGCCCCAGATGCTAGCCGAACGCCTTGTCTCTGCCGCGCAGGCAATCCTCGGCACTTGCCCGGCGAGCCCGCAATGAGCACCGGATACTCCGGCACGCCGCTGGCGAAGAAGCTCACCTTGCGCGACGGGATGCGGGTGTGGTTCGACGCCATGCCCGAGCATGTGATCGACGAGATCGACGAATATGCGCTCGAGCTGACCTTCGTCGCCGACCCCGCCGAAGGGATCGACGCCGCGCATGTCTTCGTGACCGAGAAGGCGGCGCTGGCGGCGCACCTCGCCGGCCTGCGCCACCAGATTTCTCCGGACGGTCAGATCTGGGTGAGCTGGCCCAAGAAGGCATCCAAGGTCCCGACCGACATCACCGAGGACACGATCCGGGAATTGTGTCTGCCGATCGGCCTCGTCGATACCAAGGTGTGCGCCATCGACGAGACCTGGTCGGGCCTCAAGCTGGTGATCCGCAAGGAATTGCGGTGAGGCTTTAGGCCGCCTGGGCCCCCGCGCCGCCAAGCGTTAGCTGCTCGCGCGAGACGCCTTCGCCTTGCAGGATCGCGAGGCACTGGCGGTACATTTCGGGCTTGCCGATGTTCATTCGCGCGCGGGCGGCGGTGATGTCCTCGCGCATCAGCGACGCGATGTCCTGGTGCGCGATCTTGGCGGCGGCGCGGCCAAGCGCGCGGCCTTCCTTGATCGCGGCGAACAGCGGCGCCTTGGTGCCGCTCACCTTCTTGATCTGGCGCGCGCCGGCATAGGCGATAAACAGGATGCCGGTGTTGTGGTTCTGCTCGTAGCTGAAGCCGAGCAGGCTCGCCTCGCCCAGCGCGTCGCGGCCGTAGCCGGTCAGCACGTGGAACAGATCATGCGTGTCGCGCAGGCGGTCGAAATACCAGTGGGTCTGGTCCTGCGGCAGGTTTTCGGGCGGCGCCCACTTGTGGCTTTCTGCCACCAGCCCTGCGGCCGAAAGCCCCTCGCGCTTCATGAAGGCGATGTAATGCGCCGCGACCGTCTCGGGCCCGCAATCGGCCCAGCGGGCGTGATCGTCGAGCATCGCGGGAATGTCGATCCCCTCAGCCAGCATCCGGCGACCTTCGGGCGAGGTCACGAAGCCACATGCCTGCGCAAAGCTGCGCTTGCCCTTGGTCGCCTCGATGATGTGGAACACCTGCTCGGTGTCCTCCTTGTCCTCGACCAGCTTGCCGAAGTGGTGGAGCACCTTCAGCGGGCGAAAGCCCGAGGTCTTGCGGTCGGGGGCAACCAGGGGAAGATCGGTGTCGGGCATCGTGTAACGTCCTTGGCGCGAATCGCGAATTGGGTTCGTGAAACGCTACTTACACGAGTGTCAGTTAATAGTCCATGCCCCCGTCGACCGAGGTTACACGAAAGCCGATGAACGATCCTGACGCCCTGCCCTACGCGCTCGAACCCCTCGGCGATGCCGAAGCGATCACCCGCGCCCGCGCGCTCGCGGCCAAACTGCGCGCGCGGCGCACCTGCCGCTGGTTCTCGGACGCGCCGGTGCCGCGCGAGGTGATCGAAGCGGCGATCGATGCGGCAGGCAGCGCGCCTTCAGGAGCCAACCACCAGCCCTGGCACTTCGCGGTGGTCGCCTCGCCCGCAATCAAGCGTGCCATCCGCGAAGCCGCCGAGGCCGAGGAGCGGCGCTTTTATGGCGCGGCCGGGGACAAGGCGAAGGCGGGGGAAGAATGGCTCGCCGCATTGGGCCCGCTCGGGACCGATGCCGACAAGCCCTTCCTGGAGATCGCCCCGTGGCTGATCGTGGTCTTCGCCCAGCGCAAGGGCGGGATCGACGAGGACGGGGAGACGCAGAACTACTACGTCAATGAAAGCGTCGGCATCGCCTGCGGGATGCTGATCGCTGCGCTGCACGAGGCTGGGGTGGCGACGCTCACCCACACGCCCTCGCCCATGGGTTTCCTGCGCCGCGTCTGCGGACGGCCCGAATGGGAAAAGCCGGTGATGATCATCGTCGCCGGCCGGCCCGCCGCCGATGCGACCGTGCCTGCCCATGCGCTGCGCAAGAAGCCGCTGACGCAGATCGCCAGCTGGCTCTAGCGCCGCTCAGGCCGCGAGCAGCTCAGGCTCGGCAGGCTTGGTGCTGGCGAGCAGGTTGTAAGGGTCGACCCCCTCGGCCTGCCAGATGCGGTGGCATTCGCGGTAGAGCGCTGGCGAAGGAATGCGCAAGGACGCGCGCACGTTCTCGAGCGGGCGTTCGAGCAGCAGGCGGATCGGCTGTGCGATCAGCGGCGGCGCGCCCTTGCCGATCCGGTGCGCCTCGCGCGCCGCACCGATCACCGGGGCTTTGGTGCCCTTGACCGTCTTCTTGATATTGGCCGCGCCCGCATAGCCGATCAGCAGGTGGCCCTGGCTCGGCTGCTGGCCATGGGTGAACAGCAGCACCGATGCTTCCCCGAGCGCGTCGCGGCCGTAGCCGGTGAGCACGTGGAACATGTCATGCGTGTCGCGCGAGCGGTTGATGTACCACTCGACGAGGTCGGGAAAGCGCGGGCGGGCAGCGCGGTCGCTTTCGGCAACCAGCCCCGCGGCCGACAGCCCCTCGGCCTCCATGAAGTCGCAATAGGCGTGCGCAAGGCTGCCCTTGGGGGTGCGGCGCAGGGTGGCGTGATCGTCGAGGATTTCGGGGAGCCACGCTTCGGTCCGGCGCAGCTCCTCGCCCTGTTCGGACAGTGCGAGATCGGCGATCCGCGGCAGGAAGTCCTTGGACGGCAGCGATTCGAAGATCCTGAAGACCGCCGCAGTGTCTTCCTTGTCCTTCATCAGGGTCTGGAAGTTGCGCACCGCGCGCAAGGGGCGGTACTTGGCCTGCGGCCGCTCGGGGTGCAGCAGCACGGTGCCGTCGGCGGCGAACATCTGCATGTATTCTTCGCGGGTCTTGCTGGTCATAGCGGGGCCATCCTTCCGACGCGCAAGCTAGCGCAGTCTTGCTTACACGAATGTTAATAACCGATTAGGTTCGCGAAATGAAGCCCATTCCGCGATGAACCGTGCCGAACCTGCGATCAACCCTCGCGCCACTCCGCCCGCGGCACCCCGAGCAGGGTGAGCACCGCGGTGAGATCCTCCGAATCCACCCGGCCATTGGCCGCCGCGCGGGCCTTGGGCTTGGCGCGGTAGGCAAAGCCGTAGGTCGCCGCGGCGATCATAGGGATGTCGTTCGCGCCGTCTCCGGTGGCAAGGCTGTGCGCCCCCTCCCCCAACGTGGCCAGCTCCTCGCGCAGCACCGCCGCCTTGACCGCGGAGTCGGTGATCGGGCCCAGCAACCCGCCGGTGAGCTTGCCGCCCTCGACCCCAAGCCGGTTGCCGACCACGCGGTGGAAGCCGAGCATCTCGGCAACCGGATCGGCGAAGTGGTGGAAGCCGCCCGTCACCAGCACGGTCCGCGTGCCCAGCGCCGCGAGCGTCGCCACTAGTGTCTTGGCCCCCGGCGTGGCGGTGATGCGTTCGGCAAGGCAGGTCGCAATCGCGCCCTCCTCGAGCCCCGCCAGCAGTGCCACGCGCTCGCGCAAGGCGGCCTCGAAATCGAGCTCGCCCTGCATCGCGCGCTCGGTGATGGCGGCGATGCGGTCCTTGATCCCGGCATAGTCGGCGAGCTCGTCGATGCATTCCTGCCCGATCATGGTCGAATCCATGTCCGAGACGAACAGACGCGGCACTGTGATGCTGTCATGCGCGACCAGCATGGCGGGGGTCTCGAACGCGCCGTCGATCGCCGCCAGCACCGCAGCCTCGTCGCTGCCATCCATGTGGAGTTCGAGTACGCCGGCATCGCCCTCAGGCCCGCCATTACCTTCCGGTAACGCCGCAGCCGTCACTTGGACCCCCGCCTCGCCCAGCGCGGTGACCAGCGCATCGAGACGCGTTTCACTTGTCTCAGTCTCTGCTATCAGCCGCGCAATGAGCATACCTGTCACTCCAGAAAATCCGCTCGCGCTCATTGCAGGGCCGACCGCCAGCGGCAAGAGCGCGGTTGCGCTCGCCCTCGCCCACCGGCTCGCCGAGGATGGCCGTCGCGCGGTCATCATCAATGCCGACTCTGCGCAGGTCTATGCTGATCTGCAGGTGCTATCCGCCCGGCCTTCCGAGGAGGAAATGGAGGGGATCGAGCACCGCCTGTTCGGCGCTTGGGACGGCGCGGAAGCCTGCTCGGCCGCCAAATGGGCCGCGCACGCCAAGGCCGAGATCGCCGAGTGCCACGAGAGCGACGCGGTGCCAATCCTTGTGGGCGGCACGGGGCTGTATTTGAAGGTGCTGCTCGAAGGCATCGCCCCCATACCCGAGATCGACCCCACCGTGCGCGCCACGGTGCGGGCGATGGACGAGGCTGACGCCTGGAAGCTGCTTGCACTCGAGGACCCGGAACGCGCGGCCATGCTCGATCCGGGCGATAGCCAGCGCATCGCCCGCGCGCTCGAGGTCAAACGCTCGACCGGCGTGACGCTCGGCGACTGGCAGCTCGCCAAGGCGGGCGGGATCGCCGAGGAGGTGACGCTCCATCCCCTGATCGTCGAACCCGAGCGCCAATGGGTCTACGACCGCTGCGACCTGCGCTTCGAGGCGATGCTGGATAACGGCGCGATTGCCGAGGTCGAGACGCTGCTCGCCCGCGAGCTCGATCCCGATCTGCCGGTGATGCGCGCAATCGGCGTGCCCGAGATTGCGGCGTGGCTCGCCGGCGAGATCGAGGCTGACGCGGTGGTCGCGAGCGGCGCCCAAGCAACGCGCAACTACGCCAAGCGCCAGTTCACCTGGTTCCGGCGCCAACCCCCGCCCGAATGGCCGCGGGTCCATCCCAGTTGGGAGTCTGAAAATATCGACATTGAGGTCACTTTTGCATCATTGTTGCGCAAATAGAGCTTGACCTATCAGATTATGACCTTTAGCGGCGATGTCACTCGGCCCGATGCGCACCCCCCTGCGTCGGGCCGGTTTTCTTATTGACGCAAGACTTGATGGAGTTCCCCGTGACCGGTCAGCCGGCCCCCAACCCTTCGGGCAATGCCCCTTCGGACAACACCCCCGCGATGAGCGGAGCGGCGATCCTCGTCGAGGGCCTGATCGAACAGGGCGTCGAGTTCGTGTTCGGCTATCCCGGCGGCGCGGTGCTGCCGATCTATGACGAGCTGTTCGGCGACGAACGCATCCGCCACATTCTGGTGCGCCACGAAGCCGGCGCGGCCCATGCGGCCGAGGGCTACGCGCGCGCCACCGGCAAGCCGGGTGTGGTGCTCGTCACCTCGGGTCCGGGGGCGACCAATGCCGTCACCGGGATTGCCGACGCGTGGATGGATTCGATCCCGATGGTGGTGATCACGGGGCAGGTGCCCACCGCGCTGATCGGCACCGACGCTTTTCAGGAAGCCGACACCGTCGGCATCACCCGGCACTGCACCAAGCACAATTACCTCGTGAAGGACCCGGCCGATCTGGCCGCGACGATCAAGGAAGCCTTCCTGATCGCCACCACCGGCCGCCCCGGCCCGGTGGTGATCGACATCCCCAAGAACGTCCAGATCGCGATCCCCTCGGAACGCCGCGCGCTGACCCGTGCGGGCGCGCATCGCTATGCGCCCCAGACGGTCGCCCCGCCCGAGCACATCATCGAAGCGGTCGAAATGATCGCCAATGCCGAGCGCCCGATCTTCTACACCGGCGGCGGCGTGATCAATTCCGGGCCCGAGGCGAGCGAACTGCTGCGCCGCTTGCAAGACATCACCGGAGCGCCCGTCACCTCGACCCTTATGGGCCTTGGCGCCTTCCCGAGTGCGCACCCCGACTGGCTCGGGATGCTCGGCATGCACGGCACTTACGAAGCCAACATGGCGATGAACCAGTGCGACGTGATGGTCTGCATCGGCGCACGCTTCGATGACCGCGTGACCGGGCGGCTCGACGCCTTCTCGCCGAACTCGAAGAAGATCCACATCGATATCGACCGCTCCTCGATCAACAAGGTGGTGCCGGTCGAACTCGGCATCCTCGGCGATTGCGGGACGGTGCTCGGCCAGCTGATCGAGGCGTGGGGCAACCGGCAGGCGCGGAACCTCGGAGAGTGGAAGGCCCGCATCGCCGGCTGGCGCGCGCGCGAGTGCCTTGCCTACCCTGAGCGGAGCACCAAGAACCCGGGCATGATCATGCCGCAAAAGGCGGTCGAGCGACTCTATGCCCTCACCCACCAGCGCAAGCCGATCATTACCACCGAAGTCGGCCAGCACCAGATGTGGGCGGCGCAGTATTTCCGCTTCGAGGATCCCAACAAGTGGCTGACCAGCGGCGGCCTAGGCACGATGGGCTATGGCCTGCCCGCCGCGATCGGCGCGCAACTCGGCCATCCCGACGCGCTGGTGATCGACATCGCGGGCGAGGCCTCGATCCAGATGAACATCCAGGAACTCGGCACCGCGAGCCAGTATCGCCTGCCGGTCAAGATCTTCATCCTCAACAACGAATACATGGGCATGGTCCGCCAGTGGCAGGAACTGACCTATGAGAGCCGCTATTCGAACAGCTACTCCGACAGCCTGCCCGATTTCGTGAAGCTGGCCGAGGCCTATGGCTGGAAGGGCATCCGCATCACCGAGGAGCGCGATCTGGATGATGGCATCATGCGGATGCTCGATCATCCGGGGCCAGTGATCGTCGATTGCATGGTGGCGCAGGATGCCAACTGCCTGCCGATGATCCCGTCAGGCGCGGCGCATACCGAGATGCTGCTCTATGGCGACAAGGTCGACGGCACGATGGACGACGAAGCCAAGGCGCTGGTCTAGGCTGCTTCAGGGACACCAAAGATGAAAATCACCGAAGCCGCCTCGCAGCGCCACGTGCTCGCCGTTACCGTCGATAACGAACCTGGGATCCTCGCCAAGATCACCGGCCTGTTTACCGCGCGCGGCTACAATATCGACAGCCTGACCGTGGCCGACATCACCGAAGACCATGCGGTCAGCCGCATCACCATCGTAACCAACGGGCCGCCCTCGGTGATCGACCAGATCGAGGCGCAGCTCGAACGGCTGGTGCCGGTGCACAAGGTCACCGACCTCACCACCGCCGGGCCGCATGTCGAGCGCGAGCTGGCGCTGATCAAGGTCACCGGCACCGGCGAAAAGCGGGGCGAGGCGCTGCGCCTTGCCGACATTTTCCGCGCGCGGCCGGTCGACACCACCATCGAAAGCTTCATCTTCGAGATCACCGGCCCGCCCGACAAGGTCGACAGCTTCATCGCCCTGATGCGCGAACTGGGGCTGGTCGAAGTCGGCCGCACCGGGATCGTGGGCATGATGCGCGGCGCGCAGGGCGCCTGAACAGTTTAACGAATACAAAGCACAAGAGAGAACACTGATGAAAGTCTACTACGACGCCGATGCCGATCTCAATCTGATCAAGCCCAAGAAGGTCGCGATTGTCGGCTATGGCTCGCAAGGCCACGCCCATGCCCAGAACCTGCGTGATAGCGGCGTCGCCGAAGTCGCCATCGCCCTGCGCGAAGGTTCGGCGACTGCCAAGAAGGTAGAGGCCGCCGGGTTCAAGGTGCTCACCAACACCGCTGCCGCCCAATGGGCCGACCTCATCATGATCCTTGCGCCCGACGAGCATCAGGCCGCGATCTGGGAGAACGACCTCAAGGGCCACATGAAGCCCGGCGCCGCGCTCGCTTTCGCGCATGGGCTGAACGTGCATTTCGGCCTGATCGAGCCGCCCGCCGATATCGACGTGATCATGATCGCGCCCAAGGGCCCGGGCCACACGGTCCGCAGCGAATATGTGAAGGGCGGCGGCGTGCCCTGCCTGATCGCCATCCACCAGGACGCGAGCGGCGCGGCGCATGACGTTGCCCTCGCCTATGCCTCTGCCGTCGGCGGCGGGCGTTCGGGCATCATCGAGACCAACTTCCGCGAGGAATGCGAAACCGATCTGTTCGGCGAGCAGGCGGTGCTGTGCGGCGGGATCACCCACCTGATTCAGGCCGGGTTCGAAACGCTAGTCGAGGCCGGATACGCCCCCGAAATGGCCTATTTCGAGTGCCTCCACGAAACCAAGCTGATCGTCGACCTGCTCTATGAAGGCGGCATCGCCAACATGCGCTATTCGATCTCGAACACTGCCGAATATGGCGACATCACCACCGGCCCGCGCATCATCACCGATGAAACCAAGGCCGAGATGAAGCGCGTGCTCGCCGACATCCAGTCGGGCCGTTTCGTGAAGAACTTCGTGCTCGACAACCGCGCCGGTCAGCCCGAGCTCAAGGCCGCGCGCAAGCAGGCGGCCGCTCACCCGATCGAGCAGACCGGCGAGAAGCTGCGTGCCATGATGCCGTGGATTGCGGCGAACAAGCTGGTCGATAAGGCCAAGAACTGAAGCGCAACTGCGGCGAGCGGTGGAACCATCGCGGGGCGCCGGGTATTGGTCTTCCACAAGCTTGAGGAGACCAACCCCTATGAACAGCACCACCCTCGCCGCCGCTGCCGCTCTCGTTCTGGCGGGCGGCATGACCGCCTTCGCCCCTGCCCTGACCGCGCAGGGTGCGCCGCAAGTCCCCGGCGCCAAGGACCCCGCGCGGGTCACTGCCGGGACCTATGCCGCCGACCCCAACCATTCGCTGATCGGGTGGGAGGTCAGCCACTTCGGCTTCAACGACTATTTCGGCATCTTCGGCGATGTCGCGGGCACGCTGGTGATCGATCCGGCCACCCCCTCGGCCGCCAAGGTCGACGTGACGATCCCGGTCGCCAATGTCACCACCGCCAGCAAGGGCCTGACCGATCACCTGCTGCGCGCAGGCAAGGACGGCGGCAAGCCCGACTTCTTCGGCCCCGCCCCGGCGCCCGCTCGCTTCGTATCGACTGCGGTGAAGGTCGATCCCATGGACGCAACCAAGGCGATGATCACCGGCGACCTCACGCTCAACGGCGTGACCAAGCCCGTCACCTTCGAGGCCGAATTCACCGGCGCCGGCACCAACCCCTACAACAAGAAGGCGACCATCGGCTTCGAGGCGGAGACTGAAATCAAGCGCTCGGACTTCGGGGTGAGCTACGCCATCCCCTTCGTCAGCGACGAGGTCGAACTCGACATCAGTGTCGCCTTCGAGAAGCAGTAAGCAAAAGAAGACGACTGGCGGGTCGCAAAGGGGGGAACGCCCGCCAGTCGCCCCTCGGGCGAATCAGAGTCCGAACCAGGACGATCCGCCGTAAGTCTTGCCCGCCGGGATCTTCGCCCAGCCCTGCGTGCCCTTGGCGATGAAGCCGGAGATGTCCTTGCGCCATTTGGCGCGGATCCCCTGATCGTAGTTGAGATAGAGCTTCCCGCCGACGATGTCGTAGGCGGTCGGATCGCCCGGCGCGAGATAGCCCTGCGCGATCGCCCAGGAACAATGCCCGCCATATTGCGGCGCGAAGGCGGCCGGATTGGCCTTGAAGGCGGCGGCGTTCTCGGCCGTGGCAAAGCGCCATTCGGTGCCCTTCCAGCTCACCTTGAACTGCGCGTTACCCTTGACCGGCACGCCCTTGCCACGGAAGTAGCTGACCGTGTCATAGCCGCCGACCGCGATCTTGTTGCTGGCGGCGTAAATCCCGCCATCGGCAAGCGCCGAGGCAGCGAGGCCGAACGGGGCGGCGAGCGCCGCAAGGGCGAGAAGCAGGCGGGCAGATTTCATCGGGGCTATCCTTGTGCCGGTGGCCGCGGGCAGAAATGCCGCACGACCGGTCTGCCTGTCTTTCGCGCGCTCACTCTTAAAAGTTACAGGGAGGAAAGGTGACAGGCCCCGCACAAAAGTCATCGACTTGGGCTTAGGCCTGCTTCAAGGCTGTCCGCCGTCATGCGCCTTTCCGACTGTCACAACATCGACGATTTCCGCCGTCTCGCCAAAGCGCGGCTGCCCTTCCCGGTGTTCGACTATATCGACGGCGCAGCCGATGACGAGTTGACCAAGGCGCGCAACACCGCCGCCTTTGCGGGGGTCGATCTGGTGCCCGATGTGCTCGCAGGCGTGGCCGAGATCGACACCTCCTGCACCATCCTCGGCCGCCGCTCCGCCCTCCCCCTCATGCTCTCGCCCACCGCAGTTCAGCGCGCCTTCCATTGGGAGGGCGAGCGGGCGGTGGCGCGCGCGGCGGAGAAATACGGGCTGTGGTTCGGCATCTCCAGCCTCGCCACCCGCTCGATCGAGGAGATCGCGGCGCTCACCAGGGGGCCGAAGCTGTTCCAGCTCTATGTCCACAAGGACAAGGGGCTCAACACCCACATGATCGAGCGCTGTCAGGCGGCGAAGTTCGATGCGCTGGCGCTGACGGTCGACACCATCGTTTCGGGCAAGCGCGAGCGGTGTTTGCGCAGCGGCTTCACCACCCCGCCGCGCTTCACCCCGGCGAGCATGTGGAGCTATGCGACGCGCCCGAAGTGGACACTCGACTACGTGCTGCGGGAGAAATTCCGCCTCCCCAACCTCGACACCCATGTGAGCGAAGGCAGCGGCAAGGCGGTGAGCATCGCCGAATATTTCAACACCATGCTCGATACCGCGATGGACTGGGACAGCGCCGCCCGCATCCGCGAGCAATGGGGCGGCACCTTCGTATTGAAGGGCATCATGAGCGCGGGCGACGCGCGCCGCGCGGTGGAGATCGGCGCGGATGCGATCATGATCTCGAACCACGGCGGCCGGCAATTGGACGGCAGCCGCGCGCCCTTCGACCAGCTGCCCGAAATCGTCGAGGCGGTCGGCGGCAAGATCGAGATCATCTGCGACGGCGGAGTGCGGCGCGGCACCCATGTGCTCAAAGCCCTGTGCAGCGGGGCGAGCGCGGCCTCGGGCGGGCGGCTCTATCTCTATGCGCTGGCAGCCGCCGGGCAGGACGGGGTCGAGCGCGCGCTCGGCATCCTCAAGGACGAGATCGAGCGCGGGATGCGGCTGATGGGGGTCACAAGCATCGACCAGCTGACGCCTGACCGCATCCGCCATCGACACTAATCTCGCCCGCCCTCACGCAACAAAGTGGTAGGGCGCACAAGAATGTCATAAACCGGTAACGCAAGGGGCGTTTGGGCGGGCACGCTTCGATAACAGGGATCCGGCAGCCATGACATTCGCGCGCGCTTTCGCCTTTGCTCTTCCCGCTCTTGCCCTCACGCTCAGCGCGTGCGGCAGCGAGGCGGAGCAGCCCGGCAATGATGCCGACAGCTTCGCCGCGCGCATCGGCAAAGGCGAGGCGACGCCGGGTCCGGGCGGCGTTCCGGTCGCGCAAGGGACCGTCGCGCCGACCGTCGCCGAGCCCAAGCCCGGCGCTGCCCCCGGCCCCTATGCCCCCGGCACGCTGACCGATCCGGCCTCCCGGACCTGCGGCGCGCCGCTGATGGGCCAGTTCATCGGCAAGCTCGCCGATCAGGCCACCCGGGCCGAGATCGCCAAGATGCTCGGCCGCACCGACAATCTGCGCTTTGTCACCTTTGGCAGCATCGCCAACGTCAATCCCGATCCGACAAATCCGCGCCTCTCGATCATGCTCGATGCGCAGAACATCATCCGCGACGCGCGCTGCGGGTAAGCGCGGCGCGATATTCGGGGCATTCCCGGCTTGCGCGCTGCGCAATTATCGGCAATGACGCGGCCCATGACGCTTAACGGTCTTGCGCTGCTGCTTCGACTTATGCGCCCTTGGGCGTAGGAGGCCGCGCGTCACGGACAGCGCGGCACCGCTCCCAAGGGTAACCTGCCGCAGCTTCCCTGACATCCAAGCGACGAGCCTCATCCCATGCCCATGCTCAAGCATCCTTCCGCCAAGTATCGCCCTTTCGGCCAGATCGACCTGCCGAACCGCCAATGGCCCTCGAAGCTGATCGAGAAGGCCCCGCGCTGGCTCTCGACCGATCTGCGCGACGGCAACCAGTCGATCATCGATCCCATGGATGCGGTGAAGAAGCGGCGCTTCTTCGACCTGCTGGTCGAGATCGGGTTGAAGGAGATCGAGGTCGGCTTCCCCAGCGCGGGCGCGACCGAGTTCGATTTCATCTCCGGGTTGGTCAAATCCGACGCGATCCCCGAGGACGTGATCGTGCAGGTGCTCACGCAAAGCCGCGAGGACCTGATCCGCACCTCCTTCGCCAGCCTCGAAGGCGCGCGGGCCGCAATCGTCCACCTCTACAACGCGGTGAGCCCCGCTTGGCGCGACATCGTGTTCCGGATGTCAAAGGACGAGGTGAAAGCCATCGCGGTCGCGGGTGCCAAGGTGATGCGGGATGAAGCCACGAAGTATCCGGGCACCGACTGGCACTTCCAGTACTCGCCCGAGACCTTCTCAACCGCCGAACTCGATTTCTCGATCGAAGTCTGCGCCGCGGTGATGGAGGTGCTCGCACCCACCCCCGAACACCCGATCATCCTGAACCTCCCCGCTACAGTCGAAGCGGCGACGCCCAATATCTACGCCGACCAGATAGAATATTTCGGCCGCCACCTGCCCAATCGGACAAGCGCGATCCTCTCGCTCCACACCCACAACGACCGCGGCACCGGCGTTGCGGCGGCAGAGCTGGGGCTGATGGCGGGCGCGGACCGGGTCGAGGGCTGTCTGTTCGGCAATGGCGAGCGCACCGGCAATTGCTGCCTGGTGACCATGGCGCTCAATCTCTACACCCAAGGGATCGACCCAGAGCTCGATTTCTCCGACATCGACCGGGTGATCGAGACCGTCACCTATTGCAACGACCTGCCCGTCCACCAGCGCCACCCCTATGGCGGCGAGCTGGTCTATACAGCGTTCAGCGGCAGCCATCAGGACGCGATCAAGAAGGGTTTTGAATCGCGCGAGACGCAGAATGACGAAGCGTGGCGCGTCCCTTACCTCCCCATCGATCCGGCCGATTTGGGGCGCAGCTATGAAGCGGTGATCCGCGTCAATTCGCAGTCCGGCAAGGGCGGCTTCGCCTGGGTGCTGGAGAAGGATCAGGGCCTCAAGCTCCCCAAGAAGATGCAGGCCGATTTCTCGCGCCACGTGCAGGCGATGGCCGACGATCTGGGCCGCGAACTCAATGCCGCCGACATCTGGGACGCCTTCCGCAAGGCCTACCACGTCAAGATCCACCCCAAGCACTTCCAGCTGGTGCGCTACGAGGAAAGCCGCGCGGCCGACGGCACGCGGATCTTCGCGGGCACCATCGCGGTCGAGGGCACCGAGCAATCGGTCTCGGGCCGCGGCAACGGGCTGATCTCGAGCGTGATGGGAACGCTGCGCGAGGCCTTCGGGGTCGATCTCGAAGTGGTCGACTACACCGAACACGCGCTGGGTGCGGGCACGGACGCACGCGCGGCAGCGTATCTCGAATGCCGCAGCCCTGACGGCAGCACCATCTGGGGCTGCGGGATCGACGAGGACATCGCTACCGCCAGCGTGCGCGCGGTGCTCTCCGCGGCCAATGCGGCGGTGGCCCAAGGCGGCTAGGCGCGGCCGCTCCCGATTCCCTATGGAACGCGCGAGGCAAGGTGGTATCTACCTAAGCCTCGCGCCGCCGTGCGTGGCCTTGGGGGAGGGAAAAACATGCGTTCGATGATTGTCTCGCTGCTGCTGCTCAGTGCCTCACCGCTCGCCGCGCAGATCGCCACGCCGGAGCGGCCGGTGACCGATCCCAAGAGCCTCGCGTCCCCCGTCAATCCCGAGGCGCGCGAAGTGCCGCTCGAGGATATCGGAAATTCGCGCAGCGTCGGCAGCGCCACGTGGAGCGCGGACGGCAAGCATGTCTTCATCGTCACCAACCTAACCGGGCGCTACAACATCTGGCGCACCGAGGCGCAGGGCGGCTGGCCGCTGCAGATGACCCAGTCCGACGACGCGCAAACCGGGCTCGCCGCCTCGCGCGATGGCAAGTGGCTCTATTTCCGGCAGGACGCAGGCGGGGACGAATATTACGATGTCTACCGCGTCCCCACCAGCGGCGGCGCGACCGAGCAGGTCACGCGCACCCCTGACCTGAGCGAGGCCGGTCTGGTGCCCGGCGGCGCGGACGGCCTCATCGCGCTGTCGGTCAAGGCGCGCAGCGAAGCGCAATCCAACCTCGCCGTGCTTGCGCCCGACGGCACGGTGCGCGTGCTCACCGCCGAGGCCGATCCCGCGTATGGCTGGTCGCCGCGGGTCTGGGCCGATGGCGGCAAGACCATCTTCGCCAATCGCGAGCATGTGGATTCGTCGGCCTCCGAGATCTGGGGCGTCGATGTCGCCACCGGCAAGGCGACGCGCGTGCTGGGCAAGGACGACACGATCTACTTCGTTGCCGACGTCAGCCCCGACGGCAAATGGCTGGCGGTCACCACCAACGAGCGGACGGGCCGCTCGCAGGCGGGGCTCTACAACCTCGCATCGGGGGAGTGGAAATGGCTGAAACCGATCGTGTGGGATCAGTCCGCGCTGCGCTTCACCCGTGACGGCAAGGCGCTGCTGGTCGAGAGCAGCGACGATCTGCGCAGCACGCTGGTGAAGTTCGACCTCGCCACGGGCGCGGAAACGCCGCTCAAGCTGCCGCAGGGGATCAACTTCACCTCCGGCAGCGACCCGCGCTCGCCCGACGGCGCTTCGCTGCTGGTCGTCAACATGGCCGCCAATGTCGCAGGCGAATTGAACCGCTACGATCTTGCCGATGACACCGTCACGCCGATCACCCGGCTTGCGCTCGCCAGCGTGCGGCCCGAGGCGCTCGCGGGATCGCAGATGGTGACCTACAAGAGCTTTGACGGCACGCTCATCAGCGCGCTCGTCACCATGCCCGCCAACTTGAAGCGCGACGGCAGCAACCCCGCGATCGTCATCCCCCACGGCGGCCCCACCGGCAAGACCGACGACTTTTTCGACGATATCGCCGCAGCATTGGCAAGCCGCGGCTATATCATCATCGCGCCCAACTTCCGCGGCTCGACCGGCTACGGCAAGGACTTCCAGGCCGCCAATTACAACGATCTGGGTGGCGGCGACCTCAAGGACACCATCGCGGCCAAGCAGTTCCTGGTCGAGAGCGGCTATGTCGATGCGAAACGCGTCGGCATCTTCGGCGGCTCCTACGGCGGGTTCATGACGCTGATGGCGATCGGCAAGGCGCCCGACGAGTTCGCCGCCGGCGTGCAGTGGTTCGGCATCATCAACTGGCGTACCATGTACCGCGACATGGACGAGGTGCTCAAAGCCTATCTGCGCAGCCTGATGGGCACGCCCGAGGAAAACCCCGAGGGCTACGACCGCGCCTCCCCGCTCACCTATATCGCCAATGCCAAGGCGCCGCTGCTCACCTTGCAGGGCGAGAACGACATCCGCGTGCCGCGCGGACAGGCGCAGGAGGTCGAGGACATCCTCAAGGCCAAGGGCCGCACGGTCGAGACGGTGTTCTACCCGCTCGAGGGCCACGGTTTCCGCAAGCGCGAGAACCAGCTGGATTCCTTGAAGCGCACGGTCGAATGGTTCGACCGCTATCTGAAGCCGCAGATGGCGAAGTAGGCCCGGCGGAGAGGGAGGAAAGCGCGGTGACTGGACTGGACGGAGCCTCGCCGCTCATCGCCGCCCCGCTGCCGCGGCCGCAGCCGAGCGCCGACCTCGGCTGGGCGGACCTGCGCGCCGCGCTCGCAGCAGGCTGGCGCGACTTTCTCGCGATGCCGCGCTTCGGGCTGTTCTTCGGCGGGGTCTATGTGCTCGCGGGGCTGGCGATCGGCTGGACGACGCTGGCCGGAGGCAATCTCACCTGGCTGATCCCCGCCATCGCCGGCTTCCCGCTGGTCGCGCCCTTCGTCGCCGTCGGCCTCTACGAGGCAAGCCGCCGCCGCGCGGCCGGACAGAAGCTGACCTGGCGCGCGGTGCTCGGCGCGCTCAAGGGCCATGGCGACGACCAGATCCTGTCGATGGGGGTGATCGTCTTCGTCGCCTTCTCGTTCTGGATGATCGTCGCCCATGCGATCTTCGCGATCTTCGTGGGCGAAAGCGGGATGGGACGCGATCCGCTCGCAGCTCTGGCGACGCCGGAGGGGATTGCCATGCTCGCCGTCGGCAGCGCGGTTGGCGGAGCGATGGCCTTCGCCTTCTACGCCATCACTGTAGTCAGCCTGCCGCTGCTGGTCGAGCGCAAGCATGATTTCCTCACTGCGATCATCACCAGCCTAGCCGTAGTGCGGCGCAATTTCGCGGTGATGCTTGGCTGGGCGGCGATCATCGCGGTGGTGTTGCTGGCGGCGATGCTGCCGGTCTTCCTCGGCCTGATGGTGGCCCTGCCGGTGCTCGGCCATGCGACCTGGCACCTCTATGTGCGGGCGGTGGAATAGCGTTTATTGTGTCCGTCTGCGCGCACGCAGGCTCGCAAGCCGGGCCTGAGCGCTCTCGAGGCCCGGTGCGCCGGGCACCATGATCGGCGTGAAGCTTTGTCCCGGCGGGCTGCCGATCCCGGCGACCTGCTGGCCAGCGATATAAGAATTCTGCCAGGCAGCCAGACGGTACGCCTGTTCGGCCTCGCCCCAATCCTGCGCCACCCCGCGCCCTTCCTCGAACCGGATACCCAGCTCGAGCAGCGCCGCCTTGTGGTCCATCCCCGCCAGCATCGCGAGGCGCGGCAGCGGGAGGCTGTCGCAGGGCACGTTGACCGGCTTTGCGTCGTCCGCGCTCCACGGGCAGCCCGCAGCAACCGCCGGACCTGCCAGAGCTGCATCGAGCCGCGCCTGTTCCTCGGCGGTGACAGGCGTGCGGGTGGAAATGCCCATATATTGCCGCACCGTGCACCCGCTCACCGCCAGCGCCGCCGCCGTCAACAATGCCGCTTGCCCGATCCGCTTCATCCCCGATGATCCCCCCTAATTCGGCGATGACGCACAGCGGCCTTGCCGTTACACCTGCGGTCCACAACAATCCGCAAGGCGCCTTGCGGGAGGCTGAACAACAGCCCCCGCGCCGAGGAAGCGAGAGGGAGAGACCATGACTGAAGCCATCATCGAGCCTGACCTGCCGATCATCGATCCCCACCACCACCTGTGGGATCTGCGCGCCTTGGTGGGCATGTTCCCCGAGCCGCACCACCCCTTCATCGCCGCGATCGCGCCGCACGCGCATTACACCTTCGACCAGCTCCACGCGCACATGACCAGCGGCCACAACATCGTCGCCACGGTCTTCATGGAGTGCGGCGCCTTCTACAATTCTGCCTATGGCGACGCGTTGAAGGTGGTCGGCGAGGTCGAGTTCGTGAACGGCGTCGCGGCGCAATCGGCGAGCGGGCTCTATGGCCCGGCGCGGTATTGCGCAGGCATCGTGGGCCATGCGGATCTTGCGCGCGGGGCTAGCGCGGGTGCGGTGCTCGATGCGCTGCAGGCCGCCTCGCCGCGCTTTAGAGGCATCCGCCATGCCGGTGCTTGGGACGCCGACGGCCAAGTGCTCGGCGCGCCGTTCCACCATCCGCAAGGCCTCTATCTCGATCCGACCTTCCGCGAGGGCTTCGCCGAGCTCGGCAAGCGCGGTCTGACCTTCGATGCCTGGCTGCTCGAGCCGCAGCTGCCCGACCTCATCGATCTGGCGCGCGCCTTCCCCGATCAGCCGATCTGCCTCGACCATGTCGGCACGCCGGTCGGCCTCGCGAGCTACAAGGGCCGCCTGCACGAGCGGTTCGACGAATGGCGCCGCAACATCAAGGAACTCGCCCAGTGCGAGAACGTGGTGGTCAAGCTTGGCGGGCTAGCGATGGCCTTTTGCGCCCTTCCCGAGGACGGCCCTGCCGCCGGGCACTCCTCCGAACACCTCGCCGCGCTGTGGCGCCCCTATATCGAGACCTGCATCGAGGCCTTCGGCGCGAACCGCGCGATGTTCGAAAGCAATTGTCCGGTCGACTACTGGGGCGCGGACTATGCGGTGCTGTGGAACGCCTTCAAGCGCCTCGCTCGCTCGGCCAGCGCCAAGGAAAAGGCGGCGCTGTTCGCGGGCACCGCGGCGCGGTTCTACGGGATCGAGGATGTGCTCGGGTGACGTAACGTCACTCGCAAAATCGCGCTTGGCACCCTCGGAACCCGCGCTAGAGACACGGGTTAAGCCAGAAACGTTTTGAGGAGAAACCGATGCCGCTTCCCGCCCCGTTCGATCGCCTGCGCCTGCCGCTGATCGGATCGCCGCTGTTCATCGTCTCGGGCCCCGAGCTGGTGATCGCGCAGTGCAAGGCCGGGATCATCGGCAGCTTCCCCGCGCTGAATGCGCGCCCGCAGTCGCAGCTCGACGAGTGGCTCCACCAGATCACCGAAGAGCTTTCCGCCCACAACCGCGCGAACCCCGATCGCCCGGCCGCGCCCTTCGCGGTCAACCAGATCGTCCACAAGACTAATGACCGCGTCGATGCCGACATGGCGACGTGCGAGAAGTGGCAGGTGCCGATGGTCATCACCTCATTGGGCGCACGCGAGGATATCTACACGGCGGTGCGCAACTGGGGCGGCGTGACGATGCACGACGTCATCAACAATCGCTTTGCGCATAAGGCGATCGAAAAGGGCGCGACCGGGCTGATCCCGGTGGCGGCCGGCGCTGGCGGCCATGCCGGCGCGCTTTCGCCCTTCGCGCTGATGCAGGAAATCCGCGAGTGGTTTGACGGCCTTGTCGCGCTCTCGGGCGCGGTTGGGCACGGGGCGACGATCCTCGCCGCCCAAGCCCTGCGCGCCGATTTCGCCTATGCCGGAAGCGCCTTCATCGCCACCAAGGAAGCCAACGCCGCCGATGGCTACAAGAACGGCATAGTCGAGGGTTCCTCGGAAGGGATCGTCTACACCAACCTCTTCACCGGGGTGCACGGCAACTACCTGCGCTCCTCGATCGAGGCCGCCGGGATGGACCCCGACAACCTGCCCGAAAGCGATCCCAGCAAGATGAACTTCGGCAGCGGCGGCAACTCCAAGGCCAAAGCGTGGAAGGACATCTGGGGCTCGGGTCAGGGGATCGGGACGATCAAGGAAGTCGGCACGGTCGAGGATCTGGTCGCCCGCTTCGAGCGCGAATATCACGAAGCCAAAGCGCGACTCGCGAGCAATTCGGGCTACACCGCTTGGGCGGCGATGGCCGAGGCGGCGGAGTAATTTACTCGGCCGCCCACAGCGCCTCGGCCATGGCATCGAGCTCGGAGAAGTCGAAGCCGGTGCCAATCGGGTCCTTGCGGCTCAGCACCACGCGGCGGCGCTCGGCGAGGAGCTGGCAGCGCAGCGCGGCTTGCAGCAGGTGGAGCCGCATCAGCGCCTCGACGAGTGCGGCCTCGTTGTCGTGCAGGCGGACATCGGCCCAGCGCGCCTCGATCCGCCCGACGCGGGCGATCACCACCTCGTTGTAGCGCGGGTGGGGTCCGCGGTGGAGCGGCATGCCGCTGCGCACCGAGGCGGCTTCGGTGGCGGGGAGCAGCAACCCGTTGAGACGGAAGTCGTCGAAGCCGACGTTGACGCGCCCGACCTCGGCGAACATGCGGCCGAAGCAGCGCTGCGACAGGAGCTGGCGGGGGAGCAGGTGGTGGCGCTGGAGGCCCGGGTTGTATTCCGGCGTGCCCCGCGCGTTGACCGAGCGGAAGGCGATAATCGTAAGGCTGTGTTTGTGACCCCAAATCTGCATGCCTACTCGCGCCAGACGCTGATCAGGGCCCGGCTGCGTGAGGGGCGCAGCACGAGACGTGAACCGTCGGGGGCGATGATACGGTCGTCCTCGGCCAGCCCGCCGGCGAGCACGAGGTGATTGACGAGCCGGATGGCGAGCCGGGTGGCCGCCACCCGATCGGCGCTGAGCGGAGGCTCGATCCTGAGCTCCTGCCCGATCCAGAAGGCAAGGCCGACGCTTTCGAGCGCTGCATCGGCAGTCTCGGCGAAGGCGGTGAGGCCGAGCGCGGGGAAGGGCCCGCCATCGAGCCAGGCGCTGGTGACGGACTCAAAATATCGCCGCCCGATCGCGGTTGCCGCTGGGCCCCAGCCCACCGCCAGCACGCCATCGAACTGGCGCACGATATCGCAGCCCAGCGCAAGCAGCTCGCGCATCACCGGCAGGCTGGCCGCCCCTTCGGCGAGATGCGGGCCCGGGCGCAGCACCATCGCCTCGTATTCGCCGGGCGAAGGCAAGGCGGGAAGATCGAAGCGGTGCGCGACGGCGGGGAAGGCGCTGGCGGGCCCCGGCGCAAGACCGGTGAGATCGAAGGTCAGCCCGTCGCGCAGCAGCTCGAGCCATTCGAGCTGCCCCGGCCACACCGCTTCGCGATCGGCTGCGTTGCTGGAGAGGGGATCATGGCTGACGCTAACCGCAGGCAGGCGGCCCGCAAACGCAATGACGGCATACCGGTCCGGCCGCTTGCCCTTGGCAAACAGCAGGTGCAGCTCGGCGTGAGAAGCGCGCTGCGAATGTGAAATTGTCAGGCTCCCCTCGTATACGGCCCGGAAGATGCCACTAACCCCTGCCATCCATTTGGCGCGTTTGCGGAAACTCGTCGAGTCCCCAAACGGCACGCCCGTCCCGTTTTGGAGCAATCTTTAAAACAGGCCGAGCCGCAGCCCTTCGGCTATCGCCGCGCCGGTGTCCCGCGCCTGAACAAGCGCGGCCTCGGGAGCGGCTTTGGGGGCGTTGATGGCCTCGGGGGTTTGCGCGGCGAGGTTCACGATCACCGGCGGCGCCACGCGCTTCAGCCGCCATCCGGTAACGATCCGATCGATCTGGCGCTGGGCCCCCTCCCCGTCCGATCCGGCCGCAATCATCGTGGCGTAAGCCCGCCCCTCGACCTTTCCGAGCAGCGGGTAATAGGCGCGGTCGAAGGCCTCCTTCATCAGCCCGCTCATGCTGCCGAGGTTTTCGGGGCAGACGAAGATATAGCCATCCGCGGCGAGCAGCATGTCGGGCTCCGCCTCGCCCGCATTGACCAGCCATGCGGCTGCCCCCGCCCCCTCGGCCGCAGCCCGCGCGAGCGCCTCGCTCGCACCGGTGCGGCTGTGCCAGAGGATCAGCAGGCGCGGGTTCTTGTCCATCGCCGGGAAGGCTTCCTTGCGCGCCTGTCGATTGTCAACCGCGCCCACCTGTCCGCCCCGGCACCTTTGCGCTATCGGCAGGGCATGGCCACCCGCCCGCTCCCCCCCTCGCCCGGTCTCGGCGCCCCGGTGCTCGGCGTTGCCGTCTCGCTTTCGGGCAAGGCGTGGCGCTGGCGCGGGGGTAACATGGAGCTGGGCGAGGGTTCCCATGATTTGGGCCGCTCGATCCTCGACCAGCTGCTGCTGACCCGCGGTGTGGCCGAGGACGATCTCGCCCGCCACGCCGCGCCGACCTTGCGCGCCTTTCTCCCCGATCCCTCGACCTTCCGCGACATGGACACCGCCGCCGCGCGCCTCGCCGACGCGGTCACCGCGCAGGAGCGGGTCACGATCTACGGCGATTACGATGTCGACGGGGCCACCAGCGCCGCGCTGCTGGTCGAGCTACTGCGCCAGTTGGGGCTCGATGCGGGCTACTATATCCCCGACCGCCTGCTCGAAGGCTACGGCCCGTCGGGAGAGGCACTGGTCAAGCTGGCTGAGAGCGGCGCGCAGCTGATCGTCACGGTCGATTGCGGAGCGATGGCGCACGAGGCGCTGGGCATGGCGCGCGACGTTGGCGTCGACGTGATCGTGGTCGATCACCACAAGTGCTCGCCCGAGCTTCCCCCCGCCCATGCGCTGGTCAACCCCAACCGTCTCGACGAGAGCGACCTTGGTGCGGCCCACGGGCATCTGGCGGCGGTCGGCGTCGCCTTCCTGCTCGGCATAGCGCTGGTGCGCGAGCTACGGGCGCGCGGGGTTTTCGGGGCGCATCGCCGCGAGCCCGATCTGATGGGCCTGCTCGATCTGGTGGCCTTGGGCACGGTCGCCGATGTCGCGGCGCTGCACGGCCTCAACCGCGCCTTTGTGGCGCAGGGCCTCAAGATCCTTGCCCGGCGCGAGCGGATCGGGATGGCGGCGCTGATGGACGCAAGCCGCCTGACCCGCGCGCCCCAGTGCAGCGACCTCGGCTTCGCGCTCGGCCCGCGGATCAACGCAGGCGGCCGGATCGGCGAATCGACCCTTGGCGTGCGCCTCCTCACCGCCACTGACCCCGAGGAAGCCCGCACCATCGCCGCCCAGCTCTCCGGGTTGAACGAGGAACGCCGCGCGATCGAGGCCATGGTGCAGGAGGCCGCCGAGGCGCAGCTCGCCGGTCAGCACAACATGGCGGTGCAGGTGATCGCCGGGCATGGCTGGCACCCCGGGGTGATCGGGATCGTCGCAGGGCGGATCAAGGAGAAGACCGGCAAGCCTGCGGTGGTGATCGCTCTCGACGAGACGCAGGGTAAGGGTTCCGGGCGTTCGATCAGCGGCGTGGACCTCGGCGCCGCAATCATCGCCGCGCGCGAGGCCGGGCTACTGGTCGCGGGCGGCGGGCACGCGATGGCGGCGGGCCTCACCATCGAGCCTGCCCGCCTAGCCGATTTTGCCGGGTTCCTTGACGAGCGCCTCGCGCGCGATGTCGAACGCGCCCGCGCCGGAGCCGCCATGCTGCTCGACCTCGCGCTCGCGCCGGGCGGGCTCACCCCCGAGCTGGTCGAGACGCTGGAAGCCGCTGGACCCTACGGCGTCGGCTGGCCTGCGCCGCGCATTGCCGTGGGGCCGGTGCGGATCATCAAGGCAGACATTGTCGGCAAGGATCACGTGCGGCTGATCGCCAGCGGCAATGATGGCAAAAGCTTCAAGGCCATCGCCTTCCGCGCGGCGGAGAGCGAGATGGGCCAGACCCTGCTGCACCGTCATCAAGGCCGCCGCTTCCACCTCGCCGGGCGCGCCAAGATCGACGATTGGGGCAACCGCCCGGCCGCCGAACTCCAGCTGGAAGACGCCGCCTTCGCCGATTGAGCCAGAGCTGCGATTTTTTGCGCAGACGAGGCTTGACCGTCCCCGAACACCCCCCTAAAGGCGCGCTCTCGCAATCGCGACGGCCCCTTCGTCTAGCGGTTAGGACGCGGCCCTTTCACGGCTGAAACACGGGTTCGATTCCCGTAGGGGTCACCATCTCTTCGTGAGAGTGGCAGACAGGGCGGCAGGCTTTTGGCCTCGCCGCCCTTTTCATTTGCACGCGTCCCTTGGGGCTTGTCGTGCCGCGCGCCCTTCCCTCGCCCGCCGCCAGCCTGTAAGGCGGCCAGCATGGGCAGCAGCCAGAACATTCCCATCGCCGGGATCCTGCTAGCGGCGGTGACCTTCGTGGCGCTGCTCTTGCTGGGGACCGATATCGTCATCGCCGTCGCGGTGCTGACGGTGTGGGTCGGATCGCTGCTGGTCGCCGCGGGCCGCCCGCCTGAGCCGGCCAAGCCCAAGGCCAAGCCGCGCCTCACGCTCGAATCGATCAATGATCTGATCGAGCATTCCTCGATTCCCCTCGTCATCACCGATCGCAACACCATCGCGCTCGCCAACCGTGCGGCGAGGAAGATGCTGGGGCCGCATGTCGTCGGCCAGGACGCGCGCGTCGCTCTGCGCCAGCCCGAGGCGATCAGCCTGCTCGGCGAGAATCGCCAGGGCGAGGCGATCGTGCGCGGGCTCGTGCGGCGCGGGGACATCTGGCAGATCAGCCGCCAGACGATCGACGACCGGCTGGCGATGCTCGAGTTCATCAACCAGACCGCTGAGGCCGATATCAGCCGCGCGCACACCGATTTCGTCGCCAATGCCAGCCACGAGCTGCGCACGCCGCTCGCCGCGATCCTCGGCTATGTCGAGACGCTGCAGGAGGATGACGGGTCGATCGAGACGCCGGTCGCGAAGAAATTCCTCGGCATCATCGAGCGCGAGGCGAAGCGGATGCAGGCGCTGGTCGGCGATCTGATGAGCCTCAGCCGGGTCGAGGCCGAAAAGCACGAATTGCCGACCGATCGCATCGACCTTGCCTCGCTGGTCGAGCGCGCCGCACGCGATGCGGCCGGGCCGCAGCGCGGTGACCGGCTCGATATTAACCTCGCCGCCGAGCCGCTGGTGCTGGGCGATCTCCAGCAGCTTGAACAGGTGGTACGCAATCTGGTCGACAATGCGCTCAAATACGGCGCGGCCGACCGGCCGGTGCACGTCACGCTCGACCTTGCGCAGGGCGATCAGGCGCGGATCGCGGTGGTCGATGAGGGAGAAGGCATCGCGCCCGAACAGATCCCGCATCTCACCCGCCGCTTCTATCGCACCGATCCCGGCCGCAGCCGCGCCTCGGGGGGAACCGGGCTCGGCCTTGCGATCGTCAAGCACATTGTCGAGCGCCATCGCGGCCGGCTCGACATCACCAGCGAGCTCGGCAAGGGCACCCTCGTGGTGGTGCGCCTGCCGCTTGCCGAACCCGATCCGCCCGATGAAACGTCCCTCCCCGACGGCGAAGCCGAGGGCTCCTTCACCGAGCAAACCCAACAAGTGTCATAGACGTGTCTTATTTCTTCAACATGGCGCGGCCATGGCGTAGGGACCGGTAGGCGCGGCAGGGGCTTGGCACGCACTTCCGGGCCTGATTGACCAACGCGCACTCCCAGCAGGAAAACGAAGGCTGTTCATGTCGCCGATCACGCTGATCCTGATTGCTTTGGGCCTTGGCCTGCTCGGCTGGCTGGCGGGCCGCGCGAAGGCGTGGAGCTTCCAGTCGAGCGACCCGGCCCTGCGCCCAGCCTCGCGCCCGATCTACCATGCCTGGTATGTCGCGCTGTGGGTGGTGCTGCCGGTGCTCGCCTTTGTCGCGGCGTGGTCAGTGATTGCGCCCAACCTCGTGCTGCAAACGGTGCTCGCCACGCCCGAGGCGCAGGGCCTGACAGGACTCGGCTTCGAGCGTGACGCCTTCATTGGCGAGGCGCGCGCGGTTGCGCTGGGCGAGGCGCCAGGCGTCTTCAACGACGAGGCCGAGCCGCTGATCGCGCCGTTCCGCGAAGCCTTCGGCTATTACAACACCATCGGAATCATCGTCACCGTGCTGATCGCCATCGCCGGCGGCGCGCTTGCCTTCCTGCGGCTCGCCCCGCAATTCGGCGCGCGCACCCGGGTCGAGCGGACGGTGCTGATGATCCTGCTGCTCGCCTCGCTGGTCGCGATCCTGACGACGCTCGGCATCTTCGTCAGCCTGGTGTTCGAGACGGTGCGCTTTTTCAGTTTCGTCTCGCCGATCGATTTCCTGTTCGGCCTCAAGTGGGGGCCGGAAACCTTGGGCAGCCCCGATGCTGTCGACACCTCGCGCTACGGGGCCGTGCCATTGTTCTGGGGGACGATCTTCATCGGCGCGATCATCGCCATGGTCGTCGCGATCCCGCTCGGGCTGATGAGCGCGATCTACCTCACCCAATATGCCGATCCGCGCGTGCGCACCTGGATCAAGCCGCTGCTGGAGCTGCTCGCGGGCGTGCCAACTGTGGTTTACGGCTATTTTGCCGCGCTGACGCTGGCGCCGATGATCCGCAACGCTGCCGTGGCGCTGGGCGCCAGCAACGCCTCAACCGAGAGCGCGCTGGCGGCAGGGATCGTGATGGGGGTGATGATCATCCCCTTCGTTTCCTCGATGGCGGACGATTCGATGGCCGCCGTCCCCGGCGCGATGCGCGACGGGAGCCTTGCCATGGGCGCGACCAAGTCCGAGACGATCCAGCGCGTGCTGTTCCCCGCCGCGCTCCCCGGCATCGTCGCCGGCGTGATGCTCGCGGTCAGCCGCGCGATCGGCGAGACGATGATCGTGGTGATGGCCGCCTCGCAGGCCGCCAACCTTACCGCCAATCCGCTGGAGCCGATCTCGACCGTCACGGTCCAGATCGTCAACCTCCTGACCGGCGAGCAGAGCACCGACCACCCCGCCACGCTCAGCGCCTATGCGCTGGGCTTTGTGCTGTTCATGGTGACGCTCGCACTCAATTTCATCGCCCTGCGCGTCGTCAAGCGTTTCCGGGAGGCCTACGAATGAGCAGCATCCCCATGGGCGGCAACCCCACCGCCGCTGACAAGGCCCAGGCCCTCGGCCCGACCCGCACCGCCGCCTTCGAAGCGCGGCTCGCCAAGCGCTACCGCGCCGAGCGCAATTTCCGCCTGCTCGGCTTTGGCGCCGTGGCCTTCTCGGTCGCGGTGCTGGTGTTCCTGCTCGGCAACATGCTGATCAACGGGATCGCCGGGTTCCAGCGCCCCGAGCTCGCGGTGACGATCAACTTCCCCGACAGCGGCATCACCGGCGATGCGACCTCGCTGACCGCGCCCACTGCCGGGCAGACGCTCGAAATGCAGGGCCTGCCGAAGATCGTGACGAGCTTTGCCGAAGCGCAGCTCGGGGCCGAGGCCGCCGGCGAAATCGCGCCTGACGCCTGGCGCGACGTTGCAGCGGCGCTCGCCGAGGATCCCACGCTGATCGGCCGCAGCGAAGTCTTCCACCTGCCGACCACCTCCGCGCTCGGCGGCGCGCTCGAGGGCGAGGGCACGCCCGAGATGCAGGCGCTGGCGAAGAAGCTCGCCGCCGATGGCAAGCTGGCACGCAACTGGGATCTGGGCTTCCTCGCCCGCTCGGACGCGACCACGCCGCAATCGGTCGGCATCTGGGGCGCGCTCAAGGGTTCGATGCTGACCATGCTGGTGACGCTGGTGCTGGCCTTCCCGATCGGGGTGCTCTCGGCGCTCTATCTTGAGGAATACGCGCCGCGCGGCCGCTGGACCGACATTATCGAGGTCTCGATCAGCAACCTTGCCGCGGTTCCTTCGATTATCTTCGGCCTGCTCGGCCTGTCACTGTTCCTGGCCGCCTTCCCGGGCCTGCGCTCTGCCCCGATCATCGGCGGGATGACGCTGGCACTGATGACCATGCCCGTCATCGTCATCTCCGGGCGCAACGCGATCAAGGCAGTGCCGCCCTCGATCCGCGACGGCGCGCTCGCGATCGGCGCCTCGCCAGTGCAGGTGGTGTTCCACCATGTGCTGCCGCTGGCCCTGCCGGGGATGCTGACCGGCACGATCATCGGCATGGCCCGCGCGCTGGGCGAGACCGCGCCGCTGCTGCTGATCGGCATGCGCATCTTCGTCGCCACCCCGCCCGAAGGCTTCACCTCGCCCGCCACGGTTCTGCCGATGCAGATCTTCCTGTGGTCGGACGAGATCGACCGCGGTTTTGTCGAGCGCACCAGCGCAGCTATCATTGTGCTGCTGGTGTTCCTGCTCGCCATGAACGGCCTCGCCATCTACCTCCGCAACAAGTTCGAGAAACGCTGGTGACTGTGATCCATCCCAATATGGCTGACGAAGGCGCCAAGATCCGCGCGCGCGACGTCTGTGTCTTTTACGGCGAGAAGAAAGCGATCGACGAGGTGTCGATCGACATCTCGCCCGATTACGTGACCGCCTTCATCGGCCCCTCGGGCTGCGGGAAGTCGACCTTCCTGCGGTGCTTCAACCGCATGAACGACACGATCGGCGCGGCCAAGGTGACCGGGCTGATCGAGCTTGACGGCGAGGATATCCACGGCAGCCGCATGGACGTGGTGCAGCTGCGCGCCCGCGTCGGCATGGTGTTCCAGAAGCCCAACCCCTTCCCCAAGTCGATCTACGAGAACATCGCCTACGGCCCCAAGATCCACGGCCTAGCCGAAAAGAAGGCTGATCTCGACGTGATCGTCGAACGCTCGCTGACCCGCGCGGGGCTGTGGGACGAGGTCAAGGACCGCCTCGACGATTCGGGCACCGCGCTCTCGGGCGGCCAGCAGCAGCGCCTGTGCATCGCCCGCGCCATCGCGGTCGACCCCGAAGTGATCCTGATGGACGAGCCCGCCTCGGCGCTCGACCCCATCGCCACCGCCAAGATCGAGGAACTGATCGACGATCTGTCGGGCCGCTACGCGATCGTCATCGTCACCCACTCGATGCAGCAGGCCGCGCGCGTGAGCCAGCGCACCGCATTCTTCCACCTCGGCAAGATGGTCGAGTATGGTCCCACATCCGAGATCTTTACCAATCCCATCGAGGAGCGGACGAAAGATTACATTACAGGACGTTACGGCTGATGGCTGAACACACCGTCAAGGCATTTGACGAGGATATCACCCGCCTGCGCGGGCTGATCGCCGAGATGGGTGGCCTCGCCGAGGTCGCCATCGCGGAAAGCCTTGATGCGCTGGTGCGCGGTGATGAGGTGCTGGCCGAGCAGGTGGTGCTGCGCGACAAGCGCATCGACGCGCTCGAGACCGAAGTCGACAAGCTGGCGGTCCGCATCATCGCCCTGCGCGCCCCGATGGCGGACGATCTGCGCGAAGTGATCGCGGCGCTGAAGATCGGCGGCGTCCTAGAACGGATCGGCGACTACTCCAAGAACATCGCCAAGCGCACCGGCATGATCGAGGGCCGCGCCCGGTTCGAACCGCTCACACTGCTCCCCACCATGGGCGAGCTGGCGGGCGAGATGGTCCACGATGTGCTCACCGCCTATGCCGCGCGCGACCCCGACCTTGCCCGCGAAGTGATCGCCACCGACGCGAAGGTCGATGGTTTCTACAACTCGATCTTCCGCAATCTTGTCAGCTACATGGTCGAAAATCCTTCGACCATTTCGAGCGCTGCCCAGTTGCTCTTCGTCGCGCGCAATATCGAGCGGATCGGCGACCATGCGACCAACGTCGCCGAGATGGTCCACTTCGCCGCAACCGGGGTCTACCCGCCCGAAGGCGACCGCTGAGCGCGCTCGTGCGGCTCTGTTGATAACTTGCCCGATGTGGTTTCATCAAATTGTCGCGCAAGTGACACATAGCGCTTGGGCGAGCCCGCCCCTGCGGGCCTGAGGAGGCATCAGCCGCATGTCCGCTGCCAAACTTCTGCTGGTCGAAGACGATCCGGCCCTGTCCGAACTGCTCGAATACCGTTTCCAGAACGAAGGCTACGCGGTGCGATCCACCGGCGATGGTGATGAAGCGCTGGTGCTGGCGGCTGAAGAGGTGCCCGACCTCATCATCCTCGACTGGATGATCGAGGGCACCAGCGGCATCGAAGTGTGCCGCCGCCTGCGCCGCGACAAGGAGACGGCGCACGTCCCCATCATCATGCTCACCGCCCGCGAGGCCGAGGATGACCGAGTCCGCGGCCTCGAAACCGGCGCGGATGATTACCTCACCAAGCCCTTCTCCCCGCGCGAGCTGCTCGCGCGCGTCGCCGCGGTCATGCGCCGCATCCGCCCGGCGCTGGCCGGCGAGACGATCGAGGTCGGCGATTTGCGGCTCGATCCGGTCGCCCACAAGGTCCAGCGCCGCGGCCGCGCGCTGCAGCTGGGTCCGACCGAGTACCGGCTCCTCAAGTTCTTCATGGAGAGCCCGGGCCGGGTGTTCAGCCGCGGCCAGCTGCTCGACGGCGTGTGGGGTACGGGCTCGGACATCGAGCTGCGCACTGTCGACGTCCACATCCGCCGTCTGCGCAAGGCAATCACCGTCGAAGGCGCCAAGGACCCGATCCGCACGGTGCGCTCGGCCGGCTACGCGCTCGAAGCGGTCTAGCCGCTAGCGGCACACGCCCGCCCAGCGGTCGTCCTGATCCAAGTGGAAGTGGTCCGCGTGGGCCGCGTTGTAATCGGGCGAAAGCACGGTTGCGAAGCTCCCGCAGGCCCCTTCGCGCACGGCGCGCAGGAAGCGGGCTTCGGGTCCGGCGCCGTTCCAGTCCTTGAGCACGCTGATCCGCCGGCCGTCTGCCAGCACGAAAGCGGCGATGTCGATCGCGTTGGCGGTGGCGTGCTCGCTCCATGGGCCGTCGCTTCCGCCATACATCCGGCGGCAGGAGAAGGCGCCAAGGTGCTCGATTCGCTTGAGTTCGCTGCCCATGATCCGGCGCGCGGCGGGGCTCACGCTGTCGCGGCGCCAGATTTCGAGCGCGGCGGCGACGGGGCAGGTGACGGGCGGCGTGTCGGGGGCGAGCGGATAGTCGCCGAGCCGCGTGCGATCGGGCCGTGCGCAGGGGCCCTCGCCGGTGGGGGCCAGCGCGGTGAAGGCCACGTCGCTGCGCTCGAGCACCGCGCGGCATTCGCTCACATCCGCCTTCAGCCGGGCGAGCTTGGCGCGCGTCGCCCAGCCCGGCGGGTCATCAAGGTCGAGCGGCGCCCAGGGGTTGTGCTCTGGGTGATTCTGGAGCCACTGCCATCCGGCGATTGCCAGCACGAGCGGGATCAGCGCGGCGAGCGCCAGACGGGCAGCGCGGTGGTGGGGGTTGGGTTTCTTGCGGGGCATCGCAGCGATCCTAATGGAAATCCCGCGACTTGGGCAGGATCCTGTGGTCACGCGGGTGCCCGGTCACGTTGGGTTGCGGGACCAGCTCGTCGATCATGTCGCGCGGGCGCGGGCCGCGCTCGGGCATCGGCTTGTTGACCTCGTCCGCGCGCGCAAGCGGCGCGTCGAGCAGGTCGTCGGACAGGGCATGGAGCCGCATGGTCGCATCGGTCATGGCGTGGGCAATCACATGGATCACCTCGTCGTCATACTCGACCCGCCCGCGCACCTCCATCAGCCGCGCGCCCATCACCACCTTGCGCTGCTTCTCCTTAAGGTCGGGCCAGACGACGAGGTTGATCACCCCGGTCTCGTCCTCGAGCGTGATGAAGGTCACCCCCTTTGCAGAGCCCGGCCGCTGGCGGATCAGCACCACGCCTGCGACCTGCACCATGGAGCGGAATTTGCGCATCCGCAGATCGGCCGCGCGCACAAAGCCGCGCGCGGAGAGATCGGCGCGCAGGAAGGCCATGGGGTGCGCTTTCAGGCTGAGGCGGGTGGTCTGGTAATCGGCCACCACCTCTTCGGACAGCGGCATGGCGGGCAGGCGGATCGCAGCGCGCTCCAGCCCCTCCTCGCGCACGCCCGCGGCGCGGAACAGCGGCAGATCGGGCGCGGCGATCAGGCTGCGCGCGTCCCACAAGGCCTGCCGGCGGGTGAGGCCCAGTGAGGTGAAAGCGTCCGCGCTGGCAAGGCGTTCGATATGCGCTGGCGAGAGCCCGCCCCGCGCGCGCAGATCGGCGATGTCGCGGAACGCCCCCCCCGCCTCGCGCGCGCTCACCAGCGCGGCGGCGACGTGTTCGGGCAGGCCGTCGATCTGGCGCAGGCCGAGGCGCAGAGCGAAGGGCTCGCCCTCCCCCTCCAAAGTGCAATCCCACCCGCTCGCATTCACATCCACCGGCAGCACCCGCACCCCATGCTCGGCGGCATCGCGCACGATCTGCGCGGGCGCGTAGAAGCCCATCGGCTGCGAATTGAGCAGCGCTGCGGCGAAAGCGGCGGGGTAGTGGCACTTGAGCCAGCTCGACACATAGACCAACTGCGCGAAACTGGCCGCATGGCTCTCCGGAAAGCCGTATTCGCCGAAGCCCCGGATCTGGTTGAAGCAGCGCTGCGCGAAGTCGCGGTCATAGCCGCGCGCGACCATGCGTTCGACCATCATGTCCTGCAATTCATCGACCATCCCGCGGCTGCGGAAGGTCGCCATCGCCTTACGCAACCGGTTGGCCTCGAGGCTGGAGAATTTGGCCGCATCCAGCGCGATCTTCAT
Organism: Erythrobacter sanguineus; assembly: GCA_945878845.1. Classification (GTDB taxonomy): domain Bacteria; phylum Pseudomonadota; class Alphaproteobacteria; order Sphingomonadales; family Sphingomonadaceae; genus Erythrobacter; species Erythrobacter sanguineus_A. The sequence goes on along the minus strand of CAMCUB010000001.1, from coordinate 167,648 downwards.
CGCCTGTTCCTGGAAGATCGGCACGCCCAGCGTGCGCCCGAGGATGCTGGTGAGTTCGTCCGGCGGCCCGTGCTCGGGTGCGGGCGCGGGGATGCGGACGGGCTCTGCGCCGCGGCGGCGCTTGAGGTAGGGGTGCACCATGTCGCCCTGGATCGGCCCGGGGCGCACGATCGCGACCTGGATCACGAGGTCGTAGAATTCCCGAGGCCGTAACCTCGGGAGCATGTTCATCTGCGCCCGGCTCTCGACCTGGAACACCCCGAGCGAATCGCCCTTGCGCAGCATCGCGTAGGTCTCCGGGTCCTCGCGCGGCACAGTGGCCAGCGTCAACGGGCGGCCATGATGCGCGCCCAGCAGATCGAGGCATTTGCGGATGCAGGTCAGCATGCCCAATGCGAGCACATCGACCTTGAGGATGCCGAGCGCGTCGATGTCGTCCTTGTCCCACTCGATGAAACTGCGTTCCGGCATCGCCCCGTTGCCCACCGGCACGGTCTCGATCAGCGGGCTTTCGGTGAGGATGAAGCCGCCGACATGCTGGCCGAGATGGCGCGGCATGCCGATCATCTGTTCGGTGAGTTTCAGCACCCGGCGCAAGTGCGGGTCGGTGATGTCGAGACCGGTTTCGGCGGCGTGCTTCTCGCTGATCTCGCGCCCCCACCCGCCCCACACGGTGCGCGCGAGGGCAGAGGTGACATCCTCGCTCAGGCCCATCACCTTGCCCACCTCGCGGATCGCCATGCGCGGGCGGTAGTGGATCACCGTGGCGCACAGGCCCGCGCGGTGGCGGCCGTATTTCGCATAGATGTACTGGATCACCTCCTCGCGCCGCTCGTGCTCGAAATCGACGTCGATATCGGGCGGTTCTTTCCGCTCTTCCGAGATGAAGCGGTCGAAGAGCAGCTGGTGCTTGGCCGGATCGACAGAGGTGATGCCGAGGACATAGCAGACCGCCGAGTTGGCCGCCGAGCCCCGCCCCTGGCACAATATCGGCGGATCGCACCGCCTCGCGAAATCAACGATGTCCTTGATGGTGAGGAAGTAGCGCGCCAGATCGAGCTTGGCGATCAGCGCGAGCTCGCGCTCCAGCGTGGCGCGGACAGAATCGGGCACGCCTGAAGGGTAGCGCCGCCCTGCTCCGGCCCAGACCTCGCTCTCCAGAAAGACCTGCGGTGTCTGGCCGTCGGGATAGATCTCCTCCGGGTATTCGTAGCGCAGTTCATCGAGGCTGAAGCGGCAGCGGTCGGCGACCTCGCGGGCAGCGCGGATCGCGTGGGGCCAACGGGCGAAGAGGCGCTGCATCTGCTCAGGGCTTTTCAGATGCCGTTCGGCATTGGGGTGGAGCAGGTGCCCCGCCGCCGCCACGGTGGTCTTGTGGCGGATCGCGGTCATCACGTCCTGAAGCGCGCGGCGTTCGGGGGCGTGGTAGTGGACGTCGTTGGTAGCGAGCAGAGCAAGACCGTGCGCGCGGGCGAGACTGTCGAGCCGCTCGATCCGCGCGATATCGTCGCCGCGGTAGAGGTAGCTCGCGGCGAGGTGGTGCAGGGCGGGGAGTTGGCGGACGAGGTGGGGGAGGAGCTCGGCGAAGGGCAGCTCCCTCACGTCATCCCGGCGCAGGCCGGGATCGCTGTCGGCAAGCGGTCCCGGATCAAGTCCGGGACGACGGAAGGGGATGACATTGCTCGGCACCGCGATGGTAAGCCGCGCCTCCAGATCATCGGGCGGGAGCAGGATCAGCTGCACGGCTTCAGAATGCTCCGCCAGCAGCGCCAGATCGATCTCGCACACCCCCTTGTCCTGCCATTCGCCCGAGAGGGTCTGCATCCGCCCCGCGCTGATGAGCCGGGTGAGGCGGCCATAGGCGGCGCGGGTCTCGGGATAGGCGAGGAAGGCGAGGCCCTCCACTGTCTCGATCCGGCAACCGATCACCGGGCGCAGTTTGAGCGTCCTGGCCTCAGTGTGGATGCGCACCACCCCGGCCATCGAATTGACGTCGGCGATCCCGAGTGCGTCGTAGCCCAGCGCGTGCGCCGCCAGCACCAGATCGACCGCATCCGACGCGCCGCGCAGGAAGCTGAAGCAGCTGACGAGCCCCAGCTCGACGAAATCGGCGCGCGGCGGGGGCGCGATCCCATCGGGGTCGATGTCGAGCGTGCGCTTGTCAGGGGTGAGCGGGCCCTCGGGCATGTCAGCCTGCCAGCAACGCGAGCCGCGCCCTCACCGCCGCCAGATCATCCGCGAACAGCGCCGCCTGTTCCTCGCGCGCGGCCCCGTCGAGGCGCAGCAGATAGGAGGGGTGGACGGTGACCCACAGCTCCGCCCCGTCATCGAGCCGGATCGCCCGCCCGCGCTCGCGGGTGACGCTGACCGTGCGGCCGAGCAAGCCGCGCGCCGCGCTCGCCCCCAGCGCCAGCACCAGACGCGGCTGCACCAGCGCACGCTCGGCTTCGAGCCACCAGCGGCAGGTGTCGATCTCCTTGGCGCCCGGCGACTGGTGCAAGCGGTGCTTGCCCTTCCACGCGAACTTGAAGTGCTTGACCGCGTTGGTGACATAGGCGCTGGAAAGGTCGATCCCGGCCGCTTGCATATATTCGTCCAGCAACTGCCCCGCCGGGCCGACGAAGGGCCGCCCGGCGATGTCCTCCTGATCACCCGGTTGTTCGCCGACGATCATCAGAGGTGCCTGCTGCGCCCCCTCACCCGCTACGGCGCGGGTGCCGCATTCGGCAATCGGGCAGTCCCGGCAGGCGGCGGCTCCCTGTGCGACTTCCGCCAGCGTCGCAGGCCTCACGCGCTCTTGGCGCTCGCCGGCCCTGACCATCCCCGCCTCGCGCGCCTGTGCGCCGGCGATCAGGGCTGGAATCAGCTCGGCCTCGGGCAGGTTCTTCCAGTATTTCTTCGGCATTTCCGAGAGCATCGCCCCCACCTTCAGCCGCGCCGGATTGAAGATCGAGGCGTAGTAGGAGCGCCACAGGTCTTCGACCGGATCATCCCCCGGCGCATCCTCGCGCCGAGCCGGAGGGCCTTCGCGCATCACCTCGCCGTCCCAGTGGATGCTCCCGCACGGGGTCAGGATCGACCAGCGCATATTGGCAAAGCGGCGCATGAAGAAGGCGGCCTCGGCGCGCACGATATGGTGATCGGGCTCGAACCAGGCGACGAAATGCGGCGTGCCGTCCTCCTCCTGAACCTCGCGGAAGCGGACGAAGGCGTGCATCTTGTGCGCGTCGCGCCGCACCGATTTGGCGAGTTCCTCGAGGCGGCGCACCTCCGGGTCGGCCTTATCCTCCATCAGGCGGGGATTGCTCTGGAGCCGCCACAACACGCGGTAGAGCAGCCCGAAACGCGCGGGGTCGGAGTGCAGCGCGGCGCTGCGGGCGATGGTCAGGAAGCGCTGGCTGGCGCGCACGGCACGCGGGTCGGCGGGCGGCACGGGCAAGCGCTTCTCGCTCCGAGACGGCCCCTCGGAGGCGAACAGATCGCCCGTTCCCCCGGGCAGGATCCACGAGACACGGTCGGGCGGGACGTCGCACTGGATGAGCCCGCGCGCGCGCTCGCGCCAGAAGGCGAAATCGTCGGGCGCGGGGAGGTGCACGGCATAATGGGAGCCGAGCGAGACATTCTGCATCGCTGTCATCAGAACAGCTCCAGCTGCTCGGACTTCGGCACGATCAGCACCCGCAAGTCGGCGCGGTCGGTGAGCAGTGTCGGCCGCCAGTCGAGCGCGCAGATGAAGGGCCGCACCTTGGCGAGCGACGCCGTCAGCCGCCCCACATCGTCCAAGCGCAATGTCCGGTGCCGCCGCGAGGCGAGGATGCGCGCGACCGCCTTGGTGCCGAGCCCTGGCACCCTCAGCAGCAGCTCCCTGGGCGCGCGGTTGACGTCGACCGGAAAGCTCTCGCGGAACTTCAGCGCCCAGGCGAGCTTGGGGTCGATGTCGAGCGGCAGATTGCCGTCCGCCTCGGCCGCGTCGGCCACCTCCTCAGGCGCGAAACCATAGAAGCGCATCAGCCAGTCGGACTGGTAGAGCCGGTGTTCGCGCAGCAAGGGCGGGCGCTTGAGCGGCAGCACCGCGGAGGCATCGGGTATCGGCGAGAAGGCGCTGTAATAGACCCGCCGCAGCCCGAAAGTGCCATAGAGCCGGCTCGCCTTGCCGATGATCGCGGTATCATTGGCATCGTCCGCGCCGACGATCATCTGGGTCGATTGGCCTGCGGGCGCAAAGCGCGGCGCGTGGCGGAAGCGCTTCCTCTCGTCCTTCGCCTCGATGATCCGCGCCTTGGTGCGCCCCATCGCGCCCTCGATCTGCCCTGCGTTCTTGTCGGGCGCGAGCCGCGTCAGCCCGGCGGTGGTAGGCAGTTCGACATTGATCGAGACCCGGTCGGCATAGAGCCCGGCCTGATGGATCACCTCGGCATCGGCCTCGGGGATGGTCTTCAAATGGATATAGCCGCGGAAATCATGCTCCTCGCGCAGGATGCGGGCGACCTCGACCAGCTGCTCCATCGTGTGGTTGGCGCTGCGCACGATGCCGGAGGACAGGAACAGGCCCTCGATATAGTTGCGGCGATAGAAATTGAGCGTGAGGTCAACCACCTCCTGCGGGGTGAAGCGCGCGCGGGCGACGTTCGAGCTCTTGCGGTTGATGCAGTAGTGGCAATCGAAGATGCAGTGGTTGGTCAGCAGGATCTTGAGCAGCGAGATGCAGCGCCCATCCGGCGCATAGGCGTGGCAAATCCCCATCCCCTCGGTCGAGCCCACACCCTTCCCGCCCAGCGAATTCTTCTTCGCCGTGCCGGAGGACGCACAGGATGCATCATATTTCGCCGCATCGGCAAGGATTTCGAGGCGTTGGCGTAGGGATTGCTGGGCCATGGGAACGGGGGAACACCTTTCGTGTGTTCCTTATATGTTCCAAAGCCTCGCCTGCCAAATGCAAAGCTTGCAAGCGGTGCCTGGCTGCGATCAGTAGATCCGGCGCAGCATCGGATCGGTGTCGCGCATGGCGCCGCCTTCGACGAGGTAATCGATCACCGCGGGGTGCATGGCGCCCTCGAAGGCGACCCCGGCCATCCCCCCTTCGACCCAGGCGATCGTCCCGAGCGGCGCGTTGATGCCATTGACCTTCATCGTCACCCGGTCGCCCACCTCGGCAAAGCCCGGCTTTGCGCGGATCTTGCACCCGCCCTCGGACAGGTCGACGAGATCGACGAACACCACCCGCGAGCGCACACGGCTCTTGACCGTGAGGTGCATCGGCCGACGCTCCGAAGCGCGAGGGATCGAGTTCAGGTTCATGGAGCCACCATCGCACAAATGGGTAAAGGAAAGCTGAGCGGGCACTCGGGTGTCAGGCATAGAGGCCTTGCAGGAACCACTCGGGCACGCCGCCGCGTCCGTCGCCGATCAGCCCCTGCCGGTAGATCCAGTAGCGCCGCCCGGCCGCGTCCTCGATCCGGTAATAGTCGCGCAGGCGCGTGCTCGAGCGTTCGCGCCACCATTCGGGTGCGATGCGTTCGGGCCCCTGGGCGCGGGTCACCTCGCGCACCTCGCCCCGCCAGCGGAAGCGCTGGGGGACGCCGTCGGGCGCGGCATGGAGCACGGCGATCGGCTCGGGCCGGTCGAGCAGCTTCAGCGGGCGGGTGTGGAAGGCGAGCGCTGCCTGGGCAGGCGGGACCGCTGCGAGCGGCGGCTGCCAGCCTTGCGCGCGTTCGGGGATGTGGCTGGCGCGCGGAACCGGGCGGGTGACGGCGCGCGGGCCGAGTCGCACGCTCAGCCGGTCGATGCAGGCGGCCAGCGCGGTGCCGTGGTCCTCGGCCGCGGCATCGAGATCGGCTTGATCAAGGTGCAGCGGCTCGCTCCAGCTGGCGCGCAGCTGCACCATCTCGATCCCGAACCCGGCGTCGACATCGTCGAGCCGCTGGGCGAACAGCCGGGTGATGTGCGCCGCCTCGCGGCTGGCGGCGGCAAGCTCGATGCGGCGGGTGAGGACCTCGCCATCGACCCGCCACAACGCCAGTTCGAGCCGCCGCGCCCCCTCCCCCCGCGCCTCGAGCGCGCGGACCATGTCGGCGGCGAGGTCCGCGACCACGCGGTCAAGCAAGTCGCGGTGGCGCAGCGGCTCCATCAGCCGGCGCTGGACCAGCGGCACCGGGCGGGCGATGACCGGCAGCAGCGGCTCGGGGACGCGGCCGAGCAGCTGGTCGAGGCGCAGCAGCGGATTGGCGGCGGGCGAGTGGCGGTTGCGGAAGCGGCGGCGCAGCGCGTCGCGCGCGGCGGCCTCGCGCGCGATATCATCCTCCCCCGCCCCGCTCACCCCGGCCAGTTCGCCGAGGCGCTTGATCCCGAGGCGGCGCAGCGCGGTGAGCACGTCGTCGTCGAGCCGCAATGCCGCCACTGGCAGGTCGGCGAGCAGGCGCAGCGGATCGTCTTCGGGGGCGAGGATCGCAGCGCCCCGTCCGTAATGCGAAAGCGCCCAGGCCGCCCCGGCCGTCGGCGCGAGGGCGGCACGGGCGGTGAGGCTGCGCTGGGTGAAGGCGGCGGCGACATCCTTGAGCAATCGCGCCTCGCCCCCGAACAGGTGCGCAGCGCCGGTGACATCGACCAGCAGACCATCGGGCGGGTCGAGCGCGCTCCACGGGCCCCAGCGCTGCGCCCACAGGGCGAGCTTCTCCAGTGCCGCGAGATCACCTGCGGGATCGGCGGGAATAGCGACAAGATCGGGGCACAGCGCGCGCGCGTCGGCGAGCAGCATGCCCGCCCGCGCGCCCGCAGCGAGACCGGCGGCGTTGGTCGCAGTGATGCGCGGCCCGTGCGCGGTCTCGAGGATCAGCGCGGTGGGGGCGCTATCGGCCTCAGGCGTGGACGCGCGCCGCCAGCGATCGACCGACAGTCGGGCGAGCCAGATGGACAAGATCCGGCGCGGTGTCGAGGTCGGGCTCGCTGGCGAGGCGCAGGGTTCCTGCGTCATCGCTGAGGCTCCATTGACCCGGCGCGTGGGCACGCGCGCGGAACAGTTCGGCGTGCCAGGTGGCAGGGCCGGGGGCGGCCGCGTCCCAGCGGCCGGGCGCGGACGGGGCGGCGCGCGCCTGCCAGCGCATCCGGGCCGAGGAGAGATCGGGCGCGGCGTCGAGGCGCACCACCCACAGCCGCACGCCATGCTTCTCAGCGGTGAGGCTGAGGCGGCGCGAGGCGGTGAAGGACAGCGCGCGGGGGTTGCCTGCGATCTCGCCGATCACGCAGGCCAGATCGCGGCACTTCAGCCCCTCCTCCAGTGCGAAGAGCGCATCCTCGGGCGTGGCGGCGGCGACGTGGATCAGGCGGTGGGCGAGGTCGGGCGGCAGGCCCGCAAGGCACGGCCGTCCGCCCTTCCGGATCGCCGCGCGGTCCTGCACCCACAGCACCTGACGCGCGTCCTCTCCCTCGCCCGAGGCCGCAAGGGCATCGCGCGCCAGCGCCAGCGCCAGCCCCGCCCCGCTCGCCTCATTGGCGGGCGCGAAGACTTCCGAGTGGAACGGCTGCGCAGTGAGGCCCGGCCGCCAGCGCGGCTCGGGCAAGGGGCGCGACAACACGCGGGCGGGTGACGGCTTGGAGAACATGGTGGAACGACTCATTTGTTCGCATTATGTTCCAACATCGCCCCGCTTGCAAATGCAAAGGGCGCGGGAAGCGACATGCTCCCCGCGCCCCTTGAAGCGCATCCGGAAGGACGGGGTCAGTCGACCACCGGTCCCGGGAATTCGCCCATATCCGGCCCTTCATCCTGATCCCGCCCAGTCTGCAGGTTCGAGAAGTGGATACCGTAGAAGAAGTAGATCACCATCCCCACCGCGAGATAGATGAAGAACAGCCCCAACACCTGCAGCGGCACCGTGGTGATCAGGTAGCCACAGGACAGGATCCCGAGGATCGGCAGCACCGGATAGAACGGCACCTTGAACCCGCGCGGCAACTCCGGCGCGGCGCGGCGCAGGTAGATCACCGAGAGGCACACGATGGCGAAGGCCGCCAGCGTGCCGACCGAAGTCGCATCGCCCAGGAGGTTGATGTCGAGGAACCCGGCCGCACACGCCGTGATCAGCCCGACCAGCAGCGTGTTGATCCATGGCGTCTGGTACTTGGGGTGCACCCTTGCAAAGATGTGCGGCAGCAGGCCGTCGCGTGCCATGGTGTAGAAGATGCGGGTCTGGCCATACATCAGCACCAGCACCACCGAGGTCAGACCGATGATCGCACCGACCTTGATGATCTTGGCGAGCCAGCCCCATTGCGGGCCGAAGGCATCGACCACCACCGCCACCGGATCGGGGACGTTGAGGGTGTTGTAAGGCACCAGCAGCGTCATGATCGCGGCGACCAGCATGTAGATCACGGTGCACACCACGAGGCTGCCGATGATGCCGAAGGGCATATCCTTGGCCGGGTCCTTGGCTTCCTGCCCGGCGGTCGAGACCGCCTCGAAACCGATATAGGCGAAGAACACGATCGAGGCCGCGCGCATGATCCCGTCGACCCCGAACTCGCCAGGGCCGGTGTTCTCGGGGATGAAGGGCGTCCAGTTGGTGGCGATGAGCTCGGGCAGGTTGGTCAGCACGATCATCCCGCCGACCGCGATGAAGGCCGCCAGCACGCTCACCTTGATGGCGACGATGATGTTGTTGACCTTGGCCGATTCCGACACACCGAGCACCAACAGCATCGACAGCGCGATGCAGATCAGGAAGGCGGGCAGGTTGAAGATCGTGGTGACCGCCTGGCCATCGACCAGCACCGGCGCGCCGTCACGCATGAGCGTGTAGCCGGTGGGCCCGGTCAGCTGCGGCGGGATCTGCAAGCCGAAGTCGGCGAGCAGGCTGACGACATAGCCGCCCCACCCCACCGCGACGACCGCTGCCGCGATCCCGTATTCGAGCAGCAGCAGCACGCCCATCGTCCACGCAACGAATTCACCCAGCGTGGTGTAGCCATAGGTATAGGCCGAGCCCGAGACCGGCAGGGTCGAGGACAATTCGGCATAGCACAAGCCGGCAAAGGCGCAGACAATCCCGGCGACGACGAAGCTCAGCAGCACCGCCGGCCCCGCGTGGAGCGCTGCGGCGCTGCCGGTGCGAACGAAGATGCCCGCCCCGATGATGCAGCCCACGCCCAGCAGCAGCAGGTTCCACTTGCCGAGCGAGCGCTTGAGCTCGCTGTTCTGGGTCTCGCGCTGCACCTGAGCGATCGATTTCCTCGCGAACATCCGTTCGACAAAGGAGCGGTTCGGTTTGCTGGCCATTAGCCGTTCCCCCTGCACGCCAGCGCGGCGCGCGGCATTACCCGATCAAGAAACATCTGGAATAGGTCTCCCACTGATCGCGCAAGATCCCCCCGCGCAATCGTCAGGGCGTCACGCTAGCGCAACATGCAGACAAGACAAGCGGCAATGCATGGGCTTTCCCCCGGAGCGCGCAGGCGCTAGACCCTCGGCCATGTCCACGACCTTCCAGCTCGACACCAGCACGAGCCGCGCCAACCCCACCCCGGCCCCGATGCGGCGGCTCACCGTGCCAGCAATCCGGGCGCGCAAGACCGACGGGGTGACGGGCGAGCCGCTGGTGATGCTCACCGCCTATACCGCGCGTCAGGCGCAGCTGCTCGATGCGCATTGCGACCTCTTGCTGGTGGGCGATTCCCTCGGCCAGGTGATCTACGGCCTGCCCTCGACCGTGCCGGTGACGCTCGAAATGATGGCCAACCACGGCGCGGCGGTGGTGCGCGGCTCGTATCATTCGGTGGTGGTGATCGATATGCCTTTCGGCAGCTACGAGGCCTCGCCCGAGCAGGCCTTCGAGAGCGCGGCCTATCTGATGAAGCAGACCGGGGCTGCTGCGGTGAAGCTTGAAGGCGGGGCGGCGATGGCGCCGACGGTCGCCTTCCTCAACAGCCGGGGCATTCCGGTGATGGGGCATGTCGGCCTCACCCCGCAGGCGGTCAACGTGCTCGGCGGCTACGGCGCGCGCGGACGCTCGGACGCCGAGGCGGAGAAGATCGTCTCCGACGCCGTTTCGCTGGATGAAGCGGGGGCCTTCGCCATCGTCATCGAGGGCGTGGTCGAACCCATCGCCATCGCTGCCACCAAGGCGGTCGCCTGCCCCACCATCGGCATCGGCGCCTCGGCCCAGTGCGACGGGCAGGTGCTGGTGACCGAGGACATGCTCGGCATGTTCGAGCGGGTGCCGCGCTTCGTAAAGCGCTACGAGGATATCGCCGGGGTCATCGACCGGACGGTGGCGAAATATGCCGAGGAAGTGCGGGCGCGTAGCTTCCCAACCGAAGACCAGACCTACCAGCCCAAGGCCTAAGCGTTCTTCGCTAACCGCATCGCCAGCGGTGCGGCCAGCACCAGCTGCGCCAGGTGATAAAGCAGCAGCGGCGCGATCACGAAACCGGCGCTCGCGGGCGGAAACAGGATCGCTGCAAGCGGCGCGCCGATCGCGACGCTCTTTTGCGAGCCGGCGAAGAGGAACGCGATCCCATCACCGCGCGCCAAGCCCAGCATTCCGCCTGCGCCCCACGCCGCACCCAACGCCAGCCCCAGCATCGCCAGAACCAGCACCACTAGCGCGGCCCAGTCGGCGCCTGAGAACATCGTTGCCAGCCCCTGCTCGACCGCACCCGAGAAGGCGACATAGACCGCGATCCCGATCACCGACCGGTCAAGCCAGGCGGCCGTCGCCTTGTGGGCGATCAGCTTGTCGATGAAGCGATCCTGCACCGCCTGCCCGATGGCGAAAGGCAGGACGAGGATCAGGAAAATCCGCAGGATCGCCTCGCCCCCGATCTCGCCTGCCCCCACTCCGCCGACGAGCGCAAACAGCGGCGCGCTGACCGCAACGCCCGCGATGTTGATCAGCGCCGCGCCGACCACCGAGAGCGCGACATTGCCGCCCGCAAGGCTGGTATAGGAGGTCGCCGATTGCACGGTTGAAGGCAGACAACCGAGGAACACGAAGCCCAGCGCCACCAGCGGCGGCAGCACCGCGCCCGCCAGCCACCCGAAGCCGAGGCCGAGCAGCGTCATCGCGCCGAACACGAACAGCATCAGCGGCCCGAAATAGCGCCAATTGGCCAGCCCCCGCGCGATCTCGGAGCGGCGGATGCGCATGCCGTTGACGAGGAACAGCACGAAGATCCCGACATTGGAGACCGTGGTCGCGGTCGCCCGCGCCTCGCCCGCGGCCGGAAGCACCAGCGCGAGCGTGGTCGCGATCACCAGCACGGCGATCATCGGGTCGCGCAGGAAGGGGAAGATTTGTAGAAGGCGGGGCATGGATGGGGCGTCCCTGCCCTCCCCGCATGGCCTTGTCGAGCGCGCTTGCGACCTATTTCGCCGTCAGGCTGCGCGGACGCACTTCGGCGAGCAGCCCGGCAAAGCGCTCGGCCGCGTCGCTATCGTCCAGCGCCCGCGCCGCGCGCAGGCGCAGGTCGAGGAGCGCAGGGTCATGCCCCGCCCCCAGCCCCAGCGCATGATCGAGCAGCAGCGCGCTGCGCCGCCAATCGCCGCGCGCCGCCTCACGCTCGGCCAGCGTGGCGAGCGCGCTGGCATTCTGGGTTTCGCCTGCGACCTGGCGCGTGAGCAGCATCTCGGCCGCCGCCAGATTGCCATAACGCGCGAAGGTCCATGCGGCCTTGCGGGTGATCGGCCAGGGCCGCCGCGCCTCAGAGGCGAGCGCATAGGCAGTGAGCGCAGCCCGCGGATCGCCCGCGCCCAGCAAGGCGTCTCCGGTCAGCGCGGCGACATCGGCCGAGGCCGGGAAGCGCGTTCGCAGCGCCTTGGCATCGACCCGGGCACCCGCGGCATTCCCGTTCCACAGCATCCGGCGGATGGCATTGCTGGGCGGCGGCATATTGTCGCGCAGGCCCAGCAGAACCGGATTGCCGCGGGCAGGCGCATAGGCGCGCGCCAGCAGCGGCGCGGCCGCAGCGCGGTCGCCGAGGCGCTCATGCGCGCGCGCGACCAACATCAGGAGATAGGGCGAGGCCTCGGGCAGGGTCGCCTCAGGGGCAAAGCGGCGGATGAGTTCGGCATCGCGCCCGCCATCGAAGATCGCTCGCGCAAGCAGCTCGCGGGCACGCGCATTGGCAGGCTGGCGCGCGACCAAAGTCTCAAGGCTCGCAGCCGCGCTGTCGGCATTGCCTTCCTCGAGGCTGATCACCGCATCGAGCAGCAGCGCCGCCGGAACGCCGCGCGCTGCCATACCGCTCTTGCCCAGCAGGCTGCGGGCGATGGTGAACTGCTGCCCCCGCGCCGCGATCACCGCTTGCATGTAGAGCGCGCGGGGTTCCTCCGGCACCACTTCGGCGAGCGCGCGCGCTGTTTTGAGGCTGGCGCGCGCCTCGCCCGCATCGCCGAGTGTCGCGGCATAGTCGGCCAGCGTATCGGGGTCTGCGGGATCGGCCTTCAACGCGGCTTGAAACCAGACCAGCGAATCCGCCGCGCCGTGGGCATCGCGCACCATCAGCGCGCGCAGCCGCAGCGCGGGCGCGTGGGTGGGCCCGAAGGCGAGCGCGCGGTCGGCTGCTTCCAATGCGGTCAGGTGTTCGCCGCCCCGCAGCCGCAGCCGGGCGATAGCGAGCCAAAGGTCGGGGCTTTCGGGCGCAAGGCCGCGCGCCTCGTCAAGCATCCGCCCGGCATCGGCGAGCGCGCCGTCCGCCATCGCCTTGTCGGCATCGGCGAGCAGGCGGGTGAAGGCAGGACTGCCCTCCCCGATCCCGCGGTGCGGCCGGTGCGCGGGGGCTTGCGAGCAGGCCGCCAGCGCCAGCGCCCCGGCAAGGGCAGCAAGGGCGCTAGACCTGAAGGTCATACTGCTTGAGCAGATCGTACAAAGTCGGGCGGCTGATCCCGAGCAGCTTGGCGGTGCTCGAGATATTGCCCTCGCTGCGGGACAGCGCGTGGCGGATCACGCGGCGATCGGTGGCCTCGCGCGCGGCCTTCAAGTTGAGGAGCTGCGCATCCTCGTCCTCGCGGTCGGCAAGGTCGAGATCCTCGGCATTGACCAGCTTGCCATCGGCCATGATGACCGCGCGCTTCACTCGGTTTTCGAGCTCGCGGACATTGCCCGGCCAGTCATGCGCATCGATCACCGCGAGCGCATCGGGCGCAAAGCCGGTGACGGAGGGGTTCATCTCGGCGGCGAAACGCTTGAGGAAGGCTTTCGCCAGCAGCACCGGATCGCCGTGCCTTTCGGCCAGCCCCGGGATGCGAACGACGATTTCGGCAAGACGGTAGAACAGGTCCTCGCGGAAGGCGCCCGCGGCGATCATGCTCTCGAGATCTTGGTGGGTGGCGCACACGATCCGGGTGTTGACCGGAATCGCTTTGCGTCCGCCGACGCGCTCGATGGTGCGTTCCTGCAGGAAGCGCAGCAGCTTGACCTGGAGCGGCAGCGGAATGTCACCCACTTCGTCGAGGAACAGCGTGCCCCCGTCGGCGCTTTCGATCTTGCCCTCGGTGGTCTTGACCGCGCCGGTGAAGGCGCCCTTCTCGTGACCGAACAGCTCGCTTTCGAGGAGGTTCTCGGGGATCGCGGCACAGTTGATCGCGACAAACGGCCCGCCCGCGCGGTCGCTTGCATCGTGGAGACCCTTCGCCAACAGCTCCTTGCCCGTCCCGCTCGCGCCCAGCAGCATCACCGAGACGCTGGTGCGGGCCACGCGCTCGATGGTGCGCGCGACCTTCACCATCTCAGGCGCGCCGGTGATCATCCGGCCGAGCACGGTCTTGTCGGCGCTGGAGGAAGCGACGAGCCGCCGGTTCTCCTCCTCGATTGTGCGCAGATTGAAGGCGCGGCGCACGATCAGGCCCAATGCGTCGATGTCGATCGGCTTCTGGTAGAAGTCGTAGGCCCCGCGCGCGATTGCGGCGAGCGCGCTTTCGCGGGCACCGTGGCCGCTGGCGACGATCACCTTGGTGTCGGGCTTCAGCGCCATGATCGCGTCGAGAACGGCAAAGCCCTCGGTGGTGCCGTCGGGATCGGGCGGCAGGCCGAGATCGAGCGTCACCACGCCGGGCATTTCATGGCGCAGCGCGGTGATCGCGCTGTCGCGGTCGCCTGCGATCACCACCTCGAAATCGTCATAGGCCCATTTGAGCTGGGCCTGAAGGCCCGGATCGTCCTCGATCACCAGCAGCACGGGTTTCTTGTCGGGCACTATCTTGCCTCCTTGATTGCTGCATCACGATTGTCGCCTGTGCCGAGCAACCGCACCGCCTCGGCAAGCGGCAGGGCGACGGCAAAGCGCGTGCCGAGCCCCTCGCGGCTCTCGACCGAGACCCGCCCGCCCATCGCCTTGATGAGCTCGCGCGCCTCGAAGGCGCCGATGCCGAAGCCGCCGGGCTTGGAGGAGACGAAGGGCTTGAACAGGCCGGTGCGCACGAATTCGGGGCTCATGCCGTGGCCGGAATCGACCACCTCGATATTGCCCGAGAGGCCCTCGGCGGTGATGTCGAGGAACACCGGGGCGCGGTTCTGGCTGGCATCGATGGCGTTCTGGACGAGGTGGATCAGCGCCTGTTCGAGCGCCTCGCGGTTGCCCATCACGCGCACCGGCGCCTCGCGGGTGAGGTGCACAGGGTGGACCCCGGCAAAGCGCCCGGCGATCCCCTTGGCGAGCGCGACCAGCTCGATCTCGCCGCTCGCCGAAGCCTGCCCTGCCCCGTAGCGCCCGAGACGGGCCAGCAGCGCGGAAAGCTTGTCGGCGGAATTGCGCAGCGTCACCAGCATGTCGGCGCGGAAGGCGGGATTGTCGGCGTGCTTCTCGGCATTGGCGGCGAGCAGCGAGAGCTGGCTGACGAGGTTCTTGATGTCGTGCATCACGAAAGCCATGCGGCGGTTGAATTCGTCAAAGCGGCTGGCGTCCATCAGCGCCTGTTGCCCGGCCTGCTCGGCAAGGTAGCTCGCCAGCTGCTGGCCTGCGACGCGCAGCAGGTCAAAGTCCTCCCAGTCGAGCTGGCGCGGATTGCGCGGGCGGGCGAGCACGATCACGCCGACCAGACGATCGAAGTGAATCAGCGGCACCAGCGCCCAGGCGTCCTCGGCCTCCATCAGCCATTCGGGCACTTGCGCGCCCTCGCCGTGGTGGTCGATTCCTTCGCGCGCTTCGGCGAGAGCCAGCACCATGTTGTGCTGTTCGAGCAGGCCCGACAGCGCGAATTCGCCTGCGATCGCCGGCACGGCGATGGTCGGCCAGTTCCAGCGTGCGGTCAGTTCGAGCTGGGCCTGCTCGTTGGGCATCAGCAGCAGGCCTGCGGGGCTTTCGGTGATGTCGGCCAGCGCCTTGACCACGCGCTCTTCAAGGCTCGCGCCGCCTGCGGTGCCGCGGCCGATGGTGCGGGTGAAGCGCAGCCATTCCTGGCGGTAGTCATAGCGGTGCTGGAACAGGTGCTTGGTGGCGGTGACGCGCAGCCATCCGCGCAGCCGCGGCGACGGCAGGGCGAGACCTGCGGCAATGATCGCGGCGAGCACGAACACCGCCTGGCTCGCCCGCGCAACGTCTCCGCCGAGAAGCGCGAGCGACTTGGCGATCAGCACCATGCCGGCAAGGTATCCGCCGATCAGCAGCAGCGAGAGCGTGCGGAAGGTGACCGTGCGCGAAGGGCTGAATTGCACCCGGGGCCCCGCCGCGTTCATGCCGAGCGCGAAAATCACCGCCATCCCGCCCGCCAGCAGCCCGCGCACATCGCCCAGCAGTGCCGGCATCGCCCCGCCGAGATAGGCGAGCGTGTGGAGGTTGAGATCGTAAGCGAAGATCCCGGTCAGCGCCATGCCGGTCCACCGCAGCACCGGACGCATCGCGCTCGCCGCGCCCGCATAGAGGTTGTGGAGCAGCATCAGCGCGCCGATCGCCACCAGCATGTCGATCAGCACCCGCGCATCATAGGCGGCCCGCGCGACTTCCTCGGTGCCGCCCAGCGAAATGCCCATCCACAACACCACCAGCTGGAGCAGCTGCACCAGCACCAGCGCCAGGATCACCGGGCGCACGGGCTTGAGGCTGTTGCTGCGACCGTCGGCGGCGAACAGGCTGAAGATCGTCGCGATCAGGGACAGGTTGCGCACCATCGCCGCGATCACCGCCGCGCCATGCTCGGGGCCGAGCGTGGCGGCCAGCGTGCACCATGCCGCGCTCGCCGCCGCCGCCGCCATGAGGCCGATGCGGTCGGGACGCGCGCGCTCACCATTGCGCCAGATCCACAGCATCGCGCATGCACTCAGCACCGCGCCCGCGATCCACGCGAGCAGGCCCGCCAGCGGAAGCATGGCGCCGGGCCACATCACCGCGCGCCCTCCGGCCACAGGATCACCCGCAGGGTCTGGAGCAGGATCACCAGATCGAGGAAGGGCGTGTAGTTCTTGGCGTAATAGAGGTCATATTCGAGCTTGCAGCGGCTGTCCTCGACCGAGGCGCCATAGGGGTAGTTGATCTGCGCCCACCCGGTGATGCCGGGCTTCACCATGTGGCGTTCCGAGTAGAAGGGGATCACTTCCTCGAGGCTCTCGACGAAGGAGGGCACTTCGGGGCGCGGGCCGACGAAGCTCATCTCGCCCTTCAATACGCTCCAGGTCTGGGGCAGCTCGTCGATCCGGACCTTGCGGATGAAGCGCCCGAGGCGGGTGATGCGCGGATCGTTCTTCTCGGCCCACTTGGCCCCGTCCTTCTCGGCATCGGTGCGCATCGAGCGCAGTTTGATGAGCGTGAAGGGCTCGCCGTAGAGGCCGACGCGGGTCTGACGGAAGAAGGCCGGGCCCTTGCTGTCGAGCTTCACGAGCACGGCAAAGATGAGGATGAGCGGCAGCGTCAGCGCCAGCAGGATGCAGCTGGCAGTGATGTCGAAGATGCGCTTGCACGCGCTCGAGAACATCCGGCTGCTCGAAAAGCCGTCGGAGAAGATCAGCCAGCTGGGATTGACCGTGTCGAGATCGACGCAGCCCGTCTCGCGCTCGATGAAGCTGGAAAAGTCGTTGACGTGGACGCCCTTGGTCTTGATCCGCAGGAGGTCCTTCAGCGGCAGCGAATTGCGGCGTTCCTGGAGCGCCAGCACCACTTCGGAGACGCCGAGGTTCTCGACGAAGCGGCCAAGGTCATGGATCGCCGAGCGCGGGATGGCCTCTTCGACCACGCGGTTGTTGTCGCTCATGGCGATATAGGCGACGATCGCAAAACCGGTCTCGGGTTTCTCACCCAGCTCGCGCAGGCGCTGCGCGCGGTCGCCTGCCCCCAGCACCATGACGCGGCGGCGGAAGGCGGAGGAGCCAAGAAATGAATTGAGCAGCAGCCGGTCGGCGACCAGCACCAGGATCGCAAGGCCCATGGTGTAAAGCAGCGTCGAGCGCCAGAACAGCTCGCTCGGAATGACGAAGTCGACCACCGCCAGCGCAATGATCCCGAGGCTGATCGCAACCAGCACGCGCGCTCCGGCAAAACGCAAGCTGCGCAGCGCGTTGGGGCCGTAGACCCCGACCGCGATCATCGCCAGCCAGATTACCATCGCCGTGCCGAACAGCGCCATCGAGCGCCCGCCAAGCTCGCCCAGATCCATCCCGATCTGGGCCGCGCGCCATTGCCAGGCGATCTCGCTGGCAAGGATCAGCAGCCCGAGATCGAGCAGGCCGAGCAGCAGCACGGCATGGGGGATATAATGCTTGAACAGGCGGATCATTGCGCAGGGTGCCTCTGGTGCATGCCCTGCGGCTTCTACGAGCCAGACCTTAAGTGTCGGTAAATTTTACACCCCACTGTAAAGCGCGCACGTTTCTGCGGGATGCGAGGGTTAACGCCGCTTTCGCAATTACACCCGCGGGCGCGGCAGCGTGCTGGCGAGGCGGGCGGGTGCGGGGTTGAGGCATTCGGCCTTGCCGCAGCGACCACACGGGCTGCCGAGCGGGACGGCGTCGAGCCGGTCGAGCGATTGGCCGCGCGCGTGGGCGAGGTCTCCGGCAAAGCGCGCCTCGATCCCCAGCACCACCGCGCGGCGGCCGGCGCACATCACCCCGTCGCCATCAACCGTGCGGGTGATAGTGAACCAGTGGCGCGCGCTGCCTGCGCCCTCGCCCTCGCCGAAGGTCGCCGCCTGGGTGAGGACCGTACCGGGCCGCTCGAAGGCGGCATAGGGCACCCATGCGGGCCAGCGCGCGCCCTCGAGCGGGTAGAGCGCCCCGCTCCCCCCGGCGGTGAAGCGGGTCATGCGCCCTGCCCGGTCGATCACCGCCATGAAGAACGGCAGGCCGCGCTCGCCGACGCGGCCCAATGTGGTCAGGCGCTCGGCGACCTGATCGAAGCTGACAGCAAAGCGGCGTTGCAACACGGCAAGGTCGTATCCGGTCGCCTCGCAGGCGCGCAGGAAACGGCGGTAGGGCAGCAGCAGCGCGCCCGCGAGGTAATCGGCGATGTGCTCGCGCAGGGCGTCGCGCGCCTCGGGGCTCGCAAGGTTCGCGCCCGCGACCAGCGTCTCGATCCCGTCGCGCATTTCAAGCTGCCCGACCTGCCGCGCGATCTGGAACCGTCGCGCGGCGCCGGGGAGCATTTCGGACAGCTGCAACTGCCGCGCGTGGAGGTCGAGCCGGTGGACCTGCCCGGGCATAACCTCGGCCGGGAGGATGCGCACCTGGAGCTGGTGCTTTTCGCGCAAGCGTTCGGACAGCGCCGCGCTGATTTCCCCGCGCGACAGACGGAGTTCATCCGCGAGGTCCTCGGCGGCGTGATCGAGGTCAGCAAAATGGTTCTGCCAGCGCTCGACCGCGCGGCGGACGGCGGCGGCGGCGTCCTCGGCGACGACCCGCTCGCCCCCTCCCCCGGAATCGTAGAGCCGCGCGAAGGCGGCGGCGACCTGCGGGGCAGCGGCGAGGAATTCCTGCACCTCCTCGCGGTCGATGCCGAGGTCGGCGAAGCGCTTGTCGGCCATGCGGCGGACGAGGCCGTCGAGCCCGCCGATATTGTCGTCCTCGCGCAAGCTCCGCGGGTCGAAATCGAAGCGCTCGATCACCTGCACCAGCACGCGCGCGGAAAGCGGACGCTGGTTCCTCTCGATGAGGTTGAGGTAGGAGGGCGAGATGCCGAGCAGGCTCGCCATGTTGGCTTGGGTAAGGCCCTCGCGCTTGCGCAAGCGGCGCAGCGCGGGTCCGGCGAGGAGGGTGGTGTCTGCCATGGCGGTTTTGTAAACTTCTTTACCGATTGACACAAGATCGCGGGCAATTGTCCGGATAGCGACACGATTTTCTGTAAGTTTCCCTGTCGTGCTGCGCCGCACCACGGCAAAGGCTGCGCATCCAGCGGCGCGAGTCCGAAAGGTCTTCGCACCACTCCCCGCCGACGGACAGGAGATGTATATGACTTACCAGAACACCATCACCCAGATGCGCGATGTCGTCGCCGCCAATGGGCCGAGCTGGGCCGCGATCGACCCCGAGAGCGCCGCCCGCATGGTGATCCAGAACCGTTTCCGCACCGGCCTCGATATCGCCAAGTACACCGCCAAGATCATGCGCGCCGACATGGCTGCCTATGACGCGGACCCGGCGCAATACACCCAGTCGCTCGGCTGCTGGCACGGCTTCGTCGCGCAGCAGAAGCTGATCGCGATCAAGAAGCACTTCGGCACCACCAAGCAGCGTTACCTCTACCTCTCGGGCTGGATGGTCGCCGCGCTGCGCAGCGAGTTCGGCCCGCTGCCCGACCAGTCGATGCACGAGAAGACCTCGGTGCCCGCGCTGATCGAAGAGCTCTACACCTTCCTCAAGCAGGCCGACGCGCGCGAGCTCGGCATGATGTTCCGCGCGCTCGACGCTGCCCGCAAGGCAGGGGACGCGGTCGAAGCCAAGCGCATCGAGAACGCGATCGACAACTACGAAACCCACGTGGTGCCGATCATCGCCGATATCGACGCAGGCTTCGGCAATGCGGAAGCGACCTACCTCCTCGCCAAGAAGATGATCGAGGCGGGCGCCTGCGCGCTCCAGATCGAGAACCAGGTCTCGGACGAAAAGCAGTGCGGCCACCAGGACGGCAAGGTCACCGTGCCGCATGAAGACTTCCTCCAGAAGATCCGCGCCTGCCGCATGGCCTTCCTCGAGATGGGCGTCGAAGACGGCATCATCGTCGCCCGCACCGATTCGCTCGGCGCTGGCCTGACCAAGCAGATCGCTTTCTCGAAGGAGCCGGGCGATCTGGGTGACCAGTACAACTCCTTCCTCGATGCCGACGAAGTTGACCCCGCCAACATCACCAATGGCCAGGTCTTCATCAGCCGCGACGGCAAGCTGCTCAGCCCCAAGCGCCTGCCCTCCAACCTCTACCAGTTCCGCGCCGGCACGGGTGTCGACCGCGTGGTGCTCGACTGCATCACGTCCTTGCAGAACGGTGCCGACCTGCTCTGGATCGAGACCGAGAAGCCGCATGTCGAGCAGATCGCCGAAATGGTCGACCGCATCCGCGAGGTCGTGCCGAACGCCAAGCTGGTCTACAACAACTCGCCCAGCTTCAACTGGACGCTGAACTTCCGCCAGCAGGTGTTCGACGCCTGGGCCGAAGCGGGCAAGGACGTGTCCGCCTATGACCGTGCGAAGCTCATGAGCGTCGACTACGACGGCACCGAATTGGGCGCCGAAGCCGACGAGAAGATCCGCACCTTCCAGCGCGATGCTGCGGCGCGTGCGGGCATCTTCCACCACCTCATCACTCTGCCTACCTACCACACCGCCGCGCTCAGCACCGACAACCTCGCCCGCGAGTACTTCGGCGAGCAGGCCATGCTCGGCTACGTCAAGAACGTGCAGCGCGAGGAAATCCGCCAGGGCATCGCCTGTGTGAAGCACCAGAACATGTCGGGCTCCGACATTGGTGACGATCACAAGGAGTACTTTGCCGGTGAAGCCGCCCTCAAGGCCGGCGGCGCCCACAACACGATGAACCAGTTCGAGGCGGCGTAAGCGCTGCCGAAAGGGTGGGAGAGAATCCCGGGAGGATCGGTCAATCCGGCCTTCCGGGATGCCCCTGAACCGCCTAAGGCTGGCCGGGTGACATCACCCAGCGGAGAGTGACATGACCGATACCGACACCCCCAAGACCGAACCCGCCCGCGCCCGCGCGCTGCTTTCGACCGCCGACATGAAGCTGCTGCGCCGCGCGCTCGAAAGCCACGCCCGCAACACCGAGGACCGCGAGGAGCTGGCCAAGATCAACGCCCTGCACCACCGCCTCGGCACCTACGTGCCCTCGGGCGAGTAACCCGTTTCACAGTTCTCCTGGGGAGGAGAAACGGCCGTCGGAGCGCCCGCAAGGGCCCGCTCCGGCGGCCGAATTTTTTGGGCGTTCTTGCCGCCCTACCGGTTCAGCCTTCGGCTGTGCTTCGCAACCGCTACTTGAGGGCGATCTTGTCGCCCTACCGCTACGCTACTTGAGGGCGTTCACCGCTTCGCCATCAGCTTGAGCGTCGCGGCCGTCAGCGCCTCGGTCGCAGTCGCGATCACCACCGGCGCATCGGGCGCCCAGAACGGCGAGTGCAGCGAAGGCAGCTGGACCTCGCCCTTCTGCGCGCGCTCCCACTCGGCCTGCGGCACGCCGCCGACCCAGAAGATCAGACTTTCGACATTGGCCTTGTCGGCGCGGTAGTAGCGGCTGAAGTCCTCGCCGCCCATCACCGCGGGGGTCTCCATGATCCGCCCTTCGAAGCGGGGCTTGAGGCCCGCGATGACCTGATCGGTGAATTCGGGGGTATTGTAGGTCGCGGGCGTATAGGGGTCCTGCACCGTCACCCGCGGCATCTTGTCCTCGGGCACACCCGCCGCGATCGCCTCGCCGCGCGCGATGCGGGCGATGCCGTCGAGCAGGTGCTTCCTCGTCTCGTCCGAATAGCTGCGCACTGTCAGCTGGAGCCGCGCTTCATCGGGGATGATGTTGTGCTTGGCGCCCGCCTGGAAGCTCCCCACCGTCACCACCGCCGGATCGCCGGGGTTCTGCTCGCGGCTCACGAGCGTCTGCAACCGCATGACGATGCTGGAGGTGATCACGATCGGGTCCTTGGTGGTGTGCGGATAGGCGCCGTGACCGCCCACGCCCGGCACCACCACATCGACGCTGTCGACATTCGCCAGCGCAAAGCCCTTGGAATAGCCGATCTGCCCGGCCGGAAACTGCGCCGCATCGTGGAAGGCGAGCACGTAGTCGGGCTTTGGGAAGCGGGTGAAGAGACCGTCGTCGAGCATCGCCTTGGCGCCCTGCCCGATCTCCTCGGCAGGCTGGAGGATCATCACCAGCGTGCCCGACCACTCGCTTTTGCGCGCGGCCAGCAGCTGCGCCGTGCCGATCCAAGCGGTCATGTGGGTGTCGTGCCCGCAGGCATGCATCACGCCGGTCTCGGTCCCGTTCTGGGCGACCGCGCGCTTCTTCGAGGCATAGGGCAGCCCGGTCTGCTCGACCACCGGCAGCCCGTCCATGTCGGCGCGCAGCATCACCACCGGGCCGGGGCCGTTCTCCATCACCGCGACGACGCCGGTCTTGCCGACGCCCTCGGTGACCTTGAAGCCGAGCGCGCGGGCGCGGGCGGCGAGCTTCTTTGCGGTCTCGACCTCCTGAAACGAGAGTTCGGGATTGGTGTGGAGGTCACGGTAAAGCTCGACCAGAGCGGGCAGATCGGCCGCCACCGCCTCGCGCAGTTCGTCGGCCTGCGCGGGCATCGCCCCCAGTGCTAGCGCGCTCGCCCCTGCCAGAATCGCCATCATCCGCATTGCTTGTCCCCTTGGATAGCCTTGCCCCGCGCCCCCGTGTTGGAGACACATGAGACACAGTATAAAGGCAGAAATCTCTTGCCGCCCGATGCCGCTCCGAAACCGCCCCGACGGGCACGGAAAATAGGCGAAAGTGCGATCATGGCCGCACCATGACACAAGCGGCATAGTGTAGGAAAGCGCCGCGTCGTGCGCGCAATTTGCGCTTTCCGCTACTGGCAGCACCACAAGCACCACCACAGTGGTGATCAACAGCGGCGATGCGACGCAGGTTAGTGGTGCCCCTGGCCAGACTCGAACTGGCACATCTTTCGATAACCGATTTTGAGTCGGTCGCGTCTACCAATTCCACCACAGGGGCGCCCGGAGCGGATGCTTCGCGCTGTTAGCGGGGCACCCGCGCCAAGGCAATGGGTCTAGCGCAGGGCTCCGGCGAGGAGCTTGTGCAGCTTCGAATGCAGCGCATCGTTCGCCGCGAGCACCTGCGTTGAATGGATCGGCTCCGAGCGACCGCGGAAGTCGCTGACGAAGCCGCCCGCCTCGCGCACCAGCAGGCAGCCCGCGGCGGTGTCCCAATCGGACAGGTCGCTCTCCCAGAAACCGTCGAAGCGACCTTGCGCGACGTAAGCCAGATCAAGGCTGGCCGCGCCGAAGCGGCGGATCCCGGCGACTTCGGGGCCGATGGCGCCGAAGATGCGGCCCCATTCGGCAAAGTCGCCGTGGCCGAAGAAGGGCACGCCGGTCGCCACCAGCGCATCCGCGAGGCGCGAGCGGGCCGAGACGCGCAGGCGCGCATCCTGCAGCCACGCGCCGCGCGATTTCTCCGCCCAGAAGGTCTGGTCGGTGATCGGCTGGTAGACCACGCCCGCAACCACATCGCCCCAGCCCTTGCCGTCGGGCCGAGGCTCCTGCGCGGCGATCGAGATGGCGAAATGCGGGATGCCGTGGAGGAAATTGCTGGTGCCGTCGAGCGGATCGACGATCCAGCGCGGCATGCCGGGATCGCCCTCGATCACGCCCGCCTCTTCCATCACGAAGCCCCAGCCCGGACGCGCGGCGAGGAGTTCGTCATAGATCGTGCGCTCGGAGCGCATGTCGGCCTTGCTGACGAAATCGGCCGGGCCCTTGCGGGAGACCTGAAGGTGCTCGACTTCGCCGAAGTCGCGCCGCAGACGCCCGCCCGCCTTGCGCGCGGCGCGTTCCATGACGCGGATGAGGCCGGAAATAGCTGCCATGATATGTCCTCAGCCGGCCTTGCCGACGTAGGCCTGCTCGTAGACGTCGACGATGATGCGCGTGCCGCTGCCGATATGCGGCGGGACCATGATGCGCACGCCGTTGTCGAGGATCGCGGGCTTGTAGCTCGACGAGGCGGTCTGGCCCTTCACCACGGCGTCGGCCTCGACGATGGTGGCTTCGATCTGCGACGGCAGTTCGACCGAGATCGGCTTTTCATCCCACAGCTCGAGGTTCACCTGCATCCCGTCCTGCAGGAACGGGCGCGCATCGCCGAGCAGGTCGCCGGGCAGCGTGATCTGCTCGTAGGTGTCATTGTCCATGAAGACGAGGTCGTCGCCCTCGGCATAGAGGAACTGGAATTCCTTGGTGTCGAGCCGCACGCGCTCGATCGTGTCGGCGCTGCGGAAGCGCACGTTGGTCTTGCGGCCGTCCTGCAGGTTCTTCATTTCGACCTGCATATAGGCCCCGCCCTTGCCCGGCTGGGTGTGCTGGATCTTGGCGACTTTCCAGATGCCTTTTTCATATTCCAGGATATTGCCGGGGCGGATATCGACGCCGCTGATCTTCATGGCTGTGGGCCTTTTTACGAGGTGGAAAGAGCTTGCGAGCGGGCGGCCAGAAAGGCGCCACGCCCCGAAAGGATGCGCGCCCATAGCCGAGCATGGGCGGCTCGGCAAGCATGGGGCGGGTCGCGCCTCGCCGCTTGCCTGAGCATGGTTAATCGCATGGCGCGGGCCCGCAGCCGGTGATACAGGGCGTGCCATGAAGACCCGTTACGTGTTCCTGCTGCTGGTCAGCGCCGCCGCCATCGCCGCCCTTCTGCCGAGCCGCGGACATGGTATGGATCGGGGACAGGATCAGTCCTCCGGCCGCGCCGCCTCGCGCCCCGAGGCGTCGACGGGCATGCCCGCTGGCGGCATGCTTAGCATCCTGCGCCACGGCAATTGGGAATGCGCGCTCCCGGGCGATGCCGGGGGCGAGGCCTTCGTGCCGGTGCCCGCAGAAGCCTTCCGCATCGGCACCGCCTCGAGCTACGATAGCCCCACAGGGAGCGGCATCTACCTCTTGCGCGGGCGCGAGGTGGTCTTCACCCGCGGCCCCAAGAAGGACCAGCGCTTCAAGGTGCTCGGCGAGAACACGCTCCAGAAGCTGGCCGCCGACGGGAGCCTGACCAAGCTGATCTGCACCAGGGTCGGCAACGGCATCTAAGCGGACGCGCGCCTGCCATGCCCGCCGCTGCCCCTCTGCCCAAGGCGCTCGCCTTCGACGTGTTCGGCACGGTGGTCGACTGGCGCACCAGCGTGACGCGCGAATCCGCGGGCTTTCTGGCGCAGATCGGTGAGGACCCCGAGGATGCCGCCGCTTTTGCTGACGCATGGCGCGCGCAATATATCGCGGCGATGGTGGGGATGCGGAAATCGGGGCGCGCTTTCGCGGTGCTCGACGTGCTGCACCGCGAAATGCTCGAGGCCGCCTTGCGCGAACGGGGTGTCGATCCGGCGGGGCTTGCCGAGGACTTGCTGGCCGAGTGGAACCGCGCGTGGCACCGGCTCGATCCGTGGCCCGATACGGTCGAGGGACTGACGCGATTGAAGGCGCGCTTTCCCATCGTCACCCTCTCGAACGGCAATATTGCGCTGCTGCTCAACATGGCGCGGCGCGCGGGCCTGCCGTGGGACGCGATCCTCGGCGCTGAGGTGAGCGGCACCTACAAGCCCGACCCTAAGGCCTATCTCCACACCGCCGAGGCGCTGGGCATCGCGCCGCTTGAACTGTGCCTCGTCGCCGCGCATCACGGCGATCTGGCGGGGGCGCGGGCCGCGGGGCTGCTGACCGCCTATGTCGACCGCCCCGACGAATACGGCGGCGCGCCCGCGCCCGATGCGCATTACGAACAGGCGTGGGAGTGGTCGGCGACCAGTTTTGTCGAATTGGCCGATCAGCTGGGCTGCTGAGGCCGGCCGCGCATAAGGGCGCTAGACCCCCGCCAACCAGAAGACATGCATGAACCACACCTCGCGTGCGAGGAACGGCGCTTGCGTACCAAGGCTGCGGTAGCGCGTTGTCGGCGTGGGCGCGGCGCTCGCAGCGAAGCCCTCCGCCGCCGCCATGCTCATGGCGCGGCGCATGTGGAGCGGGTCGGAGACGATCAGCACCGGCGCTCGGGCGCTCTGGCCCAGCACTGCCCGCGCATTTGCGAGGTTCTGGCGCGTGGTGTGCGAGCGGTCTTCGAGGAGGATCGCCTCTGAGGGCACGCCTTGGGCCTGAAGGTAAGCCGCCCCCGCTGCCGCCTCCGACACACTGTCCTCAGGCGAGCGCCCGCCGGTTACCAGCACCCGCGCCACCCTACCCTCGCGGTATAGCATCACCGCATGGTCGAGCCTTGCGGCAAACACCGGTGAGGGCGTCTCACCGATCACCGCCGCGCCGAGCACGATGGCGGTCTCCGCGCGCTCCGTGCCGCTGACCGCCGGGCCGACCGCGATCCAGGCCGCGACCGCGCCAAGCCAAAGGAGAATCGCCCCCGCCGCCAAGGCGAGGCGGCGCTTCACCCCCGCATCACTTTAGCAAAGGCCTCGATCGCGGCGACCTCGTCCCCGCCCCACACCGCGTGGCTGACCGCGAGGAAATCCGCGCCTGCCTCGATCAGCGGCGTGCAGTTCTCGGGCGTAATGCCGCCGATCGCGACGCAGGGGATTTCGAACACGGTCGTCCACCATTGCAGCAATTCGAGATCGGGCCGCTCGGCGTCGCCCTTGTCCTTGGTGGTCGAGGGATAGAACGCCCCGAAGGCGACATAGTCCGCCCCCGCCTCGCCCGCTTCCATCGCCATGTGGCGGCTGGCGTGGCAGGTGACTCCGATCTGCGCCTCGCGGCCAAGCTCCTCGCGCGCGTCCCTCGGCGAGCCGTCGTCCTGCCCGAGATGCACCCCGTCGGCCTTGATCCGCTTGGCGAGCGCGACCGAATCGTTGACGATGAAGGCGACGTCATGCGCGGCGCAGATGGCTTGCAGCGGGGCGGCGAGGCGTGCGGCCTCGTGCTGGTCGACATCCTTCACCCGGAACTGGAAGGCGGTGACAAGGTCGCCGTGCCGCCGCGCGCCTGCGGCCAGTGCGCGTTCGAGCCGCGCGGGAAACTCGCCGCCGACGTCGAGGGGGCTGATGAGATAAAGCTGGGTCTGTGTCATGGGAGCGCTCGCTAGCGCGTCGCGGCGGCTGTGTCACTTGTCGGCGATTCGCTCTGGCCGTTCAGCCCGCACTCAGGCGCGCGGGGGCCTTAACGGGGGCATGACCAAACTGACCCACGCCCTCGCCCCTGTTCTTCTTTTCACAAGCCTCGCCGCCTGCGCGGTGATCCCCGATGCGGCCAGCCCCGAAAGCGTCGCCGTGGCGCAAGGTACGCCAGTGGCGCTCGGGCAGGCGGTGCAGGTCGGCAGCGTGGTCGCCACCCCGATTGCGGTGGTCGAGGACAGCCGCTGCCCGATCAACGCGCGCTGCGTGTGGGCGGGGCGGCTGGTGGTCAAGACCCGCATCGACGGCGCCGGCTGGCGCGACACCGCCGACCTCACGCTCGGCGAGCCGTGGAGCACGCATGATGTCGGCATCGCCCTGACCTCGGGCGAGCCGGGGCGCATGGCGGGCGAAGGTCAGGAGACGCCCGCGAGCGCTTACCGCTTCACCTATGAGGCGCGCTGAGCGAGCTCAGACGCTCGCGCTGGCGATCTGTTCGATCGCCTTGCCGAGCGTGGTGTTGAATTCCTCGTCCGACTGGCCCTTGCGCAGGTCCTGGAGCAGCCCGCGGCTGAAACTCGCGATCATGCCGGGGTTGTGCGACAGGCGCGCGCAGGCGTCATCGGTCGAGAACCCGCCCGACAGCGCGACCACGCGCAGCACCTTGGGATGCGCGATCAGCGGGTCATAGAGGCCCGGGATGGCCGGGATCGAGAGCTTGAGCATTACCTGCTGGCCCTCGGGTAGCGCGTCCAAGTGCTTCAGGATCTCGGCCAGCAGCAGCGCCTCGCCCGCTTCGCGGTCTGCGGCGGTGATGTCATATTCGGGCTCGATGATCGGCATCAGACCGGCAGCGGTAATCTTCGCGCCGACCTCGAACTGCTGCGCGACGACCGCGGCGATCCCGGCGGCGTTCGCGGACTTGATTACCGAGCGCATCTTCGTGCCGAACATGCCCTGCGCGACCGACTTGGCGAGCAGCGCGTCGAGCTTCACCATCGGCTTCATCAGCTGGACGCCGTCAGCCTCGTCGGCGAGGCCCTCGTCGACCTTGATGAAGGGCACGATCCCGCGCGCCTTGAGCGCCTCGGCCGTGGGCTTGCCGTCAACATCGCCGTCCATGGTCCTTTCGAACAGGATCGCGCCGATCACCTTGCCGCTGGAGAAGCAGGGGCTGGTGATGACGCGGGCGCGCATCGCGTGGATCTGGGCGAACATTTCCTCGTCCCCCGACCACTCGCTTTCCTCCACCCCGTAGCCGCGCAGCGCCTTGGGGGTCGAGCCGCCCGACTGGTCGAGCGCGGCGATGAACCCCTGTCCGGTGGCGATGCGGGTCGTCATTTCCTGGGTGTTCATGGCTGGCTTGCTCCAAGTCGCGAGAGGTGGTGTCGTGCGGCCCATGAGGGTTTGTGCATAGGTATGCAGAGCCCCTTGCAGCACCCCTTAGCGAGGGCTTTTAGATGCTGCAACCGCGAAGGACTAACGCTTCGACAGGCGGCGGATGATGCCGGTGAAACTAAGCGCAGGCGCGCCGTCGCCCGTCACCAGCCCGCGCACGAAGATCGTCTTGCCGCCCCCGCGGGTGACTTCCCCGCGGGCCTCGACCAGCGCGCCGGATTGCACAGCGCCGAGGAAATCGCCCGCCAGATTGAGCGTCACCGCGTGGTCGCCATTGAGCGCGTCGGTGGCGATCGCGAAGAGCGCGAAGTCGGCGAAGGTCAGCAGGCAGCCGCCGTGCATGAAGCCGCCGCCGTTCATGTGGCGGGCCTCGGCGCGGAAGGCGCTGGTGTAGGAGCCGTCCTCCTCGCGGCGGTAGTAGAAAGGGCCCGAGCGGGTCTCGAACGGGTCACCCTCCCAGAAGCGCCATC
Organism: Erythrobacter sanguineus; assembly: GCA_945878845.1. Lineage (GTDB taxonomy): Bacteria > Pseudomonadota > Alphaproteobacteria > Sphingomonadales > Sphingomonadaceae > Erythrobacter > Erythrobacter sanguineus_A. Next base: position 138,551 of record CAMCUB010000001.1, on the reverse strand, counting down.
CGGCGAATTCGCCACTGTCCATCACCTTGAGGGCGCCGTAACTGGTTTCGACTGCTTCGCTCATGCTCACTTCCACAATTGCAGCTTGCCGACCGCGCCGGCGAGGTCCTGATCCGGGTCCTGCCGCGCAAGACTAAGGTCGGCGAGCAGCAACTTGCTCGACCACGCGCTCTTGCGGAACAGCGCCGAGACGAGGAACGCTCCCGTCCACGCCCGCCCGCCGAGCATCAGATCGAGATCGGCCCCGGCCACGAACCACGCCGCGTCGCGGTGCTTGCGCGCGATCACTTCGCGGAAGGCGAAGCGGTTGCAGGTGAACCCGCGCTCCATCGCCGCAAGGAAGCTCGGGCGATCAAGCAATTGCGGCGGGGTGCTGCCGACCAGCATGAGAAAATCCTTGCCCGTCAGCTTCTTCATCGCCTTCACATCGCGCGCTACCCAGGCGCGCATCGCGCCGAGCGCAAGCGCCTCGATCTCGGCTTCGCTGACCGCCACGGATCAGCGCTCGAGCGCGGCGACGCCGGGCAGGACGCGGCCTTCCATCCACTCGAGGAAAGCGCCGCCCGCGGTTGAGATATAGGTGAAGTCCTCGGCAGCTCCGGCATGGGCGAGCGCCGCGACCGTGTCCCCGCCCCCGGCGACGCTGATCAGCGAGCCCTCGAGCGTCAGCGCGGCCGCCGTGCGCGCGAGTGCGACCGTGGCGGCATCGAAGGGCTCGGTCTCGAAGGCGCCCAGCGGCCCATTCCACACCAGCGTGCGGCAGGTCTTGAGCACGTCGGCCAGCGCTTCGACCGCCTGCGGTCCGAGGTCGAGGATCATTTCATCCTCGGCGACCTCGTGGACGTTGCAGACCCGCAAGCTCGCCGGATTGGCGGCGAATTCCTTCGCGACCACCACGTCATAGGGCAGGTGCACGGTGCAGCCCGTGCGCTCTGCCTCATCCATGATCGCAGTCACGGTGGGCGCAAGGTCGTGCTCGCACAGGCTCTTGCCGACATTCACGCCGCGCGCGGCGAGGAAGGTGTTGGCCATGCCGCCGCCAATGATCAGGTGCTGGACCTTGCCGACAAGGTGCTCGAGCACGGCGAGCTTGGTCGAGACCTTGGCCCCGCCGACCACAGCTGCAACCGGCTGCTCGGGGGTGCCGAGAGCGGCGTCCAGCGCCTTGAGTTCAGCCTCCATCGAGCGGCCCGCATAGGCCGGCAGCAGGTGCGCGAGGCCCTCCGTTGTCGCATGGGCGCGGTGCGCGGCGCTGAAGGCGTCGTTGACGTAGAGCGTCCCGTTCGCGGCGATGGCAGCCGCAAAGTTCGGATCATTCGCCTCTTCGCCCGGCCAGAAGCGGGTGTTGTCGAGCAGGCCAATGTCGCCCGGCCCGAGGATGCCGATCGACTGCGCCACCACCGGCCCGGTGAGCTCGGGGATGAACATGATCTCCTCGCCGATCACCTTCTCGACATCGCCCACCACCATGCTGGTCGAGAGCACCGAGGAGCGCGCGCCGCCGGGACGGCCGAAATGCGCCAGCAACAGCACCTTGGCCCCGCGGCCCGCGAGTTCGAGGATGGTCGGCTTGACCGCCTCGACCCGGGTCACGTCGGTCGCCGAACCGTCCTTCATCGGCAGGTTGAGGTCGACGCGGACGAGCGCGACTTCGCCGGTGAGGTCGGCGGGCAGATCATCGAGGGTCTTGAACTTGGGCATTATGGGCTCCTTCCCCCCTCCCGCCTGCGGGAGGGGCCGGGGGTGGGCACGAAGGCCGCAGCCCACCCCGCTGCGACTAGGCAGCAAGCTGCCAAGTCTCGCTCCCCTCCCGCAAGCGGGAGGGGGCAGGCATTACAAGAACTTCGCCATCACCCCGGCGGTGTCGATCATGCGGTTGGAGAAGCCCCACTCGTTGTCGTACCAGCTGACGACGCGGGCGAGCTTGCCTCCCATCACGCTGGTTTCCAGCGAATCGACGGTGGACGAGGCCGGGTAGTGGTTGAAATCGCTCGAGACCAGCGGCTGGTCGGTGAAGTCGAGCACACCCTTCATCGGGCCTTCCGCCGCGGCCTTCAATGCGCCGTTGATCTCTTCCACGGTGGTGTCGCGGCTCGGCACGAAGACGAGGTCGACCATCGAGACGTTGGGGGTCGGCACGCGGACGCTCGAACCGTCGAGCTTGCCCTTCAGTTCGGGCAGCACCAGCCCAACCGCACGCGCGGCGCCGGTGGTGGTGGGGATCATGTTGACCGCTCCGGCACGGGCCCGGCGCAGATCCTTGTGGATCTGGTCGAGCATGCGCTGGTCGTTGGTGTAAGAGTGGATCGTGGTCATGAAGCCGCGCTCGATGCCGATGACATCATTGAGCACCTTGGCGACCGGCGCGAGGCAGTTGGTGGTGCAGCTCGCGTTGGAGATGATCACGTCGTCGGCGGTCAGGGTTGCGTGGTTGACGCCGTAGACGATGGTCTTCGTGACGCCGGTGGCGGGCGCCGAGATGATCACGCGCTTGGCCCCGGCGGCAAGGTGCGGGCGGCTCGCTTCGTCCGACTGGAAGAAACCGGTGCATTCGAGCACGATGTCGATGCCCATCGCCGCGTGGGGGAGCTTGCCCGGGTCTTTCTCGGCGGTCACGGCGATGCGCTTGCCATTGACCAGGATCGCGTCGCCTTCCGCCTTCACGTCGCCGGCAAAGCGGCCGTGAACCGAATCGTAAGCGAACAGCAGCGCATTCGATTCCGCATCGGCGAGGTCGTTGATCGCAACCAGTTCGAGATCGTGGTCGGTGCGCTCGAGAATGGCGCGGGCGACGAGGCGGCCGATGCGGCCGAAGCCGTTGATGGCAACTTTGGTAGCCATGAGAGGTACTCCTGCTTAGTTCTTGAGCTTGTTCATGATCTGCGGGACGATGGCCTCAACAGTGAAGCCGAAATGGGCAAACAGGTCCTCGGCCGGGGCGGAGGCACCGAAGCTGTCGATCCCGATATTGATACCGGAGCGGCCGGTGTAACGCTCCCACCCGAGCGTCGAGCCTGCCTCGATCGATACGATCAGCGTGTCGTGGGGCAGAAGGTCGGCCTTGTAGGCTTCGGATTGGGCGTCGAACAAATCCATGCAGGGCATCGACACGACATCTGCGCCGATCCCGGCCGCTTCAAGCTCGGCCGCGCACTCCACCGCCAGTGCCACTTCCGATCCGGTGGCGACCAGCACGACCTTGCGCTCCGCCATCGCTTCGCGCAGGCGGTAGCCACCCATGGCGCAGCGGTTGCCGGCCATCGTCCAGCCCTCGTCGCCCTTACCGCGCAGCTGCGGCAGGTTCTGGCGGGTCAGCGCCAGCACCGAGGGGGTTTCCGGCGTAGTCAGCGCCATCGCCCAGCATTCCGCCGTCTCGATCACGTCGGCCGGGCGATAAACGTTGAGGTTGGGGATCAGGCGCAGGCTCATCACCTGTTCGATCGGCTGGTGGGTCGGCCCGTCCTCGCCCAGCCCGATGCTGTCGTGGGTCAGCACATAGACCACCCCGGTCTGCTGGAGCGCCGAGAGGCGGATCGCGTTGCGGCAATAGTCGGAGAAGATCAGGAAGGTGCCGCCATAGGGCACGATCCCGCCGTGCAGCGCCATGCCGTTCATCGCCGCCGCCATGCCGAATTCGCGGATGCCGTAATAGACATAGCGGCCCGAATAATCGTCGGCCGTCAGCGGCAGGGTCGAGGGCGTCTTGGTATTGTTCGATCCGGTCAGGTCAGCCGAACCGCCCACCAGCTGCGGGATCGCCGCCGTCAGCGGGCCGAGCGCCATTTCGGACGCCTTGCGGGTGGCGACTGTCTTCGGATTGCGCGCAAGATCGTCGATGAAGCCCTCGATCGCGGGGCCGACCAGGCTGCCGATCGGCATCATCTGCTGCGTGAAAGCGGTGCGCTTGTCCGACGCTTCGAGCCGCCCGGCCCAGGCGCCGTGGGCGGCGCGGCCCGGCTCGCCGGCCATGCGCCAGTCGGCAAGGATTTCGGACGGCACCACGAAAGGCTCGTACGGCCAGCCCAGGGCCTCGCGCGCCGCGGCCACTTCCGACCCGCCCAGCGCCGATCCGTGGACGCCGCTGGTGCCCTGCTTGTTGGGCGCGCCCTTGCCGATCAGCGTACGGCAGGCGATCAGCGAGGGACGCGGGTCGGCCTTGGCCTCGGCCAGCGCGCGGTCGATATCGGCGAAATCATGCCCGTCGCACTCGGTCACATGCCAGCCTGTGGCGATATAGCGCGCCTTGATATCCTCGGAGGACGAAAGATCGGTCGCCCCGTCGATGGTGATGCGGTTGTCGTCCCACAGCACATTCAGACGCCCGAGCTTGAGGTGCCCGGCGAGGCCAATCGCTTCGTGGTTGATGCCCTCCATCAGGCACCCGTCGCCCGCAACCACCCAGGTGCGGTGATCGACAAGGTCGTCACCAAAGACCGCGTTGAGATGCCGCTCGGCCATCGCCATGCCGACCGCCATTGCCAAGCCCTGCCCCAGCGGGCCGGTGGTGCATTCGACGCCGTCGAGCAGGAAGTTCTCAGGGTGCCCTGCGCAAGGGCTTCCCAGCTTTCGGAAATTGCGGATGTCGTCGATCGTCGGCGCAGCGTAGCCGGTGAGATACAGCAAGCTGTAGATCAGCATCGAGCCGTGACCAGCGCTCAGCACGAAGCGGTCACGGTCGGCCCAGTCGGGCGCGGTCGGATCGAACTTCAGATGGCGCGTGAACAGCACCGTCGCCGCATCGGCCATGCCCATCGGCATCCCCGGGTGCCCCGAATTGGCCGCCTCGACCGCGTCCATCGAAAGGGCGCGGATGGCGTTGGCCATCGGCTGAAGGCGGGCGGCATCGAGGCTCATCGGCACGCTGTTCTCCTGCGGGAGCCGCCGCGCGTTACCTCGCGCGATTCGGGGCCCGGATAAGGTCGGCTGTGCCATTGCCGAGCCCATGGGGGAGGTCAACCTTTGCCGCTGCCAATCCCCGCTTGGCGCCAGCGGGTCATTTATCAACAGCCCGCCCCAAGGCTTTGCGCGAGCATGCTTCTGTTGGTATCGGTAGTGCCCATGAGTGCCGACCGCATTGCATCCGCGCTGACCCGCATCGAGGCCGCGATTGCGCGCATCGACGCCGCGCGTGAGGGGCTCGGCGAGAGCGAGGCCCGAGCCAGCGGCAGCTCGGCGCGGGTTGTCGGGCTGGTCAATGTCCATGAGAAATTGCGCGAGCAAGTCGCGGAAAGTCTTCGCGAACTTGACGAGCTTCTGGCAGCGCTCGAAGAATAGGCTGGCCCCATGAGCACCGTCACACTCAGCATCGGCCCCAAGAGCTACAACGTCGCCTGCGCCGATGGGCAGGAGGCGCATATCCGGGCGCTGGGCGCGATGATCGCCGAGAAATATGCGCAGCTCGGGTCAGCGCCCGCGCCGCTCGAGGCGCAGAATCTGGTCTTCGCGGCGCTATTCCTCGCCGACGAGCTGGCCGAGGCAAGGAAGCGCATCGCCGAAATCCCCGAGCCTGTGCCCCCGCCCGAACCCGATACGGCCGAACTTGACGCCGCGCGCGAGACTATCGCTAAGCTTGAGGCAGAGCTTGCCGAAGCGCGCGAGGCGGCGGCCCGCCCGGCACCCGCGCCAGAGGCTCCCGACCTCGCTCCGGCCCCGGCCGCGGTCCCGCAATTCGACCTGTTCGGTGCGCCGCTCGCCACCTCGACAGCCGACGCAGACCTCGCCGCGCGCCTTGAAGCCCTCGCCGCCGCCGCCGAGGCCAGTGCCGCCGCGCTTGAAGCCGCCGCCGCGAACGCCTAGATAGAGGTTGGCGGGACTGCCCGGCACGAGCCGATTGAATATCCCTGAGGCTATAAGTAATCCAAATGGGAGCTGTCCCTGCCCTTGCGTGCCGGTTCGTCCGGAACTCTTGGGCATACGGCGCCCACCTGACGTACCACGCGTCAGAGGATTTCTAGCGCAAACGACCCATGGTGGTTCCGTCACTTATTTGATTTCCCCGCGCCCTCCGGCGCGCGGTCCTCGCTAGACGCGCAGCAAAGCTGCGCACGCTGCGGGCGGCCGTTCGGCCTTGCGGCCCTTTGGGCCGTTACAGTCCTTTCCTCTTGGGGAGGGGGAGCACCGCAGGTGGTGGAGGGGCGAGCGGCGGTCGCCCTTGTAGCTGACGCGAGCGAAGTCTACCGCCTTAGAAGATGACAGAACCAACCAAATCCGAACTCCGCAAAACCCTGCGCACTGCGCGCAAGGCGCATGTCGAGGCCCTGCCTGATGCGATCCGCGGTCTGCTGTTCCACCGCCCCCCTGCCCCGCTGCTCCCGCGCATTCCGGCGGAGGCGGTGATCGGCGTCTATCATGCCGGCCCATGGGAGGCCCCCGCAGCCGCCTACGCCCGCTTCTTCCGCGACGCCGGGCACACCATTGCCCTGCCCCATTTCGCGCAACCGGACGCCCCGATGAGCTTCCGCCACCACACCGACCCTTACGCGCAGGACGATCTGGAGGTCGGCCCCTTCGGCATCCTCCAGCCTGCCGCCGACGCCGAGCCGCTGGTGCCCGACGTGTTGTTCGTGCCGCTGGTGGGCTTCACCCCCGCGCTCGATCGGCTCGGCCAGGGCGGCGGGCATTATGATCGCTGGCTCGCGGAACATCCTCCCACCCTCGCCGTTGGCCTCGCATGGGACGCGCAAGTTTGCGACACCCTGCCGACCGAACCCCACGACAAGCCGCTCGATGCCGTTGTCACCCCCACCCGGATCTACGGAAACCTCTGAACATGCGCGAGACCCCGACCTGGCGAATCCCCTTCGGCATCGTCAGCCTGTTCGTCCTGCTGATGGTCTATGGCGTCGTGATCGCGCGCTATGCGCCCGACATCATCGGCGGCTGGTCAGGCGGCGCGCAGGCGGTGGTCTACACCGTGCTCGGGCTCGTCTGGCTGCTGCCCTTGCGGCGCTTCCTGATCTGGATGGAGACGGGGAGCTGGAGCCCGCCGGCGCCAGACACCAAAAAGGCGGACTAAGCGCCCGCCTTTCGATGGCCTCTGACGGCCTTTCCGTGGAACAAGTGGCGCGAGTGACGGGGCTCGAACCCGCGACCTTCGGCGTGACAGGCCGACGCTCTAACCAACTGAGCTACACCCGCGCATCTTGTCCTTTCGAGCGTGACGGCAATGCCGTTCCGCTCATGGAGCAGCGCCATTAGGGCTGGGGCCGCGGGCTGTCAACGGCTCAATCGGCAAATTTTCCTCGCCCCGCGCGCCCTCAGCAGTTCTCGTACTTCCAATTGCGTTTGCGCCCTTCGGCGAGCCATGCCACCGCCTGCGCGATGCGCTTGGCCTGCGTCTCCTCGCGCTTGGCGTCAGCGATCCACTCGACATATTCGCGGCGGTGCGACGGGGCGAAGCCATTGAATGTGGCGCGCGCCGCTGGCGCCGCATCAAGGGCGGCCTCAAAGGCGGGCGGCACGGGCAATTCGGGCTTGGGCACGCGCTTGGGCTTGGGCTTAGGCTGAGCGAGCGCTTCCGGCCGTGCCTGAAACCGCGCAATCAGCTCCGCATCAGGCGGCAGGTCCGCAAGGCGTGCCAGCTTGCCCAGCGCCCCCATGCCCTCGCCTGAGCGTTCCTCGCGATGGATGATGACCGAGGCGTGGGCCTTGAAGGCAGCGAGGCCGACAATGTTCCTGCCGCTGACCGTGAAGTGCGGCATGCCCCACTTGATCGTCTCCTCAGCCCCGGGGAGCGCCTGATGGATCAGCCCGCGGACGTGCGCGAGGATTGGCTGCGCGAAGGGCGCCGCCTTGGCGATGTAGTCATCGATACGCGGGTCACGGGTCATGTCGGAGCCCTCCCGGCCCCGACATTACCGCAATCAGTCGACCAGCAGAAGCGCCGGCGTCTCGATCAGCCGCTTCACGCCCTGGATGAAGCTTGCCGCATCGTGCCCGTCGACCACGCGGTGGTCGCAGGAGATCGAGATGTTCATCAGCTTGCGCTTGGCGATGCGCTCGCCGCCCATGCCGTCGGGGACGAACATCGGGCGCTCGACGATGCGGTTGGGACCGATGATCGCCACTTCCGGCCGGTTGATGACGGGGGTGGTGGCAACGCCGCCGAGCGGCCCCAGTGAGGTGACGGTCAGCGTCGAGCCCGAAAGCTCCTCCGAACTCGCCTTGCCGCTGCGCGCGGCCTCAGCCAAGCGCCCGATCTCGCGGGCGAGCTGCCACAAGTTGCGGCTCTGCGCGTCGCGAATCACCGGCACCATCAGGCCGCTATCCGTCTGCGCGGCCATGCCGAGATGCACCGTGCCGTAGCGCGTCACCACATTCGCCTCGTCATCATAGCGCGCGTTGATCATCGGGTATTGCGGGATCACCTTGCAGATCGCGGTGATCAGCAGCGGCAGCAGAGTGAGCTTGGGCCGGTCACCGCGCGCGGCGTTCAATTGCCCGCGCAGCTCCTCCAGATCGGTGACGTCGCACTCTTCGACATAGGTGAAGTGCGGGATGTGGCGCTTGGCGGCGGCCATGTTCTGGGCGATACGCTTGCGCAGGCCGATGACCTTGATCGTCTCGTCGGAGCGCGTCTTGCCCGCCGCACCGAAGCCGCTCCCGGCATTATAAGCGAGGAAGGCGTCGAGATCGGCATGGCGCACGCGGCCATCGGCGGCGGGCTTCACTTGCGCGAGATCAATGCCGAGATCGCGCGCGCGCTGGCGCACTGCGGGGCTTGCGAGGACCTTCGCGTCACCCCTGTGTTCGGGCGCGGGCTCGGACGCAGGCGCGGCGGTGATGGCGTCGTCGGCGTCGGGGTTCTCGGCATCGATCCGCTCCGCCACCTCTTCCGAGGTCGGCGCATCGGACATGTCGTCCTCGATCTGCTCTGCAGCCGCTTCGGCTTCCTCTTCGGTCGCCTCGCCGCCAGAGTCGCCTTCGGTCTCGATCACCAGCAGCATCCCGCCGATCGCGATAGTGTCACCCACCTCGCCCGCCAGCGTCGTCACGACGCCGGAGACCGGGCTTTCGATGTCGATCGTCGCCTTGTCGGTCATCACGTCGACGATGTGCTGGTCTTCCTCGACCCGGTCGCCGACCTTCACGTGCCATTCGACGACTTCCGCCTCGGCCACGCCCTCGCCCACGTCGGGCATCTTGAAAATGAACTTGGCCATTGCGGTTACTCGCTCAAAAGCTTGTCGATCGCCTCGCCGATGCGGACCGGGCCGGGGAAATAGGCCCATTCGAGGCTGTGGGGATAGGGCGTGTCGAAGCCGGTGACGCGTTCGACCGGGGCTTCGAGGTGGTAGAAGCAGCGTTCGGTGACGAGCGCGGAAAGCTCCGCGCCGAAGCCCGAGGTGCGGGTCGCCTCGTGGACGATCAGGCAGCGCCCGGTCTTCTCGACCGAGGCCTCGATCGCCTTGATGTCGAGCGGCACGAGCGTGCGCAGGTCGAGGATTTCGGCGTCGACGCCCTTGGCGGTGCACACTGCCTCGGCGACGTGGACCATCGTGCCGTAAGCCAGCACGGTCAGCTGCTCGCCCGCGCGCACGGTCCGCGCCTTGCCGAGCGGGACCTTGTAGTAGCCTTCGGGGACCACGGAATCGGGGTGCTTCTTCCACGGCTCAACCGGCTTGTCGTAGAAGCCGGTGAAGGGGCCGTTATAGATCCGCTTGGGCTCGAAGAAGATCACCGGATCATTGTCTTCGATGGCGGAGATCAAGAGGCCCTTGGCATCATAAGGGGTCGCCGGGATCACGGTCTTGAGGCCCGCCACGTGCGTGAACAGTGCCTCGGGGCTCTGGCTGTGGGTCTGGCCGCCGAAGATGCCCCCGCCGAAGGGCGAGCGCACCGTCATCGGCGCGATGTAATCGCCCGCGGAGCGATAACGCAGGCGCGCGGCCTCAGAGATCAGCTGGTCCAGACCGGGATAGATATAGTCGGCGAACTGGATTTCGGGGACGGGGCGCAGGCCGTAGGCCCCCATCCCCACCGCGACACCGATGATTCCGCATTCCGAAATCGGCGTATCGAACACCCGGGTCTTGCCGTGCTTGGCCTGAAGCCCCGCGGTGGCGCGGAACACGCCGCCGAAATAGCCGACATCCTCGCCCATGATGATCACATCGGGATCGCGCGTCAGCATGATGTCGAGCGCTTCGTTGATCGCCTCGATCATGTTGAGGCGGCGCTCTGGCGCGTCGGCGATCACGTTCTCGCCGAGGTTGGCAGGTTGGTCGCTCATCCGAAGGGCCTTTCGGTGCCGAACTTGGTGATGCGCTCACGGATCGCCTGCTCGGCCTGCTCTTCAAGGTGCCAGGGCAGCTCCTCGTAGACGTCCTCGAACATAGTGTGGAACGGGTGGTGCAGGCCATGGCCGAGGATGCCGTTCTTCTCGGCCTCCTGGGTGGTGGTCTTGACCCGCTCGGCGCATTCAAGGTCCATCGCCGCGTGGCGTTCCTCGTTCCACTCGCCGATCGCGATGAGGTGGTACTTGAGCCGCGTGACCGGATCGCCGAGCGGCCATTCCTCACGCTCCTGCGCCGAGCGGTAGCCGCTGGGATCGTCTGAGGTGGAGTGCCCTTCGGCGCGGTAGGTGAAGTATTCGATCAGCGTCGGGCCGTGATTGCCGCGCGCACGGGTCGCGGCCCATTCGGTGGCGGCATAACAGGCCAGCGCATCATTGCCGTCGACCCGCAGCGCCGCGATCCCGTAACCGAGGCCCCGCGCAGCAAAGGTCGTGCGCTCGGCCCCGGCGAACCCGCTGAAACTCGAAATCGCCCACTGGTTGTTGACGACATTGAGGATCACCGGCGCGTTGTAGACCGCAGCGAAGGTGCAGGCGGAGTGGAAGTCGCCCTCGGCAGTCGAGCCTTCGCCCACCCAGCTCGCCGCGATCCGGCTGTCGCCGCGGCACGCGCTCGCCATCGCCCAGCCCACGGCTTGCGGGCATTGCGTGGCGAGGTTGCCCGAGATCGAAAAGAAGCTGTGCGCGCGGCTCGAATACATGATCGGCAGCTGGCGGCCCTTCAGCTTGTCGGCCTTGTTCGAGTAGATCTGGTTGATCATCTCGATCAGCGGATAGCCGCGCGCGATCAGAATGCCCTGCTGGCGGTAGGAGGGGAACACCATGTCGTCACTGGCGAGCGCCATGGCAGGCGCGATCGAGGTCGCCTCCTCACCGGTGCACTTCATGTAGAAGCTGGTCTTGCCCTGGCGCTGGCCGCGGAACATGCGTTCATCAAAGGCCCGCACCAGCGCCATGTGGCCGAGCATCTGGCGCAGCGTTTCGGGATCGAGGCGCGGGTTCCACGGGCCGTGCGCCTGATTGTCGTCGCCCAGCACCCGCACCAGGCCATAAGCGAGGCCCGCCATGGTGCTCGGGTGGACGCCTTCGTCCGGGCGCGGCTGGTCGCCGGGCTGGCCGATCTCGATATGCGAGAAATCCGCCTTGTCGCCGGGCCGGTAGCGCGGCTCGGGCACATGCAGCGCGAGCGCCGGGCGATTGCCCTTTGCGGGATTGCCAGAACCGGCCATTATGCGCGCTCTCCCCGTGCCGGCACGCCGCTGTTCTGCGCGGGTGCGATCATTGCTTGAATACGTATTTTTATTTCACCGCCGGTGAACGGTCAAGCATGGCGAGCGCGACACCATCACACCGCAACAGGTGCGCTGATCGGGGGCAACGGAGCGTAATCATGCACCACGAAGTCCTCGATTGCGTATCCAAATATTGTTTCGGGCTGCCGCGTGATCTCGAGCCGCGGGTGCCCCTGCGGCTGGCGCGCAAGCTGCTCCTCGATCAGATGCGCGTGGTTCAGGTAGAGGTGGACGTCTCCGCCCATCCACACCAGCTCGCCCGGCTCCATGCCGACCTGCTGCGCGATCATCGCGGTCAGCAGCGCCGCCGACCACAGGTTGAACGGCAGGCCCAGCGCGACATCGCAGCTGCGCTGGTAGAGCAAGCAATTGAGCCGCGCGCCCTCACCCTCCCCTGCGACATGGAACTGGTAGGTCTTGTGGCACGGGGGGAGCGCCATGCGATCGAGCTCGGCGACGTTCCAGCCCTCGATGATGTGGCGGCGGCTGCCGGGGCTGGTGCGCAGCGATTCGATCACGGCCGCGACCTGATTGATCCCCAGGCCCTTTTCATAAAGCCCATCGGGGCGGTAGCGATAGGTCGGCCAGTCGACCCACTGCTTGCCATAGACCGGCCCGAGATCGCCCCAGCGCTGCGCAAAGCCTTCGTCCTCGGCGATTCGCTGGACGAAATCATCGAGGCTGATCGGATCGCCCGTCTCGCGGACATATTTGGCGTGCGGCCACTCGTTCCAGATCTTCACCCCCTGAAGCACCAGCGGGCGGATATTGGTCTCGCCGGTCAGGAACCACAGAAGTTCGCGCGTCGCGGTCTTCCAGTAGACGCGCTTGGTGGTGAGCAGCGGCATGGCGCCCCCGCCAAGATCGAATCGCAGCATGCTCCCGCACACCGAGCGCGTGCCGATACCGGTGCGGTCGATCCGTTCGCTGCCCGTCTCCCAGATCTGGCGCATAAGATCGAGATATTGCTGTTCGGGATGCGGATTTGCCGGGGCTGAGAGGGGATTCGCGAGGCTGGCCATGCGCGCGACCATAGCGCGCAATTGCCCGCTTGCCACCATGCCCATCGCCACCTATAGGGCGCGCCTTGCCTCGACCCGCAGGGCATGATTGCCGCGCGGGAACGACACGGTCGGGGAGTAGCTCAGCCTGGTAGAGCACTGTCTTCGGGAGGCAGGGGCCGGAGGTTCGAATCCTCTCTCCCCGACCAATTTCCTTTTGCGTTGTTGCGGCAAAGGCGCGGCCCGGCAGCGGGCTCGCGCTTGCGAGCGTGCCTAGCGCGGCACGTGTTAACCCTGATTCGCAAGCATTTGGCGATCCGCTACAAGGCCTGACGCTTTCGCCGGGATCAGGCCCACAACACCCCCCGGAAATGAAAAAAGCCCCGGTTTCCCGAGGCTTTCTTCTATTCCGATCGGCAGCCTATCAGCGGGTGCCGAGCATCTCGTAGAACCATGCCCACATAAATGCCTCCGTAGCATTGATTTACCCGATGCCCGGATATGTAACACATTATTAACCCTAATCAAGCGTTAACTGCAGCCCTCCCGCCGCCCATCATCGCCAGCAGTTCGGGCATTCCGATCGCCTGCGAGAACAGATAGCCCTGCGCCTGATCGCAGCCCATCGCGCGCAACGCGGCTGCCACCTCGAGATCCTCCACCCCCTCGGCGACCACAACCTTGCCGAGCGAATGCGCGATCTCGATCGTTGCGCGCACCACGGCGCGGCTTTCTTCCGACTTCGCCATGTGCTGCACGAACTTCTTGTCGATCTTGAGCTCGGAGCTGGGGAGCTTCTCGATATAGTCGAGGTTCGATTCGCCCGTGCCGAAATCGTCGATCGACAGGCCGATGCCGCGCGCCTTCAAGGCCGCGATCTGCGGCGCGATCCGGTGGTCCTCGAGCTTCGCGGTCTCGGTCAGTTCCAGCGTCAGGTTCTCCGGCGGGAAATTGTAGCGTCCAAGCATGGTCATGATGTCGAACAACAGGTGCGTGTCCGACAGGCTCTTGGCCGACATGTTGACCGCCAGCTTGAAGCGCGGATCGAGCGCGATCGCCTGCTTGCCATCGACCAGCGCGGTTTCCATCACCACCAGGGTCAGCTCGTTGATCCGGTCGCCCGCCTCGGCGGCGAGCACGAGATCCTGCGGATTGACGAACTCGCCCCCGCCCGGCCGCCAGCGGATCAGCGTCTCTGCACCCACGATCCGGCCCGAGGCGAGATCGATCTTGGGCTGGTAGGCAACCCCGATGTCGCGATCGCGCAGGCCCTTCTCGAGCAAGCGGATCAGTTCGAGCCGCTGGTTGCGCGCCTCGAGATGCGCGGCATCGTTGATGATGAAGCGCACGCCCCGGGTCGCCGCCTCGTCGGCCGCCTGCATCGCCTTCTTGATGCGCAGCGCAACCGGCAGAGCGTAATTGGTATCGACCCCGATCGCGGGCGCGCCGTTGGAGGATTGCCAATCGTGGCTGATCGCGGTTTTGAGCATCAGCGCCAGGCCATCGGTGTGGCGCTCGAGCTCGACATTCTCCATGCGCGGCGCGAGCCAGATCAGCACGTCGCGCTCGAAGGCGATATCGCCGACCTCGCCCGGGCCCTTCACATAGCCGATGAGGGTGTTGACGAAATCGCCGATGTCGCGCGAGCTCCATTCCTCCGAAAGCTCGGACAGATTGGCAATCTTGAGCGCGAACACGTCCCAGTCGGCGTTGGCCTTCTCGGAACTGATCGCGGTGGTCGTCATCGCGTCGATGCCGGCGCTGAAATACTTGTGGTTGATGCGGCTGAAACCGATCGCGGCGAACAGGATCGCGAGGAAGGCCGAGATCATGTCGATGTTGATGGTGAACTCGTCGAGCACGAAGGCGACCAGTGGAAGCACGGCGACGGGCAGCCACAGCGCGCGCATCGAACGGCGCTGGCTGCGCGCCTGTGCGACGATAAGGGCTGCGGCAATGAGCATCGCCGGGAACCACATGAGGTCGAGCGGTTGCCCTCGCTTTAGCGTGTCTGCTCCGAGAATCTGGAAGTATGTGCCGGAGATCTTCCCGTAGATCGGGTGGCGGTGCATGTCGGGGGAATTGATGAAGGTATTCCCGATGACGACCGATTTCCCGGCGAATTGGCTGGAGCTGATCCGCCCTCGCAAAATGTCGACATAGCTGTAAGTCGGAATGGTCTGCGGGTTGTAGGCAAAGTCCGGCCGGTATCGCAGCTCGGGACCTTGATAGCCAGCGAGCACGGCAGAGATGCTCGCGTAACTCTTCCCGTCATGGTCAATCGCGGTGGGCACCAGAAGCGACAGGCTGAAAGGGCTGAACAGCGCAGGCATAGCCGCTTGCGGCGCTTCCTTGCGGAATGCGTCGAGCGGGAGAATCGGGTCGTACTGCTGAAATCCGACGCGACTGCCGGGCGCCATCCCCAGCCAGACCTTGCCGCGATGCTTCTTCAGCGTGCGGGCAAATTCGGCATCGCTCGCGGGGGTCTCGGGATCGGCATGGGCGCGGTCGAAGACGATGCGCTCGACACCGGAATTGACGAGCCGATCGATGACCTCGCTGTCCTGATGCCGGTTGGGCAGCGGCTGTTTGAGCTCGTTCAAAGTGGCATCGTCGATGGCGATCATGACGACGTCCTGCGGCGCAGGCCGCACGCGCAGCTGCGCGCGGGCCAGCCGCAGCGCGTCCTCGGCCGGGAGCGGCAGGTCGATCGCCGCCGAGACCACCCCGAACAGGATCGCCATCACCGCCACCTTCAGGCGCTTGCGGCGCAGCAGATCGGCGCCCGAGCGGCGGTCCAGCTTCGCCTTGAGCACGGCCTCGTCGTCCTCGGACGAACCGAAAGCGCGCCGCATTCTGTCGGCCAGAGACTTCAGCGAAGCGATCATCAAACGCGCCATCCCGTGGGGAAACCCAAGCTTCTGCCTAGGCCGCGTTGGTTAATTTATTGCAAATCGCCCACCCTCGCCCCCTTGCGCGCGGGGGCTGCTAGATGACCTGCGGCGCGATCAGGCCAAGCGCGATGGTCAGCGCGCCGAGCCCGATCGAGAGGTGCCAGCGCAGGTGCAGGAAGTCGGCTGCCGCAAAGCCCAGCGCCCGGTCGACCAGCGGCGAGGCGAGGATCAGCGCGCCGAGATAGAGCAGCGCTGGCCCGGGCCACTCCCAGCCGAAGCTCCACGGCAGGAACAGCGCCACCGCGATCAGGCTCGGCATGACGGCCAGAATATAGGCGCCGGTCGTCGCGCGCCCACTGGCGAGCGCCTGCCCCCACCACACGCCCCCCAGAAAGCTGAAGATCGCCGCCGCATAGCCATAACCGCCCGCAAGCGCCGCATAGCGCCACTCGTGGCCTGTAAGGATCATGGCGATGCAGATGACCTGCGGCAGCAGCCCGGCATAGCCAAGCGCGCGGGCTACCGGTGAAAGCGAAGTTTGTCCGTCCATGGCAGGGCTAATCGCTGCCTGCGCCAAGGGTTCCCGCGCGGCTTGCGGACGGGGCGGGTTTGGGCCACTTGCAGCGGGCATGACACTGTTCGATCTCACCGGCCGCACGGCCATCATCACCGGCGGCAATGGCGGCCTTGGCCTCGCGATGGCGCGCGGGCTTGCCAAGGCGGGCGCCAATGTCGCGATCTGGGCGCGCAATGCGGACAAGAACGCTGCGGCAGTCGAGGAACTGCGCGGCCTCGGCGCGGGCGACGTGCTGGCGCTGACCTGCGATGTGGCCGATGACTCGCAGATCGGCGCGGCGATGGAAAGCACCCTCGCCGCCCTTGGCCGGGTCGACGTGTGCTTCGCCAATGCCGGCATCTCCGGCGCGGGCACGGCGATCCCCGACATCACTGCTGAAGGCTGGGACCACACGCTCGCGGTCAACACCCGCGGTGCGGCGCTGGTCTACAAGCATGTCTCCCGCCACATGATCGAACGTGCCAAGGAGGGGGACACCGGGGGCAAGCTGATCGCGACCTCCTCGGGCCAGTCGATCATGGGGGTCAACCGCTCGTCCGACTATGCCGCCTCCAAGGCCGCGCTCAACGGCCTCACCCGCGCCGCCGCGTTCGAACTGGCGCGTTACCAGATCACCGCCAATGCGCTGCTTTTCGGCTTCTATGAGACCGACATCACCGCCAAGGCCGACCCCAAGTTCGCCGAGTGGATGAGCCGCCGCATTCCGCTGCGCCGTCCGGGCGACCACGCGGGGCTCGAGGGGCTCGCGGTGTTCTTCGCCTCGCCCCATTCGGACTACATCACAGGACAATGCCTGCCGGTCGACGGGGGCCTGTGCATCTCCTGAGGGGGGAACGACGAACCTGTCTGACCGTTAGCGTTCAAAGCCCTCTCCCCCCTCTCGGAAAGCCACCACCCCCCGTGTCCGACGACCAGACCCCCGACTTCGCTGACCGCAAGGAAGACCGCGCCCGCCAGCGTGCGGTTCCGGCGGGGCGCATGGCGCGCTTTGGCACCTTCGGGCGGTTGGTGGGCGGCGTCGCGGGCGGGATGGTCGCCGAGGGCGCACGGCGGCTGGCGAGCGGCGAAGGCATCTCGGCGCGCGACCTCATTCTCACCCCCGGCAATGTCCAGCGCATGACCGACCGCCTCAGCCACCTGCGCGGTGCGGCGATGAAGATGGGGCAGATGATCAGCCTCGACGCGGGCGATTTCCTGCCCGAGGAGCTCTCGAAGATCCTCGCGACCTTGCGCGATCAGGCGAATTTTATGCCGACCAAGCAGCTCGATCAGGTGCTGCGCAGCGAATGGGGCCCGGACTGGCGCAAGCAGTTCCGCTGGTTCAACCCCCGCCCGATTGCCGCTGCCAGCATCGGCCAGGTCCACAAGGCCCTCACCCGCGATGGCGAGGAGCTGGCGATCAAGGTGCAATATCCGGGCGTCGCCAAGAGCATCGACAGCGATGTCGACAATGTCATGACCCTCCTCAAGGTCGCCGGCTTCGCCCCGCCCGAGCTTGAGATGGACAAGCTGATGGCAGCCGCCAAGCAGCAGCTCCACGAGGAGGCCGATTACCAGCGCGAGGGCGCGCAGATGGCGATGTATCGCGATCAGCTCGCCGGCACCCCGGGCTTCGTCGTCCCCCGCCTGCACGAAGGCCTGACCCGCGGCTCGATCCTCGCGATGAGCTTTGAGGAGGGCGTCAGCATCGAGGAGCTCGGCAACGAGCCGCCCGAACGCCGTGACGAAGTCTTCGCCCGCCTCATCCGCCTCGTCGCGCGCGAGCTGTTCGAATTCGGGGTGATGCAGACCGATCCCAACTTCGCCAACTTCCGCTACCGGCGCGAGACCGGCGAGATTGTGCTGCTCGATTTCGGCGCCTGCCGTCCGGTCGATCCCAGCGTGGCGAAAGGCTATCGCAGGATGCTTGAGGCCGGTCTGCGCGGGAATGCCGAAGACGTGCTCGCCGCCACCATCGAGGCCGGCTTCATGATGCCGATCGTTGCCGAAAAGCACCCCGAGCGGGTCAACCGGATGATCGACATCGTGATCAATGAAATGCGCGCCGATGCCCCCTTCGACTTCGGCGACCGCGCCTTCATTCCCTTGCTGCGCGAAGAAGGCTACGCCATCGCGCAGGACAAGGACACCTGGGCCTTCCCGCCGATCGAAACGCTGTTCGTGCAGCGCAAGGTGAGCGGCACGGCGCTGCTCGGCGCGCGGCTGAAGGCCAAGGTCAATATCCGGCACATTACCGAAGAAGTGCTGGCCGGCACCGCGCCGCGGGGCGAGGCGGCGGCCTGATCGCAGCCCGCTTGGCCCGGCCCGCCCGGCAGGCCGCCCCCGATTCTGCCGCCGTCCATGGCTCTGTCTGTGATGGTCATCGCATGATCTTCGAGATGTTTCACATGAAACCAAAAAGATAGTCGGTGGACAGCGCGCATCAATTGTTATAACCCCCCGCCCATGCATGGGGGGATAGAATACAAGGCGAGCGTGCTGTTCGTGTGTCTCGGCAATATCTGCCGGTCACCGATGGCCGAAGGCGCGTTTCGTTTGGCAGCGCAGGCGCGCGGCCTTGCGGTGCTTGTCGATTCCGCTGGAACCGCGTCCTACCACCTCGGTGACGAACCCGATGCGCGCGCGATCTCGGTCGCCCGCAACCACGGTATCGACATCGCAGGACAGTCCGCACGGGAGATCGAGCGCGACGATTTCTACAGCTTCACCCACATCATCGCCATGGACCGCGCCAATCTCGAGGCCTTGCGCGCCAAGGCCCCGCGCGATGCAACAGCGCGCCTCGCGATGCTGCTCGATGCGGTCGAAGGGCGCCGCGGCGAGGCGGTGGCCGATCCCTATTACGGCGATGCTGCCGCTTTCGAGACAGCCTGGCAGGTAATCAACCGCGGGGTCGAGGCCTGGGCCGAAAAGCTGCTGCAAGAAAGCACGCAGCAATCCGCCTGACCTGTGCCGAGGGGCGTTAGAGCCCCTTGCGTCCGAACCCGCCCGCCCGCGCCCGCTCGGGCGCTGCCGGTGGCTGAGCGCCGCGCTCGTTCCATCCGGCGGGAGCCGCAGCGGACGGCTTCGGCGCGCGGCGCGGGAGCGGGAACGGCTCGGGCGGACGCGCGCTCTCGCGGGCGTCGATCAGGTCGAGCACGCCTTCGATGCCGCCGAACCGCTTTTCGAGCATCATCTCGGCAATCCGCATCTTGCCCCCGGCCCCGCTGACCGGCTTGATCATCAGATGCCGCTGCGTGACATTGTTCTGCTTGGTCACCTCGATCGCCATTTCGGCGATCTGATCATAGCGCACCCGCCGCGAGCCCAGCAGGCCGTGGAACTCGAGGGTGGTAGCACCGATCGTCGCGATCCGGTTATCGACCAGATAGCGCAGGAAGAAGCCGGCAACGAAGACCATCACCGCCGCCATGAAGGCAGCAGCCCATGCGCCCGAACCTGTGAAATTGGACCACACCCACAGGCCCAGCCAGAACATGCCCAGTGCGAGCGGCAAGCCGATGCCGAGTTTGATGCGCGAATAGCTTACCGTTGTCATGGTCTGTCCCTTCTGCCTGAGGAGGGAAATCCCAGAAATTATCAAACATCTGATTAATGGCGCTATTCACCCGCCGCGCAGCAATTGCACGCCCCAGTCGCGCTCGAACAGGTAGAGCAGCAGCCGCGCCGCCTCGCCTCTCGGTGACGTGAGCCCGCCGTCGCGCTCCATCAACAGGCGCGCGTCGCCATGGGCGATGGGCAGCAGGCGCTGGGTCTGTTCGAGATCGGCGATCCGGAACCCCGCCTCGCCCGATTGCCGCGTGCCGAGCAACTCGCCCCCGCCGCGCAGCTCGAGATCCTCCTCGGCGATCCGGAACCCGTCCTGCGTCTCGCGCATCAGGGCAAGACGCCGCTTGCCGGTTTCGGACAGCTCATCGCTGCGCAGCAAGACGCAGCGGCTCTTCTGCGATCCGCGCCCGACCCGGCCGCGCAACTGGTGCAATTGCGCGAGGCCAAAGCGTTCGGCCTGCTCGATCACCATCAGCGTGGCGGTGGGCACATCGACGCCGACTTCGATCACCGTCGTCGCGATCAGCAGCCGCGCGTCACCTGAAGCAAAGCGCTCCATCGCCGCGTCCTTGACCTCGGGGCGGAGCTGGCCGTGGACGAGCACCACCGCATCGCCAAAGCGCTCCTTGAGCGCGGCATAGCGGGCCTCGGCAGCGGCGATGTCGGCAAGGTCAGGGACGCCGTCCAATTCGCGGACCATCGGGCAGACCCAATAGGCCTGTTGCCCGCTGGCAAGGTGCCGTTCGACGCCTGCAACCATCTCGTCCATGCGCGCCTGCGGGAAGACCAGCGTCTCGATCGCCTGCCGTCCGGGGGGCAGCTCATCGAGGCGGCTCACGTCCATCTCGCCATATTGCGCGAGGGTCAGCGAGCGCGGGATCGGGGTCGCAGTCATCGCAAGCGTATGCGGCGCGCGGCGGCCTTTCGCCGCCAGCGCCAGCCGCTGCGCCACCCCGAAGCGGTGCTGCTCGTCGATAACCACCAACCCGAGGTCGCGGTAATTGACCGTGTCCTGAAAGATCGCATGGGTGCCGACCAGCAGCTGGATCGAACCGTCGAGCAGCCCCATCAGGATGCTCTCACGTTCCCTCCCCTTGGCGCGGCCGGTGAGCAGCGCGATCTCCACCCCCGTCGGCCCCTGCATCTTGCGCAGGGTCTCGAAATGCTGGCGGGCGAGGATTTCGGTGGGGGCGAGCAGCGCCGCCTGCTTGCCCGCCTCGACCGCGATCAGCATCGCGTTCAGCGCGACCACGGTCTTGCCCGCCCCGACATCGCCCTGGAGCAGGCGCAGCATCGGCGCCTCCTGCGCCATGTCGCCCGCGATCTCGGCGATGGAGCGCTGCTGCGCGCCGGTGAGGCCGAAGGGCAGTTGCAACCGCGCCCTGAGGCCGCCGTCCCCCGCCAGCGCCTGTCCGCGCCGCTTGCGGCCATCGGCCTTGACCAGCAGCAGCGCGAGGCTGTTCGCGAGCAGCTCGTCATAGGCCAACCGGTCGCGCGCCTTGGGATCGGTGCTCTCGTGCCCAAGCTTGAGTGCCTCGCGCCATGTGGGCCAGCCGGAGCGCTCCAGCTGGCTAGGCTCGATCCATTCGGGAAGGTCGGGGAGCCGGGCGAGCGCTTGGCTCGCGAAATCGGCGATGCGCGGCTGGGTGAGGCCTTCCGAGAGGCGATAGACCGGCTCGGACATGCGCCCCATATGCGCGGCGCTGGCCTCCTCGATATGGTCGGGGTGGACGATCTGGAGCATGTCGCCATAGCGGTCGAGCCGCCCGGCGACCCAGCGCGTCTCGCCCACCGGCACCAGCTTCTTGGCGCTATAGGCCGCCTTGCCGAACCAGTTGAGCGAACAGACGTTGCCCGCCGAGTCCTGCGCCAACACGCGATAGGGCCCGCGGCTGCCCGCGCGCGGGGCGCGGTGTTCGATCGCGGTCAGCGCGATGATCACCTGCTCGCCCTCGCTCGCCGAATCGAGGTCGGTGACCGCCCGCCTGCTGACGAAGCGTTCGGGCAGGTGGTAGGCCAGATCCTTGACCCGCGTCAGGCCGAGCTTCTCCAGCGGCTTCATCAGCTTGGGGCCGACGCCTTCGAGCGTTTCGACCTCGGCGAAGAGCGGATTGAGAGCCTCGGGGCGCATGGGTAAGTCGCTACCACCCAATTCTCGTCATTGCGAGGAGCCGAAGGCGACGCGGCAATCCATGATCCACTGTCGCTATAGGCCACCGTCGGTCCATGGATTGCTTTGCCTGCGGCTCGCAATGACGAGTTGAAGGGGGCGAAGTGCATCGCTAGGTGGTGCCCATGACTGACACGCCCTCCTTCGAGACCCGCCTCGCCCGCGCCAAGTTCCGTGCCTGGCACCGCGGCACGCGCGAGGCCGATTACATGATCGGCGGCTTCTACGATCGCTATCACCCCGCATGGGGCGAGGCGGAGCTGGCGTGGTTCGAGGCGCTGCTCGACGAGGATGATGTCGACGTGATGGCCTGGGCTTTGGGCGCGCAAGTTGCGCCCGAACACCTTGCAGGTGAACTCCTCTCGGCCATGCAAAAGCTCGATTACGTCGACATTCCGCGCTGAGCGGAGCCGCTGTTCGACAAGACTGCCTGGCGCCCCTAAGGGCCGGAACAAATCTTGCGCCCCCGCGGTTTCGCGAAGGGCGCGCCGCCTCCCTTGTGTAACCCCCTCCTCAAAACGAGGTGGGGGCGCTTGCGTTGCCCGCTGCCCCTCGCGTTCTGTCTGTGAAGTGACCTTATGCCCGATTTGAACCGCATCCTCGCGGCCCGCGAACCGCTGACCCTCGCCTCGCTGCCGCGCGGGAGCCTGCCGCTGGTGCTCGCCGATCTCGCGCGCGCCGCGAAGCGCCGTGCGGTGTTCATCGCGCCCGATGATGCCGCGATGCGCGCGGCGGCAGAGGCGGCGCGGTTCTTCGCGCCCGAGATCGAGGTCGTCACCTTCCCCGCGTGGGACTGCCTGCCCTACGACCGCGCCAGCCCCGCCCTGTCGATCAGCGCCGAGCGGCTCGCCGCGCTCCACAAGCTGCAACAGCCCGGCGCAGCGCAGCAATTGCTGGTCACCACCGTCAACGCCGTGCTCCAGCGCGTGCTCACCCCCTTCCGGGTGCGCGAGAGCGTGCGCGAGTTCAAGGTCGGCACGCAGTTCGGGCAGGAGAGCCTGACCGCGCTCCTCGTTCGGCAGGGCTACAGCCGCACCGACACCGTGATCGACCACGGCGAGTTTGCGGTGCGCGGCTCTATCGTCGACATCTTCCCCTCCTCGCTAGACAGCGGCCTAAGGCTCGATTTCTTCGGCGACGAGCTTGAGAGCCTGCGCCTGTTCGATCCCGCCACCCAGCGCACCGTCGAGCGGATCGACAGCCACCTGCTGCTCCCCGCCTCCGAAGCGCTGCTGGATGAAGAGAGCATCAAGCGCTTCCGCAGCCGTTATCGCGAGCTGTTCGGCGCCAATGCGACGCAGGACCCGCTTTACGAGGCCGTGTCCGAGGGCCGCCGCCTTGCCGGGATGGAGCACTGGCTGCCGCTGTTCGAAACCAAGCTTGCGACCTTGTTCGACCACCTCGCCAAGGATGATGTGGTGGTGATCGAACAGAGCGCGCTGGGTGCGGCGGAGGAACGCCTCACCGACATCGCCGATTACCACGAACAGCGCGGCCGGATCGCGGGCGAGAGGAAAGGCTCCTACCGCCCGCTGAAGCCCGATATGCTCTATCTGGCGCGCGCAGAATTCGATGCGGCGCTGGCCGCCATGCCCGCCCACCGCGCGACCGGCTTTGCCTCGGAAGAGAGCGCCGGAGTAATCGACTTCGGCTTCCGCTCGGCCCGCGACTTTGCGCCTGAGCGCGGGCGCGGCGAGAATGTCTATGAGGCCGCCGCCGCGCACCTCAAGTCCGTCGGCAAGTCGGCGCGCAAGTCCTTGGTCGCGGCCTATTCCAACGGCAGCGCGCGCCGCATTGCCGCGATCATCGACGAGGCCGGAGCCCCCACCGCGCTGGCCGACAATTGGCAGCAGGCACTGGGGCTGGCGGCGAAGAAGACCACCGCGGTTGTCGTCCTGCCGCTCGAGACCGGCTTTGCCTCCGACAGCCTCGAAATCCTCACCGAGGCCGACATTCTCGGCGACCGGCTGGTCCGGCGCAAGAAAAAGCGCAAGGATTCCGACGCCTTCCTCGCCGAGCTTCAGGCGCTCGCGCAAGGCGATCTGGTCGTCCATGTCGAGCACGGGATCGGCAAATATCTCGGGCTCGAGGCAATCCCGGTTGGCAAGAGCAAGCACGATTGCGTCGCGCTCGAATATGCCGGCGGCGACAAGCTGTTCATTCCGGTCGAGAATATCGACGTCCTCACCCGCTACGGCTCGTCCGAACAGTCGGTGGCGCTCGACCGGCTGGGCGGCGAAGCGTGGCAGCGCCGCCGCGCCAAGCTCAAGGAGCGCATCACCGCGATCGCAGGCGAGCTGATGCAGGTCGCCGCCGCGCGCGCATTGCGGCAGGCCCCGGCGCTGCCCGCCGATCCGCAGACGCTCGGCCAGTTCACCGACCGCTTCCCGTGGTCCGAGACCGAGGATCAGGAGCGCGCCATCGCCGATGTGCTGGGCGACCTCGAAAGCGGCCGCCCGATGGACCGCCTCGTGTGCGGCGATGTCGGCTTCGGCAAGACCGAGGTCGCGCTGCGTGCGGCCTTCGTCGCGGCGATGCACGGCCAGCAGGTCGCGATCGTCGCGCCCACGACGCTGCTCGCCCGCCAGCACTACCAGAACTTTGCCGAGCGGTTCGCGGGCTTCCCCCTCAATGTCGGCCGCCTCTCACGCCTCGTCACCTCCAAGGAAGCGACCGAGACGCGCGAGGGGCTTGAGAGCGGGGATATCGACCTCGTGGTCGGCACCCATGCGATCCTGTCGAAGTCCACGAAGTTCAAGAACCTCGGCCTCGTCATCGTCGACGAGGAGCAGCGTTTCGGCGTCACCCACAAGGAGAAGTTGAAGCAGCTGCGCGCCGACGTCCACGTTCTCACCCTCACCGCCACCCCGATCCCGCGCACGCTGCAAATGGCGATGTCAGGTCTGCGCGAGCTTTCCACCATCCAGACGCCGCCGGTCGACCGCTTGGCGGTGCGCACCTATGTGATGGAGTGGGACGACATGGTGATGCGCGAGGCCCTGCTGCGCGAACACCACCGAGGCGGGCAGAGCTTCATCGTCGTGCCCCGCATCTCGGACATGGCCGATGTCGAGGAATGGCTTCGGGATAACGTGTCCGAGATCAAGCCCGTCACTGCCCATGGCCAGATGAGCCCGAGCGAGGTGGAGGAGCGCATGGGCGCCTTCTACGACCGCAAATATGACGTGCTGCTCTCGACCACCATCGTCGAGAGCGGGCTCGATATCCCGAGCGCCAACACCATCATCATCCACCGCGCCGACCGCTTCGGCCTCGCCCAGCTTTACCAGCTGCGCGGGCGCGTGGGCCGGGCCAAGCTGCGCGCCTATGCCTATCTCACCCATGAGGCGGGTGTTGCGCTGTCCGAAATTGCGCAGAAGCGGCTCAAGGTGCTCGGCGATCTCGACACGCTCGGCGCGGGCTTCCAGCTCGCCAGCCACGATCTCGACATTCGCGGCGCGGGCAATCTGCTCGGCGACGAACAGTCGGGCCACATCCGCGAGGTCGGCTTCGAGCTCTATCAGGCGATGCTGGAAGAGGCGATCCTCGCCGCCAAGGCGGGCGAAATGGGCCTCGAGCGTCCGCGCGACAAGCTCACCCCGCAGATCACGGTCGATGCCCCGATCATGATCCCCGAGGACTATGTCCCCGACCTCGCGGTGCGCATGGCGCTCTACCGGCGCTTGAACCAGGCCGAGGGGCAGCACGAGATCGAAAGCCTCGCTGCCGAAATGATCGACCGCTTCGGCGATCTGCCGCAGCCGACCAAGAACCTGATCCGTCTGATCGAGATCAAGCATCAGGCCATCGGCGCCAACATCGCCAAGATCGACGTCGGCGCGCGCGGGACGCTGGTGGGCTTCCACATGGACGACTTCCCCGATCCGGCGGGCCTGATCGCCTATGTCGCGCGGCTCAACGAGGGCGGCAAGGACACGGCCAAGCTGCGCCCCGACATGAAACTGGTGATCAACCGTGCGTGGAGCGATCCGCTGAGCCGATTGAACGGATTGTTCCAGCTGACCAAGGGCCTTTCGGGGATCGTGAAGAAGGCGGCCAAGGCGAAGAAAGCCGCCTAGACCGCCTCAACCCGCACGCTCAAGCCGTTCATCATCAATGGGCCGAAGGCGGTGAGGAAGGCGACGTCGCCTGCATCGCGGCCAATGCCGATGATCGCCGTGTCGCGCGCGCTCGCCATCCCGGTGGGGTCGATAATGTGCCACTCCCCGCCGAGAAACACCTCGGCGACCGCGTGGAAATCGGGCGGGCTGGCGCGCAGGGCATAGACGCTGGCGTAGCGCGCGGGGACGTCGGCGGCGCGGGCCAGCGCGATCATCAGGTGGGCATAGTCGCGGCACACCCCCTTGCAGTCGTGGAAGGTGTCGAGCGCGGTGGTCTCGACCGTGCTCGACCCCGGCACATAGGCCAGGTGCCCGGCGATCCACTCGGCCATCGCGGCGATCCGCGCCCCGCCCTCAAGGCCCGCAAAGCGCGCATCGACCAGATCGAAGAAGCGGTCGGAGGGGCAATAGCGCGACGGCAGCAGATATTGCACCGCCTCGCCCGGCAGCAGGTGGAGCGGAGTCTGCGGCAGCGCGGCGGTGTCATGCGCGGGCCGCGCGATGGTGACGCGCGCCGCATAGTCGACCAGCATCCGCCCCTCGGCCGCGAGCCACGCCCGCGTCCCCACCCCGTCCTGCGCCGCAACCCGGGTGAGCGCCGCGCCCGCCGTGATAGCGCTGGCCTCGATCGTCTGACCCGCCAGCGCTGCCACCTCGACTTGCAGCAGCACGTCGCAAGGCTGCTCGAACCAGTAATCCAGCTGGACGTCGATCTGGAGCTTCACGTGCGAGGGGTTCCGTTCGGGTAAGAGCGCCGGGCTTGAGGCCTGCCCCTAGACTGGAATGCACAGCCGGGCGCGTAGTTTCTTGCCGCCCGGAAGGTAATCGCAGCCATGGCGGCGCGAGCGATCCGCCAGGCTGACCCACCCGCCAGTGAATGCCCCGCGCCGTGATGCGCAAAGGTCACAATCGGCCCCCGCAATTGCGCGCCCGCTCCGCTGATGCTTGCTGCACTGCGACCATTGTGACACTTTTTCTTCCTAGGAATATCAAGGACTAAACTCTGAACCTCAGGGGAACAATCATGACGAACACCGTCGCAACCCGTAATCTTCGCCGCTCCATCCTGCTGGCGAGCGCCGCCGCCATGCTGTGCAGCAACCCCGCCCTCGCGCAGGACACCGCCGCCGCAACGCCGGAAGCCGACGAATATGATGGCAACGTCATCATCGTTTCGGCGACCAAGCGCGACACGACGCTGCAGGACGTGCCCTTCTCGATCAACGCGCAGACGCAGGAAGACATCCAGCGCTCGGGCGCGGTGACGCTCGAAGACCTGTCGCGCAATGTCGCGGGGCTCACGATCCAGAACCTCGGGCCCGGCCAGAGCCAGGTCTCGGTGCGCGGGATCTCCGCAGGCCAGGTCGTGCGCGACCAGCCCGGTGTGAAGGAGCAGGTCGGCGTCTATCTCGACGAATCGGTGATCTCGCTCTCGCTGTTCACGCCCGATATCGACCTGTTCGACTTGAACCGCGTCGAGACCCTGCGCGGGCCGCAGGGCACGCTGTTCGGGTCGGGATCGGTCGGCGGCACGATCCGCTACATCACCAACCAGCCCAAGCTGGGCGTGACCGAAGGCACGATCGAAGCCAACGTCAACCTGATCGACGGCGGCAATGCCGGCAGCCACCTCAAGGGCGCGGTCAACCTGCCGCTGGGCGACAGCGCGGCGACCCGCGCGGTCGGCTATTACACCCGCTACGCCGGCTTCATCGATGCCCGCGGCCCGGGCGGCGGCGAGAACGTCAATGATGGCGAGCGCTATGGCGGCCGCATCGCGCTGACCTTCGAGCCCACTGACACGCTCTCGATCACCCCGCGCGTGATCTACCAGAAGATCGAGGTGGGCGGCTTCAACCGGCAGGAAATCTACAACCTGTTCGGCAACCGCTTCACCACCACGCGCCCCGCAGTCACGCTGGGCGAGCGCGAGCAGTTCCTGCTGCTGCCCGAACGCTTCGAGGATGAAACCTTCATCGCCGACCTGACCGTCAAGATCGGTCTGGGCTCGATGGATCTGACCTCGGTCACCTCCTACATCAACCGCGACATCCTCGTCAGCCGCGATGCCAGCGCGCTGACCGGCTCGGTCTCGGTCGATCTCGGCTTCCCGGCCACCGGCGTGGCGCTGGGCTCGAACCTGCGCGACACGACCGACCTCAAGACCTTCACGCAGGAACTGCGGCTTGCCTCGGACTATGACGGCCCGTTCCAGTGGCTGATCGGCGGGTTCTATTCCGACGTGAACCGCGACTACCGCCAGCGTCTGCCCACCCCGGGCTATGACGCCTTCACCGACAGGGTGCTCGGCGCAGGCACCTCGGCGGCGGTGGCGAACGGCTTCCCGGCCAACTCGCCGTTCAATTCCGACCTGCCCTTCGACATCAAGCAGTTCGCGGTGTTCGGCGAGGCGACTTACGACATCACCGAGAAGCTGACCTTCACCGCGGGCGGGCGTTACTACGACTTCGAGGAAACCCGCACCATCACCACCGGCGGCCTGTTCGCCAATGGAGATGCGGGCGTGGTCGATACCACCGCTTCGGACGGCTTCACCCCGCGCTTCCTGCTGAGCTACAAGGCGAGCGAGGATGTCACCATCAACGCGCAGGCCGCACAGGGCTTCCGGCTTGGCGGGGTCAACGACCCGCTCAACACCCCGCTCTGCAACCCGGCGGATCTGGCGCTGTTCGGCGGTTTCCAGGACTATGACGATGAAAAGCTGTGGAACTACGAACTGGGCGTGAAGACCCAAGGCGACGGCTTCACCTTCAACGCCGCCGCCTTCTACAACGACATCAGCAACCTTCAGGTGACGCTCGATGCGGGCAGCTGCTCGTCGCGGATCGTGTTCAACGTGCCCGAGGCTTTCGCCGCCGGGATCGAGGCCGAGCTGGGCTTCGAACCTGCTCCGGGTCTGAACTTCGACCTCTCCGGCAGCTACATCAAGTCGGAATTCAACAGCACCCTGCCCGGCGCGCTCGCCAGCGCCACCGGGATCCGCGATGGCAACCGCCTGCCCTCGGTGCCCGAATTCCAGCTTTCGGCCAGCGGCAGCTACGAGTGGGAAGTGGGCGACAGCACCACGGCCTTCATCACCGGCTCGTTCCAGCATGTCGGCTCGCGCTTCACGCAGCCGGCTGACCAGGAGAACAACCCGCGCACCTTCGTCCACAACCTGCCCTTCGGCGGGGCCCCGGCGAATGCGTCGACCACGGTCGATCTGAAGCTGCCCGATTACCAGCTGGTCAATCTCAGCGCCGGGGTCGAGCTTGACCGCGGGTTGTCGCTGACGGCCTATGTCACCAACCTGTTCGACGAGAACCCGCTGCTGTCGTTCGACCGTGAACGCGGCGGCCGCGCGCGGCTCGGGTTCAACATCGGACAGCCGCGCACCTTCGGGGTGACGGCGCGCCAGACGTTCTGATGTGATGCGACGGCGGGCGGGGATTGTCCCGCGCCCGCCGCAAGCGTCCCGCTTGAGGCTGCGGCCTTAAATCTCCCGTAACGACCCCCGTGGCAAAGCGGCATGCGGCTGAACAGGGAGCGCCGCGTGCCTTCGATCAACGATCTCACCAAAGCCATCCGGGCCGGCGATGCGCCGCGCGCGCTTGGCATGATCGCACCGGGCGCTTGGCTCGACGAGCGCGATGCAGCCGCTGGCGAGACGCCGCTTTGTGCCGCAGCGAGCACGGG
The DNA here is from genome assembly GCA_945878845.1 of Erythrobacter sanguineus. Lineage (GTDB taxonomy): Bacteria > Pseudomonadota > Alphaproteobacteria > Sphingomonadales > Sphingomonadaceae > Erythrobacter > Erythrobacter sanguineus_A. The sequence goes on along the minus strand of CAMCUB010000001.1, from coordinate 108,957 downwards.
TGATGAGACGATCGTCGCCGCGCTGGTCGCTGCGGGCGCCAATCCCGATGCGCCAAACCGGCACGGCGAGCGCCCGCTGCACCTGGCCTGCCGCGCCGGACACGAAGCCGCGGCGCGCGCGCTGATCGATGGCGGGGCCGACCTCAATGCGAAGACGGTCAGCAACCCGAACAATGCCGACAGCGGCCAGACCGTGCTGATCGCGGCGCTATCCAGCAGAAAGCTGCCGCTGATCGCCATGCTGGTGGAGCGCGGCGCCGACCCGCAAGGCACCGATGACCGCGGCTGGAGCGCGCTCGCCTATGCCCAGTTCGCCAGCGGCAAGCGCATCGCCGATTTCCTCGCCAAGGCGGCCGCCGCGCGGGGCGAGACGTCGGAAATGGGGGTACACGAGGCGGTGCGCGCAAAGTCGCTTGCCGCCCTGCGCATGCTCGCCGCCAAGGGAGCGCCGCTCGACCAGCCCGAGGATGACACGGGGCTCATGATGCTTTCGGGCCTCACCCCGCTGCATATCGCAGCGAGCCTCGGCTGGCGCGAGGGGGCCGAATTCCTGCTCGCTCAGGGCATTCCCGCCGATGTTCCGAGCCGCCCCGGGCTTACCCCGCTGATGATGCTAGGAGTTGGCAAGCAGGCCGCCGCCCTCGCCCACGCGCTGATTGCGGCCGGGGCGGACGTCAACGCGCAGAGCCCGAACGGGATCTGCCCGCTGCTCGCCGCTCAGGATATCGCCGTGGTCGAAGCGCTGCTCGCCGCCGGGGCCGATCCCGATCTGCGCGCGCCCGACACCGGGGCTACGGTGTTTCTGGAAGCCTGCCAGAGCGCCAAGGTCCCCATCATCGCCGCACTGATCGCCGCCGGAGCTGATCTCGATGCGTGCGACAATGCGGGCAAGGGCGTTGACCATTACGCGAGGGCCAACGCCCGCGCCCGGGCGGTGATTGCAGAGCACAAGGGCCTGCCGCCGCGCCCGGCCGATGCTGTGCGCGCCGCGATCAAGGCGCTCCCCGCACTTGCGCAGGAACCGGGATTTGCCGCCTATGCGCAAAGCCTCGGCGCCGCCTTCAACCGCCATCCTGCCGCATGGAAGCGGCGCAAGGGCGGGCTCTATTTCCACGATGTCGCCGCCGCGCGGATCCACGCGCATCTCGGTGAGCCCATGCCCCCAGGCGATGACGCGCGCATCCACGATGCCGCAATGGCCCGACTTGCTGCCGAGGCGCGGGCGCAGGGCGCGGCGCTGTTCCATCTCGACCACGCCGCCCCTGCGCGCTTCGCGCTGGTGCTGCTCCCGATCGACGCGCCCCTCGCGCCTGTGGTCGCCTGCGGCACCAATGCCAATGCGCGCGGCGGCGTTGACTACGTGTTCGAGGGCCTCGCGGGCATCGCCGCTGCGGCCCCTTTCGACATCTACGGCTGCGGCTTCGATTTCGTGCGCGCGGCGCTGCGCGAGGTGCCCGGCGATCCGGTCGTTCTCGCGCGGCAATTGGCGGCGCTATGCCCCGATGTCGGTGATCCCGCTGAGCTGGCCGGGGAACTGGCCGCGACAGGCCGCTTCACCCTGTGGTGGGACTGAGCCGGCGGCGCTAGCCGTGGCCCATGCCGCGCGCGGTGCGTGACAGCGCCACCACCTGCTCGCTCGGCATCGGCTGGGCGCGCAGGAAGCCCTGCCAGTAGTCGCAGCCTTCCGCGGTGATCGCGGCGCGCTGGATCTCGTCCTCGATCCCCTCGGCATAAACCGCAAGGCCGAGCGCCTTCGCCAGCGCGACGATCGCGCGCAGCACCGCGAGCGCGGTAGCGTCGGCCGGGACGCCCTCGACCATCGCCTTGTCGAGCTTCAAGGCGTCGAGAGGAAGCTCGCGCAAATAGCGGAAATTGCAGAAGCCTGCGCCGAAATCATCGAGCGCGGTGCAGAAGCCGAGGCCGCGCAGGGCCTTCAGCGCGCTGGCCGCCTGCGCAAGATTGCGCAGCAGCAGGTCCTCGGTGATCTCCAGCATCAGCCGCTGGGGCGCGATCTCCGAACGGCCGATCAGCGCGGCGAAATCGGCGGCGAAGCGCGGGTCGCCCAGTTCCTCAGGCGTGATGTTGAGCGACAGCGTCAGCCCCTCGGGCCAGGTCGCCGCATCCTCGAGCGCGCGGGCGACCACGTGGCGCGAGAGCGGCGCAACCAGCGCCGCGCGCTCGGCCACCGCGAACAGATCCCGCGCGCCGATTGCGCCCAATGTCGGGTGCCGCCAGCGCGCCAGCGCCTCAGCGCCGGTCAGCGCGCCCGTGACGCAGGAGAATTGCGGCTGGAACAACACCTCGATCTCGCGCCGATCGAGCGCGCGCAACAGGTCCGCCTCGAGCATCCCGGGGCGCACCCCGGGCAGATGCCCGCGCACGGTTGGCCTGCGCAGCGATGTGGGCCCCTGATCCATTGCCTTCCTCTTTATCCGCCCCCCTTAACCCTTGATCGCAAGGCTGCCTCGCATCAATTGCAATCCGAGCCGATATGGCACATCAGGGCATCCGCGTAGCACGGCGCCGGGGATAACTGACAATTGCGCCGCTTGCGCGGTGCCGAGGGGGAAGAATGGCGAGCCTTGGGCCAACCTACCAGCGCCTTGCGCTGCTGGCCTCGGAGACGGATCGCGCTCAGGAAGCGCGCGTAGCCTTGCTGGCGCAAGGGCCATGGGTGCCGCTCGAGGAGGCGGATGCCGCGGTGGTTCTGGGCGGAGATGGCTACATGCTCCAGGTGCTCCACGCGATGATCGATGCCGGCCGCGTGATCCCGGCCTACGGGATGAACCTTGGCACGGTCGGCTTCCTGATGAACCGCTACGACAAGCGCGCCGCGATCGCGACCAAGGTCAACAAGGCGCGCCACTGGACGATCTCGCCCTTGCGCGTCGAGGCGCTGACGCAGGACGGCGAGACCCATGTGCTGTCTGCCATCAACGAGATCTCGCTGCTGCGCGAGACCCGCCAGACCGCCAAGATCGAAGTCACCGTGGGTGACCGGGTGCGCATCCGCGAGCTGGTGTGCGACGGGGTGCTGGTAGCAACGCCCGCCGGCTCCACCGCCTACAACCTCAGCGCGCAGGGGCCGATCCTGCCGCTCGACAGCAAGATGCTGGCGCTCACCCCGATCAGCCCCTTCCGCCCGCGGCGCTGGCGCGGGGCGATTTTGCCTGACCGGATGAGGATCGTGCTGCGGGTGCTCGACCCCGCCAAGCGCCCGGTCGCCGCAGTCGCCGACCAGAAGGAACTGCGCGACATCGCCGAGGTGCGCCTCGAAATCGCGCGCGACTGCGATCTGACGCTGCTGTTCGATCCCGGCCAGAGCCTCGAGGAGCGGATCGTGGCGGAGCAGTTCGTAACTGCTTAGTTTTGCGCACGCCCTCCGGCGTGCGCTCCTCGCTAGACGCGCGGCAAGCCGCGCCCGCTGCGGGCGCGCGTTCGCGCTTGCGGTCGCTTTGCGACCGATCGGAGGATGATGCCGGAGGTCGTTCAAAACCCCCTTGCAATCCCCCGCCCTCCCCCATATAGGCGCGCTTCCGCTCTTCCTTAGACCGCTTGGAAGAGTTGCTCCCCGATAGCTCAGCGGTAGAGTAGGTGACTGTTAATCACTTGGCCGTAGGTTCGAATCCTACTCGGGGAGCCAATTTTCCAGATAAGGTGTTGAAAAACAGGGATTTCGTGGTTACTGAACTACTGCCCACCCTTAGTGGAATCCACATGTTACCGCTTGATGGCGCGTAGACAACGCACCCTACGCACCCAGCCCCAGCCCCAGCCCAACGCGCCAAGGTTTGCGCTCGCAGCGCAACCGCCCCGCCACTGCATCTAGCCGGAGCTAGTCCCCCGCTCTTGGTAGGCCCGAATGATATTGTGTGGATCGGCCAGTACCACGCGCCCACATTCTCGCAATATCCATATGGATGTATTGTCTTGCTATGTTGTGCCGTTAAACGTTGCTGGGTCGGTAGAGGGACACAATGCCGCCCTTGGTTTTTGGTCTCTGTGGCGGCTGGAAACAGCTTGTCAGACCCGTGCCAAGCTGTTTCCAATAGTTTTGACCTATAAGCATTGGCTCCGTTCTAGCCATTGTACTACCTTCGGCTCGCCAGCCAGCGTCCGGGGTTTCAGTAAACCCGGTGGCGCACACCCCCGTGCCGCTCCTGGGCGGGGCGGCATACTAGTGAGGCACCTAGTGCCGCCCCACACCACAATTGCCCCAGACCCGGCTCAACGCGATTAGGCCTGCGCCTGCATGCATCGCAGCCGCCTTGTGAGGGCTTTTAGGCTGTGACTGATTTGCCGCTCATGGAGGAAACGAATGATCTTGCGCGGATAGGACACCACTACGCACCCGCACGCGAATCCTAATCGGGAAGCCAATTTCTTCCGCACAGCATCGCCGTAGCAAACGCGCCCTAGTCCTCGAAGGGAAAGGGTGGGAGCGTGCCGAGTTCGTCAGGGTCGCGCCGGGTGCGCGCGAGGCGGCGGCTTAGGCGGGCGTAGAGCGATTTGGTCACCAGACCGCGCACCGTCGCCGGATAGAGCGGCGTGCTGAAGGCGAACCCCGCACCATCCTCGCTCGTCCAGATCACATAGGCGTCGATCGGATCGAGTCCGGTGATCTTGATGGTGTGGAGCAAGTCGCGATCAAGCGCGGGCGCCGAGAAAGTGCGGATCCTGCACCCTTCTTCCGAGATCTCGGTGATCTTTGCGACGACAGTGAAACCCGAAGGATCCGCGACGTCGGCGTCAAGCTCGATGCCCCGCCGCTGGGCCTGGCGGCGGTCCGGGAAGAGAGCGTGATCTTCGTTGGGGGACGAGTCCGGCTCGCCGCACTGATCTTCGCGTTCCATCCAGTGCGCCTTTGCCTGACGTGATTCGCTGCGAAGTTCTCGCAAATTCCGCGCGTTGGCACTTAAATATGATAATATTTGCCCCCGATTGCCTTGCGCGAAACACCCGTTACAGCCTCGCCCCATGTCCGTCGCACTCACCACCGCGCTGATGTTCCTGATCGGCTATGCCAGCCAGCGCGCGGGCGTGTGCATGGTGCGTGCCGTTCGCGAGGTGATCGAGCGGCGGCGGGTGCACCGGCTCGCGGGCTTCGCGCTCGCCGCGTCAGCGGCGATGGTGGTGATGGGGCTGGCAGAGTGGCTCGGCGCCAATCCCTTCATGACGATACTCGGCACCGCGCCCGACGCGCTTGCGGTCGCGGGCGGCGTGCTGTTCGGGCTCGGCTCCTTGCTCGCCGGGAATTGCGCGATGGGGCTGCTGGCGGGGCTGACGCAGGGCGAGCTGTGGCGCGCGGGCGCGATTGCGGCGATGTTCGTTGCCGCGCTGCTGCTCGGTCCCGAGATGTCGAGCGCGGCGCTGATGCTCCCGGCCCGCGCGCCGGTGCCCTCGGCGCTCACCGGTCATGTGGTGCTGGCGCTGACGCTGGGCGGCACGGTGGGTGGGCTGGCTGCGACCTATATCTACCGGCGGATCGGCTGGAAACGCCTTAAGGGCGGCTGGTCGCCGCTGATCGCGATGGGCGTGGTCGGGACCGCCTCGGGGCTGCTGTTCGCAGCTGACCGGCAATGGGTCTACACCAGCCGCATCGCGGGCATCGCTTATGGCGAGAGCTGGGAGCTGGGCGCGATGTTCGGCCTTGCGGCGCTGCTTGCGGGGATGACGGCAGCCACCGTGATCGGCGGCACCTTCCGCTTCCGAGCAGGCAGCGTGCGGCAATGGCTCAGCGCGCTGGCGGGCGGACTGCTGATGGGCGCTGGCGCGACGCTGGTGCCGGGAGGCAATGACGCGATGCTGTTCACCGGCGTGCCGCTGCTGCTCCCCAACCTGCTGGTGGGCTATGCGAGCTTTGCCGCGACTCTCACACTCGCGCTGCTGAACCGGCGGCAAGCCGTGCCGATGGGGGCGTAAGCGCCGCCGCGCCTAAACGCCTACCAGCAATCGCACCCCCACCACGCCGACTAGCAGCGCGGTCAGCCAGCGGATCCACTTGGGCGGCAGCAGGCGCGCAGCAAAGAGGCTTCCGATCTGCCCGCCAACCACCACCGCGATCAGCAGCGGCAGCGAGGCTCCCAGCGCCGCGCCCAGCAGGCCGGGGCCGTTCTTCACCATCTGCCCGGCCAGGCCGAACAGCGAATTGACGAGGATGAACAGGCTCGCGGTCGCGGCGATCCCGCGCGCTTCGTGCCAGCGCGAAAGGTGCAACAGGGGCGCGAGGAAAATCCCACCGCCGATCCCCACCAGCCCGGCGAAATAGCCGAGCGGCGCGGCGGCGAGCGGCATGAAGCGGGCAAAGCGCGTCGGCCCGCCCTCGCCGTTCTCGCGCACCGGGATCAGCATCGTCAGCGCGGTCAGCACCAGACTGGCGCCGAGCAGCGTCAGGAAGGTCGCCTCCTTGATCGGGGTCAGCCCGCCAAGAAAACTCATCGGCGCGCCGAGCGCCACGATCACCAGCGCCTTCTTCCACGGGGTGATACCAGCGCGGGCAAAGCGGATGCTCCCGCCCGTCACCACCACGATATTACAGGCAAGGCTCACCAGCGGCAGCAGCCGGTAATCGAGCCCCGAGATCGCCAGCAGCGCCGAATAGGTCGACCCGCCGCCGAAGCCGACGCTGGCATAGAGCAGCGCCGTCACCGCGAAGGCGAGTGCGAGCAGCACGGGGACTGCGCCGATCATCGATCAGTCTCCCGCCACCGCAGCCGGGTTTACACCTGCGCGCGCGACGGCAGGGCGCCGTGGCAATGCTTGTACTTCTGCCCGCTGCCGCAGGGGCAGGCCGCGTTGCGGCTGAGGCCAAGGTTGGCATAGGGGTCGGTCCCCGCTGCCGCGCCGCCGGGGCCAAATTCCGCACCCGGGGCCCCTGCCAGCGAGCCGAACAGCTGCGCGCGGCTTTCCGACCCGTCGCCGTCGGCCGAATCGTCGAGCCCGGTCAGCGGATCGATATGTCCGGTTAGGAAATCGGGCAGTTCGGGCAGCGTCTGCACCGCGGGCTGTTCGAAGCGCAGCTCGGCGCGGAACAGGATCTTGGTGACCTCCTCGCGCAGGGTGTCGAGCATCGTCTCGAACAAGACGAAGGCTTCCTGCTTGTATTCGTTGATCGGCTGCTTCTGCGCCATGCCGCGCATCCAGATCACCTGACGCAGCGCGTCGAGGGTGGAGAGGTGCTCCTTCCAGTGATGGTCGAGCTGGCGCAGCAGCACGTCCTTTTCGACCATCCGCCAGATCCCGTGATCCTGTTCGCCCATCTTGGCGTCCATCATCTGGTCGGTGAGATCGCGAAGCTTCTCTTCGAGCAGCTGCGGCTCGACCTCGTCCTCGGCGAGCCATTCGTCATAGGCCGGCTGGAAGCCGAAGATTTCCTCGGTGCGCGCCTTGAGGGTCTCGATGTCCCACTGTTCGGGGTAGGAGCCCGGCGGGCACGCGGAGCCGACCAGCGCGTTGATCGTGTCGTGGCGCATGTCAACGACCACATCGTCGACCGCTTCGCTGTCCATGATCTCGGCGCGCTGTTCGTAGACCACCTTGCGCTGGTCGTTCATCACGTCGTCGTACTGCACGACCTGCTTGCGCATGTCGTAGTTGCGCGCCTCGACCTTCTTCTGCGCGGTCTCGATCGCCTTCGACAGCCACTTGGAGCCGATCGCCTCGCCGTCCGCGAGGTTCGACTTCATCATCTTGGAGAACAGCGTGTCGGGGCCGAAGATGCGCAGCAGATCGTCCTCGAGGCACAGGTAGAAGCGCGACAGGCCCGGGTCGCCCTGACGGCCCGAACGGCCGCGCAGCTGGTTGTCGATGCGGCGGCTTTCGTGGCGCTCGGTGCCGAGCACGAACAGGCCGCCAGCCGCCTTCACGCGCTCCTTTTCCTCGGCGACTTCGGCGCGGATGGCGGGGATGGCCGCGTCACGCTCGGGCCCCTCGGGCAGTTCGGCGAGTTCGTCGCGGATGCGGTATTCGACATTGCCGCCGAGCTGGATGTCGGTCCCGCGGCCGGCCATGTTGGTGGCGATGGTGACCGCGCCGTAGCGGCCTGCCTGCGCCACGATGCGGGCCTCCTGTTCGTGGAAGCGGGCATTGAGGACCGAGTGTGTCACGCCTTCCTTGTCGAGATATTCGCTGAGCAGTTCGGACTTCTCGATCGAGACCGTGCCGACCAGCACCGGCTGGCCGATCTTCTGCTTTTCATGGATCGCCTTGGCGATGGCGCCGAACTTATCGGCGGTGTTCTTGTAGAACTCGTCCTCCTCATCGAGGCGCGCGACCGGCAGGTTGGTCGGGATCTCGACCACGCCGACCTTGTAGATGTCCCAGAATTCCGCCGCTTCGGTCGCCGCGGTGCCGGTCATGCCGGAGAGCTTGGGATACATGCGGAAATAGTTCTGGAAGGTGATCGAGGCGAGCGTCTGGTTTTCCGGCTCGATCCGCACGCCTTCCTTGGCCTCGACCGCCTGGTGGAGGCCGTTCGACCAGCGGCGGCCGTCCATCATGCGGCCGGTGAACTCGTCGATGATGATGACCTTGCCGTCCTTGACGATGTAGTCGGTGTCACGCTTGCGGGCGAAGTTGGCGACCAGCGCCTGATCCAAGTGGTGAACGACCTGGGTGTTGAGCGCGTCATAGAGGTTCTCGCTTGCAAGCAAGCCCTTGGCGAGCAGCAGCTGCTCAACCTCTTCAAGCCCCTCTTCGGTGAGCTGGACGCGCTTCACCTTCTCGTCGATGTCGAGCCATTCGACCGGAATCTCGCGCGCGACCTGATCGAGCTGGACGTAGAGTTCCGACTTGTCTTCCGTGGGCCCGGAGATGATCAGCGGGGTGCGCGCCTCGTCGATCAGGATCGAGTCCACCTCGTCAACGATCGCGAAGTTGAACGGCCGCTGGGCCATCTCGCCGCGCGAGTGCTTCATGTTGTCGCGCAGGTAATCGAAGCCGAATTCGTTGTTGGTGCCGTAGGTGATGTCGGCGTTGTAGCCGTCGCGCTTGTATTCCTCGGGCATGCCGGGGACGATCACGCCCACCGAGAGGCCAAGCCAGTTGTAGAGCTTGCCCATCTCCTCGGCATCGCGGCGGGCGAGGTAATCGTTGACGGTGACGACGTGGACGCCCTTGCCTTCGAGCGCATTGAGATAGACCGCCAGCGTCGCCATCAGGGTCTTGCCCTCACCGGTGCGCATTTCGGCGATCTCGCCGCGGTGGAGCACGAGGCCGCCGATCAGCTGCACATCGAAGTGGCGCATCCCGAACACGCGCACCGAAGCCTCGCGCACTGTGGCGAAGGCTTCGGGGAGGATGTCGTCGAGCTTGGCGCCGTTATCGATGAGGCCGCGCAGCTTGTCGGTCTGGCCCTGCAACTCCGCGTCCGAGAGCGCCTGAATCTGCGGCTCGAGCGCGTTGATCTGGTCAACGACCTTGCGCGCAGCCTTGATATAACGCTCGTTGGCCGAGCCGAAGACGGATTTGATGACGGAAGAGAACATGGGTGTAGGCCTTTGATTCGGGTGCAACCGCCGCGAATAATGCGGGAGCTTGCGTATCTGTGCGGGGATTGCGCGCGGCCCTCGGGAGGGCGCGGCGCGCGGGAATTCGGGAGTGTGCGAGCAAAGCGCCTATTCGAAGGCGCGCTCGATCCCCATCAAGACCGGCAGGCGCAGCGATTCCGGCACCGGCGGGGCCGGGCATTCGCATTCGGCCGCGCGGGTGGCGCTGATCGTGGCGGGCGCAGGCTGCGCGGCGACGCTTTCGCTCGCCGCCCGCTCGTCCCCGCTCGCTGCAACGACGCTTGCGGAACATGCCAGCGCTTCGGCCAACGACGCCTGCGCCGTGCCGCCAAGAGCGACAAGGCCGGTCAGCAGGGCCAAAAGGGCAAGAAAACGCCGGGTCATGAACCGATCAGATAGTGGTTATGTGCCAATTCGTCCACCGCCATAGCGCGATAAGCTGTGCGAGAGCTTAATCGAAGCGCGCGAACGCCTGTGATTGCAGCGCGCAGGTTTGGACATTACGGGCGTGACCCATGCAGATCGATCCCTCGCCCCTCGCCCGCCCCTTCCCCGAACTGCCGCCGATCGCGGGCGTCACCCTTCGCGTGGCGCGGGCGCGCTACAAGACGTGGGACCGCTGCGACCTGACCTTCGCCGAGCTCGCCGAAGGCACCACCGCCGCGGGCGTCTTCACCAAGAGCGCCTGCGCTTCCTCCGAAATCGAACTCGGGCGCGAAGCGGTCAAGCTCGGCCGCGCGCGGGCGCTGATCGTCAATGCGGGCAATTCCAACGCCTTCACCGGCTGGCGCGGACGCGCCGCGGTCGAGGCGATCCGGGCGCAGGTCTCCGAGGCGCTGGCTTGTTCGCTGGACGAGGTGTTCGTCTCCTCCACCGGCGTGATCGGCGTGCCGCTGCCCATCGACAAGGCGCAGGCCGGGATCGCCGCCGCGCTTACCGCCGCGCCTTGCGGCTGGGATGATGCGGCCAAGGCCATCGGCACCACCGACACTTTTTCGAAGGGCGCAGGCGCCTCGGCGATGATCGGCGGCACCCGCGTCGAACTCGCCGGGATCATCAAGGGGTCGGGCATGATCGCCCCCGACATGGCGACCATGCTCGGCTACATCTTCACCGATGCCGACGTTGCCCCGGCGTTTCTGCAAGAGGCGCTCGAACGCGCCAATGCGCAGACCTTCAGCTGCATCACCGTCGATGGCGACACCTCGACCAGCGACACGGTGATGGTGTTTGCGACAGGCATGGCCGGCAACGCGCGGATCGCAAGCTGGGACAGCCCGGGCGCGGACGCCTTCGCCGCCGCGCTCGCCGATGTCTGCCGCAGCCTCGCGCAACTGGTGGTGCGCGACGGCGAGGGGGCGCGCAAATTCGTCACCATCCGGGTTGCGGGCGCGGTCAGCGATGACAGCGCGCGCCGCGTCGGCCTTGCCATCGCCAACTCGCCGCTGGTCAAGACCGCGATTGCAGGCGAGGACGCCAATTGGGGCCGCGTCGTCATGGCCGTCGGCAAGGCGGGCGAACCGGCCGACCGCGACAAGCTCTCGATCGCGTTCGGCGGCGTGTGGGCGGCTCGCAATGGCGTGCCGGTCGAGGAATATGATGAGGCCCCCGTGGCCGCGCATCTGAAGGGCGAGGAGATCGACATCGCGGTCGATCTCGGCCTCGCGAAAGGCCGCGCCACCGTGTGGACCTGCGATCTCACCCACGGCTACATTGCGATCAACGCGGACTATCGTTCGTGAGCCTCTCCGCCCTCGACGCCGAAATCCGCGATCTGATGCGCTTTGCTGCGCAGCGCTCGATGCTGCCGCGCTTCCGCAATCTCGCGGCGGGCGAAGTCGAGATGAAGGGCGAGGACGATCCCGTCACCATCGTCGACCGCGAGGTCGAGGCGTTTCTTACCGAGGCGCTGACCAAGCTCGCCCCCGGCGTGGCGGTGGTGGGCGAGGAGGCGGTGCATGCCGACAAGGCGGTGCTCGAACATCTCACAGGCCAGTGCTGGATCATCGACCCGCTCGACGGCACAGCCAACTTCGCGGAAGGCAAGGAGCCGTTCGGGATCATCGTCGCGCTGGCGGATGCGGGCGAGGCGGTGGCGGGGTGGATTTACGACCCCAACAAGGACCGCTTCTGCCACGCGCGGGCCGGCGAAGGCTCTTTCGTGAACGGCGAACGGATCATGGCGCGCACCACGGGACAGCAGCCTCCGGTGACCGCGGTGAGCCGCATTTTCCTCACCCCCGAACAGTCCGCGATGGTCGATGCCAAGCTCGCGGCCCACTACACCCTCGTCGACATCCCGCGCTGCGCCGCCGAGCAATATCCGCGCCTCGCGCTCGGCGAGAACGACATTTCGAGCTTCAAGCGCACCCTCGCCTGGGATCATGCGGCGGGCGTCTTGTGGCTCAACGAAGCGGGCGGCAAGGCGGCGCGGCTCGATGGCAGCGCCTACCGGGTCGACCAGCACGATGCGCCGGGATTGGTCGGGGCATCATCGCCGCAAATCTGGGATGAATTCGTCGGCAGGGTGTTGGGCTAAAACAACTTTCCTACACGCGCGCGGTGTGTCAGCCCTGCGCGCATGACCCGCGACACCACCTTCCCTGCCCCATTTTCGCTGCCTGAAACGGGCCTTGCGGGGGCGGAGAGATTTTTGGCTTTATACAGTGTCTCACTGTCTCCAACACGGCGGGAGACAGGGCCGCAAGCGCCTCCCCATTCGCGGGCGAACGGGGAGGGTCTCAGCGGCTCAAAGTTCGCCTTCGAGCCACGCCTTGAGCTGGCTCTTGGGCGCAGCGCCAAGCTTCCGCGCCACCACTTCGCCGTTCTTGAACAGCAGCATCAGCGGGATCGACTGGACGCCCATCTGCGCGGCGATGTCGGTGTTCTCCATGATGTCGATCTTGGCGATCTTGACCTGGCCGGCGAGCTCCTCGCTGATTTCCTCCAGCGCGGGGGCGATCATCTTGCAGGGGCCGCACCAGTCGGCCCAGAAATCCACCAGCACGGGGGTGTCGCTGCCGAGGACATCGGCTGCGAAGCTTGCATCGGTCACATTGACGGTCGCCATATCGCTTGTCTCCTTTGGCCGGAGCATAGGAGCGCCGGTCATGTGTTTGCAATCTAGTGCGCGGGGCTTTTCACTCAATATCGGGGAGCGGCAAGGATTGCTGCGGGGTCTGCAGGGCGTTCTTGTGTAACCCGAGGATTGCGGGCGGCAGGTCGAACAGCGCCGGGGTGTGGGTGTAGAGCACGCCCGCGCGCACCTCGCGGCCCGGATAGATGGCTTCGAGCGCGGCGACGTAAGCCGCCATCTGCCTGAAGGTTGCGACCGGGATGTCGGCGAAGGCGGCGGGCGGGCGGCGGGTGGTCTTGAAGTCGACCACGGTGATGCGGGCAGGCTCGATCAGCAGGCGGTCGGCGGTGCCTGCGACGACCACCCCGCCCACGGTTGCGGCAAGCGGCACCTCGGCGAGCGCTTGGGCCGAGAAGATCGGGGAGAAGCCGGGGTGATCGAGCACCGCCAGCGCGGCGGCGAGCATCTCGGCGCGCATCGCTTCGGGCAGGTCGGCGGCCTGCCGCGCCAGCCAGCCTTGCGCGGCGGCGGATCGGCCTTCGGCAGGGACCTCGGGCAGGCGCTCGAGCAGGGCGTGGATCAGGCTCCCGCGCCGGGCGGCATGGCGCCCTGCCGCAGGGTCCTGCGGCGGAGCGGCGCCCGCCTCCTCGCCTGCGGCAGACGGCGCGAGCGGACGCGGCGGGCGCGGTTCCTCGCCGATCGCGGTGGTGGCCCAGTGCGGGAGGACGATGTCAGCGGCAGCCTGCGCTTGGGCTGCGTCATCGGGCACCAGCGGCTCGGCGCGCTCGCCCCACTCCTGGCGGGTGATCCAGACGGGGTCGGGGATCGGTGCCTCCTCGAACAGCGGGGCGAGGCGGGCGTACCAGCTGTCCTCGTGGGGGACGCCCTTCTTGGCCTCGGTCTTGTTCAGCGATCCGCCGATGAACAGTGCCTCCTCGGCGCGGGTCATCGCGACATAGAGCAGGCGCCAGTGCTCCTGCATGACAGCGGCCGCCTTGGCCGCCTCGGCCTCGGCGATGCGCCCCTTGCGCTCGTCCTTGCCGAGCGGGGGGAGCGGGACGAGGCGCTTGCGATCGGGGCGTTCGGAGAGCGGGTCATCCTCGAGCGCCAAGTCCCCCGCCTCCCCCGGCGCGCCGGTGGCGTCGGCGAGGATGACGATCGGGGCCTGCAAGCCCTTGGAGCCGTGGACGGTCATCACCCGCACCTGCCCGCTGGCGCTGTCGGAGTCGCGCTTGAGGTCGCCCGTCCCGGCATCGAACCAGGCGATGAAGCCTGCAAGGCTCGGCCAGTGCTCGGCCTCGTAGGCGAAGGCGGCGTTGAGGAGCTCGTCGAGCGGATCGTTGGCCTCCGCCCCGAGCCGCGCGACGAGCTTGGCGCGGCCCTGCCACGGGCCGGTCAGCAGCCAGGCGATGAGCGCCTGCGGGGTCTGGTAGTCGGCGCGGCGCAGCAGGTCCTTGAGCTGTTCGGCGGTCGCGGCCACGAACGCCGGCGCATCCTCGCGCCGCAGGTGGTCCCACAGGCGCTGTTTGGGCAGGCGCGGGACATGGGCGAGCAGGTCATCCTGCGTCCATCCGATGAGCGGCGAGGCGAGGAGGTTCGCCAACGACAGGTCGTCCTGCGGCTGGGCTGCAAACCGCAAGGCCGCCAGCACGTCCTTCACCGCCAGCGGTGCGCCCAGCCGCAGCCGGTCGACCCCTGCCACCGGCACGCCCCTCGCATGCAACTTGGCGACGATCTGCGCGGCGAGCTCCTTGCGCTGCCGCACCAGCACCATGATGTCGCCCGCGCTGGCATGGCGGCGGGTGCCCTTGGCGAGCACGAAGGGCTCTGTCCCGCCGACCCAGCGGGCAACCTGCCGCGCGATGTTCTCGGCGAGCAGCGTGTCGTGCTTCGGCAACCAGTCGCGCTCCGCGGCCTCGGCCTCTTCCTCCTCGTCGCCAAGCTCCCCCTTGTCGGGCATCACCGGCGGCCACAGCGTGACGAGGCCCGGACGCTCGGCGCCCTTGTGCTCGGCGGGCTCCTTGTCGAGCCCGAATTCGGCGAACCCGAGCATCCCGACCACCCGGTTGACGAAGCCCAGCACGATCTGCGCGGTGCGGTAGGATTGGCCGAGGTCGAGATCCCGCCAGCCGGGCACGCGGCGGTTGGTGCGGCTCTGGCGGATGCCGCTGCGCGCGGCATCGATGCGCGCGAAGATGCGGTCCTTGGCTCGGGCGAAGTTCTCGGGGCTGGTGCCCTGAAAGCCGAAGATCGCCTGCTTGTAATCGCCCACGGTGAAGACGGTGCGCAGCTTGTCCCCGCGGGCGCCGTCGCCTGCGAAGAAGTCGTCGATCAGCGCCTCGACGATGTCCCATTGGCTGCGGTTGGTATCCTGTGCTTCGTCGATCAGGATGTGGTCGAAATGGCGGTCGAGCTTGTAGCGGATCCAGTCGGCGGCCTCGGACTTGCCGAGGAGGTCGGCGGCCTTGCGGATCAGGTCGCCGAAGTCGAGCAAGCCTTCGCGCGCCTTCCGCGCCTCCCAGCGCACCGCAAAGGCGCGGCCGATCTCGAGCGCGGATGTGACGATCTCGGCGCAGGCGAGGAGGGCGCGGCGGGTTTCGTATTCCTGCAAGGCCTCGGCGATGTCCTCCTGATGGCGCAGGAAATCGGGATCGAGCTTGGCCGCCCCGTCCATCTTGCGCGGTGTGCCATCCTTCTTGAGCAGGGTGTCGTAGAACCGCGAGACGGTGCCAATGCGGTCCGCGAGGCCGAGATTGAGCCAGTGGCGAACAAAGGCCGCAGCTTCCTGCCCGGTCTTGGCCTTCCACCCCTCCAGCGCCGGGAGCAACGCCAGCAGGATGTCGTCGCGGAAGAGATCGGGATCGAGGATTTCGTTCGGCCAAGCCTCGTCCGCATCGGCCGGCATGCCCAAGGTCTGGCGTACCCGCGCGCCCATCGGCGATTGCCAGCCAGTCTTCCCGTCCCACATCTCGTGGGCGTCGGCCGCGCGCATCAGCCACTTGTGCAGAGCCGCAGGGTCCTTGCGGGTGGTGAAGGTCTCCAGCCCGTCGAGGATGCGCACATCATGCGTGCGCTCGGCCTCCTCGAACATGTCGGTCAGCACCTCGCGCGCAAGCAACTCGCGGCTGCGATCATCCATCACCCGCGTGCCGGGGGCGAGGTCGGCTTCATCGGGGAAATTGCCGATCAGGAACTGCGCGAAGGCGTGGATGGTGTCGATCCTGAGGCCCCCGCCCGGGCAATCGAGCACGCTGGCGAAGAGCATGCGCGCGCGGTCTCGCGTGGCATCGTCCTGAGGGGCACCGAGATGGCCCAGCTCGGTGAACAGCGCCGTCTCCGGCAGCCGCACCCAGCGTGCGAGCACCGCGTTGATGCGGTTCGCCATCTCGGCCGCGCCCGCCTTGGTGAAGGTCAGGCACAGGATCTGCGAGGGGGCGACATCCTCGCGCAGCAAGAGCCGCAGCACGCGCGCGGAGAGCACCTGCGTCTTGCCCGTTCCGGCCGAGGCTGAGAGCCAGACATTGTCCTCAGGGTTCGCCGCGAGCAGCTGGTTGTCCTGCAACGGGAAGACGAGGCCGTTCCCGCCGCTCATGCCGCCCCATCCTTCTCGGTGAGGCGGACGAGCCATTCCTCAAGGCGCATCAGTTGGTCGTATTCATTATAGCCCGTGTAGTCGGGATTTTCGCGAGCGATGAAAGGCTTGCTGCCCTTGATGAAAAGCGCGATAGCCTTACCCAGCTTCTCCGCGTGGAAGGGGATATAGTCGTCCGGCAGCAGGCCGGTCTTGGCGCTGCCTTCCTTCATCGGGGTCTCGGTATAGCCGAAACCTTCCTCCTTCTTGGCCTTGCCGAGCGACCAGTATTCGAAGCGGGTGGCGGTGCCGGTGATGACCTGTCCGGTCTTCTCATTCGCAAACCGACCTTGCCCCGCGATGAGGCCAAGCAGCCCCAATTGCAGCGCATAGCCTGCCAGAACCTGCCTCTTGGGCGGCGGCGCGCCGGTCTTGTAGTCGACAATCGCAAGAGACCCATCGGCGAGCCGGTCGATCCGGTCGGCGCGGCCTTGTACCTTGACGCCGTCCACCTCCATCTCCCCCGAAATCTCGGTGGCGAGCACGGTGCGGCCCTTTTCGGCGGCATCGGTTTCGATCCATTCCTCGAAGCGTTCGAGCGCGGCAATCAACCGCGGCTGCCACAGCGCGCGGAACAGCGGGTGGACGCGCTGCTCGCGGAAATAGGCTGCCGCATAGGGCGCTAGAGCGAGGCCGGGTTGCCCGGCCTTAGCCTTGTGCCAGCCGTCGAGAATGTCGTGCACCAGCGTGCCCCGCAGCGCGGGATCGCTGAAGGGATCGGCGGCCAGCGGATCGAGCCGCCGCAGATCGAGGATCGCTTGCGCGTAGAACTGGTAGGGATCACCCAGCAGCCGGTCGAGCGCGGTGACCTTGATCGGCACATCGCGCAGATGGGCTGCGGGATCGGGCGCGGGGCGCGGATATTCGGGCGCAGGCGGGCGCTGGCGGTCGAGATGCGGGAGGATCGCAGAGATGCTGCGCTCGCGGTGTTCCTTGTCGAGATCGTCGCCGAGCAAGGCCTCGACCCTGAGCAGGAAGCGCGAGGGCAGCGTCGGCCCCTCGGCATCGCGAAGGCTCCGCGAGAGCACCACCTGCGGCGCCCCCATCGCGCCAGCAAGGTCATGGGCGGCGAGCCCGATCCGGAACTCGGCCCCCGGCACCCCAAGCGCGCGCAGCACCGCGGGCGCGAGCAACGCGTCGGCGCCGGGGGGCTGCGGCCAGGAGCCCTCGTTGAGCCCGCCGCAGATCACCAGATCGGCGCGCGCCATGCGGGCCTCGAGCAAGCCGTAGATCGCCACGCGCGGATGGCCGCCATAGCCCGGGCGCACCGCGACAGCCTCCATCGCATCGCGCAGCACCCCGGCAAGGTCGGCGGTCTCGATGGTCGTGCCGAGCGCCTCGGCTTGCCCGCGCAATTCCTCGACCAACTGGCCGAGCGCGCGGCCATCCTCGCGCTCCCAGATGGCGGAGCGGGCGAAGGCCTCGGCAGCGGCGGAAAGGCGCGACAATGCCTCGGCAAGCGCGATGTCCTGCGGCCAGTCGGCAAGCGGGGTGACGAGCGCCTCGGCCTCCTCCCACCAAGCGGCAATCTTGGCCTTGGCGGCCGCCGCGCGCAGCGGCTCCATGCCGGGGGCAGGTGAAGGCCCGCGCAGCTCGCGATCGAAAGCCCGCAGGCCCTTGAGCCAGTCGCCGCGCGCAAGTCCGTCCCAGCTGCGCACCAGCGGGTGGCCGAAAGCCGCGACGAGGTTGGCGGGATCGGGGCCGTTGGCGGCGATCTCGGCGAGCAGACCGAACAAGCGCCCCGCCGTCGTCAGCGCCAGCGGGCGGCCGGCGGAATCGTCGGCCGCAATGTGCCAGCGCTCGAGATGCTGCGCGACGCGCCGCGCCAACCCGCGGTCGGCAGTGACGACGGCGATGCGCTTTTCGGGCACCTCGAGCTGCTGGCGCACCAGCAGGGCAATGGCCTGCGCCTCCTCCTCGATTGTGGCGCTGGCGAGCAGGCGCACCCCGTCCAGCCGCCGGTCCTTCGCCTCGAGCGTGCTCCACGAACGGCTCGCCTGCGGGGGCAGGAACAGCGCCGAGATCGCGCGGCTGCGCGCAGGGTCGGCGGCGGCGATCCCGCGGCGGTGCCAGGGCTGCACTTCCGCGCGGTTCACCCCCATGCGATTGAGCAGGAGCTTGAGGTGATATTGCGGGTGGGTGACCGCGTCGTCGGCGCCGAAGACCGGGCCGCCCGGTTCTTTCGAGGCGCCCGCGAGGCCGAGTTCGTCCCACGCGACTGCGTCCATCGCGAGATCGAGATCGGGCAGCACCACCGCGCCTTGCGGCAAGCCCGCCACCACCCTGAGCAAACGCGCCAGCGCGGGCGAGGCGCTGGTGACACCGGCGGCGATGACCGGATGCGGCGGAGGTGTCTCGCGCCAGCGCTTCGCGGCGTAATCGAACAGCAGGTTGCGGCGTGTGGCAGCGTCGACTTCGCCGCGCGCGTCCAGCTCGTCCTGCCAGCGAGCGTTGACCCGCGCGAAGAGGCGGATCGAGCGCTTCCAATGGTCGGCCAACCCCGCGACACTGTCGAGCACCGCCTCGCTCAACAGGTCCGTGACCTCCTTCTCCTCGACCAGCAGCCGGTCCATCGTCCGCGCCATCTCGCGCGCGAGATTGAGCCGCGCGCGGCCGGGGAGCGGGGTCATGCCCTCGCCCGCGCGTTCCTCGGCGATCAGGCGGTCGAGCGTCAGCCAGCGCCGCACCGGATCGCAGGCCGGGGGGATGTCGGCCGCGCCCAGCGGATCAAGCACCGCGCCGAGCTTCTCGTCGAGATCGAGGTCACCCACTGCGATCATGCGCGGCATCAACAGCCCGCCCTCGCCGCTCTCGCCCGCGTGGCGGATGAAGGCTTCGGACAGCGTGCGCGCGGCACGGCTCGAGGGCACCAGCAGGGTCAGGCGCGCAAGACCAAAGCCCTCCTCGCGGTAACGCGGCACCAGACCTGCGACCATCGCATCGGCGAAACCGCGATGCGCGGCGATGGAGTAGACGAGCGGGCCGGGCTTCCGGGGCTCAGCCACCCGCCAGCGCCTCCTCGGTCGGGCGGATCATCTGCGGCGTGCCGACCTCGAACCACAACCCGGTGAAGCTGAGGCCGTAGAGCCGCCCCTCCTCCATAGCGCGGGTCCAGAGGATGTTGGTCGAGAACGGCCCCTCTGGCGCATCGCGCAGCAGGCGGTGGCTGACCAGCTGGATGCCGGTGAAGATGAAGGGCGCGATCCGCCCTGCGCGGCGGCGCGAGAGGCGGCCGAGCGGGTCCATATGGAAGTCCCCCGGCCCTGCGAAATTCATCGCCCGCGCGTGGGGGACGACCAGCAGCAGCGCGTCCATCGTCTCCGGATCCCAGCGGCGGGAGAGGTCGTGGAAGCCGCTCTTGGGCCCGTCGAGCCAGATATTGTCGGCGTTCAGCGCAAAGAAGGGATCGGGCAGCTGCGGCAGGGCCTTGGCCATCCCGCCCCCGGTCTCGAGCAGCAACGCGCGCTCGTCCGAGACGGTCACCTTGGGTGTCGGGCGCGCGAGCACATGGGCTTCGAGCGCATCGGCAAGGTAGTGGACATTGACCACCGCCTTGGCCACTCCCGCCTCGGCGAGGCGATCCAAAGCGTGGTCGATCAGCGCCTTGCCCGCGACGCGCACCAGCGGCTTGGGCTGGCTCGCGGTAAGCGGGCGCATCCGCTTGCCGAGCCCGGCGGCAAGGATCATCGCGGTGTCGGAGGCGAGCTTGGTCATCCGCCGAAGGCCCCGTGCCTGAGGCGCAAGGCATCGGGAATATTCGCTTCGAACCAGCGCGCCACCGGTTCGAGCGCGGGATGAGCGAGATCGCGCTCCAGCGCGGCCCAGACGCGCGGGATCAGAGCCAAGTATCTGGGCTTGCCATCGCGCCGGTCAAGCCGGGTGAAGATGCCGACGATCTTGGCGTTGCGCTGCGCGCCGAGGGTCGCGTAGTCGGCCAGAAAATCCTCGTCGAGACCGCCGACAGCTTCGACATAGTGCACCAGCATCGCGGTTTCGAGATCGACCGGCACATCGCGCCGCGCGTCCTGCAGCAGCGAGACGAGGTCATAGGCCGGGTGGCCGACCAGCGCGTCCTGAAAGTCGATCAGGCCCTGCGGCGCGGTCGCCTTGCCGCCAAGCAGCATGATGTTTTCGGCATGATAGTCGCGCAGCACTGTCACGCCCGGGGTCTGGCGCGCCAGCACCGGGGCGAGCACCGCGTCCCACGCTTCGGCATAGCCTTGCGCGTCCACTTCAAGCCCCTGCGCCGGGCACCACCACTCGGTCAGCAGCGCCGCTTCGCGCTGATAGACCGCCATGTCATAGGGCGCGAAAGGCCCCGGCGGCAGGCGGTGGAGAGCGGCAAGCGCATCGACCGCCGCTTCGTATGCCGCACGCTCCTCGCCCGGGTTCACGTCGAGCAAGTCGCGCATCCGGTCATTGCCGAAATCCTCGGTCAGCACCCAGCCAGCACTCGCGTCCTCGGCGAGGATCGCAGGCGCGCGCATCCCGTGACCGTTCAGCCAGTGCGCGACATGGAGGAAGGGCGCGGGGTCCTCGTGCGGCGGGGGGGCGTGCATCAGCATCGCGGAATCGCTGCCGCGCGACAGGCGGAAATAGCGCCGGAACGAGGCGTCACCGGGCAGCGAGGCAACATCGGCCCCGCCCCAACCGGCGCTTTCGACAAATGCGGCAAGACCTTCAGGCAGTTCGCTCATGGCATCCGCCCTACCCAATCAGCACCGCCGCGGGCAATCGCAATCCGCCCGCCTTCCCCGCTTTCTCCAACCGGCGTGAGCGTGATCGCAAGGCACCCCGGCTCGCGCGCGAACCCGCCCGCGTGATCCGGCCATTCGGCGAGCAGCACAGCGCCCTCGCGATAATCGTCGAGGCCGATTTCGGCGAGTTCCGAGGGGTCATCGAGCCGGTAGAAATCGGCATGCACCACCGCGAGGCGCAAGGGCGGCGCGGCGTAGGTTTCGATGATGGTGAAGGTCGGCGATGGCACCTCGCCCGCATGGCCGAGGCTGGCGAGAATCGCGCGCGCGAGCGTGGTCTTGCCCGCGCCCAGCCCGCCTTCCAGCGCCACCACATCGCCCGCGCGAAGCTGCGGAGCAATGCGCGCGCCGTAAGCCGCCATCGCCGCCAGATCGGGGAGAGCTTCACGCGCTTCCATCAGGGCAAGCGTATCGTCGCCGTCGTCCCCGCGCCCTTGCGGCTGACGATCTCAAGCGTCCCGTCATGCGCGGCGATCAGCTGGCGGGCGAGCGGGATGCCGAGACCGGTGCGCCGCTCGGGCGCGCCCTCGCCGCCGGGCTTGACCCCGCCCGAAGCGCGCGCGAGTTCCTGCGCGCTCATGCCGCGGCCATTATCGGCGATGCTGATCTCGATCCCCCAGCCCGCGCCGGGATCAGGTGCCCGCCGGATCTCGATCACGATCCGCCCGCCATCGGGGGTTCCGGCAACGGCATTGTCGAGCAGGTTCCCCACCGCCCGGCCCATCTGGCGCGGGTCGGCCTCGATCACCCGGCCCTTGCGACCCTTGAGGTCGAGGCTGAGGCCTGCCGCAATGATTGCCGCTTCACGCTCGCGCACCAGCGTGGTGAGGAAATCGAGCACATCGAGGCGCTCCTTGCGGATCGGCAGCAGCCCGGCTTCGGACTGCGAGAGATCGAGCACGTTCTCGACCTGCTCGGTCAGCCGCTCGACCGCACTGAGGATCGCATCGACATATTCGCCCGCCGCTGCCGGGTCAGCCGCAGCGCCGCTCTTTAGCAGCTCGGCATAGCCACCGATGGTGGTGAGCGGCGTGCGGAATTCGTAGCTCATGTTGGCGAGGAACTTGGCCTTGACTGCATCGGCCTCCTCCAGCGCCTCGGCCCGCTCGCGCAGGGCCTGTTCGGCCTTCTGCGAGGCGGTGATGTCGAGCACGGTCAGCAGGCCATTGCCGTCGGGCAGCGGGATGCCAGCAAAGCGCAAAGATCGTCCGTCGGCGAGCTCGACCTGCCCGCCCTTCTCGCGTCGGTCGAGCGTCGCCGCGCGCACCGCCGAGCCGATCAGCGCGGCTTCTTCGGGGTGAACGAGGTTGCGGCCGATCGCGCTCAGCAATTCGTCCGCGCTCGGGTGGCGGTCCAGCAGGTCGGAAGCGAGGCCCCAGGTACCCGCAAAGCTGCGGTTCCAGAGCTGCACCGAGCCATCGGGCGCAAAGATCGCGAGCGCCTCGAACAGGCTGTCGAGCGTCGCCGTGCGGGTGCGCAGCAGGGTGTCGCGCACGGCGGAGAGCGCGAGGCTTTCGGTGCGGTCCTCGGTGATCAGCACAAGGCCGCCGTCGGGCATCGGCTGGGCGACGACGCGCAGGTGCGTGCCGCCGGGCAGCGGCCAAGCTTCTTCAAGCGTGGCCTGCATTCCGAACCACGCGGTGCGCTCACGCCGCCATTCGGGGAAGTCGCGCACCTCGGGCGTGCGACCGCGTTCGCGCGCTTCGGCGAGGAAGCGCTCGAAGGGGGTATGCACCTCGATCGCTTCGTCGGTGAGGATGAACAAGCGGCGGAACGGACGGTTGGCGAAGGTCAGGCGCTCCTCGGCATCGAACAGCGCGACGCCGACCGAAAGCTGGTCGAGCAGCGCGCGCTGGGCATCGCGGAAGGCGCGGAATTCGCGCGCGACCTGCTGCTGTTCCTCGATGTCGATGGCATAGCCTGCCACCCCCTCCTGCCCCAAGGGCAGGTCCGACACGCGCAAGGTGCGCCGCGCGCCGAGGATGGTCGCCGCGACGATGCGTTCGGATTTGTCCTGCGACTGGAGGCTGACGCGCGCGATGTCTGCAGGCGAGCGGCCGTCCTCGGGCTCGAGCAGCTCGATCTGGCCTTGCACCACTTCGGCTGCCGAACCCGCCCCGACCGCGTCGACATAGGCCTGGTTGACGAGCTGGAGCGTGAGGTCGGCGCCGCGGAACCACATCGGCATGGGCGCGGCCTCGATCAGCCCCACCAGCGCAGCAAAATCGCCGGTGGCGCGCGAAGCGGCGGCACGCAGGCGGGCCATCTCGGCGTGGCTCTCGGTAAAGTCGAACACCCACACCAGCGCCGCCCCGCCCGGCGAGACCTGCGGATCGGCGAGCGTGCCGTAGAGCGCAAGGGAGCGCTGCGAGCCCGGCAAATTGATCGCCATGCGGAACGGCGCGGCAGATTTCTGGGTGGTCTGGATCTTGCCCCACAACTGGTCGAGCTGGGTTTGCGCTAGCCCTCCCATCTTGGGATTGCCCGGCGGCGCGGCGAGTTCGGAAAGGTATTTGGGCATGCTCGCAAGGCCGAGCGTTCGCGCCAACCGCTCGGGCGCCTCGATCCGCCCGTCGACCCGCACCAGCAGCGGCAGCGCGGGCGCGACATCGAGCAGGGTCTGCATCCGCTTGACGCTGGTGCGCAGCGCCTTGGCCCGGCGCGCGCTGCGGTTGGCACGCAAAACGACAACGCCCGCACCCACCGCCCAGGCGGCAAGAACGAGCGCGATCAGCACCAGCGAGAGCGGCGAGAGGTCCATGGCTCAACCGCTATGCGCGTGAGCCCGGGAGTGCAACGGCAGACAGCCTGCCCGCCCCCAACCCCGTGGTGAAACGGAGCGGAGCGGGCGGGCGCGTCGCATCTTAGTAGCGGTAGTGGTCCGGCTTGAACGGGCCGGCCTGCGGCACGCCGATGTAGCTCGCCTGACGGTTGCTCAGTTGGGTCAACTTGACGCCGAGCTTTTCGAGGTGAAGCGCGGCGACCTTTTCGTCGAGGTGCTTGGGCAGAACGTAGACGTCGTTCTGGTATTCGTCCGACTTGGTGAACAGCTCGATCTGCGCCAGCGTCTGGTTGGTGAAGCTCGCGCTCATCACGAAGCTCGGGTGGCCGGTGGCGCAGCCGAGGTTCACGAGGCGGCCCTTGGCCAGCACGATGATCGACTTGCCATCGGGGAAGGTGACGATGTCGGTGCCTTCCTTGATTTCCTTCCACTCGTAGTTGGAAAGCGCGGCGATCTGGATCTCGCTGTCGAAGTGGCCGATGTTGCAGACGATCGCCATCGGCTTCATGTTCATCATGTGCTCGGCGGTGATCACGTCCTCGTTGCCGGTGGCGGTGACGAAGATGTCAGCGCGCTTCACGGCGTCTTCCATGGTCACGACCTCGAAGCCGTCCATCGCCGCCTGAAGCGCGCAGATCGGGTCGATCTCGGTGACCATCACGCGGGCGCCGCCGTCACGCAGCGAGGCCGCGGAGCCCTTGCCGACATCGCCGTAACCGGCAACGCAGGCGACCTTGCCGGCCAGCATCACGTCGGTCGCACGACGGATCGCGTCGACCAGCGATTCCTTGCAGCCGTAGAGGTTGTCGAACTTCGACTTGGTGACCGAATCGTTCACGTTGATCGCCGGGAAAGGCAGCTTGCCCTGCTTGGCGATCTGATAGAGGCGCATGACGCCCGTGGTGGTTTCTTCCGAAACGCCCAGAATCGCCTTCACAGTCTTGGTGAGGTAGCCCGGCTTGGCGGCGACGAAGGCCTTGAGCGCGCGCTGGAATTCGACTTCCTCGTCATTGGTCGGCGGGCCCATTTCCTCGCCCGCTTCAAGGCGCGCGCCCCACAGCGCGAACATGGTGGCATCGCCGCCATCGTCGAGGATCAAGTTGCAGGTAAGATCGGGGTTTTCGTCGGTCGCCCAATCGAAGATGCGGCCGACATAATCCCAGTACTCGGCCAGCGTTTCGCCCTTGATCGCGAACACCGGAATACCGCTCGCAGCGATCGCCGCGGCGGCGTGGTCCTGGGTCGAGAAAATGTTGCAGGTCGCCCAGCGCACTTCGGCGCCGAGAGCCACGAGGGTCTCGATCAGCACCGCGGTCTGGATCGTCATGTGCAAGCTACCGGTGATGCGCGCGCCCTTGAGCGGCTGCGCAGCGCCGTATTCGTCACGCAGCGCCATCAGGCCGGGCATTTCGGTCTCGGCGATCATGATCTCGTCGCGGCCGAATTGGGCGAGCGCGATGTCCTTGATGACGTATTCGGTGGTCGGGGTGGCAGCGAGGGTGGCCATCTTTTTACATCTCCTAAGCACAGATAGGCACCCGCAGGGGCGGGCTATCCGTTTATGCGGCTAGCCCCCTAGCCGCACATCGGCCCTGAGGCAAATATAAACTTATCTTTATATGTCTATTTGTTGCCCATAGGCGCGGCCCGCGATAGAGAGCGCCCGCACACACCCCCCAAGAGAGGACCCACCCGAAATGACCATCTCCGTTGGCGACAAGCTTCCCGAAGTCACTCTGATCAAGGCCACCGCCGAAGGCCCGCAGGCGGTCAAGTCCTCCGAATATTTCGCCGGCAAGAAGGTCGCGCTGTTCTCCGTCCCGGGCGCCTTCACCCCGACCTGCTCGGCCAAGCACCTGCCGGGCTTCGTCGAAAAGGCCGCCGACCTCAAGGCCAAGGGCGTCGACGAGATCGTCGGCACCGCGGTCAATGATGCCTTCGTGATGGGCGCCTGGAACAAGGCCGCCGGCAGCGACGACATCACCATGCTCGCCGACGGCAATGCCGATTTCGTCGAGGCGATCGGCCTCACCATGGACGGCTCGGGCTTCGGCCTCGGCAAGCGCGGCCAGCGTTTCTCGATGGTGATCAACGACGGCGTGGTCGAGCAGCTGAATGTGGAAGAGCCGGGCGACTTCCGCGTCTCGAGCGCAGAGCACATGCTCGGCCAGCTCTGAGCTTTTTCGACAGTCACGAAAAAAGGGGGCGCCTCCCGCAGCTGGGGGCGCCCCTTTTTCGTTAGAGCCAACAGGGACCGTGAACCCTGTCAGTCGCAATTATACGGCTTCCCATCGACGTACTCGTCGCACACAGCAAACAGATACAATTCGCCAGGCGCACCGATCACTGTCTTGTCCCTGTGCAATGTGTGACTGACAGCAGGCTTGAACGTGCGCCTCCCGTCATAGCGGTTGTCGTGCAGCGTGCCGATGGTGAACCGGCTCATCGCAAAGCCGCCGATGTCCGGTGTGTAAACAACCTTCCGGCCGTCGGAGCCTGTCCATTTGTAGCTCCAGATCGTGTAGACCTCGCCATCCTTGGTGCGATGTTCGGACACCCGGTAGAAACTTCGGCAAGGCTCGGGTTCTTCCAGGCCGTCAACCGGGAAAATGCAATTCTGCGGGAAATCTTCCTGCCAAGTCTCGTCATCGGCAGCGGCAGGCCCGCTGAGCAAAAAAGCCAATAGCGACAACGCCCCAAGCCTCTGTGCCATCAGGGACATTGTCTTGACCAGCTGCGGCAAGCGTCCGGTCATGTCAGCGGCGGCGCGCCGTAGGCCACCCACAGCGCCAGCCCCGCTGCGAGGCCGCAGGCGAGCAGCCCCCTCACCCACGGCACGGGGCCGATTCCCACGGCACCCTCCGCTGGCGGACGGCTGCCGCCGACCATCGGGCTCAAGAGGTCATCGCCCCGCGCCGCGTAAAAGCAGATCGCGGCCAGATGAAGCGCGATCAGCCCGGCGATCACCCAGAAGAAGGTCTCATGGACCTCGGTAATGATGTCAGCGAGCGCCACCCCGACCAGCGGGTTGAGCGGCCCGGTCGTCCCGTCAAAGGGATCGCCCGCGAACAGCCCCAAGCTGACCTGAAACAGCATTGCGCCCAAGAGCACCATCGTGCTCCATCCGCCCAGCGGCGAGTGGCCGATATGATGCGCGCTCTTGCCCGCCCCGCCCCGCAGATAGGCCAGCACGACCTTCGGGCTTTTGACGAACCGCGCAAAGCGCGCGGTCTCGGGGCCGAGGAAGCCCCACACTGCGCGGAACACCAGCAGGCCCAGCAGCACCAGCCCGAGGCGCTTGTGGAGCGCCCACTTGTCGTTCTCGGCCGTCCACCACATCGCCGGGATTAACAGCGGGAAGCTCCAGTGGACGAGCCGGAGCAGCGGATCCCATACGCTGATATCGGGAGGCAGGCCCGAGCGCGGCGGGGGGATTTCGGTCATGCCTTACTTCTCGTCGTCGAGCCGGAACTTGTCGTGGCAGCCCTTGCACGTTCCGCCCATCGCCATCGCCTGCGCGGCCACCGCCGCCTTGTCGCCGCCGGGGGCAAGACTGGCGAGCTTGGCGCTTTCGTCGATCAGCTTCTGCGCGGCCGCCTTGAACTCCTCGGGCTTTTCCCAGATCGCCGGGAGCGCCTCGGTCTTGAAGCCATCGGCGGTGCTGGTGCCGGCGGGGAAGTGGTTCGGGATCGCCTGCGCGCGCGTGTTGATGTCGGTCGCGCTGGCGGCGATCAGTGCGAAATCGGGCGCATCCGCATCGAGCTGGCCGCGCACCGCCTTGAAGGCCTTGCCGATCGCTTCGAAATTCTCCTCCCGCTCCTTCAGGATCGGCGGCGCCTCGCCAGCCGCCTTGGTCGCGGCAGTCTCGGAGGTGTCGCCGCCCGAACAGGCGGCAAGTCCGGTCATCAGTGTGGCAGCGAGCAGCAGGGGGCGAAGGGTCAGGCGCAGCATCGGCGGTCTCCTAGAAGCATAGGCGCCAAGACTATGCCGCTTTGCCGCTGACCGCAAACGCGAAAACGGGGCGGCCCTGCGAACGGCCCGCCCCGTTTGTCGGTTGCAACCGCGTGGCCGGTCAGTAGCCCATCAGGCTCATCACTTCCTTGCGGCTGCTATCGTTCTCGAGGAAGCAGCCGAGAATCCGGCTGGTGATCATGCCGACGCCGTGGGTCTTGACCCCGCGCCCGGTCATGCAGCCATGCTCGGCCTCGATCACCACGGCCACGCCATGCGGATCGAGATGATCCCAGATGCACTGCGCGACCTCGGCGGTCAGGCGCTCCTGAATCTGCAAGCGGTTGGCATAGCCGTGCAGCACCCGCGCGAGCTTGGAGATCCCGACCACCTTGTTGCGCGGCAGATAGGCAATCGCCGCCTTGCCGGTGATTGGCGCCATGTGGTGCTCGCAATGCGACTGGAAGGGGATGTTCTTGAGCAGCACGATCTCGTCATAGCCGCCCACTTCGGTGAACTGGCGGGTGAGGTGGATCGCCGGGTCTTGCTTGTAGCCCTCGCAATATTCCAGCCACGCGCGGCCCACGCGCTTGGGGGTGTCGAGCAGGCCTTCGCGCTGCGGATCATCGCCTGCCCAGGCAATCAGCGTGCGGATCGCTTCCTGGACATGATCGGGCACTTCGGGCTTGCCGAGCGGGTTTTCCGGATCGAACAGGTCGTCGTGATCGTGGGCGGACATATGATTCATCACTCTATCGTCTTTCTTCAATCAACGGCTTCCCTGCGGAATGCCCCTCGCCTGTCGATCCCGAGTGACGTCAACCATCTATCACCCAAGGCGTTCCGCGAAGATACGCCGATTGCAGCGAATGGATGCCGTCCCCACCTATGCAAATGTAATAGGCATTTGCCGCAATGCATCCCTTTACGTATTCGAAAGGACGCAAAACCGTCATGCCTGAGCCTTCCGCCGCCGAATTCGAAGCCACCGCGCGCGCCGTGCTCGCGCGGCTGCCGGAGGTGTTCGCGCGTGAGCTGGAAGGCGTGGTGCTGCGGGTGGAGGAGTTCGCCACGGACGAACAGCTCGATTCGGTCGAGATCGAGGACCCCTGGGATCTGACCGGGCTTTATGAAGGCGTGGCGCTCACCGAAAGGACGCAGTGGGACAGCGAGGGGCTCCCCTCCGTCATCACCCTCTTCCGCCAACCGCTGCTCGCCGAGATGGAGGAGACCGGCGTGGACTTTGCCGAACTGGTGCGCCACGTGGTGATCCATGAGGCAGGGCACCATTTCGGCCTGTCGGACGAGGACATGCACGCGCTCGAGGATTCGGTGGAGGACTGAAACCAACAAGGCCCGCCGCCTCTTGCGAGGCAACGGGCCTTGTTGGCGCACCCGGAACGATTACTCCGCCGCTGCGCGGCTCCGTCATCTCCGGCGGCATGCCGCCTCCGATTCCGAACAGGCCCGAACCGTCCTTGGGCAGAACCAAAACAGCCCGCTCCTCTGACGAGGAGCGGGCTGTTTTGGCGCACCCGGAACGATTCGAACGTCCGACCCTCAGATTCGTAGTCTGATGCTCTATCCAGCTGAGCTACGGGTGCGCGCTGAGCCGCGGCCTTTAGGGGGGTCGTTCGGGATTGGCAAGTGGGTTCGGGTGCAAATCAGCGAAAATGGAACAGCCTTGCGGCGAGTTCTGCGTCGAGCGGGGGCTTGGGCAGATCGGCGATTTCTTCAGGGGTGAACCAGCCCACGCCTCCCCCCTCAAGCGCCTGCGGCTCGCCCTGCCAGCGGGCAAGGCGATAGAGCAGGATGACGATCGCCGGGCTGCCCTCACCGCCTTCGGTGCCGGGCGTTTCGGCAAAGCCGCAAGGCATCAGGTCGCTGGAATTGCAGACGATCCCGAGCTCCTCGGCCAGTTCGCGCACCAAGGCTGCGGCGGGCATTTCGCCGGCATCCACCTTGCCCCCGGGGAACTCCCATAGGCCGGCGTGGTGCTTTCCTTCAGGCCTCAGGTGCATCAGCCATCGGCCATCCCCGTTATCGAGGGCGCCTGCCACCACCGCGATCCACGCTCTCGTCATGTCGGGTTTCTTTCCATCACGGCGCGACCGATCAACTCTTTCTTAATCGTTTGCGCCGATTCTAGTCCTCGTCAGAACGTAAGAAATAGAGGGTTCCCCGATGCTGTCGACATTCTTGAAAAGGCTTGTCGACGACCAGTCGGGGGCAACCGCCATCGAATACGGCCTGATCCTCTCGCTTATCGTCATTGCCATGATCGCCGCGCTGCAAGGCGTCGCCACGACGACCATCAACATGTGGGGCAGTGTCGAAAGCAAGAGTGTGGCTGCCATGTCGAAATAATTCGGACTGAACGACCGAGTTAGTAATTTCTCAAGAACTGGCAGTTTAACAAAGCAACAGCCCGCCACGACACAGGGGGGCACGGGTACCGAAGACCAAACCAGGAGACTAGACATGACCTTCTTCAAGAACCTCGTCCGCGACGAACAGGGCGCCACCGCCATCGAATACGGCCTGATCGCCGCTCTGATCGCCGTCGCCGCGATCACCGCCATGACCAACCTCGGCTCGACCCTGTCGGGCACGTTCACCAACGTGAACACCAACATGACCAAGGGCACCACCGCGTAAGCGACGGCCTAAGGCAAAAAGAACGACGGCGGGGAGCAATCCCCGCCGTTTTTCTTTGTGTGCGCCGCGCTGCTCTCACCAGATCTGCCGGCCACACCCGATTCGCGGAGCATCTGGCACCGAAGCAGGTGACGTGATTCGTTCTTCCCCGAGAGCCGCGCGCGGCGCTCCGGCGCGGCCGCTACCGGACCGGGCTGACCAGCTGCCGGAACAGCGCGATTTGCGTCAAAAACGCGCAATAGGCGCCTCTGATTGACCCTCACGCCGCCGCCACAAGCATTCACGGGCCTGCGTATAGTTATTCTACGACAAACACTTGTGGTTACCCGAAAATTGTAGGTTCATTAGCAATTTATCAATCGCTGTCGGATAATTTTACGGACGTCCGCGGCTGACCAGGCGTGTCGAAAAGTTTCTATTGCCCAGCCAGGAGACCATCCATGACCTTCTTCAAGAACCTCGCCCGCGA
Organism: Erythrobacter sanguineus; assembly: GCA_945878845.1. GTDB lineage: Bacteria > Pseudomonadota > Alphaproteobacteria > Sphingomonadales > Sphingomonadaceae > Erythrobacter > Erythrobacter sanguineus_A. The sequence continues at coordinate 78,127 of CAMCUB010000001.1, read as the reverse complement.
CGAACAGGGTGCCACCGCGATCGAGTACGGCCTCATCGCCGCTCTGATCGCCGTTGCCGCGATCACCGCGATGACCAACGTCGGCTCGACGCTCTCGGGCACCTTCGGCAACGTGAACACCAAGATGTCGAAGGGCGTCACCGCGTAAGCGGCGGCCTTCAGGCAAAAAACGCGAACGGCGGGGAGCGATCCCCGCCGTTTTTGTTTGCGTGACGGCTTGGGCGGCGCAGTCAGCGCGACCCCAAAAACAAACCCTAACTCCCGCGCACCACCAGCTTGACCTTCTGGCCCGGCGTCACCGTCGCCGTGCCAGCGAGCGCGTTGAGCACCCGGAAGCGCTCTTCCTGCGCCGTGTCGTAGGCCATGCGCCGCGACAGGCTCGCCACGGTGTCGCCGCGCCCCACGGTCACCACCTGGAGCCTCCTCGGCACCACGCTGCCCGCCTCGGCCGCGGTGATTCGCCGCATCGACTGGAACATCGGGTTGAATGTCCCCGCGCGCCCTGCCGGCGCGATCACGACGAAGTGGTAGGCCTTGTCGCGCGCGAATTCATAGGCGTATACCACCAGATCGACCTGCGAATTGCCGTTGTTGACCCGCGCCGTGCCGAACACCGCAGGAAGGCCGTTCACTGTCGTGCGCTCGATCGTCTGCGGGGCCAGCGTGCTGTTCTGCCCGCCCGCCGCAGTGAAAGCGCTGCGCACATAGGCCTCGAGATTGCCGCTATAGGCAGCGCTCGTCATCTGCGCCTTGCCGGCCTGCCCCTGGATGCTCACCGCGCGCGTGCCGTTGACCATGTAGAAGCCCTGGGGCGCGGTGAAGGCGAGCCGCAGCTCGGGGTGGATGAAAGTGCTGCCCTCGACCAGCCCCTGCGCGGGGTCATCGCCATAGCGCAGCCCGTCGATCCGGCTGAGGAAAGTGTCGCGATTGCTTACAGTGCCCGCGGTCCCCGTAGCCGTGCCCGCCTTTGTCAGCGCGCTTTGCACGCGGCTTGCCGGATCGGGGTGGGTCGAAGCCCACTCGGGCACGTTCGCATCCTGCCCCGAAAGCCGCGCGTCGAGCGCGTTTTGCGCGGCAAGGCTGGCCAGCACCGTCCCCATCGCCCGCCGGTCATAGCCCGCGCGGCCGAGATATTCGATGCCGAGCCCGTCCGCCTCAAGCTCCTGCTTGCGCGAGAACTTGAGCGTCAGAAGCTGCGAGCCTTGCAGGAAGGTGCGCGAGAGCGTCTGCCCCAGCCCCGAATCACCCAACAGGATGCCCGACAGGATCGCCCCGCCCAGGCCCAGCAGCGAGTTGGTGGTGGCCGCCTTCTGGCGCCGCTGCGAATGGCGCGCGGCGACATGGCCGACCTCGTGGCCGAGAACCGCGGCAAGCTCTGCCTCGCTGTTCATCAGCGTGACCAGCTGGCGGGTGGTGTAGATATAGCCGCCGGGAATAGCGAAGGCGTTGTTCACCGGCGAGTTGAGCAGGCTCACCGTGAAGCTCTCACGCGCGCCGCCGAGGCCCGATTGCACCGCGATGTTCTTGCCGACCTGTTCGACATAGGTCGCGTGCGTGCCCGACATCGCGCCGCCGAATTCCGCGAGCAGCTGCGGGTGATACTCCGCGCCCTGCTTGGCTTCGGCAGGCGTGATCGGGGTTGCGGAAGTGGGGATCTTCGCGCCGGCGCTCATGCATCCCGCCAGCGCCACCGAGGCAGCCCCGAACGCGAGCGCCTTACGTAGGATTCGTGCCATTATTTTTCCGTCCCTTTCCGCCTGTCCCGCGCTGCTTTTTCGCAGCTTCACGGCCAAGCTTCATGCATCAGAGACGTGGCAAACGAAACCTTAACCTGCGTTTGCCGGTCATCCGCCGATGGCGAGGAAGCGGGCTTCGCGCGCGGCGACCAGTTGCTCCGCGCTCTTGGGCGCGAGGCCAGCGATTTCCTCAGCCAACGCTTCGCCGAGCATCCGCGCTGCGGCCACAGGATCGCGGTGCGCGCCGCCCATCGGCTCCTTGACGATGCGGTCGATGACATTGATGCGCTTCAGATCCTGCGCGGTGACCTTCATCGCCTGCGCGGCCTCGGGCGCCTTTTCGGAAGTGCGCCACAGGATCGAGGCGCAGCCTTCGGGCGAGATCACCGAATAGACCGCGTGCTCCATCATCAGCACGCGGTTGGCGCTGGCGAGCGCCACCGCGCCGCCCGAACCGCCCTCGCCGACAATCGCTGCAACCATCGGCACGCCAATCGCGAGGCAGGCTTCTGTCGCCCGGGCGATGGCCTCGGCCTGACCGCGTTCTTCGGCCTCGATCCCGGGAAATGCGCCCGAGGTGTCGACCAGCGTCACCACAGGGAGGCCGAATCGGCTCGCCAGCTCCATCAGGCGGATCGCCTTGCGATAGCCCTCGGGCTTACCCATCCCGAAATTGTGCGCGATCCGGCTCTTGGTGTCGTTGCCCTTCTCGTGACCGATCAGCATGACGCGGCGGTCACCCAGCCGCGCAAAGCCGCCCATGATCGCAAGGTCATCGGCATAGAGCCGGTCGCCGCCCAGCGGCATGAAGTCGCTGAAAGCATGGGCGACATAGTCGTGGAAATGCGGCCGCTGCGGGTGCCGGGCGACCTGCGTCTTCTGCCACGGGGTGAGCGAGGCATAGGTGCTGGCGAGCAGCTCGGCACTCTTGGCCTCGAGCCGCCCGATCTCGCTTGCGACATCTACATCATGCAGGGCGTTGACGCTGCGCAGCTGCGCGATGCGTTCCTCGAGCGCTGCGACGGGTTTCTCGAAATCGAGGTATGAAATCATCGCGCGGCGCTAGTCCGATGTTGTGCGGGTTGCAAGCGGATGACGGGAATTGACCAGCGCGACGAGCCGCGCGGCATCGACATGGGTGTAGATCTGCGTGGTCGAAATGTCGGCATGGCCGAGCAGGGTCTGCAAGACGCGCAGGTCCGCGCCGCCTTCGAGCAGGTGGGTGGCGAAGGCATGGCGCAGCACGTGGGGGCTGATCGCGGCAGGATCGAGCCCCGCGCGCCCCGCCAGCCCCTTGAGCAGCTGGAACAGCCGGACGCGGCTGAGGTGGCCGGTCTTGCCCGAGGGGAACAGATAGCGCGACGGCGTTGCCGCCGGGCGCAGGGGAAGCCATCGGCCCATCGCCTCGAGCGCCCGCCCGCCGACCGGAACGAGGCGCGTCGTCCCGCCCTTCCCCGTCACGGTGAGAAACGGCGCATCGCGCGGTACAGCGGAAAGCGGCAGGCTAACGAGCTCGGTCGCGCGCAGGCCGGAGCCGTAGAGCAGTTCGATCAGCGTTAGCAGCCGCACCGCCTTGGGATCTTCGCCCGACGCTTCTTCCTCGGCGCGTTTGAACAGCGCTGCGATATGATCGTGGCCCATCACCTTGGGCAGCGGACGGCGCAAGCGCGGCGCAGGCAGCGCGCCCGAGGGATCGTCGGCCCGCCAGCCCTCGTCGATGGCAAAACCGAAGAATTGGCGCAGCGCCGAGGCCTTGCGCGCGACGCTGGCAGGGGCGAGGCTCGCCCACTCCCCTGCAAGGCTGGCGACGGCATCGCGGTCGGCAGCGGCAAGATCGCCGATCGCTTCCTCGGCTTGGTTCAGATCGCGGCGGTAGGCGGCAAGCGTGTTGAGCGCCGCCCCGCGTTCCGCCGCCAGCATGGCAAGAAACGCCTCGGTGCTCGCGGACATTACCCGCGGGCGACCGCCTCGGCGGCGATCATCCGGGCTTCCGCGACCAGCCCCACGCGGGTCAGCGCGGCGGTGATGTGGTAGAGGTGCAAGGGGGTCATCTGCGACCAGCTGTTGCCCTGCATCCCCAGCCCCGCCAGCATCGCCACCAGCGCCGGATTGCCGACCTCGGCCGCGCGCGCGATGGCGGCGGTCCAGCGGGTCTTGCGCGCCAGATCGAACCCGAGATCGCCCGCGAGCGCGCCTGCGTCGCCCTCGGACAGGCGTCCCGTCCCGGCCAGCCCGGCAACGAGGAAGGCGGACTTGCGCTGCCCCTCGCTATCATCGCTGCCCATGAAGCTCTCGACCGGGCTCTGGCCGACGGCAGTGGCATTCGGCGCGCTGAGTGCGATCAGCGCCCACCCGAGCGAGCCCTCCTCGACCACATTCGCCCACTTGCCGGCATTGCGATCGAGCCCGGCGGCGAGCATCGCGGCGATCAGATCGCCCGCGGCGGCCGCGTGGTCGGTGCTGGCCGGAATGCGCGCGGCGGCATAGGCGGTGAGCACCTGCGCGCCGTAACCGTCTCCGCCGCCCAGCTTTGCGCCATCCGCCCACAGGCGCTGCATCGCGGCAATGCGCGCGGCGGCATCGGCCGCGAGATAGGCCTCGCGTAGCGCCGCGGCATGGGCCTTGGCATCGCCGCCCGCCGACGAATCGGCATGAACCTCGGAATAGAGATCGACCATCGCGTCAGCCGACAGGATCCCCTCGCGCGCGGCGCGTCCGGCGAAAGAGGCGCGTTGGGCGGCAGGGAGCATCGGCAGCAGCGCGCCGCTGCGCGCATAATAGGCCCCGCCGCGCGCCTTGAGCGCGGCATCGAGCAGCCCCTCGGGCAGCGGCTCGCCGACCGCATTGGCGAGGCCGAAGCGCCAGGGGTTGAGGTCATCCACCCCCTGCCACTCGATATTGACCCCGCGCTGCGCGCGCCCTGCGGAGCCCGCCATGCGCCGCGCGAGCAGCACATCGACCCGCGGCGCCGCGCCCCGGAACAGCGCGCGGTCAAGCTGCGTCGCGGCCAGCGCGCTCTCGCCCGCATAGGCGTTGCAGATCGCCTGCCACACCACCCACTGGCCGTCCTCCCGCTGCGAGCCCTGCAGGCGCACCACCGGGCAAGCCCCGGTGATATCGCCGCTTGCGAGGTAGGCGCCGAGCGCCTCCTGCGTCAGCGCGGGCGACCAGTTGGCGGTGTCGATATCCTGCACCACCGCACGCGAAAGAGCGAATTCGCCCATGCGGTTGAGCAGGCCCACCCGGAGCGCAGCAAATTCGACCGGGTCCATGCCGAGCGGCGCGGCCAGCCGGCTCGCCAGCGCGCGGCGCAGCAGGATATGCCCCCAGCGCGACACCAGCGGGCCTTGCGTGCCACTCAGTGCCGCGCGCACCAGCTTATCCGACTGGTTCGCCAGCGCCATCGGCGGCAGTCCGCCCTCGTCCACCGCCAGCACGCCGACGCGGGTCAGCGCCCGCTGCGCGCCGGCCGGAATGTCGCTCTTGGGCGCGAGGCCGAGCAGCTGGTCGAGCTCCTCGGTCGACATGTTCTCGAGCTTCTCGAGGCTCGGCAGCCGGGCGAGGTCATCGCGGCTGATCGCGGGCAGCGGCGGGAGGCTGGCGGGATCAACATCCGCGCCGGGCCCGGGTGCGGAGCCCGGCTGGACGGCCGGCGGCTGGCCTTGCTGGGACGTCGGGGCCTGTGCGGGACGAGCGCCCTGAGTCTGGCGCGGGCTCGGCGCAGGGGCGGGATCGTCGAACCCGGGGGGCAGCAGCGATTCGGGCTTGCCCTGCGCCATCGCCAGCCCGGCGAGCCCCGCCGCGCCGAGCGCACCTGCCATACCGATGGCGAGCACGCTCGCCGAAGTGCGCCCGCGCCCGCTTCTCATTGTCCCTGCTCCGGCCCCTGATCGGGTAAAGTCACATCCTCGGCGATCGGGCGCAGCGATTCCTCTCCGCCATCGAACCATGCCAGCAGGGCAAGGCCGAGCACGGCCAGCGCCGCCACCCACGGCCAGCGCCGCCCGCGCGGTGCGGGGGCCTGCTCGAAACCACCAGGGGTCAGACGGTCTTGCCGCAAGTTTGCCATATTGCGCGTGCCCTAGCCCATCTATAGGCCTTGCGGCAATGTCCGCCGCGTGCCCCTCCCCCCATGATCGCGATATCGCCGCCATCGCCGCGCGCATCACGCGGCCCGTGGTGCTGGTGGGCCTGATGGGCGTGGGCAAATCGACCGTCGGGCGCAAGCTGGCAGGCATGCTCGGGCGCGACTTCGTCGATGCCGACGAGGCCATCGCCGAGGCCGCCCAGCGCTCGATCCCCGAAATCTTCGAAGCCTTCGGCGAGGCCCATTTCCGCGACGGCGAGCGGCGCGTGATCGCCCGCCTGCTGGGCGAGGGCCACGGCGTGATCGCGACCGGCGGCGGCGCCTTCGTTGACCCGCAAACCCGCGCGGCGGTGCTCGAGAAGGCCATCGCGGTGTGGATCGATTGCGAGATCGACACGCTGGTCGAACGCACCGCGCGCCGCGCCAACCGCCCGCTCTTGAAGCAGGGCGACCCGCGCGAAATCCTCACCCGACTGGCGCGCGAGCGTGCGCCCTTCTACGGGCAGGCGCATATCCGCATCGTGAGCGAGACCGGCCCCCACGCCGACACCGCGCGCGCGATCATCGAGGCGATTGATCAATGGCTGTAATTCCTGTCGCGCTGGCCGGGCGCGATTATGATGTGGTGATCGAGGAGGGGCTGCTCGAACGGCTGACGCAGGCCGCCGCGCCGTTCCTCAAGGGATACGGCCCGCAGCGTCCGGTGCCTTTCGTCGCCGACACCAACACCCACCGGCTCTATTCAAGGCAGGTTGCCAAGGCGCTCGGCACCGAGGGGCTGGAGGCCGACTGGTTCGTGGTCGAACCGGGCGAGGATGCCAAGACCTGGGGCATGCTCGAGCGCCTGTGCGACTGGCTGCTGGCTCTTGGCGTCACCCGCAAGGACCATGTCTTTGCGCTCGGTGGAGGCGTGGTCGGCGACCTGGTCGGCTTTGCCTGCTCGATCACCAAGCGCGGCGTGGGCTTCGTGCAGCTGCCCACCACGCTTCTCGCACAAGTGGATTCGTCGGTAGGCGGCAAGACCGCGATCAACACGCGCGCAGGGAAAAACCTGATCGGCGCCTTCCACCAGCCTGCACTGGTGCTGATCGACCCGCTGGTGCTCACCACCCTGCCGGATCGCGAGATGCGCGCAGGCTTCGCCGAGGTGCTCAAATACGGGCTCCTCGGCGATGCGGCGTTCTTTGCGTGGCTGGAGGCCAACGGGCCGGCTGTGCTCGCCCGCGAACCGGCGGCGCTCGAACACGCCATCGCCACCAGCATCGCGATGAAGGCGCAGATCGTCGCCGCCGACGAACGCGAGACGCAGGACCTGCGCGCGCTCCTCAACCTGGGTCACACCTTCGGCCATGCGCTGGAGGCCGAGACGGGCTTTTCGGACCGCCTGCTCCACGGCGAGGCGGTCGCGCTTGGCATGGTGCTGGCGGCGAAATACTCGGCGCGGCGCGGCGAGATTTCCGCCGAGGATGCCGCAAGGGCCGAGACCGCCATCGCCGCAGCCGGACTTCCGGCGCGGATCTCTGACCTCGGCCTTACCTGCGACGGTGCGGCTCTGGTCGATCACATGCGCCACGACAAGAAGGCCGAAGGCACCACCCTGCCCTTCCTCCTCCTGCGCGCATTGGGCGAGGCCTATGTCGCCCGCGATGTTGACCTTGCCGACATTGCCGCCTTCCTTGACGGAGAACTGGCCGGATGACCCGCTTCATCGACCTCTCGATCCCGATCACCAACGACGTCGTCTCCGATCCCGAGGTGATGCGGCCCAAAGTCACTTACATGACCCACGAGAGCACGTGGGAGCAGATCGCGATGTTCTTCCCCGGCCTCAAGCGCGAAGACCTGCCCGATGGCGAAGGCTGGGCGGTGGAGTTCGTCGAATTGTCCACCCACAACGGCACCCACATGGACGCGCCGTGGCACTTCCATTCGACCACCGATGACGGCGCGACCCCTGCGCCGAGTATCGACGAGGCTCCGCTCGACCGCTTCCTGCGCCCCGGGGTGAAGCTCGATTTCACCCACATGCCCCACGGCCACGTCGTCAGCGCCGCCGAGGTGCAGAAGTCGCTCGCCAACATCAACTACACCCTGCAACCGCTTGATATCGTGCTGGTGCAATCGGGCGCGGTCTACGGCAGCGAGGGCTTCACCGATCAGGGCGTCGGCCTCGGCGCCGAGGCGACCCTGTGGCTCACCGCCCAAGGCATCGAGGTGGTTGGCACCGATGCCTGGAGCTGGGATGCACCCTTCAGCCACACCGCCAAGCGCTGGGCCGAGACCCGCGATCCTGCGATCATCTGGGAGGGCCACAAGGCCGGGCGCATCCGTCCCTATTACCAGATCGAGAAGCTCGCCAACCTCGCCACGCTGCCGCCGCACGGCTTCACGGTCAGCTGCTTCCCGGTGAAGATCGAGCGCGCCAGCGCCGGCTGGATCCGCGCGGTGGCGATGATCGAGGACTAGCGCCCGGTGCACATCGCTCTCGCAGACCTTGCCGACCCCCGCGTGGCTGACCTTGTCGCCTTCCACCAGCGCGCCATGCTTGAAGGCTCCCCGCCCGGCCTCAGCTTTGCGCTCGACCTGTCAGGCTTGCAGGCTGAGGGCGTCACGGTGTGGGCGGTCGAGGTGGGCGATCGGATCGCCGCGGTCGGCGCGCTGAAGCGGCTCGATGCGGGTTCGGCCGAGGTAAAGTCGATGCGCACTCACCCCGATTTCCTGCGGCAGGGAATCGCGGCAGCGCTCCTCGAGACGATCATCGCCCACGCCCGCGCCGAGGGATTATCGCGCCTCAGCCTCGAGACCGGCAGCGGCCCCGCCTTCGAGCCGGCGCTGGCGCTCTACCGGCGGCGCGGGTTCGTGAATGGCCCGGCCTTCGCCGATTACGTCCTCACCGACTTCAACCAGTGCCTCCATCTGGCACTGGACTAACCGCGCACATTCAATGCGCCGGGCGGCTCGGCAGCTTGGCGATATTGTCGCTCGCTTCCGCACCGCGTGCGGCCTTCATTGCCGCCTCTTCCTCAAGCATCAGGTCATGCTCGGCGAACAGGCGCTCGATTTCGGCGCGGCGTTCGAGCAGCATGTAGGCGATGCCCGGCGCAAGGCTCTCGCCCTCGCCGATCTGCCCCAGCAAGCCCGCCAGATCGCTCACCGTCGCCTCGCGCGCGGTTTTGAAGAAATGGCCCTTCCGGTCGAAGAACCCCGTGCCAGTATGTGCCATGATCAAATCCTCCCACTGAGATTCAATCCACGAAGCGCGGGGAATACCGCGATTCGGCAGGGAGAGTTTCTCACAAGTCGAATTGTAAGACAGAGCGACGGGGAATTTTCCGTCGGAAATCATTAAACTGGCGCAAAGCTACAACAGACTTTGGAATGATCTTGCGGCGCGGCGCATCTTTGCGTCTGTTTGACGCAAACCGGTAATGAACCCGCGCGCGCCGTCAAGCAGCGCGCGCGGACCCGGTCACTCCAGTTCGAGGATCACCGCATCGACCGCGAGGCTCTCGCCCTCGGCGGCGTTGATCTTGGCGATCACGCCTTCCTTTTCGGCGCGCAGGATGTTCTCCATCTTCATCGCCTCCACGGTAGCCAGCGGCTGGCCGGGTTGCACGGTCTCCCCTTCCGCGACGTGGAGCTTCACCAGCATCCCGGGCATCGGGCAGATCAGCAGGCGCGACAGATCGGGCGGGACCTTCTCGAGCATCAGCGATTCGTGCCGGGCGAGCCGCAGCGGCAACACCAGCGCGGTGTGCGCGGCGCCGCGCGTTGTCACCTTCCACTGGTTGCCGACCCGCTCGACGATCAGACCGAGCTTGAGACCCGCGCCGTCGGTGGCCTCGGCCTGCGCCATGCCGGGAAGCCAGGTGCAGGTGCCTTCGACCCGCACGCCGTCGACCATCGCATGACCATCGCCCAGCGTGACTTCGAAACGCTCGTCGCCGAGCTTCACGAGCCATTGCGTGGTCGCCCGGAGCACGCCCTCGCGCCCGTCATCGCCATCGAGCTGGCCCGAGATGCGCCGCGCGCGCGATTGCAGCGTGAACTCGTTGCCCGCGCAGACCGCTGCGAGCAGGCGCTTGACCTCGTCCGAGGTCGCCGCGCCGTGGAAGCCTTCGGGATATTCCTCGGCGATGAAACCGGTGGTCAGCTCGCCCGAGCGGAAGCGCGGGTGCTGCATGATCGCGCTGAGGAAATCGACATTGTGGCCGAGGCCCTTGATGCGGAAGTTGTCGAGCGCCTCGATCTGCAAGTCCGCCGCTTCGTCGCGGGTCGGGGCCCAGGTGATCAGCTTGGCGATCATCGGGTCGTAGAAGCGCGAAACCTCGCCGCCCTCATAGACGCCGTCATCGACGCGCACCGATCCGGTGCCTCGCGCGACCCCGCGCCGGGCCTTACCAGCGACGGTCTCGTCCTCCTGCCAGCCGGGGAGCGGCGGCGCGTAGTGCACCAGCCGTCCGGTGGAGGGCAGGAAGCCGCGATAGGGGTCTTCGGCGTAGACGCGGTTCTCGATTGCCCAGCCGTCGATCCCGATATCGTCCTGCGTCATCGCGAGCTTCTCGCCGGCCGCGACGCGGATCATCTGCTCGACCAGATCGATCCCGGTGATCGCTTCGGTGACGGGGTGTTCGACCTGAAGCCGCGTGTTCATTTCGAGGAAGTAGAAGCTCTCCCCCGTCGGGTCCGCGCCGCTGACGATCAGCTCGACCGTGCCTGCGGAGTAATACCCCACCGCGCGCGACAGGGCGACGCATTGCTCACCCATCGCCTTGCGCATCTTGGGCGTGACGAAGGGCGACGGCGCTTCCTCGACAACCTTCTGGTGGCGGCGCTGGATCGAGCATTCGCGCTCGTTCAGATAGAGGATATTGCCGTGTTGATCGCCGAGGATCTGGATCTCGATGTGGCGCGGGTTGAGGATGAACTTCTCGATGAACACGCGATCGTCGCCGAAGGAGTTGAGGCCTTCGCGCTTCACGCTTTCGAAGCCCTCGCGCACATCGGCTTCGCTGTAGGCAAGGCGCATCCCCTTGCCCCCGCCGCCCGCGCTGGCCTTCATCATCACCGGATAGCCGATCTCGTTGGAGATGCGCACCGCGTGCTCGGTATCCTCGATCTCGCCGACGAAGCCGGGGACGACATTGACGCCCGCTTCCTTGGCCAGCTTCTTGGATTCGATCTTGTCACCCATCGCGGCGATTGCGCCGACCGGCGGGCCGATAAAGGCGATGTTCTCCTTGGCGAGCGCCTCGGCAAAGGAGGTGCGTTCGGACAGGAAGCCGTAGCCCGGGTGCACCGCTTCCGCGCCCGTCTGCTTGCACGCGGCGATGATCTTGTCGGCGATCAGGTAGCTTTCCGCCGCGGGCGACGGGCCAATATGCACCGCCTCGTCCGCCATCGCGACAAAGGGTGCGCGCGCGTCAGCATCGGAATAGACCGCAACGGTCTTGATCCCCATCTTGCGGGCGGTGGTGATGACCCGGCAGGCGATCTCGCCGCGGTTGGCAATCAGGATTTTCGAGAACAAGGGTGAGACCTCTCTCCAAGGGGTGTCTTGTGCCCAGCGGCTATGCCGACGGTTGGGCTGGCAGGCAAGCTAGCGGATTTGGGGCGGCATCCCGCTTGCTGAAGGCAGCCCGGTGTCGATCGGAAAGCCGGGCGCCGTCAGTCAGGCTTCCACATCAAGAGCCGGTAGCGGCCATCCTTGCCGCGCCGCTTTTCGAGCCAGAACCTTCCGGTCCCTGCGGAAAGCGGCGCAAGGTAGGCCTGACAGTCGACCGAAAACTCGCTGTAGTACTGGCGCGTGAGCATCACCTTGCCGCTCTTGCGCACGATCCGGCCCAGCAACTCGCCCGTACCGGGCTCGAACGAGATCTCGCTGGCACCTTCGGGGATGTCCTCACCCGTCCGCCCATCGACGAACTTGAACGCGCCGCGAACCTCGAAAACATCCCCGCGGCGCGGAATGTCGCGGGGCGACGAGCCCTTGACCCAGCTGAAGGAACAGGCCTCCACCGGAAGCGGTGCGGCCAAACCCGCGAGTGCCAGCAGCAGGGCCGCGCGGCGGATCATCTTTCGCCTCCCCTCCTGTCGCACCTCAAGACCATCCCGTATTCCTCGAGCCAATCGGCCTTGGTCGGCAGCAGATATTGCAGCGCCTCGGGCAGGAGGCCGTGGAGCGCGGTGGCGTGGCGCAGCTCCTTGCGGCGGTCGGAGAAGCAGTAGGGTTGGCTCTGCAGTAGCGCGGCGAGCAGCCGCTCCATGCCCGTCTCGGTCGCCCCGCCCTCGTCGGCGAGGCTGAGGTAGAGCGGGGGGCGCTGGCCCTCGCCGAGCGGGCGGCGACTCAATGCCTCGAAGTCCCATTGCAGGCTGGGGCTGATCGCGGCATAGCCGGTGAACAGGCCGGGCGCCTCGGCCCAGGTCTCGACCACGAAATGCCCCGCCGCGCTCTCACCGACAAGGATCGCGCGGCCATCGGTGCGGTAGCGGACCTCGACCATCGGCTTGACCGTCTCCGCGATCCAAGCGCGGAAGGCGGCGCTCTCGCCTGCGGTTGGGAAGCGTTTGGCCTCGGCGGGGTCCTGCGTCGCGGGCAGCAATTCGCGCTGGCGATCTTTCGTCTCGATCCCCACCACGATCGCATCCGCGCTGCGCCCCCACAGCGCGCCCCAGCGCATCAGGCCTGCGCCCATCATCAGGTCCTGCTTCATCGCCCCGTCGAGCTGGTAGACCACTGGCCAGCGTTTCTCGTGCTCGCTGGCGTAGTCCGGCGGCAGGATGATGTTGACCGTGCGGCTCTGGCCGAGCGCTTCGAGCGTCACCGTCTCGCCGATGGTGAGGGGTTGGGGGGTAGGCTCTGCGCGCGCCACCGTAGCGGCGACAAGGAGCCAAAGCAGGAAAAAGCGGAACTTCACCATTCCCTCGTCAGTGCGAGGAGCCGAGGGCGACGAAGCAATCCATGAACGACCGGTCGCACTCGGGCCGAGGGCAGGCCATGGGTTGCTTCGCCTGCGACTCGCAATGACGAAATGCGAGACTTCACTCCGCCGGCACCGCGCTCTTGCACGCGCGCGCCGGTTCCTCGCCCTTCAGCGCCGTGAGACCCAGCTTGGCAAACAGCGCGCCGTCCTTGTCGTCGCCCGCATTGGGCGCGGTCAGCAACTTGTCGCCGGTAAAGATTGAGTTCGCGCCCGCAAGGAAGCACAGCGCCTGCGTCGCCTCGGACATCGACTCGCGTCCTGCCGACAGCCGCACCATCGAGCGCGGCATGGTGATGCGCGCGACCGCGACGGTCCGCACAAACTCGATATCGTCGATCTTGGCGAGCGGCGTGTCGGCCAGCATGTTGCCCAGCACCGTGCCCTTCACCGGCACCAGCGCATTGACTGGCACGCTCTCCGGGTGCTGCGGCAGGGTCGCGAGCGTGTGCACGAACCCCACCCGGTCCTCGCGCGTCTCGCCCATGCCGACGATCCCGCCGGAGCAGACATTGATGCCCGCCTTGCGCACGTGATCGAGCGTGTCGAGCCGGCACTGGAAGTCGCGGGTGGAGATGACGCGCTCGTAATATTCGGGCGAGCTGTCGATGTTGTGGTTGTAATAGTCGAGCCCCGCCTCGGCCAGCATGTCGGCCTGATGGGGCTCGAGCATCCCCAGCGTCATGCAGGTCTCAAGGCCCATGTCGCGCACGCCCTTCACGATCTCGACAATCGCGGGCATGTCGCGGTCCTTGGGATTGCGCCACGCCGCGCCCATGCAGAACCGCTGCGAGCCGGCATCCTTCGCCTGCGCCGCGCGCTGGAGCACCGCCTGCACGTCCATCAGCTTGGTCGCCTCGACGCCGGAGTCCGCCTTCACCGACTGCGAGCAATAGCCGCAATCCTCCGGGCACCCTCCGGTCTTGATGCTGAGCAGGGTGCACAGCTGGACCTCGGTCGCGGGGTGGAAGGCGCGGTGGACACTCGCCGCCTGGAACAGCAGCTCAGTGAAGGGCAGGTCGAAGAGGGCCGCGATTTCGGTGCGGGTCCAGTCGGTGCGGGGGTGGGTCAAGTCGGCGTCCTAAGCTTAATGAGGAAAATTCGTATCGACGAAGTGTCGAATAAACTCAGAAGGGTCGGGGTTCATACCGCTCGCGCGTATCTTCGCCACACCATTGTCCCAGATCACCTTGATGGTAGCTGGCAAATCGTCCGGGAATCCCATCTGGGTTGCAACAATCTGACGCCAGTCGCCCTCGGTGCCGTAAACGCTACGAAGCTTCGGTTCCATGTCCTGCAAGCTTTCATGCTGCTCGCGCGGCAATTCTCCGATTGCGGCGAGAACATAGCTGTCCAGCAAACGCAGGAACGGTTTGCCATCATACCGGTCGGTGCTCACAGCGAATCACTCTCCTTCGTCATTGCGAGGAGCCGCAGGCGACGCGGCAATCCAGTGACTGCCGTTTCGACATGCGGAACGGTCCGAAACTGGATTGCTTCGCTCCGCTCGCAACCACGAAGGAGTAGCGCCTACTCCGCCGCCTCGTCCAGCCCTTGGGCCTCGCGCCCTGCTTCACTGCGCGACAGAAAAGGTCACGTAGAAACCCTGCATTGGCACCTTGTTGCCCGCGGGATCGCGGGCCGGATCGAACTTGGCCTTGGCCATGCGGCGGCATAACTCGGCATCGCCCGCGTCAGTGCCGGTGGAGAAGCGGATGCGGCACCTGGTGACGCGGCCCTTGGCATCGATATCGGCCCACAAGCTGGGTGCAAGCTCTGTGAATCTCTTCCCGTCGGCCGGAAGCAGCAGAAGCTTCAGATCGCGGATCACCGGCTTGGTGTTCCGCCAGCCCAGCGGCGGCGGCGCAGGCGAGAGCCCGGCCCAATCGCCGGGTTTCAGCACCTGCAGCACAATGCCGAGCGTATGCGTTCCGCTTTTCGCGGCTCCGGAGGAATCCAGCGCATGAACAAACCGCCCACGGGTCAGCACCGCCTCGCAAGCCCGCGCGGCGATTTCAGCAGGAGTCTCGCCGATCGGCTGGCAATCGGTCACGCTAGCATCCGGCCCCACCACAAGCCGGATCCGATAATACCGCAAGCGCTCCGGATCGAAGGCCTCTGCGGGGAAGTCCGCAGGCGTTAGCCACTCCTGATAACCGGGTTGGGCGCGGGCCGGACGGATCACCGTCGAATCGCCATAATCGTCGAGGGCGTAAATCGTTACCGTCGGGCCGCCGGTTGCCGACTGCTGCGCGCTCGCGCCGTTGCCGAAGGAAAGCAGCGCAGCAGCGGCCATCAGGGAGGGAGCGACAATCCTCATTCCGCCGCCTCGTCCAGTCCGCCATCCAGCGGCGGCATGTTGTGGCCGAGCAGCACAAGGATATCCGCCGCGCACTCCACCACGTTCGAGCCGGGGCCATAGATCCCCTGCACCCCCGCCTCGCGCAGGTAATCGTAGTCCTGCGGGGGGATCACGCCGCCTGCGGTGACCTTGATGTCGCCGCGACCGGCTTCGCGCAGGAGGCGGATCAGTTCGGGGATCAGGGTCTTGTGGCCCGCCGCGAGGCTGGACGCGCCGACCACGTCGACGTCCTTCTCCAGCGCCATCGCGGCGCTTTCTTCGGGGGTCTGAAACAGGGGGCCACTGACCACGTCGAAGCCCATGTCAGAGAACGCCGAAGCGATCACATTTGCGCCGCGGTCGTGGCCGTCCTGGCCCATCTTGGCGATCATAATCTTCGGCGCGCGACCGAGGCGGCGGCCTACGGCTTCCACGCCGTCCAACACCTGCGCCCAGCGGCGGTCGAATTCATAGGCGCTGGCATAGACGCCGCTGACCGGCGCGGGGGTGGCATCGTGACGGCCGAAGACCTCTTCCATTGCCGAGGAAATTTCGCCCAAGGTCGCGTCGTGGCGCGCGGCTTCAACTGCCAGCGCCAGCACGTTCGCACCATCCGCACAGCCTGCCGTCAGTTCCGCCAAAGCCGCACGGCACGCAGCCTCGTCGCGGCCTTCGCGCACTGCGGCGAGGCGGGCGATCTGGCCGGTGCGAACCATCTGGTTGTCGACCTCGAGCGTCTCGAGCGCGTCCTCGCTTTCCTTCCGGTACTTGTTGACGCCGACGATCACCGTCTCGCCCTTGTCGACGCGGGTCTGCTTTTCCGCCGCCGCGCGCTCGATCGCGGCTTTGGGCGCGCCGGTGGCGACATAGGCGGTCATCCCGCCCGCGGCGTCCACCTCGGCCATCATCGCCTCGGCCTCGGCCACCAGCGTGGCGGTCAAGGCCTCGATATAGTGCGAGCCGCCGAGCGGATCGACCACGTTGCAGATGCCGCTTTCCTCTTGCAGCACCAGCTGGGTGTTGCGCGCGATGCGGGCGCTGAAATCGGTGGGGAGCGCGATGGCTTCGTCCAGCGCATTGGTGTGCAGCGACTGCGTCCCGCCCAGCACCGCTGCCATCGCCTCGACCGTGGTGCGGATGACGTTGTTGTAGGGGTCCTGCTCTTGCAGCGAGACGCCGCTGGTCTGGCAGTGGGTGCGCAGCATCTTGGAGCGCTCGTCCTTCGCCCCCAGATCGTCCATCACCTTGTACCATAGCGTGCGCGCGGCGCGCAGCTTGGCGATCTCCATAAAGAAGTTCATGCCGATGCCGAAGAAGAAGCTCAAACGCCCTGCGAAGGCGTCGATATCCAGCCCTGCTGCCATCGCGCGGGCGGCGTATTCCTTGCCGTCGGCGATGGTGAAGGCAAGCTCCTGCACAGCCGTCGCCCCGGCCTCGTGCATGTGATAGCCCGAGATCGAAATCGAATTGAATTTCGGCATATTGGCCGAAGTATATGCAATGATGTCCGAGATAATCCGCATCGAAGGCTCGGGCGGGTAGATATAGGTGTTGCGGACCATGAACTCCTTGAGGATGTCGTTCTGGATCGTGCCTTCGAGCTTGTCCTGCGACACGCCCTGACGCTCGGCGGCGACGATGAAGAAGGCCAGCACCGGGATCACCGCGCCGTTCATCGTCATCGACACGCTCATGGAATCGAGCGGGATCTGGTCGAACAGGATCTGCATATCCGCGACCGTATCGATCGCGACGCCCGCCTTGCCGACATCGCCGACGACGCGCGGGTGATCAGAGTCATAGCCGCGGTGCGTCGCAAGATCGAAGGCGACCGACAGCCCCTTCTGCCCCATCGCCAGATTGCGGCGGTAGAAGGCATTCGATTCCTCGGCGGTCGAGAAGCCTGCGTACTGCCGGATCGTCCACGGACGGCCGGCGTACATGCTCGCCTTCACGCCCCGGGTGAAAGGCGCAAAACCGGGCAGGCCCGGGTCGAAGCCAGCGTGATCCTCTGCCGTGTAGAGAGGCTTGATCTCGAAACCTTCAGGCGTCTGCCATGTAAGGTCGCGGCCCTTCACCTCCTTGGCGGCGAGGGCGTTCCAGTCGGAGAGGGTCGGTTTGTCGGTCATCACTCTATAATCCCGTCATGCTGAACTTGTTTCAGCATCCATTCTTCCTCTCGCGCGGAGGTTCGAATGGCACGATGGCCCCTCGAAGCGCAGCTGTCCAAATGACAACCGAGTTCAGGGTGACGAAGAGGGCGTTACTCCCCCTTGAATTCAGCTTTCCGCTTCTGGAGGAAGGCCATGCCGCCCTCCATCGCGTCCTTGGTCGCGCCGGCGATCCGCTGGCCCTCGGCCTCGGCGAGCAGCACCATTTGCAGGTTCTGGTCGAGCGCGGTGGCGATGTTGCGCTTCATCGTGGCGTAGGCCACCGTCGGGCCGTTCGCGAGCTTCTCGGCCAGCGCGCGGGCTTCGGTCATCAGGTCGGCATCCTCGACGCACTTGTAGACGAGGCCCCATTCTTCGGCCTGCGCGCCGCTAATCTTCTCGCCCAGCATCATCATCCGCGTGGCGCGCGCGCGGCCGACGGCGCGGGCGAGCAGCCAGGTCGAGCCGCCATCGGGCACGAGGCCGATATTGACGAAGGCCTGGAGGAAATATGCGCTCTTGGCCGCGATGGTGAAGTCCGCCGCCAGTGCCAGCGAGCACCCCACACCCGCCGCCGGGCCATTGACTGCGCAGATCACCGGCACGCTCGCTCGCACCACCTGGCTGATCGCAGGGTTGTAGTGGTTGATCAGCGCCTCGTGGCTCCCGCCCTTGCCGCCCAGCGCCGAGCCCGAGCCACGCGCCGAAAGGTCCGCGCCCGAGCAGAAGCCCTTGCCCTCGCCGGTAATCAGCACCGCGCGCGCGTCGCCGAGATCGTAGAACGCCTGCCCCAACTCGTCCGCCATCTGCGGCGGCATGGCATTGAGCCGCTCGGGGCGGTTCAAGGTGATGGTGAGCAGCGGGCCCTCGCGGGTGGCGCGGATGGTTTCGTAGGACATTCTTCTCTCCGGTAAGTAGCGTCAGTTCGACCAGTGGGTGCCGTCCTTCGGCATCTCCATGATTTCGGTAAGCATGCCGCCCATGTCCTTGGGATGGACGAAAAAGATAGGCGTGCCGTGCGCGCCAATGCGCGTGGGGCCGAGGATGCGCTTGCCTTGGCCCTCAAATTCGGCGCGCGCCTCGGCGATGTCGGGCACTTCGAAGCACAGGTGATGCTGCCCGCCCAAGGGGTTCTTGGCGAGGAAGCCCGCGAGCGTGGAGTTCTCGCCCAACGGCTCGATCAGCTCGATTTGGGTGCCGTCCATCGCGCCATCGGCTCCGGGGGTGTCGACGAAGCAGACCTTCACGCCTTGCTCTTCAAGGTCGAACGGCGTGTGGATCTTGGTCGCGCCCATCACGTCGCGGTAGAACGCGATGCTATCAGCGATGGAGGGTGTGGCGACCCCGATGTGGTTGAGACGGCCGAGTTTCATAGAATTCCCAATCCGTAGAGCAAATGGGCGAAAGGCCCTGTTCGCGTTTCAACTTTCTTCAAGCACTCCGCTCGCTTGACGGAGTTCTCAGGCGACCACGCCCCACACATTTCAAGTTCTAAAGCATAGCGTTGGTTCTCGACGCGAACGAGAGATACGCCGAACCAGAGCAGTGAAAGGCTAAGAGCAGCAATGATCAGGTTCTTGGTCACAGCGGAATATTGTCATGCTTCTTCCAAGGGTTCTCCAACTGCTTCGTCCGCAGCTTGCGTAGCCCCAAAGCAATCCGCTTGCGGGTCGAGTGCGGGTAGATCACCTCGTCGATATAGCCGCGCTGGGCCGCCACGAAGGGGTTGGCGAAGCGGTCTTCGTATTCCTTGGTCTTCTCCGCGATCTTTTCCGCATCGCCACGGTCCTGCCGGAAGATGATTTCCACCGCGCCCTTCGCGCCCATCACCGCGATTTCCGCCGTCGGCCACGCGTAGTTCAAATCGCCGCGCAGGTGCTTCGAGGCCATCACGTCATAGGCCCCGCCGTAGGCCTTGCGGGTGATGACGGTGATCTTGGGCACGGTCGCCTCGGCATAGGCGAAGAGCAGCTTCGCGCCGTGCTTGATGATCCCACCCAACTCCTGCGCGGTGCCGGGGAGGAAGCCGGGGACGTCGACGAAGGTGATGATCGGGATCTCGAAAGCATCGCAGAACCGCACAAAGCGCGCGGCCTTCTTCGAGGAATTGATGTCGAGCACGCCGGCAAGCACCATCGGCTGGTTCGCCACCACGCCCACCGTGCGCCCCTCCACGCGGCCGAAACCGCACAGGATATTGCCTGCATGCGCGGGTTGAATTTCGAAGAAATCGCCCTCGTCCAGCACCTTGGTGATCACCTCGTGCATGTCATAGGGCTGGTTGGCATTATCGGGGATCAGCATGTCGAGGCTGTTTTCCAAGCGGTCCCACGGGTCGCTGGTCGGGAGCGTGGGCCCGACCTCGCGGTTGGAGAGCGGCAGGAAGTCGAAGAAGCGGCGGGTGGCGAGCAGCGCCTCGACATCGTTCTCGTAAGCGAGATCGGCGACAGAAGTCTTGGTGGTGTGGGTGATCGCCCCGCCCAACTCTTCCTGGGTGACGACCTCGTTGGTGACGGTCTTCACCACCTCGGGGCCGGTGACGAACATGTAGCTCGAATCCTTCACCATGAAGATGAAGTCGGTCATGGCGGGCGAGTACACCGCCCCGCCCGCGCACGGCCCCATGATGAGGCTGATCTGCGGGACGACGCCGCTCGCCAGCACATTGCGCTGGAACACCTCGGCATAACCGCCAAGGCTGGCGACGCCCTCCTGAATGCGCGCCCCGCCCGAATCGTTGAGGCCGATGACAGGCGCGCCGACCTTCAGCGCGGTGTCCATTACCTTGCAGATTTTCTCGGCATGGCGCTTGGACAGCGAGCCGCCGAAGACGGTGAAATCCTGCGAGAAGACATAGACCAGCCGCCCGTTGATGGTGCCACTGCCCGTCACCACCCCGTCACCCGGGATGCGCTGGGTTTCCATGCCGAAGTCCATGCAATCATGCTCGACATAGGTGTCGATCTCTTCGAAGCTGCCTTCGTCGAGCAGCACGTCGAGCCGCTCGCGCGCGGTCAGCTTGCCCTTGGCGTGCTGGGCTTCGATGCGCTTCGCGCCGCCACCCATCCGGGCAGCTTCGCGGCGGCGTTCCATTTCGGCGATGTTGGCGGACAAGCTTGGGGTTCCTCTCTGGGCCGGTCTCTTGTCATAGCGCGTTGCCTTAGCGCGCGCGGGGCGTCAACGTGGCAAAAGTGGCGGGAGGCGGCGTGTGGTCCGGAGTGACGTACTGGTGATCGGCGGCGGGATCGCGGGGCTCTCGGTGGCCGCGCGGATCGCGCCCCATGCTGGGGTGACCGTGCTCGAGGCCGAGAGCGCGCCCGGCTACCATGCTTCGGGACGGAGCGTGGCCTTTGCGCACTACGGACTCGGCGAGCGCGTGGTGCGCACGCTCACCGCGCTGAGCATGGGCGAGTTGGCCGCGCATGGCAGCGTCCACCCGGCGCTGCATATCGCTTCGGCCGAGGAGATCGCAGCGCTCGACGCGCTCGAGGCGGTGCATCGCGAGTTCGGTTGCGATTACACCCGCGTCGGCCCCGACGAGGCGCGCACGCTGATGCCGGTGCTGCAGGCAGAGGCCTGCGCTGCAGGGCTGATCGACCACGGGTCGCTGAAGCTCGATACGAACGCGATGCTGCAGGCCCATGGGGCGGCGCTCAAGTCGGCGGGCGGCGCGCTGGTCACAGGGGCGCTAGTGACCGCGATTGCGCATGCGGGCGGCGATTGGCGGGTGACCACGACCGCAGGGGACTATTCCGCGCCGATCCTCGTCAATGCGGCCGGGGCGTGGGCCGACGGGATCGCGTGGATGGCAGGGGTGCACAGCATCGGCATCGAACCGCGCCGCCGAACGGTCATCTCCCTCCCCGCGCCCGAGGGGGCGGATGTGAGCGCGTGGCCTTTCACCAAGACGGTTGGCGAGGGCTTCTACCTGCTGCCCGAAGGCCGCGGGCAACTGCTCGCATCGTCGATGGACCAGACCCCATCCGAGCCCTGCGACGCCGCCGCCGAGGAACTCGACAAAGCGATCGCCGCCGATCGGGTCGAGCAGGCCACCACCCTCGCCATCCGCCGGATCAGCCACAGCTGGGCGGGCCTCAGGAGCTTTGCCCCGGACGAATTGCCGGTGATCGGCGCGGTGGCAGGCGCGCCCGGTTTCATCTGGTGCGCAGGCCAAGGCGGCGCAGGGTTCCAGACAGCGCCCGCCCTCTCGCGGGTTGCAGCGGCAGCGGCGCTCGGCCTTCCTTTCCCTGAGGACGCGGCGGCGGCGGGGCTCGCCTTCGAGACCTTCGCCCCCGCGCGCCTCGGCGCCTAGAACCGCCGCATCACGCTGCGCGCCAGCGCGGGCGAGAGCGAGTAGACCGCGCGCAGCAGCTTCACCATGCCGACATTCGCCTCGGGCCGGTTGTTCTCCAGCGTGGCGATGATCTGGCGGGCGCATTCCTCGGGCGGCATTTTGCTGGTCTTGCGGTCGGCGGTCATCTGGGTGTCGACCACCGGCGGCAGCGCCTCGATCACTTGGATCGGCTCGGCCGCCAGCTGGGCGCGCAGGGCCATGGTGTAGGAGCGCAGGCCCGCCTTGCTAGCGCAATAGACCGAGGACGCGGTGTTGGGCGCGATGGCAAGGCCGCTGGTCACATTGATGATCGCCGCTTCAGGCCGGGCACGTAGGCGCGGCAGGAGCGCGGAAATCAGCCGGACCGGCGCCGAAAGGTTGGCATAGAGGCAGCCGTCCGCAGCGTCCGGATCGGGCATGGCATTGCGCACATCATGCGCCACGCCGAGGCCAGCATTGTTGATGAGGATGTCGATCTCCCGCTCCTCCAGCCCAGCGACCAGCGCATCGACGCCCTCCGCGCTCGATAGATCGGCGGCGAGGGTCTCGAACCCTTCCGCTTCCATCGCCGCCAGCCGCACCGGATCGCGCCCGGTGAGCAGTACCTTCGCGCCCTTGGCCTTGAGCTGCCGCGCAATCTCGCGCCCGATGCCTGCGCTGCCGCCGGTCAGCAGCACATTCTTGCCGTTTACGTTCATAATCAATCCCCCTGCCGCACGTTGCGACCTATTTGAACAACACCAACTCCTCGGCCATGGTCGGGTGGATCGCGACCGTGGCGTCGAAATCGGCCTTGGTGAGCTTCGCCTTTACCGCGATCGCGGCGGCCTGCATGATCTCGGGCGCTTCGGGGCCGATCATGTGGATGCCGACGATCCGGTCATTCGCGGCATCGACGATCATCTTGTAGAGGCTGCGCTCGTTGCGCCCGGCGACCACGTTCTTCATCGGGCGGAAGTCCGACTGGTAGACCTTGATATTGCCGAGCTGGTTGCGCGCTTCGCTCTCGGTCATGCCCACCGCGGCGATGGGCGGGTGGCTGAACACCGCGCTGGGCACGCAGGAATGGTCGACGGCATAGGGCTCGCCCTCGCCGAACACGCTATCGGCAAAGGCCTGGCCCTCGCGGATCGCGACGGGGGTGAGCTGCACCCGGTCGGTCACGTCGCCGACCGCATAAATGTGATCGACATTGGTCTTGCTGAAGGCATCGACCACGATCTCGCCCTTCTTGCCGGTTTCGACGCCGACCGTCTCGAGCCCGAGCCCTTCGGTGTTGGGGACACGGCCCACAGCGACCATCACCGCGTCATATTCTTCCGGCTCCTGCCCGGTCAGCTTGACCAGCAGCGTGCCGTCCTCCTGCTTTGCGATGCTCTCGAACTCGGTGTTGAACAGGAAGCCGATGCCCTTGACCATCGAGATCTGAAGGAGCCGGTCGCGCAGGCTCGCATCGTAGCTCCGCAGGATCGTGTCCGAGCGGTTGGCGATCGTCACCTTGCAGCCGAACTCGTTGAATATCCCGGCGAACTCGTTGGCGATGTAGCCCCCGCCCGCGATCAGGATGCGGCGCGGCAGGGTGTCGAGATGGAACGCCTCGTTCGAGGTGATGACATGCTCGCTGCCCGGAAATTCAGGCACCAGCGGACGCGCACCGGTGGCGACGAGGATGTATTTGGCGGTGACGGTCTTGCCGCTCGCCAACGTGATTTCATGGGGCCCTGAGATCGTCGCGCGTTCGGCGAAGACGGTGCCGTTGTGGTTGCCGAGGGTCTGGCCATAGAGCCCCTCGAGCCGCGTCACGTCATTCTGCACGTGTTCGCGCAAGGTGGCCCAGTCGAAGCGCTTGCCTTCGATGGTCCAGCCGAAACTCTGCGCATCGACGAGGTCCTCGGCGAAGTGGGCGCCGTAGACCAGCATCTTCTTGGGCACGCAGCCGCGGATCACGCAGGTGCCGCCGACGCGGTACTCCTCGGCGACCGCGACGCGCGCGCCGTGGGCGGCGGCGACACGGCTGGCGCGCACCCCGCCCGAGCCTGCGCCGATGGTGAAGAGGTCATAATCGTATTCGTCCGCCATCACGCTGCTCCCGCTGTCTCGCAAGCGCATATGGGCGAAGGCCCCGATGGCGGCAACCATCGGGGCCCAAAATGCAGTATTTCAGACTAAAGTCGCAATGAAGCGCGGATCAGCCCTGCGCGGCGCGGGGACGACCACCGCCACCGCCGCCGGGGCGACCACCGCGGCCGCGATTGCCGCCGCCGCCGTTGCCACCGCCGTTACCGGCCGGACGCCCGCCGCCGGGGTGGCGCTGACCGCCACCATTGCCGCTGGGCTTGCCGCCGCCAAAGGCACGGCGATCACCGCTAGGCGCTTCGGCGGGGCGACGATCGCCCTGCGGCTTGCGATCACCCTGCGGCGGGCGACGATCGCCCTGAGGAGCACTGGCTGCACGGCGCGGCTCGCCCTGCTGGGGACGGCGTTCGCCCCCACCCTGATCCGGACGACGCTCCCCGCCCTGCGGACGACGATCGCCTTCTGCGCGGCGCTGTTCGCCCTGCTGGGGACGACGCTCATCCTGCGGAGCATTGCCGGGCCGGCGATCACCTTGCGGCTTGCGCTGGCCGAGCGGGCGCGCCTGCACCCGCTTGACCGGCACACGGGGAGCAGGCTTTTCCGGCCCCTCGCCTTCCACCACCGCGCGGAAATTGTCCGGCAGCGGCAGACGTTCAAGCTCGGCGCCCGTCGTCTTGCGGATGTCCTTGAGGTAGGCGCGTTCGTCCTCGGCACAGAAGGCAATCGCGATCCCGCTCTTGCCCGCGCGCGCGGTCCGCCCGATGCGGTGGACATATTGCTCCGGCACGTTGGGCAGCTCGTAATTGATCACGTGGCTGACGCCCGGGATGTCGATCCCGCGCGCGGCGACATCGGTCGCGATCAGCACCGGCACGCGGGCCTTGCGGAAATCCTCGAGCGCGCGCTGGCGCTGCGGCTGCGACTTGTTGCCGTGGATCGCATTGGCCGGAATGCCGGCCTGTTCGAGCTTCTTCACCACGCGGTCCGCGCCGTGCTTGGTGCGGGTGAAGATGAGCACGCGCTCGACCGCACCCGGAACCGTGTGGCGGCCCTTGAGGATCATTTCGAGCAAGCTCAGCTTCTCGTCCTGCTGGACCATGAAGAGGTACTGGTCGATGCGTTCCGCCGTGGTGCTTTCCGGCGTGACCGAGACCTGCACAGGGTTGTTGCAGAAGCCGCTCACCAGTTCCTTGATCGCCTTGGGCATGGTCGCGCTGAAGAACAGCGTCTGGCGGTCCTTGGGAGCGAGCTCGCGGATCTTGCGCAGCGCGTGGATGAAGCCGAGGTCGAGCATCTGGTCAGCCTCGTCGAGCACCAGAATCTCGATGCCCGCCAGATTGAGCGCCTTCTGCTCGATCAGATCGAGCAGACGGCCCGGGGTGGCGACCAGAATGTCGGTGCCGCGGTGGAGCTTGTTGCGATCCTTGCCCACCGAGGTGCCGCCGACGATGCACTGGACCTTCAGCCCAGCCAGCGCGCCGTAATCCTTGGCGCTGTCGGCGATCTGCACGGCAAGCTCGCGGGTCGGGGCGAGCACCAGCATGCGGCAGGACTTGAACGGGATCTGCTTGTCGGCCTCGCGCAGGCGGTCGATGCTGGGGAGCATGAAGGCGGCAGTCTTGCCGGTGCCGGTCTGGGCAATTCCGAGCAGGTCGCGGCCCTTGAGCACCGCGGGGATCGCCTGTTCCTGGATCGGGGTCGGCGTCGAATAGCCCTTCATGTCGAGGGCCTGGAGCACGGGCTGCGACAGCCCGAGGTCAGCAAAAGTGGTCATGTTGTGATAACTCGCAAATAATCTGCGACGCGCGCTGGGCTGCCCCGGACACGAACGTCCACAGGGCACGCCACGCGCGGCGCGGGGGTTGAAACCGCCCGCGTGAAAAGGGAAGTCTTGGGGGTAGAACCGAGGCGCGGCCGGGGCGGATTTTTTTGGAAATGTCCGCCGCTTCACGCATGGCTAGCGCGCTTCGATGGGGGGCATGTGGGGGCAAAGGGCGGGAAAGTCAATCGAATACGCAGCTACCCCAGCCCCGCCGCCGCCATCAGCGCCTTGGTGCTCGGGTCGAACTCCCCTTCCCCGCTCTCGATCTGCTTGGCGATCGCCTTGCCCAGTTCCACCCCGAACTGGTCGAAGGGGTTGATGCCCATCAGCACCGCATTCGCAAAGGTGCGCTGTTCGTGGAAGGCGATCAGCGCGCCCAAGGTGACCGCGTCGCAATCGTCGAGGAGGAAGGTGGTCGAGGGCCGGTCGCCGGCATAGGCGCGCGCAGGGTCGTCCGAGGTCTTGCCCGCCATCAGCGCCGCGCCTTGCGCAAGACAGTTCATCAGCAGGATGCGGTGATGCGCGGGGTCGAGTTCGTCGCCGGGCGCGATGCTCACCAGAAAATCGACCGGGATCAGGTGCGTACCCTGATGCAGCAGCTGGAACACCGCGTGCTGCCCGTCGGTGCCCACCCCGCCCCAGGTCACCGCCGCAGTCGGCCCGTCGACGGGCGAGCCATCAACCTTCACGCTCTTGCCGTTCGATTCCATCTCGAGCTGCTGGAGATAGTCGGGCAGCAGCGCGAGCCGCTCGTCATAGGCGAAGACCGCACGGGTCTGGCAGCCGCGCAGGCGCGAGTAATACTGGTCGCAGAAGGCGGCGAGCAGCGGGGCGTTGGCGCGGCCTTCCGTCTCACGGAAATGGTCGTCGACCGCCTTGGCCCCGGCCAGCATCTCCTGAAACTCGTCCATGCCGATGGCGAGCGCGATGGGAAAGCCGATGCTCGAGAACAGCGAATAGCGCCCGCCGACACTTTCGGGGAACGGGAGCACGCGGGTCTCGTCCACCCCCCACTCGACCGCCTTTTCGGGCGCGGCGGTTAGCGCGACCACGCGCCCGCCCGGATCCTCGACGCCGTTGTCGGCGAGCCACTTCAACGCGCTCGCGGCGTTGGTCATGGTCTCGATGGTGGTGAAGGTTTTCGAGGCGACCGCGATCAGCGTCGTCTCGGGGTCGCAGGCGGCAAAGGCCTGCTCCAAAGCGAGGCCGTCGATGTTCGAGACCACGTGGACATCGACCAGCGCCAGATCGCGGGTCAGGGCGTCGATGGCGAGCGCCGGGCCCAAGGCCGAGCCTCCGATGCCGATCGCGATACAGTGCTTGATCGCGCCCAGCGCGCCCTCGTGGATGGCTTCCACCAGCATGCCCATGCGGGCGAGCAGGCCCTCGGCCTCTTCCACCTGCGCGGGCGTGCCGCTGCCGCGCAGCGCGCCGTGGGTGGCAGCGCGACCTTCAGTGACGTTGACGATCCCTCCGCCGAACAGCGCCTCGCGCTTCGCGGCAAAGCCTGCCGCCTCGGCGAGCGCTTCGAAAGCGGTCAGCGCTTCGTCCGACAGGTGCGTCTTGGAGAAGTCGATCAGCATCCCCGCCTCGGCGTCGCTTCCGGGCACTATCGGCCATGCGATACGGCGGGTCAGCGTCTCATGGCGCGCCGGATCGGCAGCAAACAGCTGGGCGAGCGTGTGATGCGGCAATCCGCGCAAGGCAGACCATGCCGCTCCAACCGCTGCTTCGCTCGCCGTACCGCCCATGACCGTTCCCCTTTGCGCAAGTGTGCGGCTGCGAGTAAGGGCAAGGGCGATGGATGTTAATACCCAATCGCTCATGCCGGCGCCGCCCGCCGCATCAGGTGCCCGCGCGGGCGAAAGCTGGGGGAGCTTCCTATGGTTCCTCGTCAAGCTGCTGGCGCTGGTGCTGGTGTTCCGCACCTTCGTCTTCTCGCCCTTTTCGATTCCCTCCGAAAGCATGCTGCCGCGGCTGATGAACGGCGACTATCTGCTGGCGGCCAAGTGGCCCTACGGCATCTCGCGCCACTCGCTGCCCTTTGACCTTGCGCTGCCCGACGGGCGGCTGCTGCCGGGGGTGCCCGAGCGCGGCGACATCGCGATCTTCAAGCATCCCATCGACAGCCGCGATTATATCAAGCGCGTGATCGGCCTGCCGGGTGACCGGGTGGCGGTGGTTAACGGCGAGGTGGTGCTGAACGGTATCCGGGCGGCGCGCGCACCGGCCCCTGACGTGCTCGTCCCGCTCTCGCCCAACACCGGCTGCGCCTGGGGCGGCGAGGCCGAGCCTGCTGCCGAAGGCGCGGGCGAAGTGTGCCGCTACAAGGCGTTCCGCGAGACCCTGCCGAATGGGCGCAGCTACACCGTGCTCGATTTCGGCCCGTGGCAGGCCGACGCTTTCTCCGAACGGGTCGTACCGCCCGGCACCCTGTTCGTGATGGGCGACAACCGCGACAGCTCGATGGACAGCCGCTTCCCTGCCTCGGCAGGCGAGGGCGTAGGGTTCGTCTCGCAGGACCTCTTGGTCGGCCGCGCGGCGGTGATCGTGTGGTCGACTGATGGCAGCGCCGACTGGCTCAACCCCGTGTCATGGTTCTCGGCCGCGCGCTGGGACCTGATCGGGAACCGGCTGTGACCGCGCGCACCCTCGCCCCCGAAACCCGCGCATGGCTCATCGAGCAGGGCTTCGCGCCCGCCGCCGACACCGACGCCCCGTGGCTCGAGGCGCTGACCCATGGCAGCTTCAACGGCTCGGGAGCCGAGGTTGCAGACTATCAACGTCTTGAATTTCTTGGAGATCGTGTCCTAGGCCTGTCGGTCGCGGCATGGCTGTTCCGCGCCGGTGACGCGCCCGAGGGCCGCCTTTCGCAGCGCCTCAACGCGCTCGTCAGCGGCGCGACCTGCGCGCGGATCGCCCGCGCCATCGGCCTCCCCGTCCACATCCGCCTCGGCAAGCAGGCGCGCGATGATGGCGGAGCGGACAGCGACAAGATCCTCGGTGACGTGATGGAGGCGCTGATCGGCGCCTGCTTCATCGCCCACGGCTTCGACGCCGCGCAGGCGCTGATCTACCGGCTGTGGGAGAGCGAGCTCGAAGGCGACGTCGGCAAGGCCAAGCACCCCAAGAGCGCGCTGCAGGAATGGGCCGCGGGCAACCGCAGGCAAACGCCGCTCTACGAGGTTACCGACCGCGCCGGCCCCGATCACGCGGCGCGCTTCACTGTGCGCGTCACGGTCCGCAATGTCGGCAGCGCCGAGGCGACCGCAACCAGCAAGGGCGAGGCCGAAAAGCTCGCCGCCAAGGCGTTCCTCGAGCAGTTCGGGTAAGTTTGTTCACGAAATGTTTCACGTGAAACATTTTGCGCAATGATGCAAGAAGGTTCCTTATGACAGATACGCCCCCCACCCGCTGCGGTGTTGTCGCCGTGCTCGGCGCGCCCAATGCGGGCAAATCCACGCTGGTCAACAGCCTCGTCGGCCAGAAGGTCGCGATCACCAGCGCCAAGGCGCAGACCACCCGCGCGCGGATGCTCGGGATTGCGCTGCATGAATTGGGCGGCGCGGGCGTTCAGATGATCCTCGTCGATACCCCCGGCATCTTCGCCCCCAAGCGCCGCCTGGACCGGGCGATGGTGAGCGCGGCGTGGGAGGGTGCGGAAGCGGCCGATGCGGTGCTGCTGCTGGTCGATCCGATCAAGCAGCGCCGCCATGAATTGGAGCCGCTGCTCGAAACGCTGGCCGCGCGGCCCGAACGCAAGTTCCTCGTGCTCAACAAGGTCGATCGCGCCAAGAAGGAGCCGCTGCTGGCGCTCGCGCAGGACCTTTCGGGCAAGGTCGATTTCGCCGAGATCTACTTCGTCTCCGCCCTGACCGGCGAGGGCGTGCCGGAGCTGAAGGATCACCTCGCCGGGATGATGCCCGAAGGCGAATGGATGTACCCCGAAGACCAGGTCTCCAACGTATCGGAACGCCTGCTCGCCACGGAAATCACCCGCGAACAGCTCTACCAGCAGCTCCACGAGGAACTGCCCTATGACAGCGCGGTGCGTCCCGAGCGTTACGAGGTGCGTGCTGATGGCAGCGTAGAGATCCACCAGCAGATCGTCGTCACCCGCGACAACCAGCGCGCGATCGTGCTCGGCAAGGGCGGCTCCAAGATCAAGGCGATCGGCGCCGCCGCGCGGGCGGAGCTGATGGAGGTGCTGGGCGTGAAGGTGCACCTGTTCCTGCACGTCAAGGTTCTGGAGAACTGGGCCGAGGACAAGGAGTTGTTCGAGGAAATCGGGCTCGACTGGGTGCGCTAGTCCGGCAGGCCCTGCCCGCCTCAGGCGTTCACAGCCCACCGCTCTTGGACAGAATTCTGCGAAGTCAGGTAGGCGGGATTGAAGCCGGCGATCTTCTTGAGCGCGGGAAGATTCAGCACCGTCATCCACTTCGAGCGCAGCCTGATCACGTCATTC
Source organism: Erythrobacter sanguineus (assembly GCA_945878845.1). Classification (GTDB taxonomy): domain Bacteria; phylum Pseudomonadota; class Alphaproteobacteria; order Sphingomonadales; family Sphingomonadaceae; genus Erythrobacter; species Erythrobacter sanguineus_A. Next base: position 48,137 of record CAMCUB010000001.1, on the reverse strand, counting down.
TCTCGCAGCATCTGCAGCTTGCGGTTGATGTGAACCGGCGTGAGCCCGAGCACATCTGCCAAATCTTCCTGTGTCAGCGGGAACTGGAATTCACCATCGACCGCGCCGGCATCGTCAATCGCCAGGCGGTGGTGGAGTTCGCAGATGAGATGGGCCATCCGCTCATAGGCATCACGGCGGCCGATATTCACCACCCATGAGGCAAAGATCGCATTCTCCATGCATCCGTAACTCAACATGGCGCTGCGGATAGCTGGCGACACTTCAATCGCACGATCGATTTCAGCGTAGGATATATTGGCGATCTCACAATCACAAAGCGTGACTATCTCGTCGACGGCCTCTTCACTCGAATAGGGATCGAAATCGAAGGAATCGCCCGGCAGAAGCAGCTGGGTTATCTGTCGACCGCCATTTCTCACGATCTGGTATCGCGCCGCCCAGCCGCTCAAGAGGACCGAAAAGCTCAGCGCCCCCTGGCCGCCACGGGAAAGGTAGTTCTTGGAGGATATCTTACGGGTCTTGTGACAAAGATCTTCGATGATCCTTGCGTCGCATTCCTGAAGATTCGCTCGAGTTTGCAAGCGTCGTAGAAATGCGTTTGACATTTTCCGTCCTCATCGTGATTCGGAAATTCATAATCGCAAATTAAATTCATCGATGATTGATCTGAATTATAATCCACTACCGAATTTTTTCATTATTTGCCAAAATCTATAAAATTCAATTTCATAAAAATTGGATGATAATTCACATTCACGTCAAGTCTGCTTTGAAGCTATTCGAAATTTGGCGAAGCAAAGACAGGGATTCGTGCATCCTTTTGCTCGATTCCCCAGCCCGCTCAGCCACTTCGATCTTGACGCTGCAGGTTGTCTCGATCACCGAAATCGCCTCAGCCGACGAAAGCGTGTGCGTTTCCACTAGGGCGTGCAGAATGCTTTCCGCCAGCAAGAGCGCCGCCTGCCCATGGGCGTCAGGCTCTGACCGATCGGCGGTGTCTTCGTCATCATAGATAATCGGGCTCATGTCGCGGGGCCTATCGGGTATGGATCTTGGCAGATCAAAAGGTGGCGTGCGGTTGCAGAATTCTTGAAATTCTGGCAGCAATTATGGGCGTATTTTTCCGGCCCAGCACAATTTGGATCAACCAGATCGCCGATTCATCCTGATAGATTGGCGTGCAACAATGATGTCGAACGCACTTATCAGGCACCTTAGTGGATACAGCCGTCTGGGTGACGCCGAAACGGCGTTGCTCTCTGCGGCCTGCAAGAACGTGCGCGAGTTTCCCGCCGGACATCACCTCATCCGCGAAGGGGATGATCCCGATCCGGTGTTCGTGATCCTTGAAGGCTGGGCCTGCGGCTACAAGATCCTGCCTGATGGCGGACGGCAGATCATCTCGTTCCTGCTGCCCGGCGATTTCTGCGACATCCACATCGCGATCCTCCACGCGATCGATCACAATATCATGACCTTGACCAAGGCGAGCGTCGCGTCCCTGCCTCGCGCCGAGATGGAGGTCCTGATCCAGGCAAACCCGAACCTGACGCAGGCCTTCTGGTGGTCCCAACTGGTCGATCAGAGCATCTTGCGTTCGTGGATTGCCAGCATGGGCCGGCGCAAGAGCGTAGAGCGCGTGGCGCATCTCATGTGCGAGCTATACATCCGCATGCGCAACATTGGCCTGGCGTCCGATGATGAATGCAAGATGCCGCTGACCCAACTTGTGCTGGCCGATGCACTCGGCTTGACCCCGGTCCATGTGAACCGGGTTCTGAGAGTGCTCAAGAAGGCCGAGATCATGGAGCTGAGCCACGGGTCGCTCAAGATCATCGATTCCGTAAAGCTCGCAGAGATAGCCGGTTTCGACGGAAACTATCTCCACGAGCGGATCCGGCCGTACGGTTGAAGCGCCGCGGCTGTCCCGGCCAGTCAATCCCGCCGCGAAGTCCTGCCTATCAAGCTGCGCCCCTGCCTTATTCGCACTGGCACGGAACAAGGCTGGCCTTCCTCCGGTAGGGTGAGCGCAACGCTGGGAGAAAAGCCGTGAATCTGATAATTCTTTTGATCGTGGGCGGCCTGATCGGCTGGGTGGCCAGCATGCTTGTCGGCGGCGGCGGCGGTATCGTGATGAATGTCGTCGTCGGGATTGTCGGCGCGTTGGTGGCCGGCTTTCTGCTCAATCCCTATATCGGCGGCGGCAACATCATGAGCGGCGATCTCAGCCTGAGCGCGATCGCGGTCTCTTTGCTCGGTTCGGTCCTGCTGCTGCTGGTGGTCAATCTGGTCCGCGGCCGCAGGGTCTGACCCGCGGCCTCACTCCCGCCCGAGCTTCTCAAGCTTGGCCTTGAGCGCCGCCTCATCAAACGGCTTGACGATATAGTCGTCCGCCCCTGCGGCGATCCCGTCATGAATGTCCTTGGCCTCGCCGTTCGAGGTGCAGAACACCACCACCGGCTCCTTGGGCGTGGGGATCGAGCGCAGCTTGGTGACGAAGGTGATGCCGTCCATTTCGGGCATGTTCCAGTCGGTCAGCACCAGATCGGGCATCGACTTTTTGCAGCGCGCGAGTGCTTCTTCGCCGTTCTCGGCCTCGACGGGAACGTAGCCGAGGCTGATTGCGATCTTGCTTGAAACCTTGCGGATCACCCGGCTGTCGTCGACGATAAGGCAGGTCTTGGCGACGGCGGCTGCAGGGGCAGGCGTGCCGGCATAGCGGTCACGCATCGCCTTGGCGGCGGCGACGATCGCGGCAGTGTCGTCGGGATCGACCGCAGCGGGGGCTGGACCAGCGGGGGCCGGAGCGGCGGAGGCGGACGCGGCGGGCTTGGTCGGCTGGGGAGCGGCAGGCGCGGCAGCTGAAGCGGCGGCGGCAGGCGGAACCTCGGCGGTTGAAGCAGCGATGCGCGCGGCGCTTTCCTCGGCGGCAGCAGCCAGCAGCGCTTCGTTCTGCGCGAGCTTTTCGGCCAGCGTCTTGCCATCGCCGGGGGCGTGGCGATGCGGGCCGGTGTTGCGCTTGATCAGGTTCTGCATGTCAATGACCCCCGCCCATCGATGCGTAATTCTGTTCGTAGCCGCGCGCGGCGAAATCGTCCGAATAGGGATCGGCTTCCAGCGTGCCGACCGCCTCGCCCGGGGTCACCCGGACGTGGAGATAGGGCATCCAGACATCGCCGAATTCGGCCTTCTGGTACCACACGTCGATCACGTCATAGCTCGCCCACATGCCGTCCGGCTCGCGCAGGCGCAGGCCTTCACCGATGCGCGGCACCGCGGCAAAGCGGATCCGGCTCTGGGTCTGGTGGGTTTCGTTCTGGACTTCGATTTCGATCACGGCGCAGCCCTCGTCTGTCCGCGACTCTAGGGGGCAAATGCTTTATGTTTTATCAACAAGCGGGCGGGCGGAGCGGCGTTTCGGGCCGCTCCAAGCCTCACTTGGTCGCAGCCGCAGCCTTCTTTTTGGCGGGGGCCTTTTTCTTCGCGGGAGCCTTCTTCGCCGCAGCCTTCTTGGGCGCGGCTTTCTTCCTGCCCTTCTTGGCCGCAGGAGCCTTGGCCGCGCGAGCGTCGATCAGTTCGATCGCGGCCTCCAGCGTCACGTCCTCGGGCTTGGTGTCGCGCGGGATCGTGGCGTTGGTGGTGCCGTCGGTGACATAGGGGCCATAGCGCCCCGGCATGACCTTGATCTCGCCGCCGCTGGTGGGGTGGGCCCCTAGCGCCGCGATCGGCTCGGCCTTCGCGCGCCCTCCGCCAGCGCCGCGATTGGCGGCCTGGGCAAGAATATCGACCGCGCGGTTCATGCCGACCTCGAACACCTCGCGGGTATTGGTCAGCTTGCCGTACTTGCCGTCATGCCGCAGGTACGGCCCGTAACGCCCGATATTGGCCTCGATCTCGAGCCCGGTATCGGGATGCGCGCCGATGATCCGCGGCAGATCGAGCAGCTTCACCGCCCAGTCGAGCCCGAAATCGTCGAGGTCCTTGGGGATGCTCGCGCGCTTGGCTTCCTTGCCCTCGCCCATCTCGACATAGGGGCCAAAGCGCCCGGTCTTGCGCAGGATGTTCTCGCCGGTCTCGGGGTGCTGGCCAAGGATGCCGTCCTCCGCCCCGCTCTCGCCCTCGCCGCCCGGCTGGGCGAAGCGACGGGTGTATTTGCACTCCGGATAGTTGGCGCAAGCGACGAAGGCGCCGAACTTGCCGCCGCGCAGGGCGAGGCGGCCATTGGCGCGGCCCTCGGTGGCGCAGAGCGGGCAAGCGCGCGGGTCGTGGCCGTCCTCGCGCGGCGGGAACAGGAAGTCGGCGAGATATTCGTCCAGCGCCTCGGTCACTTCCGAGGGCAGCTTCTCCATCACCTCGTCGGCCTTGGGCTTGAAGTCCTTCCAGAAGCGGGCGAGCAGCAGCTTGTAGTTTTCCCGCCCGTCGGAGACGACGTCGAGCTCGTCCTCCATCCCGGCGGTGAAATCATAGGCGACATAAGTTGGGAAGAAGCGCTCGAGGAAGGCGGTCAAAAGACGGCCGGATTCTTCCGCGAAGAAGCGGTTCTTCTCCATCCGCACATAGGCGCGGTCGCGCAGCGTCTGGATGGTCGAGGCATAGGTCGACGGGCGCCCGATGCCGAGCTCCTCCAGACGCTTGACCAGCGAGGCTTCGGAGAAGCGCGGCGGCGGCTGGGTGAAGTGCTGGGTCGCCTCGACGGCGCGTTTGGCGGGCATGTCGCCATTCTTCATCGCCGGCAGCAAGCCCTCATCGTCCTCGTCGTCGCCGTTGGCCTTCTCGTCGAAACCTTCCTGATAGACCGCGAGGAAGCCGGGGAACTTCACCACCTGACCGGAGGCGCGCAACTCGTGCTGGCCGGTCGCATCGCGCAAGGTGATCGTGGTGCGTTCGAGCAGCGCGGTCGCCATCTGGCTCGCCATCGCGCGCTTGAAGATGAGGTCGTAGAGCTTGCCTTCATCGCCAGCGCCCGCACGTTCGCGGGTGAAATCGGTCGGGCGGATCGCCTCGTGCGCTTCCTGCGCGTTCTTCGCCTTGGTGCTGTACATGCGCGGCTTTTCGGGACGGTAATCCTCGCTGAAGCGCGCCGCGATGGCATCGCGCGCGGCCATAATCGCGCTCATGTCCATCTGCACCCCGTCGGTGCGCATATAGGTGATCGCGCCGGCCTCGTAGAGGCTCTGCGCCAGCCGCATCGTGTGCTGCGCCGAGAAGCCGAGCTTGCGGGCGGCCTCCTGCTGCAAGGTCGAGGTGGTGAACGGCGGCGCGGGGTTGCGCTTGACCGGCTTGGTCTCGACGCCTTCAACCGTGAAGCGGCCGGCTTCGACCGCCGCCTTGGCTTCCATGGCAATGCCCTGGTTACCGAGACTGAGGCGTTCCAGCTTCACGCCCTTGAACTTGACCAGACGCGCGTCGAACTCGGTGCCGTCGTGCTGCATCTTGGCGAGCACGCTCCAGTATTCCTCCGCGCGGAAAGCCTCGATCTCGCGCTCGCGCTCGACGATCAGGCGCAGCGCGACCGACTGCACGCGGCCTGCGCTTTTGGCGCCGGGGAGCTTGCGCCACAGCACCGGCGAGAGGGTGAAGCCGAACAGATAGTCGAGCGCGCGGCGCGCCAGATAGGCGTCGATCAGCGGCTGATCGAGTTCGCGCGGTTTCTCCATCGCACCCAGCACGGCGGCCTTGGTGATCGCGTTGAAGGTGACGCGGTCGACCTTCATCGGCAGGCTCTTGCGCTTTCGCAGCAGCTCCTGAACGTGCCAGCTGATCGCCTCGCCCTCACGGTCGGGGTCGGTGGCGAGCACGAGCCGGGTCGCGCCCTTGGCCGCGTCGGCGATTTCCTTGAAGCGGCTCTGCTTGTCGCGGTAGAGTTCCCACTCCATCGCAAAGTCGGCATCGGGATCGACGCTGCCGTCCTTGGGCGGCAGGTCGCGGACATGGCCATAGGAGGCGAGGACCTTGAAGTCCTTGCCCAGATACTTCTCGATGGTTTTGGCCTTGGCCGGCGATTCTACGATGACAAGCTGCATGATGGTGAGCTTTGGATATCCCTTACGTGTACGTACGCGCGATGGTGGGGCGGGCCGGAGCGTGCCGTCAAGCCAGTTGCATCGCACCTGCCGGTGGCGCAGAACACTGATCGAAGCAAGTGCGCCGCCGTCGTAGGTGGGGTGATGATGTGCCCCTGCCCGAACGACCGGCCCGATGCGGACCGGATCGGACGTGCCATGACAATGGAGACCCGAACATGAAACTTCTTCCCCGCCTCACCCGCCCTGCCCTCGCTCTGGCGGCAGCAACCGCGATCGCCTCGCCGCTGCTGGCCGACCATCACGAAGGCAAGGTTGAAGCAGCGACCGTGGCCACGATGCGCCTTGCCGATGGCACCGACGTGGGGACGATCAGCTTCACCCAGACCGAGCACGGCGTGGTGGTATCGGTCGCGGTCAAGGGCCTCCCGGCCGGCAAGCACGGCCTCCACATCCACCAGACCGGCGCCTGTGCGCCCGACTTCATGGCCGCCGGCGGCCACTTCAACCCCGCCGCCACCGAGCACGGTTTCCATGCGCCCGGCGGCTATCACGCGGGCGACCTGCCCAACCTCGATGTCGCTGCCGATGGCACCGCGATGGCCGAATTCTTCGTCCCCGACCTCACCATCGCAGGCCCGGCCAGCGAGGCCCTGCCCTACAGCTTGAGCGACGAGGACGGCGCATCAATCATGATCCACGCCGCGACCGACGACTACAAGACCATGGCCTCGAGCGGCGGGCGTCAGGCCTGCGGGGTGATCGTGCCGAAGGGGTGATCGGCCCCCTCGTCCGACCCGTTTCCGGGAACAGCGTCGGGGTCGAGGACCAGCTTGTAGGCCGCCACGCAGTAAACGGTTAGTCCTGCAGAGCCGAGCGAGCTTGCTACGTTTAAGACAAGCGACAGCACGACGTAGCCCGTCCAGCCGAAATGCTCGTAAACCAGACTATCGGCGAGGATTGCGAGCGCGAAGACGGCAAAGGGCACCAGCGGCAGCAGCATCGCCATCGCCAGCGGACGCTGCCACGGCGCGGTCCGCTCCCAGCTCCAGCCCATCGCACGGACTACGCCATCGTGGGTCATCAGCGCGCGCGAATAGGCCGGAAGCCAACGCATCAGCAGATAGAGACCGGGCACAAACAACGCCAACAATCCGAGAAATACCGGAATGGCGATCAAAAGGTCGAGCACGAAATAGGTGCCGATGCCGGTCCGCGGCCCCCCCGCTGTCAATCCGCCCCTGTGCATAACCGCAAGGAACACGAGATAGCCCAACGCCCAGTCGAAGACGCCCACCCAAGCATCGGCGGCGTTTGACTCGGGGACGTAGACATCGAGCAGCACGTATGACGTGGTTGCCACAAGGACATACCCGGCGAGAAAGCCAGCCGCCTTGGCCGCGAGCCGTCGCTGCTCGGCCATCAGCGCGTGAAGAAATTCGCGAGCGTCCCTGTCCAATGCCTTGCCCCCTTTCATGCTGCTTGCTTCCCGCCCTAGGCGCGCCGCACCGTCCCATCCGCCTCGCGCACCAGCTCGCCGGACAGTTCCAGTTCGAGCTGCGCCATGTGCACCTCGGCCGCGCTGGCCCCCGATTGGCGGACGAGTTCGTCGATTGCGACGGGCGCGTTGGTCAGGAGGTGGGCGATGTCGTGGCTGAAATCGGCGCGCGCCTCGCCCCAGTCGAGCTTGGCGAGTTCGGCATAGTCGAAGTCCGAGGGGCGGTCGGCCACCCGGAAGCGCGAGCGGGGCGCTCCTGTGAAACTCTGCAGCAGCTCGATCACTTCGTCAGGCGATTGCACCAGCACCGCACCGTCGCGGATCAGCTGGTTGCACCCGAGGCTGCGCGCATCGAGCGGCGAGCCGGGGATCGCCATCACCTCGCGCCCTGCCTCGCCCGCCAGCCTTGCGGTGATAAGACTGCCCGATTGCGGCGCGGCCTCGATCACCAAGGTGCCGCTGGCGAGCCCCGCGATAATGCGATTGCGCGAGGGGAAATGCCGCCCGCGCGGCTCGGTGCCGGGGGGCTGCTCGGCGACAAGCAGGCCCTCTTGCGCGATCCGCTCCTGCAAGTCGGCGTGCTGCGGGGGGTAGGCGATGTCGATCCCGCTCGCGATCACGCCGATGGTGTGCGGGAAGGCGCCCTCATGCGCGGCGCCGTCGATGCCGCGCGCCAGGCCCGAGACGACGGTGAACCCGGCCTCGGCCAGCGCGGCAGCGAAATCGCGGGCGAGCTTGACCGCGGCGGCGCTGGCATTGCGCGCGCCCACCAATGCGACGCACGGCGCGCTCGCGAGCGCCAGGTTGCCGCGGCAAGTGAGGATCGGCGGGGCAGAATCGAGCTCGCCCAGCAGCGCGGGGTAATCGGGCTGGTCGTGGAACAGGTAGCGCGCGCCGGCGGCGCGGACCGCCATGACCTCGCGCTCGATGCTCTCGGCTGTGGCGGGACGATATGCCCCCCGCCCCCGGCTGGCGAGATCGGGGAGCGCATCGAGAGCCGCGCCCGCAGAGCCGAAGCGTGCAATGAGCTGGCGGTAGCTGACGGGGCCAATATTGGGCGAGCGCAGCAGGCGGATGCGCGCGAAGGCTTCTTGCTGTGAGAGCACTGGCTGCGACCCCGTGCTTTCCATCAGATGTTGCCCCGCATCACGGCTTGGCCGAAGAGGCGCCCACGCGCGGCTCTTCCCCCCGCATCAACCGGCCGATATTGGCGCGGTGCTGGACGATCACGATGGCCGCAATGGCGATCAGCGGCGCGATCACCTGCGGGTAGCCGAGGCCCCAAGCAACCAACGGCGCGGCGATCACGCTGACCAGCGAGGACACCGAGGAAATCCGGCTGAGGAACAGCGTCATTCCCCAAATCGCAGCGCAGGCGAGCATCGCGGGCCATGCCAGCGCCGCCAGCGCGCCAGCTGCGCTCGCAAAGCCCTTGCCGCCTTTGAAGGCGAGCCACGGGGTGAAGCAGTGACCTGCCACCGCCGCGACGCCCGCGATGCCCCCAACTACTTCGGCACTGCCGGGCCACACGGCCTTCGCCACCAGCACCGGGATCACCGCCTTCGCCGCATCGAGCAGCACGGTCGCGGCCGCCAGCCCCTTGTTGCCGGTGCGCAGCACATTGGTCGCGCCGATGCTGCCGCTCCCGATCTTCCTCACATCCCCCAGACCTGCCGCGCGGGTAAGGATCAGGCCGAAGGGGATCGAGCCGAGGGCAAAGCCCAGAAGGGCGGCGAAAAGCGGTTCCAAAACAAATCTCCGTTCGCCCTGAGCTTGTCGAGGGGCTCAACTTTCTTCTAATGGCCCATCTTGAAAAGAAAAGGACAGGGCTTCGACAAGCTCAGCCCGAACGGAGGTTTCTTGTCGGATAATCCATCCTCCCCGATCCTGCTGTTTGATTCCGGCGTCGGCGGGCTGACCGTCTACGACGCACTGCGCAAGGTCTTGCCCGAGGCCCCGGTGATCTACGCCGCCGATCTTGCCGGCCTGCCCTATGGCACCAAGACCGAGGCGCAGATCGCCGCGCGGGTGGCGGGGTTGCTCGGTCGGATGGCGGAGCGCTGGCAGCCGCGCCTTGCCTGCATCGCCTGCAACACCGCCTCCACCATCGCACTCGGCATGGTGCGCGACGTGCTCGAGATCCCGGTGGTCGGCACCGTCCCCGCGATCAAGCCCGCCGCCGCGCTGACGCAGTCCGGCACGATCGGGCTGGTCGGCACCGAGGCGACGATCCGCCAGGCCTATGTCGATGATCTCGAGACGCAATTTGCCCAAGGCAAGCGCCTGCTGAGGGTCGCCGCCCCCGGATTGGTGCAGGCCGCCGAGGCCAAGCTGCGCGGGCGTGCCGTCGATCCGGCGCTGATCGCGGGCGTGCATGACCGCCTGACCGCGATGGCGGGCGCGGACCGGATCGACACGCTGGTGCTCGCCTGCACCCACTTCCCGCTGCTGGCCGACGAGCTGGCGGCAGTCTTCGGCGAGGACGTGCAGCATGTTGACGGTGCAGCGGGGATCGCGCGGCGGATTGCACACCTGCTCGAAGGGCAGAGCTTCGCGCCCTCGCCCGGCCCCAACCGTTTCGTGGTCACCGGGCCGCTCGCCGGAGCGGCAGGCCTCGAGGGGGCCCTGGCCTCACGCGGCTTCGGGGACGCAGAAGCGTTCTGATCCGCGCAAGACCCCTTGCGAAACACTCGCAAAGATCATGATAGCAAAAGCGCCCTCCCGCCCTTAAATAGCGGCGAAACCAACCGTCTTCTCGGGCGTTATGGCGGGACAAAAGATCCCAGGCAGGAACATAGCGACCGCCCCCAACCGCACGGCGGCCGCGTGAGCAGCGAGACGCGAGTGAACTACGACCAGATATTCGATTCCGCGATCGACCGGCTGCATGAAGAGGGCCGCTACCGCGTCTTCATCGACATCATGCGCAACAAGGGCGCCTATCCCAACGCGCGCTGTTTCCACGGGCATAATGGCCCCAAGCCGATCACCGTGTGGTGCTCGAACGACTATCTGTGCATGGGCCAGCACGACAAGGTGATCGGCGCGATGGAAGCCGCGCTCCACGATGTCGGCGCGGGCAGCGGCGGCACCCGCAATATCGGCGGCAACACGCACTTCCATGTCGAGCTGGAACGCGAGCTTGCCGACCTCCACGGCAAGGACACCGCGCTGCTGTTCACCAGCGGCTACGTCTCGAACGACGCGACGCTCTCGACCCTCGCCAAGCTGCTGCCGGGCTGCGTGATCTTCTCCGACGAGTTGAACCACGCCAGCATGATCGCCGGCATCCGCAATTCGGGCTGCGAGAAGATGGTGTTCCGCCACAATGACGTGGCGCATCTGGAAGAACTGCTCGCCAGCATCGACATCGACACGCCCAAGCTGATCGCTTTCGAGAGCGTCTATTCGATGGACGGCGACGTCGCCCCGATCCACGCGATCTGCGACCTCGCCGAGAAATACAACGCACTGACCTATATCGACGAGGTCCACGCAGTCGGCATGTACGGCGCGCGCGGCGGCGGGATTTCGGAGCGCGACAATGCCGCGCACCGGATCGACATCATCGAAGGCACGCTGGGCAAGGCGTTCGGGGTCATGGGCGGCTACATCGCCGCCTCTTCCAAGGTGGTCGACTGCATCCGCAGCTACGCGCCGGGGTTCATCTTCACCACCTCGCTCTCTCCGGTGCTGGTCGCGGGCGTGCTCGCCTCGGTGCGGCACCTCAAGGAGAGCAGCGTCGAGCGCAACGCCCAGCAGCGCGCAGCCGCGATGCTGAAGCTCAAGTTCGCCGAGGCCGGCCTGCCGGTGATGGACTCGGTCACCCACATCGTCCCGCTGATGGTCGGCGATCCGATCCGCGCCAAGAAGATCAGCGACATCCTGCTCGCCGAATACGGCGTCTATGTGCAGCCAATCAACTTCCCCACCGTGCCCCGCGGCACCGAGCGCCTGCGCTTCACCCCGGGCCCGCACCACACCGATGCGATGATGGAAGAGCTGACAGAGGCGCTGGTCGAGATCTGGGACCGGCTCGAACTTGGGCTGGCCGAAGCGGCGTAAGCGGCGCATAATGCACTCCGATCTTTGGGGGGAGCGCAACTATGGCCAAGATTCACAGGGTTCGCTGGGGTTTCAAGGATAACGAGGCGCATCGCAAGTTTGTCGCCGAACGGCTGAAGTCATTGCGCGCCGGGCTGCGCGCAGATGTTCACGAGCAGACCAACGAACACAGCCTTCGCCTCGCCACCTGGAACATCATGCATTTCGGCAATTCGGGCGGCTATGACCGCACGGTCGAATCCATGCTCTACATTGCCGAGATCATCGACCACTTCGATCTGGTGGCGGTGCAGGAGGTCAATCGCAACCTCAAGAAGCTTAACGAGCTGGTCGAGGATTACCTTGGCGATGGCTGGGACTATGTCGTTTCGGACACCTCCGGCAAGCCAACCGGCAACGGTCCCAAGGATGCCGGCAATGACGAGCGGCTGGCCTTCCTGTTCCGCAAGGAAAAGGTGCAATTCCTGAAGGAAGTTGGCGAGGTCGTGCTTCCGCCGGGCCATGGCATCGTCACCGATAACGGCACGCCCGCGCCCACAGAGGTGCAGTTCGCCCGCACCCCCTTTGCCATTACCTTCCGGTCGGGCTGGCTCGAATTCAAGCTGGTGACCGTGCACATCTACTACGGCGACAGCAGCGATAGCTCGCCCGAGATGGCGCAACGCAAGGCCGAGATCGCCAAAATCGCCGAATTCATGAAGGATCGGCAGGAATACGAACAGGCCCAAGGCATCGCCATGGCGCGCGAAGACAAGTGGGCCAATCCCGACGAGGGCGGCTGGAAGGCCAATTACCTGTTGCTGGGCGACTTCAACATCATCTCGCCCGATCATGAGACGATGAAGCAACTCGAGAAGCACGGCTTTGCCCGCGCCACCACCGCCACGGCCACCGACCTTGGCGGCAAGCACCACTATGACCAGATCGTCTCCAAGGCCGCGCACCCGCATTTCGCGGTGGGTGCCTCGGGCGCTTTCGACATGCTCAAATATGTTTATCGGGATGAGGATGCGGGCCACTATGTCGACGTCGCCAAAAGCGCAGTGGCGAACGGACAAACGCGCGAACGCATCGCAAGGCTGGTCGAAGACGGGCGCGACGGGGCCAAGGCGGAAGGCTATTTCAAGCAATACTACCGCCGCCACCAGCTTTCCGATCACAAGCTGTTGTGGTGCGAGATCAAGACCGATTATGCCGATCAGTATCTCGATGCCGTGATCGCCGATGCATCGGGTTGATCGCCCACACCTGCCCCTTTGACAGAAAGTTCCTGACCATGACCTATGACGAGGTTGTCCTCGGTCGCCGCTCGATCCGTGGCTATCTCGACAAGCCCGTTCCGCGCGCGCTGATCGAGGAGATTCTGGCGATGGCGATGCGCTCGCCGACCTCGATGAACACCCAGCCGTGGCACTTCCACGTCCTCACCGGCGAGCCGCTGGACCGCATCCGCAAGGGCAATACCGAGAACATCCTCGCCGGCATCCCCGACAGCCGCGAGTTCCGCCGCGGCGAAGCTTTCGCGGGCGTCCACCGCGATCGGCAGGTCGAGGTTGCCAAGCAATTGTTCGGCGCGATGGGGATCGAGCGTGATGACAAGGACGCGCGCCAGGACTGGGTGCTGCGCGGCTTCCGCCAGTTCGACGCGCCCGTCTGCGTGATCGTCACCTATGACCGCGAGCTTTCGGACAGCGACGACACCGCCTTCGATTGCGGGGCGGTAACGACCGCGCTGGTCAACGCGGCATGGTCGCGCGGGCTGGGCTGCGTGATCAACTCGCAAGGCATCATGCAATCGCCAGTGGTGCGCGAGCACGCCGGCATCCCCGAGGATCAGGTGATCATGAAAGCGGTAGCGCTCGGGTGGCCCGATCCGGACTTCCCGGCCAATGCGGTGGTGAGCTTGCGCAAGAGCGTGGACGAGGCCGCGCGGTTCGTTGGGTTTGCGGACTGAGCGCCTAGTCCGCCCCCTCCAGCGGAGCGTTGGCCGTCTGCCAGCGCGACATCAAAGTGCCCGGCTGCGCACCCCGGCATTCGTCGAGCGCGGCGAAGGACGCGAGGCGGAAGACCGTCCCGTCCCACGCCCAGGATGCCGAACGCCCGCAATCGGCAAGCCCCCGGCCCTTTGCCCATTCCGACAGCAGCCGGGTATCGGGATCGTAGTAGGCGCTGGTCAGGAGGTAGGACCAATACCCCTCGATCTCTTCAGGCAGGGGCTCCGCGCGTTCGATCACCGCAGGCGTCCAGCGCCCCGCCTCGTCGATCACCACAATCACCGAGGGGCCTTGGTATGCTCCCAGAAAGCAGCCGACGATCCCGACCGTGTGCGCCGCATCGAGCCGGTAGGTGTTGGCGACGGTTTCCGGGGGCACGACGCCGTCGCACTCGCCGAGCGCGCGGATCGCGGTGACATCGGCAGGAGTCAGGCTGCGGGGCGGTGCGGCGGAAGCGGGCGGCTGGGCAATGCGCGGCAGCGGCGGCACAGCGGGGACGGTGCTGGCCGCAGCGCGCCCGCGCGCGACGATCGCGGTGACAGTGCCCGCGCGCTTCTGCCGCTCGTCGATCCAGCGTAGGCCCGCACTGGCGCCGCTGGTGGGGAGCGTGCCGATGACCGCGCCGCCTTGCGCGACGACCTGGACTTTGCGCGCCTGTGCGAGTGCGGAGAGGAAGGCGGCAGCATCGCCGGTCAGCCGGCCGTCCGCGTCGAAGCCGAAGGGCGCCGCCTTTCCATCGAGCAACACCTGCACAGCCGCCACAGGGTCTCCGAAGATGGGAGTGGCCTCGACCCTCGGCGCGGCATCGGCAGCCCCGCCGCGCACCACGCTGATGACCCAGTTATCGCCGGTCTCGTCAAATGCGACCGCGGCCACCGCTTCGCAGCGGCGGGTGTTGTCGCAGGCCACGCTCCAGTCCTTGAACTGGGCGGCAGGCGGGACGGGTGCGAGCGGCAGAAGCGCGGAGGATGCGGCAGCAAGGAGCGGGGCGATGAACATCACGCCAATGTGCCATCGCGCCCGGCTTGCGGCAACCGCGCCGCGAGGCTGGACGCATGGCCTCGGCCTACCCCCCGCACGCACTCATTTTCGCGCGGATCACTTTTGACAGGCCAAACCGCACGTTTGTCGCTATGGGGCGCGCTTGTTTGTGCGGGGTGACGTCCGCATCGGCCCCTCACCCCCGGCAATCCGCCCGACCCCGCGCCCCCGTGCGGCGAGCGCGCCGCATCCAAGAAAAGCATCCTCCCCATGATATTCCCCACCCTTCCCGCCACCCTCGCCGCCGCGCTGAAAGAACGCGGCTATGAGGCTGCCACCAGCGTGCAGGCCGCCGTGCTCGAGCCCGAAGCGGCGGGGCGCGACCTCGTGGTTTCGGCACAGACCGGCTCGGGCAAGACGGTCGCCTTTGGCCTTGCGATGGCGCCCGAATTGCTGGGCGCCGACGAGCGGATCGGCTTTGTCCAATCGCCGCTTGCGCTGGTCATCACCCCGACGCGCGAGCTGGCGCTTCAGGTCAGCCGCGAGCTCGAATGGCTCTACCAGCGCACCGGCGCGCGCGTCGCGACCTGCGTCGGCGGCATGAACCCCTCGGCCGAGCGCAAGGTGCTGCAATCGGGCCCGGCGATCGTGGTCGGCACCCCCGGCCGCCTGCGCGACCATTTCGAGCGCGGGGCATTGAACCTCTCCGGCCTCAAGGTCGCGGTGCTCGATGAAGCCGACGAAATGCTCGACATGGGCTTCCGCGAGGAGCTTGAAGCGATCCTCGACGGCACCCCGGACACCCGCCGCACGCTGCTGTTCTCGGCCACAATGCCGCGCCCGATCGAAGCGCTCGCGCGCCGCTACCAAACCGACGCGCTGCGCATCGCCACCATCAGCGAAGGCGGCCGCGGGCATGGCGACATCGCCTATCAGGCCGTGACCGTCTCCCCGCCCGAGGTGGAGAACGCAGTGGTCAACCTGCTGCGCTTCCACGAGGCGGAGACCGCAATCCTGTTCTGCGCCACGCGCGAGAAGGTGCGCCACCTCCACGCGACCTTGCAGGAGCGCGGCTTTGCCGTCGTCGCACTGTCGGGCGAGCATTCGCAGGGCGAGCGCAACCAGGCGCTCCAGGCGCTGCGCGATGGCCGCGCGCGGGTCTGCGTCGCCACCGATGTCGCCGCGCGCGGGATCGACCTGCCGACGCTCAGCCTCGTCGTCCATGTCGAGATTCCGCGCGATGCCGAGACGCTCCAGCACCGTTCGGGCCGCACGGGGCGCGCCGGGCGCAAGGGCGTTGCGATGCTGATCGTGCCCTTCTCCGCCCGCCGCCGGGTCGAGCAAATGCTGGGCCGCGCGCAGATCAATGCCGAATGGCTGGATGTGCCCGACCGCGAGGCGATTGCCGAACGCGATCGCGAGCGCCTGCTCGGCAAGCTGCTCGCGCCGACCGAATTCGACGAGGCCGACCGCGAGCTTGCCCAGCGCCTGCTCGCCGAACGCTCGCCCGAAGACATCGCCGCGATGCTCGTCCACGCCCACCGCGCGCGCCTGCCCGAGCCCGAGGAGATCGCCGCCAATTCGCGCGAGGCGCAGAAGGAGCGTCACCGCCCCGGTTTCGAGGACACGGTGTGGTTCCGGATGGAGATCGGCCGCAGCGACGGCGCCGACCCGCGCTGGCTGCTGCCGCTGATCTGCCGCCGCGGGCACGTGACGCGCGGCGAGATCGGCGCGATCCGCATCGGGCAGGCAGAGACCTATTTCCAGATCCCGCGCGCGCTCGCCGACAAATATGCCGCCACCGCCGCGCGCACAGCCGAGACCGAGGGTGAGGAACAGCCGCTGCTGATCGAACGCTCGGACGCCGGCCCGCGTGAGGCCGCGCGCAGCAACCGCCAGCTCCGCCCGTCGCGCAGCGGAAACGACAATGCCTACGTCAAGGCCAAGCCGCCGCAGCGCGGGTTCGCCAAGCCGGGCGGCGGTCCGAATTCGGGCAAGCCCAATTATGCCAAAAAGCCCGGGCACAAGCACAAGTTCAAGCCCTCCTGATCCGGCGCGTGCCGGGTCAGGTGCGCCTGGCTCAACGCGGGAGTTCGGAGACCCCCATCAGCGCCTCGTCGACCGCGCGGGCCGCCTGGCGGCCCTCGCGGATCGCCCAGACGACGAGGCTCTGACCGCGCCGCATGTCGCCGCAGGCGAACACACTGGGCTCGCTGGTGGCATAGCTGTTGGTGTCCGCCGCGACATTGCCGCGCGGGTCGAGCGTGACGCCGGCCTGTTCGAGCAGGCCTGCCTTGCGCGGACCGACGAAGCCCATCGCCAGCAAGATCAGGTCGGCCGGGATAGTGAATTCGCTGCCGGCGATTTCCTGCATCTGGCGGTCAACCCACTCGACCCGCACGCATTCGAGCCCGGTGACCTTCTCCCCGTCGCCGATCACGCGCTTGGCGAGCACCGCCCAGTCGCGCTCGACCCCTTCCTGGTGCGAGGACGAAGTGCGCAACTTCATCGGCCAATCGGGCCAGGTCAGCGCCTTGTCCTCCTTCTCGGGCGGCTTGGGCATGATTTCGAGCTGGGTGACGCTCTTGGCGCCCTGCCGGTTCGAGGTGCCGACACAGTCGCTCCCGGTATCCCCGCCGCCGAGCACCACGACATGCTTGCCGGTCGCCACCAGCGAGCCGCGCGGCGCGGCGCGCAGCTCATCATCGCCCGCGACGCGCTTGTTCTGCTGGGTGAGGAATTCCATCGCGAGCCGCACGCCCGCCATCTCCGCGCCGGGGATCTGCAGCGCGCGGGCATCTTCCGCGCCGCCTGCCAGCACCACCGCGTCGAAATTCTCCTTGAGGCTGGCGAACGAAACATCGACGCCCACTTCCTTGGAGGTTTTGAACGTGACGCCCTCGGCCTCCATCTGCACGCAGCGGCGGTTGATGAGGTGCTTTTCCATCTTGAAGTCGGGGATGCCGTAGCGGAGCAAGCCGCCGACGCGGTCCGACTTCTCGAACACGGTGACCGAATGCCCGGCGCGCGCAAGCTGCTGCGCGCAGGCGAGGCCCGCCGGGCCCGAACCGACCACCGCAACCGACTTGCCGGTCTTGGTCGCGGGCACCTGCGGCGTGATCCAGCCTTCCTGCCACCCACGGTCGACGATCGCGCATTCGATCGACTTGATGGTCACCGGCTGGTCGATGATGTTGAGCGTGCAGGCCGCCTCGCACGGCGCGGGGCAGATGCGGCCGGTGAACTCGGGGAAATTGTTGGTGGAGTGGAGATTGGCGAGCGCGCGCTTCCAGTCATCCTCGTAGACGAGGTGGTTCCAGTCCGGGATCATGTTGTTCACCGGACAGCCGTTGTGGCAGTAGGGAATGCCGCAATTCATGCAGCGCGAGGCCTGCCCGGCCAGCGTCGCCTCATCCGGCTGGATGACGAATTCGCGATAGTTCTTCAGCCGTTCCTGGGGATCGAGATAATCCCGCTCGCGGCGGTCCAGCTCGAGAAATCCGGTTTCCTTGCCCATTGTACTGTCTCGTTCCTGAAATCTATTCGGCTGCGACGCTGGCGGCTTCGTGGCGCTCGGCCTCGAGCCGCTTCAACGCCGCCGCATAGTCGCGCGGCATCACCTTGACGAACTTACCCAGCGCCGCGTCCCAATCGGCCAGCAGCTCACCCGCCAGCTTGCTGCCGGTGTGGAGCTGGTGGCGCTCGACCAGAATGCGCAGCCGCTCGGCATCGTGGCGCAGCATGTCGCCCATGCCGAAGTCATGGACCGAGCGGGGGCGCTGGGCCGGACGACCCGTCCCTTCCTCGGCATCCGGCGCGGCCGAAATCGGCAGCAGATCGACCTGCGCGTGGTTGACGAGGTCCTTGAACGCCCCTTGCGGATCATAGACATAGGCGACCCCGCCGCTCATGCCCGCCGCGAAGTTGCGCCCGGTCTTGCCGAGCACCACCACCACGCCGCCGGTCATGTATTCGCAGCCGTGATCGCCGGTGCCCTCGACCACCGCAATGGCTCCCGAGTTGCGCACCGCGAAGCGCTCGCCCGCGACGCCGTTGAAATAGGCCTCGCCCGCAATCGCGCCGTACATCACCGTGTTGCCGACAATGATGTTGTCCTGCGCGTCGCGTGGGGCAGCGGCAGGCTGGCGCACGATGATGCGACCGCCCGAGAGCCCCTTGCCGACATAGTCATTGGCATCGCCGACCAGATCGAGCGTTACGCCGTGGGCAAGCCACGCGCCGAAGCTCTGCCCCGCAACGCCCGTGAGGTTGATGCGGATCGTGTCGGTCGGCAGGCCCTCGTGCCCATGCGCCTTGGCGATCTCGCCCGAGAGCATCGCGCCCACGGTGCGGTTGACGTTGCGGACATCATATTCGAGCTGCACCGGCGCCTTGGAGTCGATTGCGGTGCGGCAATCGGCGATCAGCCGGTTGTCGAGCGCGCCTCCGAGCCCGTGATCCTGCACGCCGCGCTGACGCAGCGAGGCACCGTCCTTGAGCTCCACCTGATGGAGAATGCGCGCAAGATCGATCCCGCGCGCCTTCCAGTGGCGCTCCATCCGGCGGGTGTCGAGCAGGTCGACCCGGCCGACCATCTCGGCGACGGTGCGGATGCCCATTTCGGCCATGATCGTGCGCAGTTCTTCGGCGACGAAGAACATGTAGTTGACCACATGTTCGGGCTGGCCGGTGAAGCGCGCGCGCAGCACCGGGTCCTGCGTGGCAACGCCGACGGGGCAGGTGTTGAGGTGGCACTTGCGCATCATGATGCAGCCTGCGGCAATCAAAGGTGCCGTGGCAAAGCCGAATTCGTCGGCACCGAGCAGCGCGCCGATGGCCACGTCGCGCCCGGTGCGCAGGCCGCCATCGACCTGCACCGCAATCCGCTCACGCAGATCGTTGAGCAGCAGGGTCTGCTGGGTCTCGGCAAGGCCGATCTCCCAGGGCGAGCCGGCGTGGGTCAGCGAGGTCAGCGGCGAAGCGCCCGTGCCCCCGTCATAGCCTGCGATGGTCACGTGATCCGCGCGCGCCTTGGAGACGCCCGCCGCGACCGTGCCGACGCCGACTTCGGACACCAGCTTGACCGAAATCCGCGCGACCGGGTTCACGTTCTTGAGATCGTGGATCAGCTGCGCGAGGTCTTCGATGGAGTAAATGTCGTGATGCGGCGGGGGCGAGATCAGGCCCACGCCGGGGGTCGAGTGCCGCACCGCGCCGATGCGCTTGTCGACCTTGTGGCCCGGAAGCTGCCCACCCTCGCCGGGCTTGGCGCCCTGCGCCATCTTGATCTGGATATCGTCCGAATTGACGAGATATTCGGTGGTGACGCCGAAGCGGCCGCTCGCGACCTGCTTGATCCGGCTGCGCATCGAATCCCCGTTGGCAAGCGGCTTGAAGCGGAACGGCTCCTCCCCGCCCTCGCCCGTGTTCGAGCGCCCGCCGATGCGGTTCATCGCGATCGCCATGGTCGAGTGCGCCTCGTGGCTGATCGAGCCGAGGCTCATCGCGCCGGTCGAGAACCGCTTCACGATTTCGCTGGCGGGTTCAACTTCCTCAAGCGGGATCGGCGTGTCGGCCTTCTTGAACTCCAGCAAGCCCCGGATCGTCAGCAGCCGCTCCGACTGCTCGTTGATGCTCGCGGCAAACTCGGCGTAGTTCTTCGGGTCATTGCCGCGCACCGCGTGCTGGAGCTGCGCGACGTTCTGCGGCGTCCAGGCGTGCTCCTCGCCGCGCAGGCGGTACTGGTAGATCCCGCCGACATCGAGCATCCCGTCATAGAGCGGGTTGTCGCCGTAAGCCTGCCCGTGGCGGCGCAAAGCCTCCTCGGCGACTTCGGCAAGGCCGATGCCTTCGATGGTGGTGGCAGTGCCGGTGAAATACTTCTCCACGAAGGCCGTCGACAGGCCCACCGCGTCGAAGATCTGCGCGCCGCAATAAGACTGGTAAGTCGAAATGCCCATCTTGGACATGACCTTGCGGATGCCCTTGCCCACGCCCTTGATGAAGTTCTGCTGCACCTTGGTGGCGGGCAGATCCTCGTGGCGCTTCACGCGCAGCGCTTCGATGGTCTCGAAAGCGAGATAGGGGTTGATCGCCTCCGCCCCGTAGCCTGCGAGCACGCAGAAGTGGTGCACCTCGCGCGCCTCGCCGGTCTCGACCACGAGGCCGGTCTGCATGCGCAGGCCCTGCCGGACGAGGTGGTGATGGACAGCGGCGGTCGCCAGCAGCGCCGGCATCGGCACGCGCGTTTCGGACTGGTCACGGTCGGAGAGCACAAGGATGTTGTGATCCTGCAGCACCGCTTCGGTCGCGGCCCAGCACATTTCCTTCAGCGCCATTTCAAGGCCTTCAGCCCCGCTCTTGGCATCCCACGTAATGTCGATCGTGGCGCAGCGGAACGCACCGTCGAGCGCTTCTTCCACCGAGCGGATCTTGGCGAGATCCTCGTTGGTGAGGATCGGCTGGTCGACTTCGAGGCGCTTGTGCGTCCCCGCATCCCGGCCCAGCAGGTTCGGGCGCGGGCCGATCATGCTGGTGAGGCTCATCACCAGCTCCTCGCGGATCGGGTCGATCGGCGGGTTGGTGACCTGCGCGAAGTTCTGCTTGAAGTAATCGTAGAGCAGCCGCGCGCGGTCGCTCAGCACCGCAATCGGCGTGTCGGTGCCCATCGATCCGATCGGATCGTCGGCATCCATTGCCATCGGTTCGAGGAAGCGGGTGATGTCTTCCTGCGTGTAGCCGAAGGCCTGCTGGCGAGTGAGCAGCGTGCCCTCTTCAGCGGGAATCGCCGCGAGTTCGGGCACCACGTCGGTGATGTCCTCGAGCTTGTACTGCGCCTGATGCAGCCACTCGGCATAGGGCTCGGCATTGGCGAGGTCGGCCTTGAGCTCGTCATCCTCGATGATGCGGCCCTGTTCGAGGTCGATCAGCAGCATCTTGCC
This sequence comes from Erythrobacter sanguineus, assembly GCA_945878845.1. Taxonomy (GTDB): domain Bacteria; phylum Pseudomonadota; class Alphaproteobacteria; order Sphingomonadales; family Sphingomonadaceae; genus Erythrobacter; species Erythrobacter sanguineus_A. The sequence continues at coordinate 26,632 of CAMCUB010000001.1, read as the reverse complement.
GGGCTGGAGCCGCCACTTGCGCACGATGTCGGCCTCGGCGAACGGCAGCACGCCGCTTTCCGAAGCGAGGCAGACGATGTCGTCCTTGGTGACGCAGAAGCGCGCGGGCCGCAGGCCATTACGGTCGAGCGTCGCGCCGATCTGGCGGCCATCGGTGAAGCACACCGAGGCCGGGCCGTCCCACGGCTCCATCAGCGCGGCGTGATATTCATAGAAGGCGCGCCGCTCGGGGCTCATCAGTGCATTGCCGGCCCAGGCTTCGGGGATGAGGATCATCATCGCATGGGCGAGGGAATATCCGCCCGCGATCAGCAGCTCCAAGGCGTTGTCGAGGCACGCCGTGTCCGATTGCCCATGCGGGATGATCGGCCACATCTTGTCGAGATCGGGGCCGAGCAGCTCGCTTTCCATCGTGCGGCGGCGGGCGTTCATCCAGTTGACGTTGCCGCGCACCGTGTTGATCTCGCCGTTATGGGCGATGAAGCGGAACGGGTGGGCGAGGCGCCAGCTCGGGAAGGTGTTGGTGCTGAAACGCTGGTGGACAAGGCCCAGCGCCGAAACGCAGGCCGGATCGCGCAGGTCGTCATAGAAAGAGCCGACCTGCGTCGCCAGCAGCAGGCCCTTGTAGACCACGGTGCGGGTCGAGAAGCTCGGGATATAGGTCTCGGTCACCCCCGGCAGGCCGTGCTTTTCGGCCAGTTGGACGAGCGGGTTTTGCACCTGCTTGCGGATCGTCAGCAGCTTGCGCTCGAACGCGTCCTGATCGGCGCAATTGTCCCCGCGCGCGATCACCGCCATCTCGATCACCGGCATCGAGGCGATCACCGCCGCGCCGAGGCCTGCGGGCGTGGTCGGCACCGGCCGCCAGCCGATGAAGCGCTGGCCTTCCTTGGCGGTGAAGGCCTCCATCCGCGCCTTGACGAAGTCGCGCGCGGCCGCGTCCTGCGGCAGGAAGCACATGCCCACGCCATATTCGCCCGGCTGCGGCAGATCATGGCCTTCGCCTTGCGCCCAGGCGCGAATCAGCGGATCGGGAATCTGGATCAGAATCCCCGCGCCGTCCCCCAGCAGCGGATCCGCGCCGACCGCGCCGCGGTGGTCGAGATTCTCGAGGATCTCGAGCGCCTGGGTGATGATCGCGTGGCTTTTCTCACCCTTGATATGCGCAACCATGCCGACGCCGCAGGCGTCATGTTCGTTGGCGGGGTCGTAGAGACCCTGGGCGTTAGGGTAACCCATGCGTCAAGTCCGATCTGTCAGATGCCGAGAGGCGCGAACCCTAGTCGCATGATCGCTCATGCAAAGGAACACGCCTCCGGCAGGTCTATCGGGCGCAGCTCCCCGGCGGGGTGGTCATTGCCCGTTTTCGGGGCCCTCATGCCGACAGGAAGCGGGTTTGGCAAGGGGTGCGCGCGAAGCAATATTTCTCGCAGACCTATTCAGACTTTAGGTTGATTGCGCGGAGCGCAGCGTTCGGCCCGGTCGGTTGCAGCTTTTGCGCCGATCCGTGCCGCCTCAGGCCGCCCCGCGGGCGCGCTCGTAGTGCGATTGGAAGCGGGCGCGCGCGGCGTGGAGCGGTTCGTCGCGGCGCGGCAGGCGCGGCGCGGGGCGGTTCTTGCCGCTCAGCGCCTCGAGCGCCTTCAAGGCTTCGGCCAGCGCCGCCTCGCGCGCGGCCAGATCGCCGGGCCCGAGGCTGCGACCGGGCGCGGTCTCGCGCACTTCGTGGAGCGCGCCGGCAAAGCGCTCGACCATTTCGGCGAGGCTCAATTCGCTGGCCGGCATGGAGCGCAGGCGGGCGAGCGCGGCGGTGCCGGGCACGGGCAGCGGCATGGAGGCTGCCGCACGCGCGGGCCGGGCGCGCAGCGCGGCGAACGGATCGGCCACCGGCTCAGCCGCGGGCGCGGGCTGGGACACGGTTTCGGACATAGCGGGCGCTGCGGGCGCCTCCTCTTTGACCCACACCGCATTGCGGCCGGGCAGTTCGGCAAATTCGGCGAGATCGAGTTCGCGCGGCACAGGCTCGGGCGAGGGCTCGGCCATGCGCGCGGGCGCGGCGACGGGCTGCGCATCTTCGAAATCGGCATCGCGCCAGGCGGGCGAGGCAAAGGGCATGGTCTCGACCGGATCGTCGAGCCGCAGCGAACCGAGATCGCGCGCGGGATTGATCGGGGTCACCCGGCGCGCGGCCATCTCGGCGATCGAGGGCCCGCGCACGCCGCGGCGTGCGCGGATATGGCGGTGAGCGGCAAAGGCGAACAGCAGCCCGCCGAGCAGTCCGCCGACAAGCCATGCGAGCGCCGGCTGTGCGGCGGCGGCCCAGGAACCGATCAGCGTGCCGCGCAGCATCTGCTCGACCATCGCCATCGGCAGCACCACCACCACGCCCGCGCCAAGCAGCGCGCCCCACATGCCGAGCAGCGGCGCATAGGCCCGGTGCGCGGCGAGTGGCATACGGGCAGAACCTTGGCTGGCAGGACGCTGGCGGCTCGCCTTGCGCTTGCTCTGCCCCGACTTGCCCTTGCGCCCCGATGCCATGTGACGATTACCCCGTTCGTGCGACAGCGCGCGGCGCGCCGTCCGTATGACCTCGGGCTATCAAGAGATGGTAAACAGAAAGATAACGCCGCGCGTTCTCGGCCCAGTCGTGGCGGGTGCGCACGTGATCGACCGCGCGCGCTTTCATCGCCTCCCATTCGCCGCGATTGTCGAGCAGGCGCGCGAGCGCGGCAGCGCAGGCGGCGGGATCATCGGGTGCGAAGAGCGTGCCGGTGTCGCCGTCGGTGATCAGCTCGCGGTGCCCGCCAACGCTTGATGCGGCGACGAGGCGGCGCTGGACCATGGCTTCCAAGGGCTTCAAGGGCGTGACCAGATCGGTGAGGCGCTGGGCCTTCCTCGGATAGGCGAGCACGTCGACCAGCGAATAATAGCGCTCCACTTGGGTGTGCGGCACGCGGCCGGTGAAGATCACGGCCTCGGGCTCGGGCAGCGCGGCGGCAGCCGCGCGCCAGCTTTCGTCCATTGGCCCTGCCCCGACCAAGAGCAGGCGCGCGTCAGGGTGCGATTGCAGCAGCAACGGCATGGCAGCGATCAGATCATCGACGCCCTCATAGGCATAGAAGCTGCCGATATAGCCGATCACCGGAGCACCCGGGGCGATGCCGAGTTCACCCGCCAGCGCCTCGTCGCGCGGGGGCGGATCGCCGAACAGGCCGAGATCGACCCCGTTGGGCATGACATTGATGCGCGCCTCGGGAATGCCACGCGCGGCCAGATCTTGCCTAAGCCCTTGGCAAATGGTGAACAGCGCATCCGCCGCGCGCGCCACGCTGGTCTCGAGCGCGCGGGTCAGGCGGTATTTGAGATTGCCCTCGGTGCCCGACAGGTTGCCGACCGCGGCATCCTCCCAGAAGGCGCGGATCTCGTAGACATAGGGCACGCCCAGCGCCCGCGCGGCGCGCTCGGCTGCCGCGCCGCACAGGGCGGGCGAATGGGCGTGGATGATATCGGGGCGCCATTCGTCGGCGAGCTTGATGATCGCCGCGGTCAGCGCCTCGATCTCGCCCAGTTCGCGTAGCGGTGGCGGGCCTGAGGGGGTGCCGGAAGTGCGGTGGAAGGTGAGCCCATCGGCTTCCTCGCATGGGGCCGTCACCGCCGCCTCGAGATTGTGCCGCTGCCCGGTGATCCCGCGCACCTCGAGCCCGTGCCCCGCTTGCGCCTTCAGGATCGCGCGCGTGCGGAAGGTATAGCCGCTGTGGAGCGGCAGCGAGTGGTCGAGGACGTGGAGGACGCGGGTCATGGCCGGTTCTCTAGCGCGGGCGTGCTTAACGCGGCGTCAACTGGCTGGGCGTAAGGCTTGCTCATGTTCCTTGCGGATTCTGCCTGACCGATGATCGACACCTTCGCCCTTGCCGTCGGCCACGGCCTGCTCGCGGTCGCGATGATGCGGCTGGTGCTGCGCGAGGGGCTGGATGTTGACCCGCTGCTCGATAGCATCAAGTCCGAGACCTCCGGCAACCGCAAGGCCGCTAGTGCGCTGGGCCGCAACGAGGCGCGCCGCGCGCGCGGCGAGCAGGTGGCAGAATCCGGCGAGAGCGCGCAGTGAAGGACCTCTTCTTCCTCGCCTTCATTGCCTATGCCATGCTGCTCGGCCTCAGGCGCCCGTTCCTGTGGGTGCTGCTCTATGTCTATATCGACATCCTTGCGCCGCAGCGCATCGGCTATTCGATCATCACCACCCTGCCGCTGTCGCTGATCGCCTTTGCCGCGGCCTTCGGCGGGTGGCTGGCATTGGACCGCAAGGAGGGCGCGCGCTTCACCTTGCGGCAGGCGCTGATGGTGGGCCTGCTCGGCTATTGCTGGTGGACCACCTCCAACGCCGATTTCCCGCTCGATGCGCAGACTAAGTGGACCTGGGTGTGGAAGGCGCTGCTGTTCGCGATCTTCCTCCCCCTAACCCTTACCACCCGCGCCCGGCTCGAGGGCCTCGCGTTCTCGCTGGTCTTGAGCGTGGCGATGATCGTGATCGCCACCGGCCTCAAGGTGGTGACCGGCGGGGGCGGCTATGGCGAGCTCAATTTCTTCGTCGACGACAACTCGGGCATCTACGAAAGCTCGACCCTCGCAACAGTGGCGATCGGGCTGATCCCGCTGCAGTGGTGGTTCGTCAAGCACGGCACGGTCTTCCCCAAGCACTGGACGGTGACGGCCTTCGCCGCCGCGCTGACCTTTTCTGCGCTGCTGGTGCCGATCGGCACCGAAGCGCGCACGGGCCTCCTTTGCATTGCCGCGTTGGCGGTGCTGCTGCTGCGCTACTCCAAGCAGCGCATCCTGTTCATCGCCGGGGCCGGCGTGCTGGGGCTCACTGCCCTGCCCTTCCTGCCGCAATCCTATTACGAGCGCATGGCGACCATCGCCGAGCCGGGCGGCGACGAAAGCGCCTCGACCCGCGTGGCCGTGTGGCGCTGGACGCTCGACTATGTCGAGACCAAGCCGCTGGGCGGCGGGTTCGATGCCTATCGCTCCAACAAGTTCACCTACACCATGCCGGTCAAGAAGACCGACGGAAACACCACCACGGTCACCTATCAGGAGGTCGAAGACAAGGCGCGGGCCTATCACTCCTCGGTGTTCGAGATGCTCGGAGAGCAGGGCTGGCCGGGGCTGATCACCTGGGTGCTGCTGCACCTCACGGGCCTGTGGCAGATGGAACGGATCCAGCGCCGCTGGAAAAAGTCCGAGGACGAGACGACCCGCTGGATCGCGCCGCTCGCCGCCGCGCTGCAGATGGGGACGGTGATCTACATTGTCGGCGCGCTGTTCCAGGGGATCGCCTATCAGCCGGTGATGCTGATGCTGGTGAGCTTGCAGATCGGCCTCAACACCTATTGCCAGCGGATCGATTCGGCGCGCGGGCTGCTGGAGCGCAGCGCTGCCCGCAAGGCCGCGGTCGCAGGCCAGATGCGCGGTGCCGTAGCGGCATAGCTGTCAGCGTTGCGCTCCCCCCTCGCTTGCGCCATGAAGCCCGGCGCAAGGCTAGCGATGGCAGCCCCGGATCGGGCAGCCCCGCACAAAAGAGGAGGAGCCCTGATGAACCCGCAGGAATTGGCCGCCAAGGTCGGCGAAGTGATCGGCACCAGCGAATGGGCCGAGATGAGCCAGGAACGCATCAACCAGTTCGCCGAGGCGACCGGTGACCACCAGTTCATCCACGTCAACGAAGAGATGGCGAAGATGACCCCCTTCGGCGGGACCATCGCGCATGGCTTCCTGACGCTCTCGATGATCCCCTATCTCGGCGCCCAGGGCGGCGCGCCGCGCATCGACGGGGTGAAGATGGGCGTCAACTACGGCGGCAACAAGACCCGCTTCATCGCTCCGGTCCGCGCCGGCAAGCGCATCCGCGGCGTCTGGAAGCTCACCGAAATGGTCGAGAAGCGCCCCGGTCAGTGGCAGCAGACCTGCGAGATCACGATCGAGATCGAGGGCGAGGAAAAGCCCGCGCTGATCTGCGAGTGGATCACGCAATACTTCGTGTGAGGCAGCGGGCCATACCCGGCCCCGCCCACCTCTGACAGAATGAGGCTCCCGCCTGCGCGCGGGAGCCCCGCCCCCCCACAGCAAGGATACCCCCATCATGGCACGTGACGCCGTTATCGTCTCCACCGCCCGCACCCCCATCGGCCGCGCCTACAAGGGCGCCTTCAACGCCACGCCGGGCGCCACTCTGGGCGCATTGTCGCTCGCCCCCGCCATCGAGCGTGCCGGGATCGAAGCCGGCCAGATCGACGACGTGGTCTGGGGCACCGTCCTCACGCAGGGCACGCAGGCCGGCAATATCGGCCGCCAGGTCGCGCTGCGCGCCGGTTGCCCGGTGACTGTCTCGGCCCAGACCATCGACCGCCAGTGCTCCTCGGGCCTGATGGCGATTTCGACCGCGGCCAAGCAGATCATCGTCGACAACATGGATATCGTCGTCGGCGGCGGTCAGGACTCGATCTCGATGGTCCAGACCCCCGAGATGCGCGTCTCGCCCGACCGCTCGCTGATCGCGATGCACAAGGACGTCTACATGCCGATGCTCGGCACCGCCGAGACGGTCGCCAAGCGCTACAACATCAGCCGCGAGGCGCAGGACGAATACGCCTTCCAGTCGCAGATGCGCACCGCCGCCGCGCAGGCCGAAGGTCGCCTTGATGCCGAGATCGTTCCCGTCACTGTCACCATGAACGTGGTCGACAAGGAGACCAAGGAAGTCTCGCAGAAGGAAATCACCGTCGCCAAGGACGAAGGCAACCGGCCCGAGACCACCCTCGAAGGCCTCCAGAGCCTCAATCCGGTGATGGGCCCCGGCATGTGCATCACCGCGGGCAACGCCTCGCAGCTGTCGGACGGCTCCTCGGCCAGCGTGCTGATGGAAGCCAAGATCGCCGAACAGCGCGGGCTCCAGCCGCTCGGCCGCTATGTCGGCATGGCGGTCGCGGGCACCGAGCCTGACGAAATGGGCATCGGCCCGGTCTTCGCGATCCCCAAGCTGCTCAAGGCGACCGGCCTCAAGATGGACGACATCGGGCTGTGGGAGCTCAACGAGGCCTTCGCGGTGCAGGTGCTCTACTGCCGCGACACGCTCGGCATCGATAACGACATCCTCAACGTCAGCGGCGGCTCGATCTCGATCGGCCACCCCTACGGCATGACCGGCGCGCGCTGCACCGGCCACGCGCTGATCGAAGGCAAGCGCCGCGGCGCGAAGTATGTGGTCGTCACCATGTGCATTGGCGGCGGCATGGGCGCGGCTGGTCTCTTCGAAGTCTTCTAAAGCGTTTTCAAGCCGGGTGGCACACCCGGCGGCCCGGAAAACGCGGCATCAGAAACCTGGAGCGGTTGGTCCGATGCAATCGGATCGACCGCTCCAGATACGGAACAATTCTCCCGCGTCGGCGCTAGCGCGTGTCCCCAATACAGGAGACAGGCATGGCGACCGACGCGGAGATCCGTTCGAAATTCTGGAAGGCACTGAAAAGCGACAGGACGATGTTCCTCGGCCTGGCCGAGGGCGAGGACGGCCACGCCCGTCCGATGACCGCGCAGCTTGAGGACGAGCTGTTCGACGAGGGCGAATACAAGGGCCCAGTCTGGTTCTTCACCTCCACCGAGAATAGCCTCTACCGCTCGGTCCAGCAGAGTGAACTGGCAGGCGAGACCCCGCGTGCGATGGCGCACTTCGCCTCCAAGGGCCACGATGTGTGGGCGACCGTCCACGGGACACTCACCACCACCCGTGACAGCGCGACCATCGACCGGCTCTGGAACCGCTTCGTCGCGGCCTCGTACGAAGGCAACGATGACCCCAGGATCGCGCTCATCCGCCTCGATCCCGAAGATGCCGAGATCTGGATCGACGCCTCCTCGCTGGTCGCAGGCATCAAGATGCTGATCGGGATCGCCCCCAAGCAGGACTACAAGGACAAGGTCGCCGAAGTGCGGCTCTGAACAGAGCATTCGTGATCCGTGATACCGGCGCGGGGGCATTGCTCCCGCGCCGTTCGCTGTGTCTGCGCGACCGGCGGCAATACCTCATCATTCGAAGGAACCTCGATGCGCCTTTCCCTTGCCGCCTTTGCTCCCCTTTGCCTCCTTGTGAGCGCGTGCAACCAGGAGGCAGAACAGCAAGGCGGAACCCTCCCGCCGGCCAGCGCTCCGAGCGGCGCCGATCAACTGGCCTCCAATGATGCTGCGCCCTCCGGCCCGACCATCGCCGATCCAGAGCAGCGTCCGGTCATGCAGATGCAGGTCGTGCTCGAAAGGCTCGGCTTCGCGCCCGGCGTGATCGACGGCAAGGAAGGCGCTTCGCTGGCCAACGCCGTCAAGGGCTTTCAAGAGGCGCGCGCCCTGCCTGTCACCGGCACCTTGGACGAACAGACCCGCAGCGCTCTGTCGCAGTGGGACGCCATTCCCGCAACCCGCGTGGTCACCATCCCCGAGGAATGGGGCCGGATCGCCTTCGTCAGCCTTCCGACAAGCCCGGCCGAACAGGCCAAGCTTGACGGGCTGGGTTACGAAAGCCTCGCCGAAAAGCTTGCGGAGCGGTTCCACACCACGCCCGAGGTGCTCGCGCAGCTCAATCCCGGCGGTCGGCCAGCCGGGGCACGCGGCGCGGCAGCTGGCCCCGCAGCGGCTACCCCGGCTCCCCCCACCTTTGCGCCCGGTCAGCAGATCCGGGTTCCCAATATCGGCGCGGACCGGATCGATGCAGCCACGATCGACGACAGCCACTGGCTCGAAACCCTGCGGTCGCTCGGCGTCGGGACCGATCAGCCCGAGGTCGCGCGGATCGTGGTCGACGAATCGGAAGGCTGGCTCAAGGCCTTCGATTCCAACGACAAGCTGGTGGCAATATTCACCGTCACGACCGGTTCGCGCCATGATCCGCTGCCGATCGGCGATTGGGGCATCAAGGGCAAGGCCTACAACCCGACCTACGCCTATGACCCCACGCTGCTGCGCGGCGCGCCCGACGACGCCGCTGAGCAGCAACTGCCGCCCGGCCCCAATGGCCCGGTCGGCGTGGTCTGGATCGATCTGACCAAGGATCACTACGGCATCCACGGCACGCCTTCCCCCGAGACGATCGGCCGGGCGCAGAGCAATGGTTGTGTGCGTCTGACCAACTGGGACGCGGCACGGCTGGCGCTGATGGTGAGCGGATCGACCAAGGTCGAATTCCGCAAGTGAAGCGAAGGGCCGCCGCACCGCCTTCTTGGCGGGCGGCGGCCTTAGGACTCAGCGCAGGCTCACCACGTTGTCGGTCGCTTCGCGCACGCGGGTGCCGTTGAACAGGCTCATCATCGGCTCGTCCTGCACGGTGACGACCCGGGCATTGCCGTAGCCGTTGAAGCCGGTCTTCATCGCCGCGCCGTAAGCGCCGAGCATCCCGATCTCGATATAGTCGCCCGCCTGAATGTCGCCGGGCAGCTTGAAGGGGCCCTTCATGTAATCGGCATCATCGCAGGTCGGCCCGTAGAAGGCGAAGTCCTCGTCTTCCTCGATCAGGTCGTCTTCCAGCGCGCGCACCGGGAAACGCCACGCGACGTGGGCGGCATCATAGAGGGCACCGTAGGCGCCGTCGTTGATGTAGAGCTCCTCGTCGCGGCGCTTGTTGACCTGCACGATCATCGAGGAATACTCGGCCGACAGCGCGCGGCCGGGTTCGCACCACAGCTCGGCGTTGTAGGCGATCGGCAGGCTTTCGAAATGCTTGGCGATGATCGCGAAGTAATCTTCCATCGGCGGCGGTTCGAGGCCCGGGTACGAGCTCGGGAAGCCCCCGCCGACATCGATCATGTCGATCACCACCGACGCCTCGGCAATCGCCGCACGGGTGCGGTCCAATGCCTGGACGAAGGCAAACGGGGTCATCGCCTGGCTGCCGACGTGGAAGCACACGCCCAGCCAGTCGCAATGCTGGCGGGCCTGCTGGAGCAGCTGCGGGCCTTCGATGAGGTCGCAGCCGAACTTGCTCGCCAGCGAAAGCTCCGAATACTCGCTCGACACGCGCAGCCGCACGCACAGACGCAGGTCGCGCGGAGCCTCGCCGGTCGCGGGGTCGGTGCAAGCGGCGACGATCTTCTCCAGCTCCTCGACAGTGTCGAGGCTGAAGGTGCGCACGCCGTGATCGAAATAGGCTTCCGCGATCGCTGCCGGGGTCTTCACCGGGTGCATGAAGCACAGCACCGCGTCCGGCAGAATGCCGCGCACCAGCCGCACCTCGGTGATCGAGGCGACGTCATAGTGGGTGACACCAGCGCTCCACAGCACCTCGATCAGATCGGGCGCGGGATTGGCCTTGACCGCATAGAGCACTTTGCCCGGAAACTTCTCGACGAAGAAACGGGCGGCGCGCCGCGCGGCGTGCGGGCGGTTGAGGATGACGGGTTCGTCCGGACGAAGGTCGCGGACTACAGCCAGTGCGTCAGGATAGATGTGCAACTCAAGGGACCCCCAAAACGGCTTTTTGAAAAACCATAAAACGACAAGCTGCCTTGCGGTTTGGAAGTCCCCTTGGGGCAGCGGAAGGGCGCATCTAGGGCTTTGGGGGGGGAATGCAAATGAAAAATGCACCCCGCGCCAGCGAAATGTTACTTTTTGAAGACATCGCCCGGCTCGCCGCCGGAACGCGACCGGAATGTGACCAGAAACCCCCGGATTGGCGCCGTTTTGCCGCCGTTTTGGAGCCGAATCAGAAGCCGATCCGCGGCACCTGATCGACCGTCCCCTGCTCGCTCGCATCGAGGCGGTGGAAGTCCGCCTCGGCAAACCCGAGCATTCCGGCAAACAGCACCGCCGGGAAGGATTCGCGCGCGGCGTTGAAGCGCGCGGTCGCAGCGTTCAGGGCGCGGCGGGCGGCGGCGAGCTTGTCCTCGACATCGGCAAGTTCGCCCTGGAGCGACTGGAAGTTGGCCGAGGCCTTGAGATCGGGATAGGCCTCGCCCAGCGCCAGCAGATTGCCGAGCGCGGATTTCAATTGCTGCTCGCCCCCCGAAGACGGCGCACCGCTGGCAGCGGCATTGCGCGCCGCGATCACCGCTTCGAGCGTCGCCGCTTCGTGTCCGGCATAGCCTTTCACGGTCTCGACCAGATTGGGGATAAGATCATGCCGCTGGCGCAGCTGGGCATCGATATCGGCGACCCCTTGCCGCACGCTCTGCCTGAGGCCGACGAGATTGTTGTAGACGCCGATCGCGATCAGCAGCAGCGCAAACCCGCCCGCAACAAACAGCCAGAACAGCATATCCAATTTACCCCCCTTTACCGGACCCCCACTAATGTGGTGCAAGCACCTTAAAGAATAGCGCGGGAGAGGCAATGCGCAGCGATATTGATGGTCTGATGGCAGGCGGGCTGGAAAGCTGGCTCGCCGGTCAGGCTGACATGCGCGAGGGAGCGAAAAGTCAGGCTACCTCACGCTGGGTGTGGGGCGCGGTGATCCTCATGCCGGTGCTCGCCTTCGTGTGGTTCAGCCCCTTGCCGACGCAGCTTTCGGGTATCCTCTCCTTCGCCGGAATCGCGGGCGCGGCCTATTGGGGATACCGCCCGATCGCGGCAGCGAAGCTGGCGATCAAGACCGGGATCAACGCCGCGATCGCCGCCAGCCACGGCCTCTCCTATGCCGCCGAGGTCGAGCCAGGCCCGGAATTCGAGGCGGCGCGCAGCTATGGCCTGCTACCCGGCTACGACCGCTCGAACTTCGAGGACCGCTGGCACGGCACGCTCGAGGGGCATGATTTCGACCTGTATGAATGCCATCTCGAAGAACGCCGCGGATCGGGCAAGAATCGCCACTGGGTGACGGTGTTCCGGGGCCCGGTGATCCGCATGGGCTTTGGTCGGCGGTTCCATTCGACGACGCTGCTGGAACGGGCGGGCAAGCACAGGAAGTGGCTGGGGCTCGGCGGCGCGAGCGATCATGTCAGCTTCGAGGGCCATCGGCTGGACCGCGTCGATCAGGTCCACCCCGCTTTCGGCGAGACCTTCGCGCTTTATTCCGACGATCAAGTCGAGGCGCGGGTGCTGGTCCATCCGACCTATGTCGAGCATCTGCTGCGGCTCGAAAGCGCCTTCGAGGCGCGCGAACTGCGCGCGTTGTTCGCCCGCGGCGAGGTGATCATCGCGATCGAGTCGGGCAACCTGTTCGAAAGCGGCGGGATGGACGCCAGCCGCGATCACGAGAACGCCGCGCGCGCCGCGCGCCAGTTTGATGCGCTGGCGGGGCTGGCGCTGGCGATCAACCAGAACGAGCGCGGGCGGGCAATGGAGCAGAACCCGCAGGCCGCAGGCGAACTCTAGATTTTATTCCTCGCCCGCGGCCATCGGATAGGCATCGGCGGTCACCGCGAGCAGCACGTTCACGTTCTCGCGGATATTGGCCATCGTCACCCCGTGATCGAGCACGTGATAGCGGGTGAAGACCAGCGACTTGGCCGCGAAATCGGCAGTAATGCTGATCGCGGCCTGCGCATCATTGGTCTTGGCGAGGGTTTCGAGCGTGGTGCCTTCGGGCAAGTCATAGCGCGCCTGGATCATCACCCCCTGACACCCGGGCACGCCGCTCACTTCGCAGGCGGTGCCGAACATGAGGTAGATGATCCCATCCTCGCTTTCGGCGGCAAGATAGGTTTCACCGGGCTTGCCGGTCTCCCTGATCTTGTGCCCGAGCGAGGTGACGATCGCGGCCAGATCGGCCTGGCTGACCGACATCACCACACGCTTCGCATCGTAATCCTGCGCCGCCGCGGGCGCGGCTGCCCCAGCGATGGCGAGCGCCGCCGCAATTGCCCAAAGTCTCGTCATCTATCTGTCCCCCCGTCCGGCCGATCAGCTCAACCGGTCGCGGAAATCGGCGTAATCGAAGCGCTTGATGCAGTCGAGCGCGTCGGTTTCGCTGTCCCACATCCAGATGCTCGGCAGCGCGACCCCGTTGAAGGTGTTGGTCTTGACCATCGAATAATGCGCCTGATCGAGGAAGGCGAAACGCGCGCCGGGTTCGGCGGGGACCGGCAGGCGGTAGTCGCCGATCACATCGCCCGCGAGGCACGAAGGCCCACCGAGGCGGATCGGGATCATATTGTCGTCGGCGATTTCGCCCAGCATCGCGGGGCGATAGGGCGCTTCGAGGACATCGGGCATGTGGCAGGTCGCCGAGATGTCGGTGATCCCCACCGGCATCTCGTTGAAGTGCGTGTCGAGCAGCGTGCCGACCAGAATCCCTGCGTCGAGCGCGACCGCTTCGCCCGGTTCGAGGATGATCTGGCAGCCGGTGTCGCTGGCGGCATCCTTGAGGAACTCGACCAACTCGTCGCGCTGGTAATCGGCGCGGGTGATGTGGTGGCCGCCGCCCATGTTGATCCACTTGAGCTGTTCGAAATAGGGCTCGATCACGTCGAACACGCGGTCCCAAGTCGCCTTCAAAGGCTCGAAATCCTGTTCGCACAGGTTGTGGAAGTGGATGCCCTCGACGCCCTCCATGTGCTCCTCGGTGAGCTGGTCGAGCGGGAAGCCGAGCCGCGATCCGGGGGCGCTGGGGTCATATTTGGCGACCTCGCCGGTGGGCACTTGCGGGTTGATGCGCAGGCCGACGCTGACCTTGGCGCCGTTTGCTGCCGCATGGTCGAGGATCAGGCGCGCACGCTCGTGCTGGAAGGGCGAGTTGAAGATCACGTGGTCGGAGAGGCGGCAGATCTCCTCCAGCTCCTCGGGCTTGAAGGCGGCGGAATAGGTGGCGATCTCGCCGTCGTAGAACTCGGATGCGAGGCGCGCTTCCCACAGGCCCGAGGTAGACACGCCGTCCAAGTATTCGCCGATGATCGGCGCGGCCGACCACATGGAGAATGCCTTCAGCGCGGCGAAAACCTTGATGTCCCCGCCGTCCGCAGCCGCAGCATCGCGAATTCCGGCGAGCACCCGGCAATTGGCGCGCAGCCGCGCGGCATCGACCACGAAAGCGGGACTGTCGACGCGCGACAGGTCGAAATGGGCGAAGGCCCCGGGATCACCGGCCTTGGTCTGCATGGCTACTTGTCCGATCGGGAGGGAAGAGAGAGGCGCACGACGCGTCCGCCATTGACGTCGGTGACGTAGATATGTCGGTCGGGGCCGATCGCAAGATCATGGCCGAGGCTCGCGTCGTCGCCGGGCAGGCCGATGTCGTAGGAGGCCTCGACCTTGCCGTCCGCGTTGTAGACCCGCAGCACCGCGCCATTGCGGTCAGCGCCGTCGCGGCCCTCCAACGCCAACAGGCGCCCACCGCCGAGTGGCTTTATCGCATAGGTGTGATTACCCGCAGGCGAGGGCCATGTGGCGGTCAGCTTGCCAGCATGGTCATAGACCTGAATGCGCGCATTCTCGCGATCGGCGACGTAGATGCGCGTATCATCGACCGCGACCGCATGGGCGACCTTGAAGTCCCCCCAGTCGCGGATGAATGTGCCCTCGGGCGAAAACTCGGCGACGCGGGTGTTGACGTAGCCATCGGCAATGAGGACGCGGCCGGAGAGGAAGGCGACGTCCGCCGGGCGGCCGAAATGGGCGGCGTCCTGCGCGGTGACGCCCTGCTCGCCGAGCGTCAGCTCGAGCGCGCCCTCGGGGCTGAACCGGAACACCTGCTCGCGGGCGACGTCGGTGATCCAGACCTTGCCGTCGGGGTCGATCGAGATGCCGTGCGGCATGATGAACACCCCCGCGCCCCACTGAGCGAGCAGCTTGCCGTCGGGCGAGAATTTGAAGACGGTTGGACCGGGGATCGGGTCCTTGGGAAACGGCTCGGCCCACTTGCGCCCCGCACGGTGGAGCACCCAGACGTTCCCCTCAGCGTCGACATCGACCCCGCTGACCTCGCCGAACTTCGCGCCTGCAGGGATGGTCGGCCAGCCGGTGTCGACGGTGAGCCTAGGCACGTCTTCGCGCGGTGGAGGAGGAGCGCTGCACGCCGCGAGGGACAAGAGCGCCAATCCCGCCAACAGCCCTAGCGATCGGAAAAGCGACACCACGCCGAACCCAAAAGCGGTTCCATCGACACGCGACAGGTCAAAATGGGCCAATTCGCCCGGATCACCGGCTTTGGTTTGCATGGCAGCGCCCATAGTCGCGCAGTGCGCCTCCTGCTAGTCGACAATCCGGTGTCGGACCTTTGTGCCGTCGGGAATCCCGAGATAAAGCTGGTGTATCTCTGCCAGCCCGATGAAGACGTCGTTGGCGGACATGACCTTGAAATTCTCGGGCTCGAAGCGGCATTCGGCGAAAGTCGGCAGCGTCAGGAACATATAGGCCTCGCCCGGTCCGGCGATCTTGCCCGCCGCGTGCAGCCGCGCGATGAGCTTGGGGCCGAACCACTCATCCACCTCGTCGCCACCTCGCGCGCAAATCGCATCGAACGCGGCGCGGCTTGCGGCCACCTGACGCACGTCGGCGGCAGAGCAGCACAGCCAATGCACCTGCCCGTCGCCGTCGGCGGCGAAGACATCGCCAAGCATCGAGCACAGGAACGGCTCAAGGTCGCCGCGCTTGGTCAGCCAGAGCCACCTATCGGCAATCGCCCCGGCAAGCGCCTTGCCCGGCTGAAAGGCAATATCGCGCCATCCGACTGCCATCCGATGCCCCCCGATCAGAGGGCAGAAGATACTAGAACCCGACCGGCCCGTCCATCTCCTCGACCGTCCACGGCAGCCCGTGCGCGTTCAGCATCTCCATGAAGGGATCGGGATCGAGCTGTTCGATGTTGAACACGCCCTCGCCCTGCCAGTCGCCGCGCACCATCATCGCGGCACCGATCATCGCAGGCACCCCGGTGGTGTAGGACACCGCCTGATTGCCGGTCTCCTCATAGGCCGCCTCGTGGCTGCAGATGTTCTTGATGTAGAACGTCTTCTCGCCGCTGCCGTCCAGCGCCTCGCCGGTCGCGATCACGCCGATATTGGTGTTGCCCTTGGTGGTCTCGCCCAGCGTCTCGGGCTTGGGGAGCACCGCGGCGAGGAATTGCAGCGGGATGATGTCCTTGCCCTGATAGCGCACCGGCTCGATCGAAGTCATGCCGACGTTCTGGAGCACGGTCAGGTGGGTGATGTATTGATCGCCAAAGGTCATCCAGAACCGCGCGCGCTCAAGCTCGGGGACGAACTTGGCGAGGCTTTCCAGCTCCTCGTGATACATCAGGTACATGTTCTTGGGGCCGACCGCCTCGAAGTCGAAACCGACCTTGGTCGACATGGCCGGGGTCTCGACCCACGCGCCGTTCTCCCAGTGGCGCGCGGGCGCGGTCACTTCGCGGATGTTGATTTCCGGGTTGAAATTGGTCGCAAAGTGCTGGCCGTGATCGCCGCCGTTGCAATCGAGAATGTCGAGCTGGCGGATGGTCTTGAGCTTGTGCTTCTTGAGCCACATGGTGAAGACGCTGGTTACGCCCGGATCGAAGCCCGAACCCAGCAGCGCCATCAGCCCGGCATCCTTGAAGCGATCCTGATAGGCCCACTGCCAGTGATATTCGAACTTGGCCTGATCCTTGGGCTCGTAATTCGCGGTGTCGAGGTAATCGACGCCCGCTTCGAGGCAGGCGTCCATGATCGGCAGATCCTGATAGGGCAGCGCAAGGTTGACCACGAGCCCAGCGCCGGTCTCGCGGATCAGGCGCACCATCGCCGGGACTTCCTCGGCGTCGATCTCGTAGGTGGCAACGTCGCGCCCGCAGCGCTCCTTCACCGAGGCCGCAATCGCGTCGCACTTCGACTTGGTGCGGCTAGCGAGGTGGATTTCGGGGAAGATCTCGGGGTTGAACGCCATCTTGTGGACGCAGACCGAGCTGACGCCGCCGGCACCGATGACGAGGACGGTTTTGGACTTTGCTGCCGACATGGGAGGAACCTTTCGTGAAGCGATGCGAATCTTGCGCGGGCCCTACCCCAACGCAGCGCAGGCGACAAATGATCCGCATTTCCTACAGGCGCGTGATTTGCCATAGGGGAGGCATGAAAATCTCTTGCCCTCTTTTCCCGCTCCGTCCGCCGCAAGAGAGCCGCGCGCGGGGGGAGGTTTTCAGTCTCTGGACAGTGTCTCATGTGTCTCCAACAGACAGGCTACAGGTTCCATGACTGAACGAACCCCCACCCGCGAGGGCGTGATCGCGGCGGCCGAGTCGGTCGCGGGCATCTTGCCCCCCACCCCGCTGCTGCCGGTCACGATCGGCGGCGTACGCGCCTGGGTGAAGGCCGAGGTGCTGCAACCGATCGGCTCGTTCAAAATCCGGGGCGCGTGGTGGCGCTTGTCGAACCTGTCGCCGGAAGAGCGGGAGGGCGGCGTGGTGGCGGTGTCATCGGGCAACCATGCGCAAGGCGTGGCGTGGAGCGCGCGGCGGCTTGGCGTGAAGGCGGCGATCGTGATGCCGCATGACGCTCCGCAAGTGAAACTCGCCAACACCAAGGCGCTGGGCGCCGAGGTGGTGCTCTACCAGCGGCCGGGAGAGGACCGCGATGCGGTTGCCGCGCGGCTGATCACGGAGCGCGGCGGCACGCTGGTCCATGCCTTCGGCGATCCGTGGGTGATCGAGGGGCAAGGCTCGGCCGCGATCGAGATCGCTGCGCAGCTCGGCCATACGCCCTCGCGGATCGTCGCGTGCTGCGGCGGCGGCGGGCTGACCGCGGGGCTGGCGCTCGGCGCTCCGACAAGTGCGGTGCACCCCGTGGAGCCGGCCGGCTGGGACATGGTGGGCCAAGCGATGGCGAAGGGCGAACTGGTCCACGCCGCGCCCGATGCACCCAAGACGATCTGCGACGCGCTCCAGCCCAATGTCACCAAGGCATTGAACCTCGGCCTCCTCAAGGGCCGTGCCGAGCCGGGCGTCACCGTCACCGACGACGAGGTGCGCGCCGCCCAGCGCTTCGCCTTCAGCGAGCTACGCCTCGTGGTCGAACCCGGCGGCGCGGCGGCGCTGGCGGCGGCGCTCGCGGGCAAAGTGCCGGTGGACGACGGAACGGTCATCATGCTCACCGGCGGCAATGCCGATCCGGCCGCCTATGCTGCCACGATTGCAGGGACCGCATAAGGCTGTGGAAACCGTCACATTGACGAAACGCAGTGCGAATACGACAACAGCTTGACGTAACGGCAAGGACCCCCCTCCCCCATGGCTACTCAAGCAAAGCGGATCATCGAAGAAGCGGTGATCCGCAAGGATGCAAAGGTCAGCGACAAGCTGCTCGACAAGGCGTTTGCGCTCGCCTTCAAGGGGCTGGTCTATGCCCAGATCTGGGAAGACCCGGTGGTCGACATGGAGGGCCTCGACATCCAGCCCGACAGCCGCGTGATGTGCATCGCCAGCGGCAGCTGCAACGCGCTGTCCTACCTCACGGCCAACCCCGAGAGCGTGACCGCGGTCGATCTCAACCATGCGCATGTCGCGCTCGGGCGGCTCAAGATCGCCGCGATCAAGCATCTGCCCAATTACGAGCGCTTCCACCGCTTCTTCGCCCATGCCGACCACAAGGAGAACGCGGCGGTCTACAAGACCATGATCGCGCCCCATCTCGACGAGGAAAGCCGCGCCTATTGGGAAAAGCGCGACATCCGCGGGCGCAAGCGCATCAGCTACTTCACGCGCGGCATCTACCGGAAGGGATTGCTGGGCAATTTCATCGGCCTGGCACACGTCTTTGCCAAGCTCTACAAGATCGATCTGGGCAAGCTGCTCGAGGCGCAGACGCTCGAGGAACAGCGCGCGGTGTTCGAGCAGGAGCTGGCGCCGGTGTTCGAGAAGAAGTTCATCCGCTGGCTGACCGATCAACCCGCCTCGCTGTTCGGCCTCGGCATTCCGCCTGCACAGTTCGAGCACCTTGCGGGCGATGAACGCATGGCCGAAGTGCTGCGCCGCCGTCTGGAAAAGCTCGCCTGCGACTTCGAGGTCAAGGACAACTACTTCGCCTGGCAGGCCTTCGGGCGCGGCTACAACCGTTCGGAAAGCGCCGCCCTGCCGCCCTATCTCCAGCGCGCCAACTGGGAGGCGATGCGTGAGCGGATCGGCCGGCTCGACGTCACCCGCGCCAACATGGTCGACTGGATCGGCGGGCGCGAAGAGGCGAGCATGGACCGCTTCGTGTTGCTCGACGCGCAGGACTGGATGAACAACGCCCAGCTTGACGATCTGTGGACCAAGATCACCCGCGCCAGCCGCCCCGGCGCCCGCGTGCTGTTCCGCACTGCGGCCGAGCCGAGCCTGCTCACCGGACGGCTCGATGACGCGATCCTGTCGAAGTGGCGCTATCTCGAAGAGCTTTCCGCCGACCTCACCCGCCGCGATCGCTCGTCGATCTATGGCGGCGTGCACGTCTACGAGCTCGCGTAATGGCGAGCACCCCCCGCCCCTCGCACGCCGCGCTGATGGACGAGGTCTATCGCGGGCAGCGCCACATCTATGACTTCACCCGCAAGTACTATCTGTTCGGGCGCGACACGCTGATCGCGGGGCTGGCGGCGACGCCGGGGATGCGGGTGCTTGAAGTCGCCTGCGGGACGGGGCGCAACCTTGCCAAGGTCGCCAAGGCGTGGCCGGGGGTGCGCTTGTTCGGCCTCGATATCTCCTCCGAGATGCTCAAGAGCGCGCGCGCGGCACTGGGCGAAGAGGCACGGCTGGGCGAAGGCGATGCCTGCGCCTTCGATCCCGCCAGCCTGCTGGGCGAGCCCGCCTTCGAGCGGATCGTGCTGTCCTATTCGCTTTCGATGATCCCCGACTGGCAGGGCGCGCTGACCCATGCGGCGGGGCAACTCGCGCCGGGCGGCGAGCTGCACGTGGTCGATTTCGGCGACCTTGCCGGTATGCCGGTGCCGTTCCAGCGGGGCTTGCGGGCGTGGCTGGCGAAGTTCCATGTGAGCCCGCGCGCGGACCTTCCAGAGCTTGCCGACGAGGTAGCGAAGGCGCGCGGGTTGACGCTGGAAAGCAAGCGCGGGCCGCTAGGCTATTACCAGCTCCACGTGCTTCGAGCGCCCTGAGCGCCCGAGCGTCGCGGCCGGCGTCAAAGCGCGGGGGAATAGGCAACCGGGTGCCGGCTATGCCATCACTCGACCAGCCGGATGACCGCGTAAATCGCGGCCCAGAGCCCGATCGGTAATCCCAGCCATAGGGCGAATCTCACCGGTGCCGGGAACTTGTGCTGATTGCCCCGGCCCCTGCGACGCGGATGCAGGCGGACGCCCGCGTAGGGAGCGGCTTTGCGCTTGCGCCTTCGCTCCTCCGGGAGACCCTGCTCGCCCTCCATGGTAACCGCTCCTCGCCCGCTTGCCCCTTCGGCAATCCGTGGCCCTGCTATCGCCACAGGCGGTCAGCGTAACACGGAGTTAACTTAATCGAGAGCCTCTTTCGCCCGCGCCCAATAGGAAGTTCGCACGCAGGCAGGGGTCTCATCGCAAATCCGCGAAACAGGCAGGGTCACCATGATCCGGCCGAACCGAAAGGGTGATGCACCGACTATATCGAGCCGCTAGATCCCTTCCGCCTTTCCCGGACGGCAAGAACCCTGAGCAACTGGCCGCCGACCGCACTGTAGCAGGCGCTCAACATCCTCAGGCTTGCCGGATCATTCGCCGGCTTCGACCTCGAACTTGCCCTTCGCGGCGGGCCGGACGATGAGATTCTGCAGCAGGCCACGGTTTGCAATGCTTGCCTTGAGCTCAGCATCTCCTGCCGGATCGCTGAGACGGCGGACATTGCGGGGCGACTGAACCAGCTTGTTCAGCGGGATCGACGTGATCATGGGACAGACTGACGTGACCCCCAGCTTTCCTCCAGCTGGGATTAGAGCCGGGTGGTGATGCAGGTGCGCTACCGGATGGAATGCGTCGCAGTGGCCGACGGCTGGCAGTGCCGCCGCTACACCGTCACGCCGATGATGCCCCCGGTCGCCTAGACCGAGGCAAAGCCGCCGTCGATCACCAGTTGGTCGGCGGTCATGAAGCTCGCCGCGTCGGAGCACAGAAACACCACGCCGCTCGCAATTTCGTCGGGTCGGCCCATGCGTCCGATGGGATGACGCGCGGCGGTGCCCGCAATTGCCGTCTCGACATCGGGCATGACCCCCAGATCGACATAGGCCTGGAAGATACCGGCCAGCATCCCGGTGTCGATCCCGCCCGGGTGCAGGCTATTGACCCGGATATTGTGGCCGAGTGCTGCGAATTCGGCCCCCATGCACTTGCTCAGCATCGCCACGGCGGCCTTGCTGGTGCAATAGGCCGCATTGAAGGGTGCCCCGCGCAAGCCCCCGACGCTCGAGAGGTTCACGACGCTCGCCCCGCCCTTGCGCGCTTTGCCGCCCGCGATCAGCAGCGGCAGCAGCGCCTGCGTGCCGAGGATTACGCTGTCGACATTGACGGCGTTCACGCGGTGGAACTCTGCCAGCGGCGTATCCTCGAACTTGCCGACGATGGACAGGCCGGCATTGTGGACCAGCGCATCGAGCCGGCCGTACTCGCTCTCCACAAACCCGCGCAGCCTGTCCCAATCTTCAGGTCGGGTCACGTCGAGCGGAAGATAGTGGTCAAAGCCCTCGCCTGCGGCTTCGGGCTGAAGGTCGGCTGCAATCACCGCCGCGCCTGCGGCCCGCATCGCGGCAACCGTTGCCCGGCCGATGCCGCCGTTTGCGCCCGTCACTACGGCTAACACGTTGTCGAGACCGATCGTCATTGCGCCGTCCATCCCCCGTCGATCACCAACTCGGCGCCGGTCATGTAGCTGCTGTCCGGCCCGGCGAGGAACGCCACCGGTCCCGCGATTTCATCGGGTTGGGCGAGCCGGCCGATGGGGGTCGCCGCGTTCATCCCGTCGATCAGATCCTGCACCTTCTCCGCCGCACCGCTCGCCACCCAGCGCTCGAACCCGGCGTGGAGCAAGGGCGTCTCGACGAAGCCGGGATGCAGAGAATTCGCGCGGATCGGCATGCGCTTGGTGGCGAATTCGAGCGCAATCGACTTTGTGAACAGCCGCACCGCGCCCTTGCTGGCGTTGTAGGCGGCGACCTCGCTCATCCCCACGAGGCCCATGATCGAACTAACGTTGATAATGCTGGCCCCGCCAGCGACCTGCGCGCCGCTTTCAGCCAGCAGCCGCGTGAATGTGCGGGTGCCAAGAAACACCCCGTCGACATTGACGGCCATGATCCGCCGCCAGTCTGCCAAGGCCAGCGTTTCGATCGCGCCGGTCAGATCGGTGCCGGCATTGTTCACAAGGATGTGGAGCTTGCCGTGGCGCTCCAGCACATGGCGATGGACGGCCTGCCAGTCGCTTTCCGAGGTGACATCGGCGCGCACATAGCTCGCCGCCGGGCCGAACTCTGCGAGAACCACTTCGGCCTCAGCGGGCGGGTCAAGGTCGGTGATGACGACCGCTGCGCCCTCGGCGATCAAACGGCGGGCGCTGGCAAGTCCGATACCCCGCAGCCCCCCGGTTATCAGAGCGATACGTCCCGCCAGATTGCCCACTATCAAGCCCGCTCCCTATCCGTTTCGCATTCTCGAATGGGACAGGAGCAGGC
Organism: Erythrobacter sanguineus; assembly: GCA_945878845.1. Taxonomy (GTDB): domain Bacteria; phylum Pseudomonadota; class Alphaproteobacteria; order Sphingomonadales; family Sphingomonadaceae; genus Erythrobacter; species Erythrobacter sanguineus_A. The sequence goes on along the minus strand of CAMCUB010000001.1, from coordinate 4,070 downwards.
GATGGTAACCTGTCAAAACGAGCAAGCTGGCGCGGCGACTTGACCGTGGCCCACCCGGTTCAGGCGGCATGCCGCGACTGGGAACGACGGGGTTCGTCCCCAGACCCGGGCCGGTCAGGCCGCGCGGCTACACACGCTCTGCCGGATATGCAGATTCGCGAACGGCACAACAGGCCGGGAAGCACAACCCGGCCCGTTGGTTGGCACTCTCTCCAGAGCCATGAGGTCAGGAGTGGTCAGTGCAGCCGTTCTGCCGTTTCGGCCGTTGTCAGTGCCGAGGACGATCTGCGATCGGAGCGTCAGCCACCAGCATGACTGGCAATCGCTGCAACCATCGCCAGAATCCCGCCGCTCAGACCAGCCAAGGCCCCAAACGTGAGATCGGAGCTGGGGCCGCCGACGGCCGTGCCCGGGGGGGGACCGTCAAACATGGTCGCCGCCCACGGCGCCAGAGGCCGGGCCGCTTCGGCCGGTGGCGTCGCCGCGCGGAACTGTTCCAGTTTGTCGAAATGGTCGGCAAGAAGGTAATAAGCCGTCACCCGGTGGCGCGAGGTGGAGTCGCTCAGCCGCTGGCCAACTGTGGCGATGGCGGAGTCGAGCACGGCGTCAGATTCGGACAGACCGAGCGTCTTCTTGCAGAAATTTTCGCGCACGCGGCGCGTTTCCGCCGGATTGCCGAACGACACCAGCGCCGAGTCGCGGGTTTTCAGCACAACAAGACTATGGCTTACGATTCCGGCGATCACGTCGTTATCGGCATTGGGTACATACCGCTTGACGTCATCCGCCCAGTCGATGGCTGGGGCTGCATTGGACATATCGACCTCCTTCGCTCCGTTAAGGAGCCCATTGTTGTCGATCCCGAGAGCGTCCTAGCAGAGGTTGAGTGCAAGCCCAAATCTTTCTCGCACCTCCACCTTGATTCTGTATCGCCAGAGATCCGGATGGGCCCGGTTGGCGCTCTCGAGAGGGGCGTGCCAAGCCAACTCATCCCCTCACAGGAAAGGCCATAAACATGGCATTTCGTCCGCTCCACGACCGCGTCGACATCATCTCCGCCTGCCTTAGAGGACATGAAATCAATATTTTAGCGGCATTACAAGGACGAGTTTTTCAGCAGACGCGGGTGAAGAGCTGCAATTGTTTCGCGCCGCGGGCCGACAGCATCGGCCATAGTCTGGCGCGGCGCATGATGATTGATGAAAACGTAACGCCGACTGGCGCTCGTCCACTCCCGCCCGTTCCGTGAGACCACCACCGGGCCGACCAATTCCCTTCGAAAAGGCGTGACCAGTGACAAATTTTCTGGACATTGCAATATGTTCAACAACGTTGACGTTTGTCCTGTAAAATGCAACATTCAATCTGCATCAAGCCGCTCACCCGACTCGATGCCTATGGCCGTATTCGCTATTTTTGATGCGGTTCATGGAGAATTCCACATCCACGCTAATTGCATCCCAAGGGAACAAGGCTGGGGTCATTACCGAGTTTCCGCGAATGCCGTAACCGATCAAGGAGGTTCGCCACATGGCAGGTGATGACACAATGGTTTACCCGACAGGGCTGACGGAAGCGCAGGCCCTGGAAATCAATGACGGGCTGAAATGGGGGACGCGGATTTACTTCGGCATCGCCGTTGCCGCTCACGTGCTGGCGTTCGTTTTGACGCCGTGGCTCAAGTAAGGGAGGCCAGACGATGAAAGAAGGTCGGATTTTCCTCTATGTCAGCCCGAATGTGATCATTCCGATCATGTTCCTCGTACTGGTGCTGGCGTCGCTCGCGGTCCATTACTCCGTTCTCACCAACACGACCTGGATGAGCGACTTCTTCCAGGGTGCCGCTGCTCCTGCCGCGGCTGCTGCTGCAGCACCGGCTGTATAAGCCACAGCAGGCCCGCAGGGGCCTGAGGCTTGCACAATCCATCCAGCCCGCAAGGGCGGTGTGGAGCACACAACACGAAGGACCCGGCCGCAAGTGCCGGGTCTTTCTTTATGTGCCGCAGACACGGGTTCAGCCGGAAGCCGGAGCCGCCTGGAAAACACGCAACCGGCGCGCCCGCAGGCGCATTGGCGGAAATTGCTCAGACGCGCGGCAGCAGCCCGGCCTGTTCCTGCGGACGCTGCAGCAGCGGCACCATGATGATCAGCGCCGCCGCCAGCAGGACCAGTTCCAGCGCGTAGACCAGAACATAGCCGGAGATCGCCGGGGGCCATCCTTCGATGATCACAAGACCGCGGGCGAGGTCGCGCACCACGCCGCCAATCGCCGCGCCTGCTCCGGCCGCGGTTGCCTGAACCGCGCCCCATGCCCCCAGCGCCATGCCGACCTGTCCCTTGGGCGCATCGCGCATCGTGGCGGTCAGCGTGCCGTGGCCGAACAGGCCGGCACCGCAGCCGATCATCAGGACGCCGACCGAAAACAGCGAGACCGATTGGATCGGCGCTGCGACAATGATCATTGCAAAGCCGGGCAGGCCCATCAGTGCGCCCGCCCCCGCCAGCCTGACCGGATCGCTGCCGCGGCTGAGGATATGCGATGCGATCGTGAAGCCCACTAGGCTGCCCCCCGCCAGAATCGCGGTCAGCCGCGTCGTCATGCCCACCCCGAGGCCGAGCGCCTGACCGCCATAGGGCTCGAGCAGCACATCCGACATGGTGAAGGCCAGCGTCCCGATCCCGATCACGATCAGGCGGCGCAGCGCCTGACGCAGGACGATGAAACTGTCCCAACTTTGGCGGAACGTCCCGGCCATGGCCGCCGGATCGCTTGGCGGCGGGCTCGAATTGAGTGCCTCCTGCTTCCATGTGGCGACAAGGTTCAGGAACACGGTGACCACGGCGCAGCCCTGGATCACCTGGATCAACCGCCCGGGGGTGAAATCGGTGAGAAAGGCGCCGAGCGCCAGCGCGGAGACAATCGATCCCAGCAGCATGCTGACATACATCAGCCCGACAACATTGGCCTGCTGGTCCTCGCGCGCCAGATCGGTGGCAAGGGCAAGGCCGACCGTCTGCGTGATGTGCACGCCCGCGCCGACCAGCAGGATTGCCACCGCCGCGCTGATCTGGCCGATCCATGCAGGCCAGGCCGCCGATTGCAGCGCACCGCCGAGCACCAGCAGTGCAAAGGGCATCAGCGCCAGACCGCCGAACTGGATCATGGTGCCGCGAAAGATGAAGGGCACCCGGCGCCAGCCCAGCGCGGAACGATGCGTGTCGGAACGGAAGCCAATAAGCGCACGAAACGGGGCAACCAACAGTGGAAGGGCGAGCATTACGCCAACAATCGTCGAGGGCACTTCAAGCTCGACGATCATCACGCGGTTGAGCGTGCCGACCAGAAGGGTCAGCGATATTCCGACCGAAAACTGGATGAGCGAAAGCCTGAGCAGGCGAGACAGCGGCAGATCGTCAGTGGCGGCATCGGCAAACGGCAACAGCCGCTTGCCCCAGCCCATCCAGAGCGACATCAGCTTTTTGTCGAACTGATTCACCACCGAGCTTTCGGCCTTGAATAATTTGCACCTACCGTCGCATAAATGCCGCAACCCAGGTCCGCAATGGGGCCGGAACGAGAATCTCGGACTTCAGCGAGAAACTGACCGAAGTTGCCCGGCAGGTGCCCCCGCTCGGCATGAAGCACGCCTTCATCAACCAGCCGGTAGAGGCGCCAGCCCTGCGCCCCGAACTGGCCGCGCTGTTCGGCGCGCCCGGCAAGCGCCCGGATACCGTGATGCGCTTAGGCTCTGGCCCGGCAATGCCCTTCGCACCGCGCCGACCGGTGACGTCCGTTATAATCGCATGACCATGCCGTTTGCAGGACTGCTTATGCTCATCGCGGCCGTCCTGCCGACCAGAACCCAAATTAACAGCCCTAGGGATGTCGCCCGCAGCCTTGTGGCGGGTCAGCTATACTGTTGGTAGCGGAGGAGGGACTCGAACCCCCGACACGCGGATTATGATTCCGCTGCTCTAACCGGCTGAGCTACTCCGCCCCACGGGCATCCGGGCGGGTATCCGGCCGGATTCGGCGGCGGGTCTCCCCGACGCGAGGCGCGCCATTAGGG